>NZ_JAHYSG010000134.1 GCF_022095675.1 Dactylosporangium sp. AC04546 | reverse complement strand
GTGGGGGGCGGTGTCAGCCCTCGAAGAAGTACGGGCCGTCCGGCGGCAGCGCGGGGGCGGCACCGAGGTCGGCGGCGCGGCGGGCGAACTCGCGCACGCCGGCGACCTGGCGCTCGCCGAGGGAGAAGTCCAGCGCCCGGAAGTACCGCGCCAGGGTCGCCGCCGACAGCGTCTCCCAGCGGGCCGCGGCCTCAGCCACCTCGTCCAGCTCGGTCAGGCACAGCTCTTTCGACCGGAGGAACGCCTCGTGCACGTCCTTCACCAGCCCGGGGTGCGCCAGCGCGAAGTCGCGGCGGACCGCCCACGCGGCGAAGACCATCGGCAGGCCGGTCCAGTCGCGCCACGCCTGGCCGAGGTCGGTGACCTGCCAGCCGTGCTGCGGCGCGTCGTGCAGCGCACGCAGGGCCACGTCGCCGATGATCACGGCGGCGTCCGCCTCGTCCAGCATGCGGGCCAGGTCGGGCGGGCTCTGGAAGTACTGTGGGGTCACGCCGACTCGCGTCTCGAGGTACATCTGCGCGAGCAGGACGCCGGTCCGCGACGTCGCACCGAGCGCCACACGGCGGCCGTCGAGCTGCTCCAGCGGTACCGTCGAGACCGCATTGACCGACAGCACCGGGCCGTCGCTGCCGACCGCGAGGTCGGGCAACAGCAGCAGATCGTCGGCGTTGCGCAGGTACTCCACCAGCGAGATCGGGCCGATGTCCAGGTCACCGGCGACGAGCGCGGTGTTGAGCCGCTCCGGCGAGTCCTTGTGCAGGTCGACGTCGATCAGCGCGCCCGAGCGCATGAGGCCCCAGTAGATCGGAAGGCAGTTCAGGAACTGGATGTGGCCGACTCGGGGCCGCTGCAGTGCAGGCACAACGCCCATGGTGCCCCACGCCTGGCTGGTCAACCGCAGCGGGCGGTCATTCTCACAACGGCGTACTCTGCTCTGGTGCGACGCCCCCTCGCCGTGATCGCGCTTGCCCTGGCGCTGCTCACGGGCTGCTCGAAGCAGCCCGCGGCGAAGCAGGATCACGTCCCGGCCGCGACGGCGTCCACGGAGGCCGCCGCCGCGTCGCCCGCCCCGTCCCCGTCCCCGTCGCCCAGCGGTCCGCTCTTCACGCCGACCAACCCGGTCACGATGAACGTGAAGGGCTTCTGGTCGTGGGCGTTCTACGACCACGTGACGGGGCAGCTGTACGGCTCCACGCCGTACACGACGAGTGACACCGCGTCGATGTCAAAGGCCTGGGTGGCGGCCGACTGGCTGCGCCGCCAGGCCGAGCAGAACAAGCAGCCCGGCTCGGCCGCGCTCGCCGAGCTCACGCGCATGATCCGCGACTCCGAGACGGAGAACACGTTCAAGTACCACGTCCAGAACGGCAACCTGAACTCGATCAAGCGCATGATCAGCCTCTGCGGCCTCACCGAGACGAAGGGCACGCAGAACTCCTGGAGCCTGACCCAGATGTCCGCCCGCGACGTGGCCCGGCTGGCCAAGTGCATCGCCGACGGCCGCGCGGCGGGCCCGAAGTGGACCGGCTGGCTGCTCAACGAGATGCGCAACGTGCGCGGCCCGGGCCGATTCGGTCCGATCGAGGTGCTGCCCGCCGACGTGCAGAAGACGACCGCGATCAAGAACGGCTGGCTGTCGCGGGACGACGGGCAGTGGCACATCGCCTGCATGGCGGTCAACGACGGCTGGAGCATCGGGATCATGGCGCACTACCCGAGCTCGCTGGGGAAGGACTACGGGGCGAAGACGTGTCGGGAAGTGACGAAGCAGCTGCTGACCGTCCACTAGCCCGCCAGAGCGCCGGCCCGAGGAGCAGCACGGTGAGCACGCCCGCCGCGCCGCAGGCGAGCACGATGTGCCGCGGCTCGAACCGCCCCACCAGCACCCCGCCCGCCGCGTAGCCGACAAGGTTGGCGCCGTTGATCACCGCGCCGAACCGCGCGAAGAAGGCCCCGCGCACGGCCGCCGGCACCCGCCGCGCCGCGAGCACGCCGAGGAAGTTGTTCTCGGCCCCGTTCATGGCGCCGCCCAGCAGCCACAAGGGGTACAACATCCACACCATCGTCGCGAAGCCCGACAGCAGGACCGCAATGGCGGTGACCAGGTGCAACCCCACCAGCGCGCGCCCGAGCGCCTTGTCATCCCTGGCCCGGGCCGCCGCCAGCCACCCGCCGCCCAGCATGCCGGCCGTCCACGCCGCCTCGACCAGCCCGAACTCGGCCGGGCTCCCGCCGAGCGTCTCGCGGATGTAGAACACGCCGACCACCATGTTGACGTTGAGCGCGAGGACGAGCGCGGCGACGAGCAGCATGAGCGGCCACAGCATCGGTTCGTGTCGGATCTTCCATCCGGTGGTACCGCCATCGGCCCGCTCGTGCGCCGACACCCTGCGCCGGGTTCGCAGGAGCAGCCCCGCCCCCACCACCGCGAGGTACGTGCCGGCGTCGATGAGCAGCGGTGCCCGCAGCCCGAACGCTCCCACGAGCACACCCGCGAGGGCCGGCCCGGCCAGCGACCCGACGGAGTTGGCGGTCTGCGCGATCGCCATGGCCCGCCCGACCCCTTCAACCCCCGCGACCTCGGGCAGCAGCGCGCTGAACGTCGGCGTGGTGATCGCGACCCCGGCGGCGAGCAGGGCGGCGAGCCCGACGAGCACCCAGGTGCTGGTCGTGAACGCCATGGCGGCACAGACGCCGGCCTGGGCCAGCCCGACGGTGGTGAGCAGGATCCGGCTGTCGACCCGGTCGACCAGCCGCCCGGCGAGCGGCGCGAGTGCGACGACGGGCAGCACGGAGGCGATGAGCACCGCGGCCACGGCGGTACCGCCGGCGCCGCGCTCCTGGAAGGCGAGCACGAGCGAGGTAGCGGCGAGGAAGTCCCCAAGCATCGAGACTCCACGCGCGGCCGCGAGCAGGTACACGTCACGGGGAGATGTGAAGGACATACTTCGAAAATAATCCTTCGTATCTCCCCTTGTCTACACCGGCGACGTGCCAACGTCCCGCCGCAACGAGCACGCTTCTACATGAGCCTTGATGCATCGATTTTGATACATTGCTTTCGATGCATCACTTCTGATGCATCGTTCTTGATGCATCAAATCGGGTGGAAGGGCGCGCGGGAACCGGCGCACGGGAACCGGGCCCGAGCCCGGGCGCGCGATTCGGGCGCGGGACAGACCGGCGCGAGAGCCAGCGCGCGAGAACCCGGCGCGAGAACCGGGTGCGAAAGCCGGCGCCCGAGCCCGATGCGCGATTCGGGTGCGCAAGAGCCCGAGCCCGAGCCCGGCGCGCGTGGCCGACGCGGAGGCCAGCGGGGCGCGCGCCGGCCGAGCGTGCACCAGGTGTCCGGCCGCAATCGAGCGCCCACAAACCCCGAGCCGGCCAAAGTCGAGCGCCGACCGAGCCCCAAACACCGCACCCGAGCGCCTGGCGGCGCGCGAGCCGACCACGGCGCGGCACCCGCGGCCCCGACTCCGCCCCAACGAGCGCGAAGCTCAGCCGCCAGCCACCCGGCCCATGATCATGGGAAACTTCTGGCTGCTATGACAGCCAGATCGCGCCATTGATCATGGGAGTGGGAGCGGCTACGGCCGGGGTACGACCCGGTAGCTCACGTCCACCGAGCGGGCGCCGTCCGGGGGATCTGTCCGGTTCCGCCGCGCGAAAGGCTCCAGGATCGCCAGAATCTTGGCGTTGAGCTGCTCCATCTCCGAGGCCGTGACCACCACCTGGACGCCGGCGGCCGTTGCGGCTCGGTACCACTCGTATGGCTCGTCGTCCCGCCGCGCCAGCCACTCGCGGGCGCGCTGCTCCTCGCGGTCGAGGTACAGCTGCGTCAGCTCCCGGTCGGCGGCCCGCTCGGCCGCACCCCGCTCCGGCGGCGTCTCGACGTTCAGGCCGCGCAGCTGGCTCTGCCAGACGCGCTCGCGGCCGTCCCCGCGGCTGGGCGCCTCCTCGATCATGCCCGCCTTGGCCAGCTCGCGCAGGTGGTAGCTGGTGGCGCTCGGCGACAGCCCGCTCACCTCGGCCAGCTCGGTGGCCGTGGCCGGCTCGCCGGTGAAGAGCCGGTCGACGATCGCGATGCGCGCCGGGTGCGCCAGTGCGCGCATGGTCGCCGCGTCGCGCACCTGGGCCCGCCGCCCGGAGTTCTCCTCAGCCACGCCACCCAGCGTAGAGCGGGTCACGTTCCGTAGCGCAGGGCATGGATGTCTAGCCACATGCGCAAGAACTGTGATCCCTTAGGAGGATCTCGGAAAGTCAGACGTTTGCCTATCGTCTGCCCAGAAGATCTGCGGTTCGCGAGAGGAACAGCTGTGCGAGTTCGAGGGTACGGTCCCGCGACACCCTGCTGGGCGGTGCTCCACAGCGCCGACGCCGCGGCCGCCTCCGCCTACTACCAGGAGCTTCTTGGCTGGACGGCGACCACGGCCGAGGACGGCTCGACGGTGTTCCTGCTGCGCGACCTGGCCGTCGCCGGACTGGTCGACGCCCCGGGCCGGCCGTCGATGTGGCTCACGCACGTCTCGACGGAGGACATCGAGGCCACCGCCCAACTGGTGGTGGACGCGGGCGGTACCGTGCTCCAGCCCGAGACCGAGGTCGCCACCCGCGGCCGCACGGCCCTCTTCGCCGACGCGGGCGGCGCCGTGTTCGCGGTCTGGCAGCGCGGCCGCTTCGCCGGTGCCCAGGTCATCGACGAGGCGAGCGCCGTGTGCTGGAGCGAGGTGTGCACCGGCGACGTGCCCGCCGCCGTCGACTTCTACGGCAAGGTCTTCGGCTGGACCGAACGCGCCGGTGAGACCGAGACCAACATGGAGTACCACGAGTGGCTCGTCGGCAACCGCGTGGTGGGCGGCATCAGCCTGATGGGCGAGATGTACCCGCCCGGCACCCCGCCCCACTGGCGGACGATCCTCCAGGTCGCCGACTGCGCCGACGTCGTCGAACGGACCCCGGCGCTGGGCGGCCGCGTCCTGGCCGGCCCGATCGACGCGGGCGTCGGCCAGGCCGCGTTCCTGGCCGACCCGGCCGGCGGCACGATCCTGGTCATCGAGGTGAGCCCGGAGCTCCTGGCAGCCCTGGGCTGAGCCCTCGACGAACCGGCAGAGCCGCCACTAACGACTGAGCCCTCGACAACACGCTCTGGGCATAAGGCAAGGCCGCCTCGGTCAGCGGACTGCGGATGGTGGTTCAGGAGCGGTTCGCGCGCGTCAGCAGCGCGCCGAGCGTGCACCAGATGACGCCGGCGATCAGGTTGCCGCCGAGCTGGGACAGGATGATCGAGGTCACCCAGACCAGCGCGACGCCGATCGACAGCCAGCGCGGGAGAGTCCGGGTCCGCCAGGTCGCGACGGCCAGCAGGACCGAGCCGACCAGCCAGGCCAGGTTGGCCGGCACCGCGACGACGCCGAACCACGCGTAGTCCTGACCGTGCAGGTTCGTGCTCGTCATGCCGATCGTGAGGAGCGCGCAGCCGAGCGCGGCCAGGATGCCGGCCGCCTTGCCCAGTTTGCCGGCGGAGGTGCCGAGGGTGAGGTACCCCGGGATCCAGGCGACGAACGCGACCGCCAGCAGGGTGAGGACCACGTGCTCGTTGGCGTTGATCAGCGGGTCGGTGTCCGACGGGAGGATCAGCTGGATCGCGCCGGCCACGGCCGACGCCGTGCCGCCGAGGATCGCGAGCCAGCCCAGCACCGGACGGGCCTGGGTCGTGGGAAGGGTCAAGGACGTCATGGGAATCTCCTCTCAAGAAGCAACGAGGAACGACGGTAGAGATGATCAAGGCCCGTTACGTCGGTCCTGGGTCGCCGCCGCGTACGACGCGGGGATGACCCGTTCGAGACCCGCGACGGATGCCTTGTCCATCTCGGGCGTGGAACAGTGCCCGGCATGGACGCGCTGACCGGACTGGCCCGGGTGCCGCACCGGCCCACGCGGGTCGACGTCGGCATCACCGTGCTGCTGTTCGGCTGGGCGCTCATCGAGGCACTGGCCGCGAACAGCTCGGGCGAGCGGTGGGAGCGGGTCGCGTTCGCGTTCGGGGTCACCGCTCCCCTGCTGTACCGCCGCCGCGCCCCGCTGCTCGCGCTCGCCCTGCTGATCGCGGTGCTGGGCGTGCGGGTGTGGGCGATCGAGGGCTGGGAGGACAGCACCTTCCCGTTCCCGAGCCTGCTCGTGGCGACGTTCTCCGCCGCGCTGCACGTGGCCCCGCTGACGGTCGCCGTGCTGGCCGGGCTGGCCACGCTGGGCGCGATGCTGTCGCTCTATCCCCTCGGGTACTACGGAAGTCCCGTCAGCGTCGGCCAGCTGCTCATCCTCGGGTTCTTCGTCGCCGGCGCGTGGACGTGCGGCCGGCTCGTCCGCCAGCGCGCCAACCAGGCGCTGCGGGCCAGGTCGCAGGCTGAGGAGGCGGCCGCCCGCGAGCGGGCCCGGATCGCCCGCGAGCTGCACGACGTGGTCGCGCACTCGCTGTCGATCATCGCGGTGCAGGCGGGCGCCGCCGAGGAGCTGGTCCTCCTCCAGCCGCAGACCGCTCGCGAGCACATCGCCGCCGCGCGGCGCACCGCCCGTGAGGCGTTGACCGAGATGCGTCATGTTCTGGATGTACTGCGGGACGAGGCGCCGACCCTGGCACCGCAACCGACGCTGGACCGGCTGCCGGACCTCGTCGACGAGGTCAGCGCCGCCGGCGTGCGGGTCGAGCTCACGACGACCGGCACCCGCGGGACCGTCTCGGCCGGCGTCGACCTCGCGGGGTACCGAATCGTCCAGGAAGCGCTGACGAACGCACGCCGGCACGCGAGCGCGGCCCGCACCAGCGTGGCCGTCGACTATCAGCCCGGCTGGATCGACCTGGAGATCCGCAACGACGGCGTCCGCCCGGACCGCACCGGCGACAACGGCCAGGGCCTGGTCGGGATGCGCGAGCGCGCCCGCCTGTACGGCGGCACCGTCCACGCCGCCCCGGACGGCGACGGTTTCGTCGTGCGCGCCCGCCTGCCGAGGGAGCAGCCATGATCAACGTTCTGGTCGCTGACGACCACGCCCTCGTCCGCTCCGGCCTGGCGAGCATGCTCAACGTGCAACCGGACATCACGATCGTCGACGCGGTGGCCGACGGCCTGGAGGCGGTCAAGCGCGCCGCCGAACTGCGCCCGGACGTGGTCATGATGGACATCCGCATGCCGAACCTGGACGGCATCGAGGCCACCCGCCGCATCCGTGCCCGCCCCGACGCTCCGAAGGTCCTGGTGCTGACAACGTTCGACCTGGACCAGTACGTCTACTCGGCCCTCCGCGCGGGCGCGAGCGGCTTCATGCTGAAGGATGCCCCGCCGAGCCAACTGGCCGAGGGCGTTCGCACGGTGGCGGCGGGCGAGGCTCTGCTGGCCCCGGCGGTGACGCAGCGCCTGATCGCCCGCTTCCTCCGCACACCCCCGGCCGACGTGGCCGCCGCCCAGACGGAGATCCTGACGGAGCGCGAGCTGGAGGTACTCCGTCTCCTGGCCAAGGGCCTGTCCAACGCCGAACTGGCGGACCGCCTGATCGTCTCGGAGCCCACGGTGAAGACCCACGTGAGCCGAGTCCTGATGAAGCTGGGCTTGAGGGACCGCGTCCAGGCCGTGGTCTACGCCTACGAGCACGGCCTGGTGACCCCGGGCGACGAGCCCTGAGTCGGCTGTTGGCGGCGGTGGCGCGCGCTGACGTCGATCTCGATCGCGAACGGGCCATCGGCGGTCAGCGTCTCGCCGTCCTTCGCGATCGCGTGCTCGACGTAATGCTTGTCGTCCAGCCGGAGCAGCCTCAGCGTCAGCGAGTCCGGCTCCTCCGACTCGATCAGGAGATACCACCCGATGCGGGCCGGCGCTATACGCGGGCGACTGCGCCGTACATGGGCACCTCGGCCGGCGCCGGATGCTGGTCGCGGTCCGGGCGCCATTCGCTGATCGGCACGATCCCCGGCTCGACCAGGTCCAGACCGCTGAAGAATCGAGCGAAGGTGTCCCGGTCACGGGGGCGGGTGTCGACGTGCCCGGCGGCGATCATCGCCTCGAACGCCGCGGCGGCCTGCGGATCGAGGACGTCTTTGGTCACGTTCGTCGCCACGATGTAGCTGCCTGCCGCTACCGCGTCAAGCAGGTCCGCTACCACGCGCCGGGCATGGTCCTCGTCGTGGATGAAGTGCAGCACCGCGACGAGGAGGATCGCTACCGGCTTGCGCAGGTCCAGTGTCGCGGCCAGTTCTGGGGCGGCGAGGATGTCGGCCGGGGTCCGCAGGTCAGCGTCGATGTAGCTGGTGGCGCCTTCGGCCGATCCGACCATGAGCGCTCGCGCGTGGGCGAGAACCATCGGGTCGTTGTCCACGTAGACCACCCGGGACTCGGGTGCGATGGCCTGGGCAACCTCGTGAGTGTTGTCGGGTGCGGGCAGACCGGTGCCGATGTCGAGGAACTGCCGAATGCCGGCCTCCCTGGCAAGATACCGGATGGCCCGGCCGTGGAAGGCGCGGCCTTCTTGGGCCGCGGTGCGGATCGCAGGGTACGCCAGGGCAATCCGGTCACCCGACTCCCGATCGACCGGGAAGTGGTCCTTCCCGCCGAGCCAGTAGTTCCAGCGACGCGCCACCGAGACCGTGGTGGTGTTCAGTCGGGGATCTCCCAGCTGCTCGCTGGTATCGCTCGCGGCCACGGAGGCCTCCCAGAGAAGACACGGACGAGGGGCGCCGGGGATCGGCTGTTGTAGTGACGTTCATCGTAGCGTTGCGTCAACGCTCGGGGTGCCCCGTCTGGCCGCCAGCCGCCCCATCAGAGTCGGAATATCCGCACGATCAATGGTGCGTCTTGCAACAGGTGGGGGGCGACGGCGTGATAGGCCCAGGCATGCACCCAGGCGTTGCCGGTACGCACCGTCAAGAACGTCTTGAACCCACCGGGTACCGCATAGAGCATCGTCACGACCAGCACGGAGAGCACTGCCTCGCGTGGCGAACCGAACAGCGTCCAGGCATCGAGCACATGCAGGGCGGCGTAGGTAAGGCCACCGAGGACGATGGTGGCTGCCGACGAACCGGTCAGCGCGCGGTAACGCGGCACCAGGATGGCCTGAACGAAGATCGTGGTGGGCAGCACTGTGCCGAGCAGGTAGAGGACGAACGTGAGCGGGAGCCCCAGCATCAGCTGCCGGCAGGCCAACCCGAGCACGGCATTTCCGAGCAGCAGCAACTGCACGGCCGACTCCAGCAACAGCACCACCAAGATCACCAATGCGTCGCCCCGCCGGTCGGTCGAGCGCAGGCAGAGTTGCTCGGCGCTGTAGCGGCGGCGAAACCAGGCGTACGGTAGCGCCGCGTAGCCGACGACGTTGTAGACGGCCCAGGTCATCGCCTCGGCGGGAGTAACCGTGTCGTGGGTCCCGACGACCGAGCCGGCCAGGTGGAAGCCGATTGGATGCCAGCCCATTGCCCGCCCGAGCAGCCATCCACCCGCCTGCAGGACCGCGCCGTAGCCCAGAACGGCCAGCACCTCGGCGCGAGCCCGTGGTGTCGACGGCGCCCGCGCCGCGAGATCCGGTGACGTGCGTCGCCGGGTCAGCAGGTGTACCACGGCCGCCAATGCCAGCACCTCCGCGAGCACGACGTTGGCGGCAATGACCTGCTCGCCGCCGTCGATCACATGGTGGTCCGTTCCCCAGTGCAGCGGGGATGCGGCCGGGGCCAGGATGAGCACGACAGCATTGACGACCGCCCAGGTGGCCGCCGCGACGAGCCAGAACTTCATGACGCTCCCCGAACTAGTACAGTCGTGCCACTTCGGCAAAGTAGCACGACCGTGCTACAAAGAGCCATGCCTCGACAGGTCGACCCGGATGAACGCCGCCAGCTTCTGGCCGAAGCCGTCTGGCGGGTGATCCGACGCGACGGCCTCGAACGGGCGTCGGTCCGAGAGGTGGCCCGCGAAGCCGGTCTCGCGACTGGATCGTTACGGCACTACTTCGCCACCCAGTCCGAACTGCACCAGTTCGCGATGCGCCAGGCTGCTGAACGGGTCGCCGGCCGGATCGAGGCGGTGGACCTGGGCCAGGATCCGCGGCAGATCGTCGAGCAGAAGATCGCCGAGATACTGCCGCTGGACGACGAACGGCGGACCGAGTGCGAGGTCTGGTTGGCGTTCATCGCGCGGTCCCAGGTAGACCCGGCGCTGGCCGCACTGCGGGACGAAACCTACGAGTTGCTGGGCAGGGCGTTCGGCCACATGTTGGCCCGGCTCGGGGCGACCGACCCGATCGAGGTGGAACGGATCTACGCCCTGGTCGACGGCCTTACCGTGCACGGGTTGATCCGTCCCGACCTCGCCCCGCCGGCGACCCTCCGGGCCGTGCTCCGGCAGCACCTCGACGACCTTTGCCGACGCGTCCAGCAGGGGCATAGCGCGTCCGACCTCGACACGTGTCGCGGACGGCCCGGGGCGTAATTCGGTGGAACCGGATCGACGTCACGCGTACTGCGGGTAGCCGCTTGACGGCCGCGGTGAGGTAGCCACCGCAGTGGACGTCCCACGACCTGGCGCACTTCCTACGCGCGGAATCCGGCGCCGTCGAGTGTCTTGATCAACGTCGGCCTGCGCCGGTGCCGGCCGCGGAAGTCGGCCAGGTAAGCGGCGAACCGATCGTCCTGTCCGGCCGCCCGGCAGGCCGCCTGCAAGGCCGAGAGCAGCGGCAGCGCGCGGCGGTACCGGTGCTTGTCCCCGCTCTCGCCGACCTGCTCCTCGACGAGATCCTGGTACGGCTCGATCACATCGGCCGGCTCGGTCGTGCTCCGCCGCTCGATCAATCCAACCCAACGCTGCCGGCCGAGCCGGTCGGCGTTCGCCCGGCCGATCGTCCAGGCTTCGCCGTCTTCACCGACCGCCATCAGCACGTCGACCAGTTCAGACGCGTAAATGGGCTGCTCGGCGGCGCGTTGTCGTAGCCGCTCGACCGCTACCGACGTCGGGTCGGCAGCGCCGGCCTGTACTGCGGTACAGACCCATGCCCGGAAGGCATCGAGCGTCGGGTGCAGCTCGAACTCCGCCCGTCGCACCGCCAACGCGGCCTCGCTGTCACCCTCTTCGAGCAGCAACACCACCAGCGTGTCGCGGAGCTGATCGGCGTGTGGCCAACCGGCTTTCTCCCCCAGCCCGCGCCGCGCCCAGGAGATCGCCTCCCCCGACCGGCCGGCCGCACGCAGCGCGTCGACAATCCGCGCGTACTGCACGGCGCTGGTCAGCTGCTCGGCCAGTACTTTGACGTGCCGATCGATGTCACCGGACACCTCAGCCAACTGCTCGCGCAGATCCCGGGCCGCGAACAGTCCTATCCATGACTCGGGATCTGCCGTCTCAGCCCGATCGGCGACCAGCCGCTCCACCTCCGCCAGCCCGGGCGAACCGAGCGCCGGGGCGAAGTCGCGCAGCACGATCCGCGGCCAGCCTGGGCCGTCGCACTCGAGTTTCACCAACCAGCCGGCCAGCCGCCTCGGGTTCTGCGGTGCCGCGATGCAGGCCCGCGCGTACAGCTCCATGATCTGCTGCAGGTCGTCGCCGACCACACCGGACGAGTCGTCCATGTACATCAACGCAGTTGTCATCCGGTCGACCGCCTTCCGCAGCACAGGAACCACCGTCGCCGCATCGCCGGCGGCGATCAGCGCGGTACAGCGGTCGGCCAGGTCGCGGGCCGCCTGCGAATACTCGCGCCGGCCGCGATAGGGATCCGTGCGGCGATCGCGGCGGAGCTGATCGACCAACCCGGTGAGATCATCGGAGGTACCGTCCATGAGACATCAACGCCCATCGGCTACGCGTGGGTATCGCGCTGGCCGGTCTGGGCACCCAGCAGGTCCAGGTACCCGTGTACCGCGTCCCACAGGTGGCTCGTGCCGCTCGACGGCGGTGGGTGCCGACATGCGCAGGTCTTCGGCCTCGCCTCGGTCGAGCGCGTCCACCGCGTTGGTGTCCGGCCCGTCCAATGACCAGACGCGCAACGGACGGTGGATGACCGACGCACGACTGCGGTTGCGCGCACCAGGTCAATTCATCGGCCGGTAGGTTCAGCACGAACGCCATCTGCACCGCGTCCACATCGGTGCCCGGTTCGAGGACGGCGCCGAACGCATATGCACCGACGAGGAACGGCTCGTCACCTCAGAGCCTACTGGCCTGCTGGCAGCGTTCCACGACCGTTCGCACCCGGCGTACCGCGGTCCCATGACGTGATCAACCAGTCCTCGTCGGCGAATGTCGATGGCAGGCCAAACCGCTCACGCAGCGCGATCTCGGTGACCTACGGCGCCGGGCCACTTGCCTACCACCGCCAGGTCTGGCCGGGCTCACGTTCGCCTTCTGGTCCCCGGCGGCGCGGACGAAACACTGGCCGGCCATCCCGAAGTCAGAACTTTTACCCCGGCCGACATCGTTGGCACCGACTGAGGTCACTTCAGCCGCGGCAACAGTGCAGCGCCCTGTATCCGCTTGCCTGGGGCGCGGCGTGGCCGTTGCTCGTAATTCGTTGGAGCGGGCGGCACACCGGGCGTAATGTTGTTGGCCGCTTGACGGCCGCGGTGAGGTAGCCACCGCAGCGGACGTCCCACGCGCCAGGGTCGCGCCCCCTGGATACGCGAGCGAGCCGACCGAGACCTCGAAGAGGATCAACGTGCCCGCAACCGAAGAACGCCACCAAGAACGCCACCAAGAACGCCACCAAGAACGCCACCAAGAACGCCACCAAGAACGCCACCAAGAACGCCACCAAGAACGCCACCAAGAACGCCACCAAGAACGCCTCGAAGAAGAGCTCGCCGCCGAGCGAGCCCATCTTGACGCCTCCCGCAAAGCGCTCCGCCGGATGCGGGAACGCGCCGAAGATCTCTTCGCCGTGGGTGACAAGGTCGCCGGTGACGCCTACACCGCCGAAACGCTCGGCCGACACATGGCCCGCCGCATCGCCGAACTCGCCGACAACCCCGACACGCCGCTCTTCTTCGGGCGGCTCGACATCGACGACGACCGGTTTCACGTCGGGCGCCGGCACGTCACCGACGCCGCCGGGGAGCCCATGGTGCTCGACTGGCGCGCCCCGCTGTCGCGCAAGTTCTACCAGGCCAGCGCCCGGGACCCACAGGAAGTGAAGGTCCGGCGGCGGTTCGGGTTCGTCAAGGGAACACTGACGAGCTTCGAAGACGAGAACCTCCAAGCCGGCGAGGAGCACGAAACCAGCCGCATCCTCCTTGAGGAGATCGAACGGCCCCGCGTCGGCCCGATGCGCGACATCGTCGCCACCATCCAGCCGGAGCAGGACGAGCTGGTCCGGGCCGAGCTCGACGAGTCGATCTGCGTGCAGGGCGCGCCCGGCACCGGCAAGACGGCGGTCGGGCTGCACCGGGCCGCCTACCTGCTGTACCTGCACCGCGAGCGGCTCCGCCGGGCCGGCGTGCTCATCGTCGGGCCGAACACCGCCTTCCTGCACTACATCGCCAGCGTCCTGCCCACCCTCGGCGAGGTCGAGGTGCAGCAGTCGACGATCGAGGAGCTGCTCAGGACCCCGGTGAAGGCCCAGGACACGCCGCAGGCGGCCGAGGTCAAGCAGGACCCGAGGATGGCCGCGGTACTGGCGCGGCGCCTGCACGCGAAGATCGGCAAGCCGGAGGAGCCGCTCATCGTCTCCGACGGCTCCTACCGCTGGCGGATCTCCACCGAGGCCCTCCGAAGGATCGTCGACGACGTGCGCCGCGAGGCGCCGCCGTACGGGATCGGCCGCGAGCGGGTCCGCGCCCGGATCGTCTCGCTGCTCATGCTCCAGTCCGAGGCTCGCCGCGGCGACTCGCCCAGCGAGGCCTGGCAGCGGCGGATGGGCAAGGTCGCGCCGGTCGCCGAGGTGCTCGACCGGGTGTGGCCGGCGGTCACGCCGGAGCAGCTCGTGTTCGAGGTGCTGAGCGATCCGGCCGACGATCTTCTTTCGTCCGATGAGCAAAAAGTGATCACCTGGGCGAAGCCGCCCAAGACTGCCAAGTCGGCCCGCTGGACCGCCGCCGACGCGGTGCTCGTCGACGAGGCGGCCGGGCTCATCGACCGGGTGGCCAGCTTCGGCCACGTCGTCGTGGACGAGGCCCAGGACCTCTCCCCGATGCAGGCGCGCGTCATCGCCCGGCGCAGCGAGCACGGCTCGATCACGCTGCTCGGCGATCTCGCCCAGGGCACGGCGCCGTGGGCCACCCGCGACTGGCGTGATCTTCTTGCCCATCTCGGCAAGCCGGATGCCCGAGTTGTACCCCTGACGACCGGCTTCCGGGTGCCCGCCGCGGTCGTCGCACTCGCCAACCGACTCCTGCCAGCGCTCGGCGTCAATGTCCCCGAGGCCAGGTCACTGCGGTCCGACGGCGCGCTGCACATCGGTACAACTCAATCGATCGAATCGGAAACGGTGAGGACGGTCCAAGCCGCGCTCGCCTTCGACGGATCGATCGGCGTCATCACCGCAGACGCGTCTACGGACACGATCGCGGCCGCACTGCGGGCGAACGGCATCACGATCGCCGATCCCGCGGACGGGTCGGGAGACGACGGCCGCGTCACCGTGCTCCCCGCGGGACTCGCGAAGGGCCTCGAGTACGACCATGTGATCGTCGTCGAACCGGCCGACATCGTTGCGGCCGAGGCGCGAGGTCTCAATCGGCTGTTCGTCGTTTTGACACGAGCCGTTTCGCGTCTCGATGTCCTGCACTCACGACCGCTTCCTACACCGTTGGACGGGCTGTCGTGATCACCTGACGGGTGTCACTATCTCGAAACAGTGTGACAACCGGGAGGACGCGGAATGCGAGTAAGGGGTTACGCACCGGGTACGCCGTGCTGGGCGGAGGTGGCAAGCCCCGATCCGGCCGCGGCGCGCGCGTTCTACGGCGGGCTGTTCGGCTGGGCGTTCAACGACGACGGGCATTTCACGCTCAACGGACGGGCCGCCGCCGGCCTGCGCCAGGGCAGCAAGGCCGCCTGGATGATCTCGATCTCGACCGACGACCCGGCTGGCACCGCCGAGGCGGTCGAGCGCGCCGGCGGCACCGTGCGGGTGCCCCCGGTGAGCATCCGCGACCTCGGCACCGCGGGCGTCTTCTTCGACGCCGGCGGCGCGCTGTTCGGCACCTGGCTGCGCAGCCGGTTCGTCGGCGCGCAGGTGTCCTTCGAGCCGGGGGCGATCTGCTGGTACGAGCTGGCGGCGCACGACACGAGCCGCACGGAGACCTTCTACAAGGAGGTCTTCGGCTGGCACACGCTGGAGGCCGAGAGCACGCCGGGCGACCCGTACTTCGAGTTCCACCACCTCAACGACACCGTCGGTGGCCTGGTCCCGATCGACCACCGGTTCCCCGACCTGAGCGTGCCCGACCACTGGACGGCCTGCTTCATGGTCGAGGACTGCGTCACGGCCTGCGAGCGCGTGCGCGAGCTCGGCGGGCAGGTCGCCCGCTCCCCCCATCCGGTGGCGGCGGGCTGGTACGCCCGCGTGATGGACTCGACGGGCGCCTACTTCGCCGTCATCGAGCTCTCGGAGGACTACTGGGTGTAGCAGTATTCCTGCTGCTTGCCGATCGCGCGATAGGCGCAGTCGGCGTACTCGGCCAGTAGAAGGGTCGCCTCCTTGTTGCGGGCCGTCTGAGCCGCGATCACGCTCGCCGGTGGGTAGAAGCCGCCCTTCTCCGGCGACGTCGGATACATCTCGAAGGTGTAGGCCCACACGCCCTGCGTCGCCCACAGCCAGTCGATGATCGAGCCGTCGGTGATGTAGAGGCTGCTCGACTGCTCCGGCGTGTAGTTGTTGGTCTTCGCCATCTGGGTGCCGAGCGCCTTGAAGGTGGCCTGCTGGTCGGCGTTCAGGTTCTTCGCGGTCGGGTCCATCGTGTAGCCGTACGGCCAGAGAATCAGCTCGGAGTACGTGTGAAAATCGATCGACGCCTTGATCTGCTGCACGCCCTTGATGCGCCGGCTCAGCACGAAGTCGCGCAGGCGCTTGGTCTCGGTCGCCGAGAACGCCGCCGGGCCGTGGTAGGTATCGGATGACGGCATGTAGGACGAGCCGCCGCAGCAGGCGAAGTTGTAGCCCCAGTTGCGGTTGAGGTCGGTGCCGATCGCCGACGAGTTGGGCGCGGGCTGGCGGTTCTTGCGCCAGGAGCGGTAGGACCCGGTCGCGATGTCGTACTCGCCGCCGTCCGGGTTCATGTCCGGCACGATCCAGATCTCGCGCGTGTTGACCAGCTTGGTGATCCGCGCGTCCTTGCCGTAGTTGTCGGTGAACAGCCGCACGAGGTACAGCGCCATCTCGACGGTCAGGTGCTCACGCGCGTGCTGGTGGGCGTTGAACAGCAACTCCGGCTCGTTCTCGTCCTTCGCCACGTTGTCGGAGATCTTGATCAGCGGCATGTCGCGGCCCTGGTACGACGTGCCGATGCTGGTCTTGCGCAGGATGGCCGGGTGGTCCTTGGCCGCCTGGTCGAGCTCGGCGACCATCTCGGCGTAGTTGTGGTAGCCGGCGTCGGCCTTGGGGAAGTTCTCGGCCCGGTCCCGGGTGACCCGGTAGCCGAGCCGCTCGATGGCGCGCGCCTCGGCCGGGGTGGCGGTGACGTCGGCCCGCCCGTCCTCCAGCCCGTCGATCGCGGCGCCGGTGCCGGCCACGCGGTTGCGGTCGTCCCAGGTCCGCACCCCGTCGACCGAGTAGTGGGCGCTCTCGCGCGCGGGCGCGGCACTGGCGGGGTTCACGGCGACGAGCGCGACAAGACCGGCGAGCATGAGCGCCGGGAGCAGCCTGCGGGGCATCGGGTCTCCTCGGGTGGCGATGGGAAGCCACCCGAATTCTCACCCGATGAACTGCCGAATTGCAGCGTTTTGCCCGTTTTAGGGCGACTCGTCGTCGCCGTTCAGCGCGGCCCGCAGCCGGTCGCGCTTCTGGGTGCGGCGCTGGGCCGCGCCGACCACCTGGACGGACGCCTCCTCGCGCAGGCCCCTCAACAGGAAGAAGGCCAGCACCGCGGAGACCAGGACCGCGATCATGAGCTTCAGCGGCACGCTGACGTCGAACGGCACCGCGAGAGTCGCCGCGGCGACGGCCACGAAGAGACCGAGGCGGGCGAGCGTGTACTTCAGGAACGGAGACATGGTTTGCCCAGCGTAACGCCGCCGCGGCGGACACCATCCGCCGGGCACCGCCAGTCGGATACACGACATCGACGGACAACCGGCGGCCCTCCAACAGGTCGTCGACGAAACTGGCTCGTTTCCCGCGTTGGACGCCGGGTAGCGCTGGACCGTACGATGCGGCCTTTCGCACCACCCGTCACTCCAGTAACATGCCTCGATTTCGTCGTAACGGTGCGTTACCATCCCGTTGAGTCCTGTTCACGGTCGAATCGCCCCAGGGGCATGTTTTCCCAGCCCCGGGCGCGAGTCCGCCCGGATCTCGATCCCAGCCGGCCTGGATTCGCACCGCTCCAGCTGACCCGCTGACCGGATGGAGAGCCGGCTATGAACATGGGGACGCCGTCGGCGGCCACGCAGGAGCACGCCAATTCGGCCTACCCATGGGATTCGTTCGACCCGGCGCAGTACGTGCTGGACAACTACGCGACCCTCATCGAGGATGATCGCCAGATCTTGCAGATGGTGCGAGATTTCTTCATCACCCATGCGCCGAACCATGGGGCGCACGGGGTGGACGTCGGGGCGGGCGCCAACCTTTACCCGATGATGGCGATGCTGCCGTTCTGCGACAGTGTGACGCTCTTCGAGCGCAGTCGATCGAATTTGGCCTGGCTGGGCGACCAGCTGCCGGATTTCGGGCCGATCTGGGACCCGTTCTGGGCGGTGCTCGCGGCCAAGGAGGACTCGCCCTATGGCCTGATCAACCCGCGGGTCGCGGCCGGGCGGGTGCGGGTGCAGCCCGGCGACCTGTTCAAGCTGGAGCGCGGCCGGTGGGACCTAGGCACGATGTTCTTCGTGGCCGAGTCGATGTCCGAGGAGATGGGCGAATTCGACGAGGCCCTGCAGAAGTTCGTGCACGCCCTGCGGCCCGGGGCGCCATTCGCGGCGGCCTTCATGGCGCAGTCCCCGGGGTACACGGTCGGGGGAATCCGGTATCCCGCCGTCTCGGTGACGGTCGACGATGTCCGGCAGAGCCTGAAACCGCTCGTTGAAGAGGTCACCGTCGAGCCGGTATTCTCGGGTGAGGTCATCAAGCCGAAATACAAGGGCATGATCCTCGCCCTGGGTCGGGCGGGAGCGACGATCGACTGAATAAGCGTGCGGTGGGAGGCCCATGAGGATCCAGCCCCGTCAACAGTTGCTCGAATCGTGGCGCGCCATGTCGCGCACGTCCTTTCAGAAGGGCACCTGGGTCTGGGAAGGCCGGCGCCAGCGCAATTCGATCAGTGATGCCGAGCAGCTGTTGTGCCTGATGGGTCCGGCGACCGAGGTCCCGACCTTCAAGCTCGACCAGCCCAACGAGACCGCCGAGGACGTCGAGCGCGCGCTGGAGGTGCTCGGCGACAGCGTCGAGGTGCCGCAGCGCCTGGTGCAGGTCATCCACGAGTACCTCACGACGTACATCGACGAGGATGGACGCCCGACGTTCGGCGGCGGCGGCTACTTCACGGCGATCGACGACGAGCGCGAGCCGACCGAGGCGCAGCGCTCGCTCGACGTGGTGGACTCGTTCGCCATCTCGATCCGGCTGACCCTGGCGATCATCGGCTTCGCCAAGGTCTTCCGCCGGGTCCTGACCCGCCAGCAGCTGCGCGACGACGTGCGCCGCATCGAGGAGCTGGCCAGCCAGCGGCTGACCGGCGCCATGATCGGCCTGATGCGCAGCTTCACGGTGTACGTCCTGGATCCGGACTCGCCCGAGGGCACCAACCTGCTGCAGATGATCAACCAGTCGCGGCAGTCGCGGAGCCGGATCCGCCAGGACTTCCAGGTCGGGATCGAGGAGATCCGGGCCGGTCTGCGCGACGTGACGTTCGGCCTCGGTGAGGTACCGGACCTCGACAACGACAACAAGGTCTTCGAGTGCGGCTGGTCCTGGGGCATCACCAAGGGCGCACCCAGGGTGGACACCAGCGCCGAGGGCGTCCTGCAGCCCGCCGGCTACGCGCTGGCGGCGCCCTACGCCTACTTCACCGCGGTCGCGCTCGACTGCATGCAGCACCTGTTCTCCGAGCGCACCCGTCTGCTGGGCCTGCTCGACGACGAGCAGCAGCGCCTGGCCCGGGCCCTGCAGATCCGCTACGACCTGACCCTGTCGTACTGGTCGACGATCGCCCGCTTCGGCGACGAGCGCTGGCCGCTGGAGAACGTGCCCTGGATGACGGTCGACGGCTCCCAGTCCGACTACCTGAGCCTGCTGGTGTCGTCGATGGTGGTGCTCGACATGAGCGTCAACCGGGTCGACAACGAGTCCGACCCGGTGCGGATCGGCCAGGTGCTGGAGGAGCTGGCCGAACGCTCCCGCATCACCCGCCGCCCCATCTCCGACAACGACCCGGCGCTCGCCCTGCACCTGCCCGGCTTCCCGTTCCAGCTCGACGGCAGCGAGGAGGTCGGCGGCCCGATGCTCAGCTGGGAGCTGGCCGACTTCTCCACCCAGCTGCTCAAGCAGACGCTGCGCGTCGCCGGCCTGATCAACCGGGTCGACCAGCGCAACGAGATGACCAACCTGGTCGACGAGGTGTGGGAGCACATCACCAGACGGCGCATCGAGCAGGGCCCGGCCGCCGGGCTGTGGGACCAGCCGTCGGCCATCTACCCGGCGCTGCCCCCGTCCGGCGAGGCCCCGTCCTGGTACTACTCGGAGCGGGTGATCAGCTGCCTGGTCGCCGCGGCGACCCTGATCGACAGCCCGCCGCTGCGCAGCCCGGCGCTGATCAACCACGCCACCCAGTTGCTGGCCGAGGCCGACCACATCTACGACCAGGAGCTGCTGCGGATCTCCGCCGACGCCGGGCCGTCGATGCGCGAGGCGCTGAAGTCGGCCGGCGCGTCCCTCCGCCGGGCCCACGACGTGATGCGGACCCGGCCCGGCACCGCCGCGGCCCTGGCCGCGCAGGTGCTCGTCGACCTCGACCGGCTCAGCGCCGCCCGGCGCGACGCGAGCGGGGCCCGCTGAGATGCTGGTCTTCGCCACCTCGGACAAGGGCGGCACCGGGCGGTCGGTGACGAGCAGCAACATCGTGTACCGCAGAGCGCTCCAGGGCGGCGACGTCTGCTACCTCGACTTCGACTTCGGCTCGCCCACGGCGGGCACGGTGTTCCAGATCGAGGGCCTCCTCCACGGCAAGCGCGGCCGCGGCCTGCACTCCTACCTGCAGGGCCGCATCGGCGAGCCGTACTCGGTCGACGTCTGGTCGGAGTCCGAGGGCGAATCGCTGCGCCACCAGCCACTGCGCTCCGGCCGGCTGGTGCTCTTCCCCGGCGACAGCGGCGGCGGCGAGCTGCCCAGCTCCCCGGAGATGGTGCGCCGCTGCGCCGACCTCTTCCTCAAGCTGGAAGAGGAGTACGACCTGTCGCTGATCGACCTGAGCGCCGGGCGCTCGCACGCGGTCGAGACGGTGCTGGCCGCGACGGCCGAGCCGCAGCTGCAGTCGGTCACGAGCCGCTGGCTGGTCTTCCACCGCTGGACCCGCCAGCACATCATCGCCGCCGCCGACCTGGTCTTCGGCGAGCAGGGCATCCTGGAGACCGGCGCCCGGCTCGGCCACGACCGCGACGAGCTGACCCGGCAGATCCGCTTCGTGCGCACCGCGGTCGTCGACCCCAGCTCCGACGACCTCGCCGGCCTGCGCCCGGCCCAGGTGGCCTGGCTCGAGGACTGCAACTACGAGCTGCAGCGCCTGGCCGGCAAGCACGGCCTGGGTCGCACGCTGGTGCTGGGCAGCGTCCCGCTCGACCCGGTGCTCCAGTGGCGCGAGCAGCTCATCGCCGACGACGATGTCAAGCTGCGCCAGATCGCCAACCAGGAGACCCTCGACGCGTTCGAACGGCTCGCCCAGCGGCTGGTCGACGACAACGCCTGGGAAGGGCTGTAGATGGGCGGTGCGGCGACGTTCCGGGAAGCGGGGGCCGAGCCGCGCAGCGCATCGCTGCCGTTGTCGCACCTGTCGATCGAGGTCGGTCATCTGTACTTCGAGGACTTCCGCGACGGCCCCGAGCGCCTGAAGGCCCACTTCGCGCAGCTCGCACCCTGGGTCAGCGCCTCCCTCGACATCCACCGCCGCGCGATCACCGGCCGGTCGCCGCGGCTGAGCACCTGCTTCCTGATCGACGACTACTTCGGGCCGAAGCAGCCGCCGAGCGAGATCCTGCCGATGCTGCTGGCCGCCGCCGAGGCCAACGGCGTGCGCATCGACTACATCGCGCGGGAGTCGGCGTGCGCCGAGGCCGACGGAGTGGAGCTGGCCCGGCTGGTCGAGGAGCGGATCGTCGCCGACCCGCCGCCCGGCACCAACGGCTCACGGCCGCCGGTCGGCGAGACCGGCTGGCTGAGCAACGGCGAGCGCTCGCCGACGGGCGCCGGCGGCGAGGCGATGGGCGGCCTGCAGCCTTGGCGCCCGCCGGCCCAGAACGCGGCCAACCGGCACTCGATCTTCGTCGACGTGCAGCTCTGGGACGAGCCCGACCGGCATCGTCGCTGGTCGTGCGCCTATCTGGCGTCGGTCTGGCAGCTGCTCCGGCTGGGCCTGCTGCGCCACGAGGGCCGCGCCGTCGCCGTCCCACGGCCGTGGGAGGGCGCGTATCCGAGCGAGTGGGGGCGGTTGCCGGCCGTCATGCAGGTCAACCCGGCCGCGGCGCCGTTCAGCGCGTACCGCTCCCTCTCCGTCCTCGGCAGCCGCTTCTTCGCCACCGAGCAGGCGGTGCGCACCATCCTGAGCCAGGTGGCGATCGAAGCGGGCCTGAGCGAAGACGTCGTGCGGCGGGGCGGGGACGAGGGGATCGTCCTACCGCTCGCCGCGGTCGATCGCCTTCAGTACGTTTTCATCGGCTGAGTGGATCGGCCGGGCCGAGCTGTAGAGGTCCTTGAACCGCAGGAGGCGGTCCTTGACCCGGGTCGCGCGCAGCTCCAGGCGGGTGGTGACGATCGTCGGGCGGATCGAGCCGTCGATGCTGGAGGCCGGCGTCGACTCGTAGCTGATGACGTCGTCGAACAGGATGAAGTCGAACAGCGAGCTGCGCCGGGTCCCCGGGATCGCCCGCGTGTCGAGCAACCGCACCTCGATGCCCATCTCCTTCTGCAGGAAGCAGTTCTCCATGAACATCGGGTCGTCGGCCAGGCCGGGACGGTCGAGGATGAACACGCGCCTGATTCGCACTCCTCGATCAAGAGCATCCCGTTGTACCTCCAGATAGCGCTGCCCCAGGTCGCTGGTCCACAGGCTGCCGTCGACGAACCCCGATCCCCGCGCATCGACGGTGGTGAGGCTGATCGCGTCGATGCTCGACCGGCAGTTGCCGGCCAGCGACAGCATCCAGTCGCGGTCCTCGCCCTCGTAGGTGACGTTCCCGCCCTCGCTGAGCTCCTTCAGGAACTCCGACATCCGGCTGATCTCGGCCTGCGCGAACCGGAACACCAGCTCGGGGGCCTGCGGGTCGATCTGCGTGGAGTGCCGCACAAGCTGGGTGACCGCGTCGGTGCGCAGCGCGGACGCCTCGACCAGCCCGAACAGCTGGGTCGCCTCGTTGATCTTCGCGAACCCGCCCTGCACGACCTTGTCGATCTCGACGAGCTTGTCGCGCAGCACTTCGTCGATCGCCGTGAAGCGGCTGTCGACCAGCTGCCCGACCCGCTGGGAATGCTCGGACTCGGCCTTCTCCACCGACTGCATCCGGTTTTCCAGATCGTGCATGAACTGGGTGAGGAACGTGTAGCCGCCGATCAGCAGCGACAGCGTGATCGCCCAGATCTGCGGCTCCTCGATCTGTTCGATCAAGACATTCGTCAGCAGGTACGCGATCGTGCCGATGCCCACCGACAAGAACATTTTCTTGATGATCTTCGACTGTGCCAACACGTCCCTGGGACGTGTGGTTCCCCCCTCGGTCACCGGCTGCCCTCCCCGAGCCGGGCGCCGAACAACGCGATCGTGTTCAGCGCCAACTGGTCCCTGATCCGATCGACACACGACCGCCATTGACGACTCATCCCGGGCCGGTCCTCGAGGCTGCGCCACAGCTGGGCGGCCGCCTCCCCCGCTCCTTCGCCTTTGGCGAGCCGCGCCTCGGGCATCCACAGGTGCAGCAGATGCTCGACCGCGGGCCGGAGCCGGGCCATGACCTTGACGTGATCGTCGTTTCCCATGCGGCTGCTCTCGATCACATGGAGCAGGGTGGTCAGCAGCCAGTCGTGCAGCGCGACGTCGTCACAGAAGTCACTGATCGTGTCCACATCGACGGCGCGGCACTGCACCACCAACGTCCTAGCTCCGCCGCTCGCCACCGTGAGCGACGGCCCAGCCGGTTCTCCCTCCGTCACCAGCGCCGCCCACCGCAGTTTGGTCCGGCCGGCCCGCAGCGGGGCCCTCCGGTCCAGGGCGGGCGACTTCTGCACCTCGTCGACCAGCCGCGTGCTGACGCTGGCCAGGTCGAGCACCGTCTCGTCGGGCTCGGCGTCGATGAACCCGCGGGCCAGGCCCGCGGCGTCGAGCCGCTTGGCGATCACCTCGGCGCGGCCGGGCCGGGCCAGGTACTGCGACCAGGGC
The DNA here is from genome assembly GCF_022095675.1 of Dactylosporangium sp. AC04546. Lineage (GTDB taxonomy): Bacteria > Actinomycetota > Actinomycetes > Mycobacteriales > Micromonosporaceae > Dactylosporangium. The sequence continues at coordinate 7,388 of NZ_JAHYSG010000134.1, read as the reverse complement.
AGCCGCCGCCGGTCGGCGCTCGGCTCCAGGCCGACCCGCGAGGAGGCCTGCAGCAGGTGACCGCCCGTGATCGCGACGCGGCTCGCGACAGTACCGATGGCCCGCACGCGGGCGCCGTCGGGCGTGGCGAGCCGGCAGTCGACGCCGGTCAGCACGCTCGGCGAGCACACGTGGGCGATGGGCCGCTCGTACCGGCGGACGCGCTCGCCGCCGACGAGCCGCACGAGCCGCTCGCACGCGTTGACCGGCAGCGCGGCCGAACTCTGCAGCAGGGCGGTGTGCACCTCGCCGAGCACGAGAAAGGTGCCGGCCGACGGTGTTTGCGACATTTGCACCCCCCACGGCTGTCCGTCGGCGAGATTCGATTCCACCTCATCACCAAGGATCTATGCAACCGCGCGTATTCACTTGATGACGACGATGGCCTACTGTCGTCGTATGCACACCGGACGCGGGGTCGTGGTGGTCGGAGCCGGGGTGTCTGGATTGACGACGGCGATTTGCCTGGCCGAGGCCGGATATCGCGTCACGGTCCGCGCCGCGGAGTTGGATCTCGACACCACGTCTTTCGCCGCGGGCGCGATCTGGGGTCCGTATTTGGCAAAAGATGAACGGATCTTTCCCTGGAGTGATGAAACCCGACAGATCCTTTTGGGGCTGACGGGCGATCCGGACACGACCGGCGTGCGCGACGGGTTCGGGCTGGAGGCGGCCCGGACACCGGTCGACCCGCCGGCCTGGATGGCCGCGCTGCCGGGATTCCGGGCGGCGACGGCGGACGAACTGCCGGACGGGTTCGTCGTGGGGTGGTGGTATTCGGCGCCGCTCGTCGACATGCCGGTCTACCTGCGGTACCTCCGGGAAAGGCTCGATGCGACGGGCACCCCGGTCGAACGGCGCAGCGTCGACGCCCTGACGGAGGCGGCCGAGGGCGACGAGATCGTCGTGAACTGCACCGGGGTCTACGCCGGCAAGCTCACCGGCGACGAGTCACTCGTGCCCACCCGGGGCCAGATCGTCGTGGTCGAGAACCCGGGGATCGACGAGTTCTTCTGCGAGCACGACGAGTCGGCGCTGCCGATCGCCTGCCTGCCGCATGGGCCGAACCTGGCGCTCTGCGGCAGCATCGAGCCGGGTCGCTGGGACCGCGAGCCCAACCTGGACGTCTCGGCGCGGCTCATCCAGATGTGCGCGACGATCGACCCGCGCGTGGCGACCGCGAAGGTGCTCGACCACCGGGTCGGCATCCGGCCCTACCGGCCGACCGTGCGCCTGGAGCACGAGCGGGTCAACGGGCTGGACGTCGTCCACAACTACGGGCACGGCGGCGCGGGCGTGACCGCCTCCTGGGGCTGCGGTCACGCCGTCGTCCGGATCGTCTCGGGCCTTTAGGCTTTTGGCGCCTTAGGTCAGGCCCAGACCTTCTGCGGTTCCGAGCGCCGCTCGGCCAGCGGGGTCGGCTTCTCGTACTCGCGCACGATCTCGTACTTCGTGTTGCGCTCGACCGGCTGGAACCCGGCGTCCCAGATCAGGTGCAGCAGGTCCTCGCGGTGCATGGTGTTGGGCGTGCCGTAGCTGTCCGCGTCGTGCGTGATCTTGTACTCGACGACCGAGCCGTCGAGGTCGTCCACGCCGAAGTTGAGGCTGAGCTGCGCGACCGACAGCCCGTGCATGACCCAGAAGCACTTCACGTGCGGGACGTTGTCGAACATCAGCCGCGACACCGCGAAGGTCTTCAGCGACTCCGCCGGGCTGGCCATCTTCGTGCGCGCCTGGAGCCGGTTGCGGATCTTGCCGTCGGCCGAGTCGACGAAGTCGTGCTGGTAGCGCAGCGGGATGAACACGGTGAAGCCGCCGGTCTCGTCCTGCAGCTCGCGGAGGCGCATCACGTGGTCGACGCGGTGCCGCGGCTCCTCGATGTGCCCGTAGAGCATTGTGGACGGTGTGCGGAGGCCCTTGCTGTGGGCGAGGCGGTGGATGCGCGACCAGTCCTCCCAGTGGGTGGCGTGGTCGACGATGTGCTGCCGGACCTCCCAGTCGAAGATCTCGGCGCCGCCGCCGGTCAGCGACTCCAGGCCGGCATCCATGAGCTCGTCGAGGATCTCGTCGGCGGGCAGGCCGGAGATCTTCTCGAACCACTGGATCTCAGTCGCGGTGAACGCCTTGAGGTTGACCCCCGGCAGCGCGGACTTCAGCTCGCGGAGGACCTTCGGGTAGTACTTCCACGGCAGCGTCGGGTGCAGGCCGTTGACGATGTGCAGCTCGGTGAGCTGCTCATCCTCCATCTCCTTGGCCTTCGCCACCGCCTCGTGGATGCGCATGGTGTAGGCATCCTTCTCGCCCGGCTTGCGCTGGAAGGAGCAGTATGCGCAGCTCGCCGAGCAGACGTTGGTGAGATTCAGGTGCCGGTTGACGTTGAACATCACCCGGTCGCCGTTCTTGTCGGTGCGCACCTGGTGGGCCAGCCGCCCCAGCCAGACGAGGTCGTCGCTCTCGTAGAGCGCGACACCGTCCTCCCTGCTCAGCCGCTCACCGGCCGCGACCTTGGCCTCGATCTCGCGCTTCAACCCTGCGTCCACGGGGCCAGCGTACGTCGGACCCTTTGTTCCACCCGCATTCACCTGCACTCGCCGAACCTGACATTGATCACCACTCGACGGCTCTCGCCTTCGTACGGTAAACAAAAGTGGGCAGGAACACGGTCGGGCGGCAGACCGACTGATCGACCGGCGACGGTCGACCTTTGGGCGTGGCTAGCCGACTGGGGACGGTGGCGATGGAGGGGCTGGTACTGAGGGCTGCGGCATACCCTGGCGACGATTGGCAGGCACCCGTATCGGTGCAGGTCAGTCCGCCGGTGGAAGCGCCGCCACGGCCTCGGATGCGGGTCGGGCGTGGGCGGCTGTTCGCCGCCACGGTGGTCTGCACGATGCTGTGCTCGCTGATCCCCCGCCCGGCCTACGCCGACCCCGGTCCCGGCATTCCGGACACCGGCTCCCGCCCGATCGCCGCCGGCTCGCTGATCATGCCGGGCACCGGCACGGGCACCGCGCCGCCGGCCAGCGTGTCGACCTCCGCGCTGCGCGGCCCGTTCGCGGCCAAACTGGCCGCCGACGAGGCCGTCGTCACACAGCTCGGTCAACGAAAACTCCAAGCGACCCTCGACGTCGAGGCGGCGCAGGCATCGGTGACCGACGCCGAGGAGAAGCTCCGGCTCGCGAGCGAGCGGGTCGTCGAGCTGCGCAGCAAGGCCGACTCGGCCGCCGCCGACGCCTACAAGCACGCCGCCGGCCTGGGCCCCCTCGACCAGTACGCGCACGACCTGCACCAGTTCGGCATGCTCGCGCCCGGCCTGGGCGCGCAGCCGGGCGGGCAGGAAGCGGCCTACGACCTGCTCCGCGCCGAGCAGGAGGAGTCGGCGGCCCGCCAGGAGGTCATGGTCGCGCGTACCGCGCTGCAGACCGCGCAGGGCATCTACGCGCCGATCGAGGCCGAGTTCAACCTCAAGAACACGGCTTACCTCCAGCTCAAGCAGCAGAACGACGCCCAGGTCCTCCTGCTGGAGGCCGCGGAGGACAAGCGCGAGCAGGACCTGTACGGCAATGTGCCGGACACCCCGGTCGAAGGGATGGTGGCCAACCCCAGGGCCCTCCAAGCGCTCAACTACGCGCTGGGCAAGATCGGCAGCTGGTACGTCTGGGGTGACGAGGGCCCGAACACCTTCGACTGCTCTGGCCTGGCCTACTGGTCCTACGGGCAGCTGGGCGTCCGGGTGCCGCGGGTGGCCAACGACATGTACCACGGCACGCCGAACATCCGGCCCAGCAAGGACCGGATCGGCGACCAGCTCCTCCCCGGCGACCTCGTGTTCTTCGCCAGCGACCCGAGCGACTGGCGCTCGATCTACCACATGGGCATCTACGTCGGGAACGGCCGCATGGTCCACGCCCCGACCACCGGCGAGAAGGTCAAGATCGGCCCGGTGAAGTGGTCGAAGCTGTTCGGCGCGTCGCGGATCTTCCCGGCCGTGCCCGCCCCTGGCCAGCCGCCCACGACCACGCAGCCGCCCGCGACCACGCAGCCGCCTCGGGCGACGACCCAGCCGCCGCCTGTCACGGAGCCGACGACCGAGCCCACGAAGGAACCGACGAAAGAGCCCACGACCGAGCCCACGACGGAACCGTCGACCGAGCCGACGACGCAGCCGCCGCCGTCGACCGAGCCGAGCAAGGAGCCGGAGCCGTCGAAGCAGCCGGAGCCGTCTTCTGCGGCACCGTCGACCGCGACGTCGAAGTCGGCCAGCGCATCGCCGAAGCCCTCGGTGACGACGTCCAGCAGCTGACGTCCCGCTCAAACCCGACGCCATCCGATCCAGCGTTCCGTGACTCGATATGGCACCGTGGACGCGTGGCCGGCGTGGGGGACGCCGGGCGCGGGATGATGCCTGCGGCAGGCAAGGTCATGGAGGGCACTGATGGACGAGCGGGACAACCGGGACGCGGCACGCGGCGAGGCGGGACCTTCGGGCCCGCCCGGCGCTGAACCGCCGGCGTCCGCCGAGGCCGTCGACCTGCCACCGCTGCCGCCGCCACCGCCCGTCGGGGCGGAGCTGCCGGAGGAGCCGGTCGACGAGGACCTCCCGGAGGCGTACGAGCCGCCTCCCGCGCCGGTCGACGGTGCGCTGTGGCCGGGTGCCGACCTGGCCGGCGTCGCGTCACCCGGTGCGGAGGCCGAGGAGGATCCTGAGGTCGCCGCGCTGATGGCGGCGTTCGGCGACTCGGGCCCGTCCCCGTCCGACACGGGTGACGCCGGCCTGGCCGAGGCGCCGGCGGAATCGGACGACCCGGACGCCGAGCTCGGCGAGGCACCTTCGACGCAGACGCCGACCTCGGGCGGCTCTTCGTCGGCTCCCGAGCAGCCGTCGCCGCCGCGTCAGCCGTGGAACATCGGACCGTCGCACTCCTCGGCGTCGAACCAGCCGGACGACTCTCCGTACGAGGTCGGCTCGGCCGGGCTGGCTGAGGCGCCGTCCTCGGACTCCTCGTCCGAGGATCTTGGCTCCGCCGGTCTCGCGGAGGCGCCGTCCTCTCTTGCTGCTTTTGCGTCTCCTGGTTCTTCTGGTTCTTCTGGTTCTCCCGATTCTCCTGCTTCTCCTGAGGACGACCTGGTCGAGGCTTCGGTCGCCGGCTCAGCGCCGCCGTCGTACCAGTTGCCGAGCTTCGAGCCGGTCGCCAGCACGTACGGCCCGCCGCCGACCGACGACTCCATGCCCCCGCCGGTCGACGACCCGTCGTCGGGGGACGTGGCCGACCCGTTCGGCCCCGCTCCGCTGGACGGCTTCGCCCCGGCGTCCGCGGACGACTCCGCTCTTGAGGCTTCTTCCGGCGCCCCCGCTGATGCCTACCGCGCCTCGACCTGGGCTTCGGAGTCCTCGGCCGCATCGATCTCCGCCTCGCCCCTGCCGTCGTCCCCACTGGACAACGACTCGGGCCCGATTCCGCCGCTGCCGAGCCGCACCCCACGGTCACCGGCCCCGGAGTCGTCCTGGGACGCGTTCGCAAAGCCGTGGACGGCCCAGCCGGCCGCGGAGCCGACCCCGTCGTCGTACCAGGTCCCATCGGCCGAGCCCCCGGCGTCGACCTACGGCCCGCCGCCGTCGTCGAACCCCGCCTCGACCTACGGCCCGCCGCCGAGCTCGAACCCGGCCTCGACGTATGGCCCGCCGCCGTCGTCGGAGCCGGCCTCGACGTATGGCCCGCCACCGTCCTCGAACCCGGCCTCGACCTACGGCCCCCCGCCGTCGTCGGAGCCCGCACCGCCTTACGAGCCGGCGCCGGTGGTCCATCCGTTCGCCCGCACCCGCCCACCGGCGGCGGACGCCGCTCCGCCGGCGTACTCGATCCCGGGCGCCGAGCCGTCGAACCCGGCCCCGCCGTCCTACTCGACCCCGAGCGCTGAACCGTCTCTCGCGGCGTACGCGGCGTCGTCACCTCCTGCGGACCCGTCTCCGTCACCCTCCGACGCAGCGGCCGACATCGCCGGCGCCGCTGGTGCTGGTGCCGTCGCCGGCGCAGCAGCCGGCGGCGTGGCAGGCGCGCTGGCGGGCGTGGCGGCGGCCCGGGCAAGCGCATCGGTACGCGGCGCCCAGTCGGTGAGCGCCGAGGAGGCCGCGGAGGCCATCCGCTCCCGCTCGGCAGCCACTCCGGGCATCTACCGCGCGGGCACGATGGCTCCGCCCCCGGTGGAGGCGGCAGATCCCCTCGGCCCGATCCCGGGCCCGGTCCCGTCCCCGTTCCCGAGCCCGGAGCCGGAACCCACGCCGCAGCCCGAGCCGGGCCCGCTGAAGGCCCCGGAGACGTCAACTCCCCCGTCGTACACCACCCCGTCCGCGGAACACCCATGGGGCGGCGGCCAGCCCAACCAGCCGCAGCCGTGGCAGCCGGCTCCAACGTCCGGCGCCGCGCCGGCCTGGAACCAGCCCCAGCCTGGCTGGACGCCTCCCGGACCCCAGCAGCCCTGGGCACAGCAGCCAGCCGCCGGCTGGCAGCCCGGTCAGCCGGGCCAACCTGGTCAACCTGGACAGCCTGGCCAGCCCGCTCAGCCTGGCCAGCCTGGTCAGCCCGCCTACGGAGGCCAGCCCGGTTACGGGGCCCAAGCGGGCGCCCCCGGTCAGCCCGTCCAGCCGGGCCAGCCCGGCTACGGAGGCCAGCCCGGGTACGCGGGCGCTCCCGGTCAGCCGGGCCAGCCCGGTCACCCCGGCTACGGGGCCCAGCCCGGTGCTCCTGGCCAGCCCATCTACGGCGGCCAGGCAGCCGTCCCCGGCCAGCCCGGGTATGCAGGCCAGCCGGGCGCCCCCGGCCAGCCCAACACCGGCGGCCAGCCCGGTTACCCTGCACAGCCCGGCTACTCCCGCCAGCCCGGCTACCCTCAGCCTGGCCAGCCCGGATACCCCGGCCAGCCAGGCGCCGCAGCCCAGCCCGGCTACGCAGGCAACCCAGGCTTCCCAGGCTCACAGGGCACGGGCCCCCAGCCGGGCCAGCCCGGCTACGCAGGCCATGCCCCCGTCCCCGGCCAGCCGGGCGCACCGTCCCACCCGGGCGCCCCAGCCCAACCGGGCTACGCAGGCCACGCAAGCGTCCCCGGCCAGCCCGCGTACCCGGCCCAGCCCGGCTACGCAGGCCAAGCGGGCGTCCCCGGTCAGCCTGGCTTCGCAGGCCAGGCGGGCGTCCCCGGCCAGACAGGCGCCCCCGGCTACCCGGGCGCCCCCAGCCACGCGGGCGGCCCTGGCCAGCCCGGCTACCCGGCTCAGCCTGCCGTCCAGCACCAGCCGAACAACCCCGCCCAGCCCGGCTACCCGGCCCAGCCAGGTCAGCCGGGCCAGCCAGGCT
>NZ_JAHYSG010000133.1 GCF_022095675.1 Dactylosporangium sp. AC04546 | reverse complement strand
CCCCTCGCCCGCCCGCCGCGTCCCTCCCTTCCGCGCCGATCTTGGAGTTGTGGTCCCGGATTTGTCCCCTTTATCGGATATTTTGGGGACCACAAGTCCAAGATCGCGCGGGAGAAGGGGGCCGCGGCGCGTGGCGACAGGGAGCGGGGCGTGATCCCATCAGAGCCGTGACAGTGCACCGGGTCTACAGCGTCGCGGTCTTCATCATCCTCGCGTCGCTGGACAACGTGGCGATCAGCCTCGTCCCGCCGCTGTACTCGCCGATCAGCCGCGCCCTCGGGGTCCCCGAGGGCGCGCTCGGCGTCGTCACCGCCGTCGGCTACCTCGTCACCGCCGTCGCCGCCGTCGCCTGGGCCTACGTCGGCGACCGGACGAACCGCAAGCCCATCCTCATGGCCGGCACCCTGATCTGGTCGATCGGCACCCTCGGCACGGTGTTCGCGAGCGGCTACTGGACGTTCCTCTTCGCCCAGCTCATCGCCGCCGTCGGGCTCGGCGCCGTCGGCTCCGTCGGGTTCTCGGTCGTCAGCGACCTCATCTCGCCGCGCCGGCGCGGGCTCGTCATGAGCCTCTGGGGGCTGTCGCAGGGGGTCGGCACGCTCGCCGGGGTGCTCGTCGCCAGCCAGCTCGGCGGCACCGACTGGAAGACGCCGTTCTACGTGCTCGCCGTGCTCGGCGTCGTCGCCTCCGCGCTGTACTTCACCACGGCCGACATCCGCCGCGGGCAGAGCGAGCCGGACCTGGCGGCCGTGTTCGCCGCCGGCGAGGAGTACGAGCACCGGATCTCGAAGGAGGACCTGCCCCGCATCGCCGCCCGCCGCACCAACGTCTGGCTGGTGCTGCAGGGCCTCACCGCCCAGGCCGCGTTCGGCTCGCTGGTCTGGCTGCCGCGGCTCTTCCAGGCCAGGGCCGAGGCCCAGGGCTACGACGAGCAGACCGCGATCCAGATCGGCGGGCTGCTGGCGACCCTCTTCCAGCTCGGCGGGGTCCTCTCCATCGTCGGCGGGCTGATCGGGGACCGGTGGCAGCGGCGCGACCCCGGTGGCCGGGCGAAGGTGGCGTCGATCGGGATCCTCGCCGGGATCCCGCTGTACATCGTCCTCTTCTTCGTCCCGGTGCGCCTGCCCGAGCCGGAGGACCGCGGCGGCCTCGGCACCGTCACCGACGCGCTGTTCACCGAGCCGAGCCTGCTCGGCGCGTTCCTGTGCGCGGTCGTGGCGTTGGCGCTGACCTCGGCGAACTCGCCGAACTGGTTCGCGCTCATCGCCGACGTCAACCCGCCCGAGCACCGCGGCACGGTGTACTCGCTGGGCAACCTCGTCAACGGCGTCGGCCGCGCGGCCGGCAACGGCCTCGTGGGCGCCGTGTTCGCGGCGCTGGCCCGCACCTTCCCCCCGCCGGCGAACCTGGCCATCGGCCTGGCGGCGTTCCAGCTGTTCTTCGTGCCGACGGGGATCATGTACTGGCGCGCGTCGCGGACGGCCCCGGGCGACATCGAGGCCGTCCACGCGCTGCTGCGGGCGCGGGCGGCTACAGAGTCCGCAGGTGAAAGCCCCCGTCAACGTCGATGACCTGGCCCGTGGAGAACGGGAACAGGCCCTGCGCGACCGCGACGACCGCCCGGCCGACGTCGTCCGGCTGCCCCCACCGGCGGATCGGCGTGATCCCCTGTTCGAGGATCAGCCGGTCGTACTTCTCCCGCACCGCGCCGGTCATGTCGGTGGCGACGATGCCGGGGCGGATCTCGAACACGGTGATGCCGTGCTCGGCCAGCCGCGCCGCGAACAGCTTCGTCATCATCGACAGGCCGGCCTTCGTCACGCAGTAGTCGCCGCGGTTGACGCTCGCCGTGTACGCCGACATCGACGAGATCGTCACGATCCGCCCGGCCGTCCCGTGCTCGATCATCCGCCGCGCGACGAGCTGGGTGAGGAAGTACGGGCCCTTGAGGTTGATGCCGATCAGGCGGTCGAACGACTCCTCGCCGGCCTCCAGGAGGTCGGCGCGCACCGACGGGGCCACCCCGGCGTTGTTGACGAGCAGGTCGATCGGGCCGAGCGCGTCGTAGGCCTCGGCCACCAGCCGCTCACGGTCGGCGGCGTTCGCGATGTCCGCCCGTACAATTGCCGCCTTTGCCCCGGTCTTCTCCACCTCCGCCGCGACCTCCTCGGCCGCCGTCTGGTTGGCCGCGTAGTTGATCACGACGTCGTGGCCCGCGCTCGCCAGCGCGAGGACGATGCCGCGGCCGATGCCCCGCGATCCGCCGGTGACGATGGCGGCGCTCACGCGACTCCTCCTTCGGCTCCGGCTTCGGCTCCGCCTTCGACTCCGGCGAAGAACGTGTAGTACGGGCCGTCCTCGAGGCGGTCGAGGTACAGCGCCAGCTCCCGCAGGTGGTAGTCGCCCCACATGCTCGACTCGCCGTTCGGCACGCGCTGGCCGTCGTGGACCTGGTCCCAGCCGTTGGGCCGGTGGTACACCGAGTGCAGCAGCAGGCCCTGGTGCGCCGGGTCGGTGGACAGGTACGGCTCGGCCAGCAGCGTCCGCGCCACCGTCAGGCCGGCCTGCGTGTAGCGGGCCTCGCCGAGGTGGCGGCCCAGCCGGAGCAGGCCCTGCGCGGCGATCGCGGCGGCGCTGGAGTCGACCGGCTCGTGCTCGTTGTAGGGGTCGGCGGGTTGGCCGAGGTGGTCGTCGATGTTCGCGAGGCCCGGCGCGCCGGTGTCCCAGTAGGGAATGCCGTCGGCGGGGGAGTGCTCGATGTAGAAATCGCAGGTCGCCTTGGCGGCCTCGGCGAAGACGGGCTCGTCCTCCAGCTCGATCAGCTCGGCGAACCCGAGCATCGCCCAGGCCAGCCCGCGCGTCCAGGTCGAGAAGGCGGAGTACCCCTGCTGCGTGCTCGGCGCCCGGAACCGCCCGTCGTTGACGTTGAACAGCGACTCGTGCGCGGTGCGCCCCCGCACGTCGTAGATGTCCCGGCCGGTGCCGTAGTAGACGTTGTACCGCGCGGTGTTGCGGCCGTGCTGCAGCAGGCGCTCGCGCAGGTCGATCCGCTCGTCGTGCTCGCCCATGAGGACGTGGCCGAGCCGGTGCGCGAGGGCGAGCGCCCGGCAGGAGCGGATCGTGTCGACGAACAGCGACTGCGGCCCGTTGAACGAGTAGATGTAGCCGGTCCCGTCCTCGGTCCGCTGCCAGCGGGCGGCCTGCACGGCCCCGCTCACCTTGAGCGCCAGCTCGGCCTCGCCCCGGCCGCCGTCGTCGATGCGCCCCTCGCGCATGAGCCGCAGCAGGGCCCCGTACGTGCTGACGTTGTTGAACCCGTGGTCGTGCACGCCGATGTGGCTCACGTGCGGCGGCATGAGCGCCCTTGTCTGCCGCTGGCCGAGCTCCAGGAACTGCTTGTCGTCGGTGGCGTCGAACTGCAGCAGCGCCGAGCCGACCTGGAAGCCCTGCGTCCACTCGGTCCACCCGCGCGCGGTGTACCGCCCGTCGACGGTGAACACGGGCGACGAGCCCCCGGTGTCCGCCTTCAGGGCGTCGATCTTGCCGGCGGACAGCTCCCACATCCGTTGGGTGGCGGGCCGCAGATCACCGGCCGTGAGGGCGTCATCGATGCGCAACATGCAGGGATGGTACCGAGGAAAGCCCTTTCCTGGGAGTCCCCGACGGCCCCTCCTTGGCGGCGCCGTGGTCGTGCGAGGATGTGCGTAATGGAGACCGCGGTTGAGGACATCGCCGAGCGCTGGGTCGCGGCCTGGACCCACGGCCGGACCAGCGACCTGTTCCGCCTGCTGGCCGCCGCCCCCGTGATCGAGTCCAACCTCGACCCGGACGGCGACTTCATCGAGATCCTGACCGACTACGCCGCGTCGCTGGACGCGATCACCGTCTTCTCCCGGACGGTGATCGACGGCCGCGTGGCCCTCGTCTACGACTGCACCCTGGGCCCGGAGACGTTCCGCCTGGCCGAGTTCCTGGTGGTGGACGGCTCGGGCCTGGTGACGGAGGTCCGCCGGGTGTACGACCTGGACGCCGTGGAGCGCCTCCTACCGGACCTGCTGCTCGGCACGTCATGATCGATGGCGAGTTGTGGTTGCCATAGCAGCCAGAACTCGCCATCGATCATGACGCGTGGATGCGGCTCCGGTATCCCTCGCCCAACCGGGCCAGGTAGGCGCGTTCCACTGTCTCCACGAACCCGCGCGGATCGTCCCGAACCTGCCGCGGCGAGAAATGCAGCACCACCGCCCCGGCCGCGGCCAGCCGGGCGTGGTGGCGCATCGTGCGCTCCCAGTCCTCGGGCGACAGGTGATAGCCGCGCGAGTCGATCTCCAGCGCGAGGTCGACATCGGCGAACCACCCGTCGGGCGTCGGCAGGGGAGATCCTGCGGGGGTGGACAGCGCCGGGTTCCACAACATCTCCGGCAGGATCCGCGACCGGCGCAGCAGCACCCGGGCCTCGCCCTCGGCAACCGACCGCACGCCGTCGACCACCTCCCGCACCGATGCCCGCAGCGCAGCCGTTCCCGCACGTGCCGCGTGGCCCAGTTCCCGGACGAGCTCGTCCGGCCGGCAGAGTCCGGTCTGCACCGACTCCGCGACCATCGCCCGCACCCGCCGCCGGTCGTCACACAGCCGCGCCGCCTCCACGACCGAGCGGGCCGGCGAGGTCAGCCGCAGCACCCCGTTCGGCCGGGCGAACGGGTCGGGCCTGGTCGTGCGGTGGATCCGGACGAAGCCGCTGGACCGCACCCGGCGCCCGGCCGGCACGAGCACCCGAATGAACCGGTCCTTCGGCACGCTCCGCAGCCCGTGCACGCCGAGGGCCGCCGCCCCGGTGAGCTGCGCCTCCGGTCCGCCGTAGAGCAGTGCCGCGATCAGCCGCTGGCGCTCCTGCAGCGGACCGTCGAACATCGCGTAGACCGCCGGCAGCACCATCTGCCAGCGCCCCTTCGACAGCTCCCACCGCAGCCGCCCCCTGGTGACCCCGGCTTCCTCGAGCTGCGCCGCCCCGATGATCCGCTTCTGGCTCAGCCGCAGCCGAGCCATTCCCCGTGTTTCGTCCTGCACGGGTCAGCATTCCCCGTCGGTCTGGGGGCGGGCAAGGCGATCCGGGCGCCTGTGGATAACCCGTTCATGATCGAGGGGCGGAACCGGCTGTACCGGATCCGCCCCTCGTAGCAGGCCGGGGAACCCCTACGACATCGCCGCCGCGGAGACGAAGGTGTAGCCCAGGCCCTGGATGCCCTCCACGGTCTGTTTCAGGTACGAGGTGCCCAGGTACGGGTGGTAGAAGAAGCTCGCCACGCCGTCGCGGACCGCCAGGTTGGCCTTCGCGTTCGCCACCAGGTCGGCCGGCAGGACCGCCGGGTGCTGGTTGAACGGCTCCGGCTCGATGTTGCCGATGTTCTCCGGGATCACGGTCGAGCCGTAGACGTCACGCACCGTGTACGGGAAGAACTGGCCGACCATGTGCGCCGTCGAGTTGTCGACCGTGCCGCCCGACAGGACACCCGGGAAGTACAGGCCCCGGTCGTAGCGGACCCCGAACAGCGAGTTGATCGTCTTGTAGTCCAGGGCGCTCGCGGCGTAGTGCGGCGGCTCGAAGACGGTCGGCTGCGAAAGGCCCGCCAGCAGCCAGTCGGCGCGGGCGGCGGTGACGCGGGCGGTCACGTTCAGGGCCGAGTCGTTCTTCACCGGGCCGTCGTAGATGACCGCGTCGTTCGCGTCGACGTGGGCCCGGAAGAACTCGAAGTCGTTCGCGCTCACGCCGTCGTACGGGTTGTTCAGCGCGTCCAGCTGGTGGGTGTACCCGTGCATGAGCAGGGTGCCGCCCTTCTGCTGCATGTACTTCAGGGCGCTGACCACCAGTGGCTTCTGGCGCAGCGTGTAGTCCTCGGCCTTGCCTTCGTTGTTCACGCCCTTCGGGTCGCGGTAGCGGCTGTAGACGGCGACGGTGAACGGGACCCTCTTCGACGACAGGTAGTCGGCGATCGCGCGCAGCTCGGCCGGGTCCGAGTCCGGCCCGACGTCCTCGATGCGGACCAGGGCCCGGTGCCGCTCGGCCGTCCGCGGCGCGAGCGCGTCGAACAGCAGGTCGGAGAAGGCGAGGTAGCGGTCGTTCGACGAGATGTACGAGAACGGGATCTCGCCCAGGTACGTCAGGTTGCCCGACCTCACGCCCCACGGGAACGTCGTGCCGTCGGCCCGGACCGCGGTACCGACGCTGACCGCCTTGGTCGTGTCGTAGATGGCGTAGTCCATGATCCCGCCGGCGTTGCGCGCGTCGCGGGTCAGCGTCGTGCCCTTGTAGCCGACGCGGGCGACCGACGAGACGTCGAAGCCCTTCCAGGTGTACCCGTACTTCGTGGCGAAGTCGGCCGAGCGCGCCGTCAGCTGCCAGATGTTGTCGTACATCCACACGACCGGCTTGCTGGTCGCCAGCACGTCGTCGAGGAACGCGACCGGGATCGGCTCGTCGTAGGTCGACCCGACGTAGACGACGGCGGTGTAGCCGTTGAGCTCACCGGCGGTGTAGGAGCCGACCGGGTGCGCCGTCCAGGCCCCGAAGTGCGACACCAGGTTCGTCGCCATCATCCCGTAGTCCTCGCCGAGCCAGGAGTACGGGCCGGTGTTGTCGTACAGCACGAGGGTCTTCGTCGCCGCGTTCCCGCCGGGGGCGGCGGTGCCGCTCGACGTCTTGGTCGCCGCGTTCGTGGTGACCGCCGCCCTGGTGACGGCCGGGGCCGACGAGCGCGCCTTGGTCTGGCCGGTGGTGACGACCCGCTCGGTCGGCACCAGCTGCGCCGGCCGCGGCGGCGACGGGATCTTCGACTGGCTGGCGTCCTCGCGCTCGACCGCGTCGCCGGCGCCCCGGTGGTGCTGGCGGCCGGGTGCGGCAGCGCTCGGCGCGGCCCCGACAGTGAGCGTGATGGCGCCGGCCAGCGCGGCCGTCACGACGACGGCGATCGTACGGCGGACAGGGGATCGTCTACGCATCCTGGACAACCTTTACGAACTGGGCGAACGAGGGGGAGGGCATGGGGGAGGGCGCGGCGGTGAGGCCGAGCAGCGCGGCGACCGCCTGCTCGGTGCGCCGCGAGGCGAGCCCGTCGCCGTACGGGTTGCCGCCGGCGGTCATGGCCTGGCGCAGCGCCGGGTCGTCGAGCAGGCGCGCGGCCTCCGCGACGATGAGCTCCTCGTCGGTACCGACGAGCTTCGCGCAACCGGCGTGCAGCGACTCGACGCGCTCCGTCACCTCGCGCAGCACCAGGGCGGGCACCTTGAACGACGGCGCCTCCTCCTGGATGCCGCCGGAGTCGGTCAGCGCCAGGTACGCGTGGGAGAGCAGCCGGGCCAGCGCCGGGTACGGCAGCGGGTCGGTGACCGTCACCCGCGGCACGCCGGCCAGCCCGGCCTCGACCTGCGCCCGGACCGCCGGGTTGGCGTGGGCCGGCAGCACGACGCGCACGTCGGGGTACGCCTCGACGACCCGGCGCACCGCGCGCAGGATGCGGTCGAGGGGCTCGCCCCAGGACTCGCGGCGGTGCGCGGTGACCAGCACCAGCCGGGCCCGGCCGTGGGTGGCGGCGTCGACCGCGGCGGCGACGCCCGCGTCCTCGAACGGCACCTCCTTCGCGGCGATCTCCAGCGCGGCGTCGACGACGGTGTTGCCGGTGATCAGCACGTTGGCCGGGTTGACGCTCTCGTCCAGCAGGTTCGTCGCGGCGAGCGCGGTCGGCGCCAGGTGCAGCGCGGCGAGCTGCCCGACGAGCTTGCGGTTGGCCTCTTCCGGGAACGGCGAGTCGAGGTCGCCGGAGCGCAGGCCAGCCTCCAGGTGCACGACCGGGATGCGCCGCCAGAACGCGGCCATGGCACCCGCGAGCGTCGTCGTGGTGTCGCCCTGGACGACGACCGCCGCCGGCGACCGCTCGGCGAGCAGCACGTCCATCTGCTTGATCATCTCGGTCAGCAGCTCGGGCTGGCTGCCGGTGACCCGCCGCAGCGGGAGGGTCACGTCGGCCTCGGCGCCGAACGCGGCCAGGGCCTGGGTGACCATCGCCGGGTGCTGCCCGCTGGCGACCAGCACCGGGCTGAGCCGGCCGGCGGCGCGCATCGCGGCCGCGACGGGGGCGAGCTTGATGGCCTCGGGGCGGGTGCCGGCGATGAGAAAGACTTCAGGAAGCATGTGTGGGTCACCTTTTGCGGTGGGCCGCGTCCGTGCGGGGGAGGAGCGCCCACGTCCTGTGGAGCACTCTGCGTTGATGTCGTCCGGAGGAGTCAACGTTGACGAAAATCAACATTGACTACGCGGCCACGGGCTCCTCGGCGAGCCGTTCGGTCTTGGCCCAGGTCTGGCGGCGCCCGACCTGCCGGCCGATCGCCCGCCAGGTGCTCACCAGGCCGAGCATGAGGAAGAAGGGGTACGCGAGCGCCGCGAGCAGCAGCGTCGAGAGCTTCTCGTCGCGCAGCTGCACCCGGTGGACCAGCGCCCAGATGAGCCCCGGCGCCGTCATGCCGGCCGCCCAGAAGGCGGCGACGTGCCCCATCTGGCCCCAGGAGTGGATCATGAAGGTGTCGCCGTTCCCGGGGAGCAGGCGCCACATCGCGACCGTCCACAGGGACAGCACGGCCGCCGTGCCGAAGGCGTTCATCCACGGCGCGAGCAGGTAGTACAGCATCTCCAGCAGCGCGTGGTTGCGGATGCGCCGCGAGGCGACCAGCCGGGGCAGGTAGGAGACGCACTGCAGGTTCCCCTGCGCCCACCGGGTCCGCTGGCGCAGCAGCCGCCGCACGTCGACGAGCCCCTGCTGCTTGACGTGCGCGATCGACGTGTACCGGATCCGGTCCCCGCCGAGGTGCATCCGCAGCCCCAGCTCCAGGTCCTCGACCAGGCAGTGCGACCACGGCGCGTCACCGAGGCGCATCAGTGACGACAGCCGCGCGAACTGCCCGTTGCCGCCCAGCCCGACCGTCCCCGCCGCGTCGCGCAGCAGCTGGCTGGCGTTGGCGATCGCGGCGAACTCCAGGTCCTGCACCGCGCCGAGCACCTTGTCGCGGTTGTGGATCCGCACCCGCGTCTGCACCGCCCCGACCGAGGGGTCGCGCATGAGCCGCGACACCTCCCTGAGGATGTTCGCGCTGCCGCGGCCGTCGCCGTCGATGACGCCGACCGCGACCCGGGCCGGGTCCTCGCCGTACCGCAGGGTCAGGTCCCGGATGGTCCGGAACGCCGCGTTGAGTGCCTCGCCCTTGCCCTTGCGGGCATTGGGGAAGTCGCGGCGCAGGACCGTCAGGCCCGGGTGGTCGATGCCGGCCAGCACGTCCGGGGTGCCGTCGTCCGATCCGTCATCGACCACCAGGACCCTGGTGCGTGTGCCCGCCGGGCCCGTCAGTGCCAGGGCGGCGGAGACCGTCCGGCCGACCACCCGTTCCTCGTTGAGGGCGGGCACGACGATCCAGAAGGTCAGCGGCTCGTTTCCGTTCGGCGCGATGGCGTCGCGCCGCCGGCGGTGGGCGGCGGTGGCCGAGTCACCGGCGGAGAAGACCACCAGTGCCAGGTTGTACGCCGGCCACAGCGCCAGGAGCGCGAAGCCGACCAGCAGGATCGCCGTCATGGGTCAGGCGGCGCTGCGGTTGAAGCGGGACGCCCGGACCATCAGGGCACCGGTGACGACGAGCGCGACACCGGCGATCACGATGGCGAGGACCGGGCTGCCGGTGACGGGCAGCGAACCTGCGGCACAGGTTGCGGCGCCCCCGGCGACCTTCGTGCATGACATGACAGCTTCCCCTCGGCTATCCGATGGTGGTGCGCTCCGGCTCCCTGACGGCAACCGTCGTGCACCTTGTCCGAGAAGCTTGTCGCGGCCGAGGGACGATCACAATGGGTGACGAGCGGGTCTGGCCGAAGTTCGCCCAAGCACCCGACAGGGCCCTTACGCAGGCCAAACGCGGCTGTTACACAGCGTGATTGCTCGGTGTGCCGTAGCTCTCGGTGAGGGCGTCCGGCCGTTGCCAGCCGGGTGCGAACTCGGCCCACAGCGACAGGGCCACCGCCGCGCTCTCCGGGCGGTCGCCGGGCCGCTTCGCCATGCACTGCCGGCACAGCTCGGCTACGGAGCGTGGCAGGCCGGGCGTGAGGACCACCGGCGTCGGGGCGGCGTGCAGCAACCGGGCGCCGGGCGCGTGCGGCGAGCGGCCGGTGAGCATCTGGTACAGCAGGACGCCGAGCGCGTAGACGTCCCAGGCCGGCGCGTGCTCGACCTTCACGGCCGCCGGGTGGGCGAACGGCACCGCGAGCCCGAAGTCGATGATCTTGACCCCGGCCGTGGTGAGCATGACGTTGTGGGCGGTCAGGTCGCGGTGCGCGATGCCCCGGCGGTGCGCGACGGCCAGCAGCTCGGCGATCGAGGCGGCGATCTCCACCGCCTCCTGCCAGGGCAGCGGCCCGGCGGCCAGGCGCTCCGCGAGGGGGATGCCGTTGAGCAGCTCCATCGCCATCGCGGGCACGCTCACCCGGCCGGCCTCGATCTCGCCGTACCCGAAGATCTTCGGCACCGTCGGGTGCCGCATCCGCTGCATGAGGTGCGGCTCGCGGCGGGCGGCGTGGGTGGCCCGCGTGTTGTGCGCGAACGCCGGCGCCAGCACCTTCACCGCGGCCGGGCGTAACCGGTCCAGATCGACGGCCTCGTACACCAGTGACATGCCGCCCCGGGCGATCGGGCGGACCAACAGGTATCGTTCGAGCACCCTGCGGCCAACGTCGATCCCGGACACAATCGTCGACTATTCCCTATTCGGTCGCCGTTGCGATAGTCCCCGCGATGCTTGACACAGTGCAATTTGGTCGGAAATGCAGTGACCCTCCAGCTGATCGAAACCCATAGTTGACATCTCGGTAACCGTGGCTGACGCTGACCGCAGGGTCGACGCCGACCGCCCGCGGCGTTGCCCGGTAACGAAATGTTTCGCTCCCACAGGAGACGGGATGCCTGACGAGCCCTCGCCGCCAACCGTCACCGAGGTCGCCGCCGCGGCGGGGGTCTCCGCCGCCACCGTGTCGCGCGTCCTCACCGGGCGGGTCCGGGTGAGCACCTCCGCCCGCGTGCAGGTCCACGACGCCATCAACCGGCTCGGCTACGTCCGCCACCGCGCCCCCCGGCAGGCCGGCCAGGCCGTCACCGGCCCGGTCGCGGCGCTGGTGTTCGAGTCGACGGCCCGGATGTTCCACGACAACTTCTGCGCCCGGCTGCTCGCGGGCGCCGAGGAAGCCCTTTCCCGCGAAGGTGTACCCCTGGTCACCATGACGGCGACCCGCGGTACCGTCGCGACCACCACCCAGTTCCTGACCTCCGGCGGCGTGTCGGGCGTGCTGGTGCTCGGGGCCGAGGCCAAGCACCCCCTCGTCGTCTCGCTCACCGCGTCGCTGGTGCCCCTGCGGGCCGCCGGCCGCCCGCCGGTCGAGATGCCGTTCGCCGACGTCGACAACCGCGACGGCGCCCGCCAGGCCGTCGAGCACCTGCTCCTGCGTGGTCGCCGCACGATCGCCACGATCGCCGGCCCGCCCGACTCGCCGGCGGCCGCCGACCGCCTCGACGGGTACCGGCGGGCGATGGAGGCGGCCGGTCGCCAGCCCATCGTGGCGTACGGTGACTTCACCACCCCGTCCGGTGGCCATGCCGCGGCCTGGCTGCTCGACCGGGTGCCGCGCCTCGACGGCCTCTTCGTGGCGTCCGACGCGATGGCCGCCGGCGCCCTCCAGGCGCTGCGCAAGGCCGGCCGCCGGGTCCCGGCCGACGTGGCCGTCGTCGGCTTCGACGACGCGCCGCTGGCCGGGTTCACCACGCCGGCCCTCACCACCGTCCGCCAGCCGGTCGAGGAGCTCGGCGCGCTCATCGCGGCGCTGCTGCTCGACCGGTCGCTGGACAACCCGGTCCTGCCGACCGAGCTCGTCGTGCGAGCCTCCACGTAGGATGCGCGGCGGACAGCTCCGGGAGGGCGACGTGCTCGCCCGCCGGTACATCCTCAAAGAGCCCGTCGGCACGGGCGGCATGTCGGTGGTGTGGCGCGCGTGGGACGCCACGCTCGAGCGCACCGTCGCGGTGAAGGTGCTCGACGGCCCGATCGGCACCGACGGTGGCCAGCGCGACCGGATCCGCCGCGAGGCCCGGGCCGCCGCGCGCATCGAGCACCCGAACGCGATCGGCGTCTACGACTACGGCGAGACGGTCACCCCGCGCGGGCGGATCGCGGCGTACGTCGTCATGCAGCTGCTCGACGGCGCGTCGCTGGCCAGCCGCCTCGTGGAGGGCCCGCTGCCGTGGCCCGAGGCGGTCGCGGTGGCCTCGACGGTCGCCGAGGTCCTCAACGCCGCCCACCGGCGCGGGGTGGTGCACCGCGACGTGACGCCCGAGAACGTCATGCTGACCACGGACGGCGTCAAGCTGCTCGACTTCGGCATCGCCGCCGAGGAGGGCCAGCGCGAGGAGGTCACGTTCGGCACCCCGCCGTACGTCGCCCCCGAGCGCCTGGTCGGCGCGCCCGCGACCGGTGCCACGGACGTGTACGCGCTGGGCGTCCTGCTGTACGAGATGCTCACCGGCGCGACGCCGTATCCGGCCGCGACCTGGGAGGAGCTGGAGCGGGCCCTCGCCGACGGCTACTACCCGCCGCTGGCGGTCCCCGGCCTGCCGGCGCGGGTCGCGGCGATCTGTCACCGCTGCCTGTCGGCCAACCCCCGCGACCGCCCGACGGCCGCCGAGGTCGCCGCGACCCTCAACCCGCCGCTGCCGTCGGCGCGTCGCCGCCGCTGGCTGGCCGCGGTCTCCGCGCCGCTGGCCCTGGCGGTGGTCCTGCTGGTGCTCGTCCTGCTGCTGCAGGACGACGACCCGCCGGCCCAGCCGAACGCCGCCCCGTCGGTCAGCATCGTCGTGTCGGTCCCGCCCCCGATCATCCTCCAGCCGACGACCACGGTGACCCCGCCGGTGGGCAGCCGCGCGACCTCGACGACGACGCCGGCGAGCCCGCCGAGCCGTCCGTCGGCGTCCCCGTCGGCGTCGGCGCCCCGCCTGACCCCGGAGCAGGCGAGCCGCGCGGTCCTCGACGCCGTCGACCGCCGCGCGGCCACGGGTGAGGTCCGCACGGACGTCGCCGAGGACATCCGCAACCAGGTCAACAACCTGATGGCCAACCAGATCGACGCGGCCCGGAAGATCACCGCCCTCCGCGACAACCTCCGCAGCCGCCAGCGGGAGGGCTCCATCACGACCCAGGCCGCGTACGCGGAGCTCGACGCCGCCGTGGTGGCCCTGGGCGACTCGCTCGCCCAGAGCTGACGTTTCCGCACATCAATTCACCGACGCCGATGTAGGTGGTACTAGAGCAGCCGGGTGCGGTGCCGTTCCAGAAACGCCTCCACGTGCTCGGCGTGGTCGGGCCGGCTCAGCAGGAACCCCTGCCCGAGCCGGCACCCGGCCGCCCGCACCACGTCGACGTGCGACTCGGTCTCCAGGCCGGCCGCGATCACGTCGATGCCCAGGCGCTGGGCCAGGCTCACCACCACGTCCACGATCGGGGTCGCCGGGCCGCGGTGGCCGGCCGGCTCGCTGAACAGGGCCCGGTCGATCTTCAGCACGTCGATCGGCAGGCGGCGGAGGTGGGCAAGCGCCGTCGGGCCGGTGCCGAAGTGGTCGATCGCCGTGCGGGCGCCCAGCGCGCGCAGCCCGGCCAGCTGCTCCACGGCCACGCCGTCGTCGGGCAGGGCCGCCTCCGAGACCTCCACGATGAGCGCGTCGGCCGGGACGCAGTGCGTGTCGATGGCCGTGGCCACCAGCGGCAGCCAGCCCGGGTCGGCGAGCTGGCGGGCCGAGGCGTTCACCGACATCCACAGCTCGCGGCCGTCGGCCCGCCAGCGGGAGAGCTGGCGGCAGGCCCGGTGCAGGGTCCACTCGCCGATCTCGGCGGCCAGGCCGAGGTCCTCGGCGATCGGCAGGAACTCGGCCGGCGGGATCGGCCCGAGCCGCGGGTGGCGCCAGCGCAGCAGCGCCTCGGCGCCCACCGGCTGGCGCAGCGCCAGGTCGGTCACCGGCTGGAACACCAGGTCGAGCTCGCCCCGGCGGACGACGCCGGGCAGCTGCTGCTCGATCTCGGTGCGCCGCACGAGCGCCGCCTCGAAGCTCTTGTCGTAGCACTCGACCCGGCCGCCGGGCAGGCCGCGGGCCAGCTGCTGGGCCCGGCGGCGGGCCACGTCGGCGTGGCGCAGCGCCTCCTCGGCCGTCGCGGCGGCGGCCAGGTCGGCCACGCCGACGTCGGCGGTGAGGTGGACGGTGTGGCCGGGCAGGTGGAACGGCTCGGCGAGGGCCGTCGCCAGCCGGGTCGCGAGCGCGAACGCGTGCACGAGCGGCGCGTCGGTGAGCACCGCGAACGCCGCCGCGGTGAGCCGGGCGGGCAGGTCGTCGCGGCCGATCGCGCTGCGCAGCCGGCGGGCCGCCTCGATGAGCACGGCGTTGGCCACGGCCGGGCCGTGCAGGTCGGCGACGCTCTCGAACCGGTCGAGCTCCAGCACCAGCACCGACCCGCAGCCGCCGGCCGACCGGGCGTCGGTCACGGCGGCGACGAACTTGCGGCGGTTGGCCAGGCCGGTCTGGTCATCGGTCCAGGTGACCTCGTCGAGCGTGCGCTGCAGCTGGACCCGGTCGCCGACGTCCCGCACGTGCACCACGAGCCCGCCGACCTCCGGCGCCGCGCGCTGGTCGCTGACCGTCGACTCGGTCTCCCGCCACCGCCCGAACCCGTCCCGCAGCCGGGCCTGGAGCAGCACCTGCGCGCGGCCGGTGAGCGCGGACTGCAGGGCCGCGGCGGCCGCGGTCGCGTCCGCCGGGTGCAGCAGGTCGGTCAGGGGGCGGCCCAGCACGTCCTGGTCCGACAGGCCGAACTGCCGGGCGGCCGCCGGTGACTGCCAGCGCACCACCAGGTCGTCGTCGAGCACCACGGCGACGTCGGTCGAGCCCGAGACCAGGGTGCGGAAGCGCGCCTCCCGCAGCACCAGGGTCTGGGCGTACCGCCGGATGTCCCGCGCGGCGAGCAGCTCCCGCGCCCCCATCGCGGCGAACGCGCACAGCCCGAGCGCGACCGTGGTCAGGTCGAAGACGCCGCCGGTGAGGAAGTGGTACGCGGCGACGCCCGCCCCGAGCACCGCCGGCCCGACGAGCAGCGGGTAGCCGGCGAACGTCCCGTGCTCGTCCGCGGCGTGCGGCTGCCCCGGCCGGTCGTCGGCCCGCCGGGCCCCGGTGACGATGAGGAACGGCCCGGCGAGCAGGGCCAGCCCGGCGACCACGAAGGCGGGCCCGGTCGGCCACGGCGTTTCCGGGTGATCCAGCAGTACCAACGTGAGGCCCGTCAGCCCGAGCACGCTCACGGCGGCGCCGCCGCTGCAGGCCAGCGCGGCCGGCCGGTGCCGGACCGCGCGCAGCCCGGTGATGACCGCGACCGACACGGTGACGCAGCAGGTCAGCGACACCGCGAGCGGGGCCGGCCCGGAGCCCGCCAGCAGCAGCATCCACACGCAGGCGAACAGGCTGACGCCGATGCCCAGCCCGTCGAGGACGCGGCGCAGCCGGGCGCCCATGGTCGGTGCGGTGCCGGGCAGCAGGAGCAGCCCGAGCAGGAACGTCGGCGCGGCGGTGAGCGTGGCCCCGGTCGCGATCAGGCCCGGCGCGGACGTGCCGCCGGTGAGCGCGGCGATCCCGGTCGCGGCCGCGCCGGCCCCGGTGACCAGGGCGCCCATGCCCAGGAAGCCGGCCCCGCGACACGGCCCGAAGCTGCGGCGGCCCCGGTGGATGCGCAGGGCGAGGCGGATCAGCACGCCGGCGTGCGCGAGGGAGCCGGCGGTCACCACGGCGAGGACCGCGTACAGGCCGAGCACCGGCCCGGTGGCGGCCGCGGCGCCGAGGGCGCCCGCCGCGGTGAGCAGGACGATCCAGAACGTGCGCGGGTTGCTGACCACGGGCGTGCCGCTTTCGCGAGGGGGAGCGCTCGCCATGGCTAACGAGCCAGAGGCTCAGAGGTTACCGACGAGTTTGAGGACCGTCCCTATCCGCTCGCGTCGCTGCTGGTCGGGCAGCATGCCACGGGTCAGCTCGTCGAGCAGCAGCCCGTCGAGCAGGCCGATGAGCAGCCGGGCCCGCTCGGCCGAGCCGAGCAGCTCGGTGCCCCGCTCGACGAACGAGCCGGCCAGCCGCTCCGCGGCCGGCCCGAGCTCGGCGCGGGTCTGCGGGTCGAGCATGAGCATGAACCGGGCCCGCGTGCGGGTGGCGCCGCCGGTGACCCAGCTCGCCAGTACCGCTGCCAGATCCGGATCGGCCTCGGACTCGGCGAGGTCGAGGTCCGCGATGCGTTCGAGCGCGGCCGTGAGCAGGGCGTTGCGGGTGGGGTAGTGGTAGCTGCACGTGCCCTGCGGCAGGCCGGCCCGCGCGTCGACGGCGCGATGGGTCAGCGCCCGGACACCGTCGGTGCCGAGCACGTCGACGGCGGCGTCGGCCAGCCGCACCTTGCGATCCCCGTCACGAACGCTCACCGGTCCGATGCTACAGGTGTAGCGTTGTTGCTACAGATGTAGTGGACGCATCCGGGGAGGATCGATGCACGCGATCGTGGTGGGCGGCGGGATCGGTGGCCTGGCGACGGCCATCGGCCTGGGGCAGCGCGGCTGGGACGTGACGGTGCTGGAGCGCCAGCCGCAGCTGGGCGCGATCGGCGCCGGCCTGTCCCTGTGGCCGAACGCGCTGCGGGCGCTCGACCGGCTCGGCATCGGCGCGGCGGTCGAGTCCGCCGGCGGCCGGATGCCCGAGCGCAGCGGCATGCGGGCGGCGGACGGGCGGTACCTCAGCCGCGTCGACATGACCGGCCACCGCCTCGTCGTCGTGCACCGCGCCGACCTGCACGAGATCCTGGCCGGCGCGCTGCCGCCGAGCGTCACCGTGCGCACCGGCGTCGAGGTGACCGACGTCGACACCCTCGACGCCGACCTGATCGTGGGCGCGGACGGCATCCGCAGCCGGGTGCGGGCGCGGTACGCCCCGAACATCGGCATCAGGGACAGCGGCCAGGTCTCCTGGCGGGCGATCGTGCCCGACATGCCGATCGCCAGCGGCGGCGAGACCGTCGGACCCCGCGGCTGGCGGTTCGGCGCCGCGCCCACCGGCCGCGGCATCTACTGGTACGTCGCCGCGCCCGGCCCGATGCGCACCGGCTCCGCCGAGGAGCAGCTCACGGAGCTGCGCGAGCGGCTCGGCGGCTGGCACGACCCGATCGGCCGGCTGCTCGCCGCCACCGACCCCGCCGCGCTGCTGCACCACCCGCTGCACGACCTGCACCCGGTCGCGCCGATGCGGTTCGGGGACCGGGTCGCACTGGTCGGCGACGCGGCCCACGCGATGACCCCGAACCTCGGGCAGGGCGCGTGCCAGGCCCTGGAGGACGCGGTGACGCTGGCCGCCCTCGCTACGGACCTGGGCCGCTATGCCGCGCTGCGGGAGCCCCGGGTGCGGCGCATCGTCGACCGGTCCTGGCAGATGGGCCGGCTGGTGGGCGCCAAGGGCCGGCTCACCGGCGCGGTGGTGCGGACGGCCGCGCGGCTGCTGCCCGACCGGCTGGCCGTGTCGAGCGCGCTGGCGGTGACGGAGTGGGAGCCGCCTACGCCGGCAGCCGTGCCCCGGTGACCTCGCTGCGACCCAGCCACGACTGGAGCCGGCGGCGCAGCCCGCGCCGCTCCGGCACGTCGTCGCCCACGACGTCGGCGACGACCGCGGTGATGTTGTCCGGTCCGCCGCCCCGCAGCGCCAGGTCGACGAGCCGGTCGACGCACTCCTGCGCGCCGGGCTGCTCGCGCAGGACCTCCTCGATGGTCTCCGCGCGCAGCACGCTCGACAGGCCGTCGCTGCACAGCAGGTAGCGGTCAAGGGCCCGGGCGGGCGTCACGGAGTACACCGGATCGGTCGGCAGCCCCTGCAGCACCCGGCTGACCAGCGAGCGCTGCGGGTGCATCGCCGCCTCGTCGAGCGTGATCTGTCCCTCGTCGACGAGCAGCTGGACGTACGTGTCGTCGCGCGTGATCTGGCTGAACTCCTCCCCGCGCAGGAGGTAGGCGCGGGAGTCGCCGATGTGGACCAGCCCGATGCGCCCGCCGCCGAACAGCAGCGCCGTGAGCGTGGTACCCATACCCTGCTTGGCCGGGTCGGCCTCGACCTCGTCGCGGATGCGCCGGTTGGCGTCGGAGACGGCGGTGCGCAGCGCGGTGAGGATGTCGTTGCCGGCGAACTCCTCGTCGAGGGGCGTCATGGCCTCGATCGCGAGCCGGCTGGCGACGTCGCCGGCCGCCATGCCGCCCATCCCGTCGGCGACCGCGAGGAGCCGGTCACCGGCGAACATCGAGTCCTGGTTGCTGCCCCGCACCAGCCCGACGTCGGTGCGGGCGGCCCACTCCAGCGCCAGGGGACGGCGCCCCTCCTCCTCTGCCATGGATGACACCTTGCCGCATCGCACCACACGGCGTCTCTACGCAGTTGTGCGTATGGTGACGGGCATGCCCCCCGCCCCGTTCGTCGGCCGCGCCTCGGCGCTGGCCGAGATCACGGGCGCCTGGCGGGCGGCCCGCCCACGGGTCGTGGTGATCACCGGCGAGGCGGGCAGCGGGAAGAGCCGCTTGGTCGCCGAGGTCCTGGATCGGATCGATGCGGCGGTGGTACTGGCGGGCGCCGCCCGCACCCTGGGAGCCGCACCACACGACTGGCTCGCGTCGGTCCTGGGCCGCCGCCCGCTGTGCGCACCGCCCGTGGACCCGGCGGTGCTGGCCCACCTGACTCAGCGCGCCCCGGAGGGCACACCACCACGCCTGGCTCCCGCCGCGATGCTCCGCGCCGCGGTCGACGTGGTCCGCGCCCTGCTCGGCACCGACCACGGCGTCCTGGTGGTCGAGGATCTGCACGACCTCGACCCCGCAAGCCTCACACTGGTAGGCGAGCTGGCCGCGATCGCCGTACCGGCCCTCCTGCTGGTCACGAGCCGCCCACCGGCAGCCCCGGCGGCCGCCCGCACACTGCGCAAACTGGGCGGCGCCCCGTCGGTCCTGCGAGTCGACCTGCGCCCGTTCGACGCCCGCGAGACAACGGAGCTCATCGAGGCGTACCACGGAGCACCCCCACCCCCCGACACGGTCCGCGCCGCCCTGCACCGCACGGACGGCAACCCGTTCTGGCTCACCGAGCTGCTCACCGCGGACGCCCTGACCGCCCGCTCCTTGCCGGCCCACGTGACGGGCCTGCTGGTGGAGCCCCTGACGGGCGAGCCGGCGCTGGTGGGGACGGTGGCGCGCGCGGCGGCCCTGCTGGGCGACCCGGTCGAGAGCGACGTACTGGCCCACGTCTGCGCAACCGACGTCGACCCCGCCCTGCGCCGCCTCCTCGACCTCGGAATGCTGGTGATCGCCCCGGACGCGGCCCCGGCAGGCCCGCTGCGGTTCCGCTACCCGCTGTTACGCGAGGCTTTGGCGCATACAGCCCTGCCGGCCGAGCGGGCCCGAGTCCACTCCCGCGCGCTGGCGCTGGCGGTGGAGCTGGGGGATGCCCCGGCGCGAGCCCGCCACGCCGCCGCGCTGGGCCGGGCACCGGAGGCCCGCGCCGCATCGGCAGCGGCGGTACGGACGCTGGTCCACGCCGGCCGCCCTGACGCCGCGCTGGCCTTGGCCGGCACGATCCTGGACCTCCGGGGTGCGGCGTCCAGACCCTTGCTGCGGGCGGCCGCCGAGGCAGCGTTCTTAGCGGCCCACTTCACGGCAACGGCGGACTTAGCGACGGAGTGGCTCCACCAAATCGCGGCGGCCTGCCCGGCGTGTTCGGTCGATCGCCCGACCGACGGTGACGGGCGCGGCGAGCTCTCGGTCGGTCGACTGACCGAGCGTGGCGAGCGCGGTGAGCTTTCGTTCGGTCGCCCGACCGACGGTGACGGGCGCGGCGAGTTCTCGGTCGGTCGACTGACCGAGCGTGGCGAGCGCGGTGAGCTTTCGTTCGGTCGCCCGACCGACGGTGACGGGCGCGGCGAGTTCTCGATCGGTCGACCGACCGAGCGTGGCGAGCGCGGTGAGCCTTCGGTCGGTCGACCGACCGAGGTTGCCGTCTGCGCTGTGTGTTCGGTCGATCGACCGACCGACGACGGTGAGCGTTCGGTCGGTCGACCGACCGAACGTTACGAAGATTCGGTCGGTCGACTGACCGAACGTGACGCGCGCGGTGAGCTTTTGGTCGGTCGACCGACCGAGCATGGCGGGCGTTCTGAGCTTTCGGTCGGTCGACCGACCGGCGGTAACGGACATTCGGTCGATCGACTGACCGAGCATGGCGGGCGTTCTGAGCTTTCGGTCGGTCGACCGACCGGCGGTAACGGACATTCGGTCGATCGACTGACCGAGCATGGCGGGCGTTCTGAGCTTTCGGTCGGTCGACCGACCGGCGGTAACGGACATTCGGTCGATCGACTGACCGAGCATGGCGGGCGTTCTGAGCTTTCGGTCGGTCGACCGACCGGCGGTAACGGACATTCGGTCGATCGACTGACCGAGCATGGCGGGCGTTCTGAGCTTTCGGTCGGTCGACCGACCGAGGGCAACGGGCATTCAGTCGGTCGACCGACCGAACGCGCGGGCGGTGACGGCGACGAGGCTGCCGACGCGTATCGGTTGCTGGCCGCTGCGCGGCGGGCCCTAGGAGACCACGAAGGACAGCGCCAAGCGCTCGACCGCGCCGCCGCCATAGGCCGTTCGCAAGCCTCCACAGCGCGGCAACTCGCCGCCGAGGCCGAGCTGGCCCTCGACACCGAAGGCGCCGGCCCAGCCCTCCCGCTCGCCGAGGCCGCCCTCACCGCCGCGGAGCGGGCCGGGATCGGCATCGCCCCGGCCTCCGTCACGCTCGGAGCGGCGCTGGCCAGGCGCGGCGTCCACGAGCGCGGCGCCGCGCTGCTGAGAGCCGCCCGCCAACTCGCCGAGCGTGACCGCGACGCGGTGACCCTGGGCAGGGCGATATACGAGCTGCTGGCCGTCACCCTGCCCCGCCTCGACGCCACGACCGCACGGCGGCGGTGCGACGAGGCCGTTGTCCAGCTCAAGCGGGCGGGGCTGGAGTTCTGTGCCGGGCGTACGGTCCGGCTCGGCGTGGAGCTGGCCCTCAGGGACGGCGACCCCGCCCGGGCCGAGGCCCTGCTCCGGTCGCGGCTGCCGATCGAGACGGACGCGAACGAGCGGGCCGCGTTCGCCGCTCTTGGGGAGCCGCCGGTGCCGGGCGAGCTGACGGCCCGCGAGGTCGAGGTGCTCGGCTGCCTCGCCGCCGGCATGAGCAACCAGCAGGTCGCCAGCTCGCTCGGCATCTCCATCCGTACCGTGGCCGTGCACGTGTCGAACCTGCTGCGCAAGACCGGCGCCACCTCGCGCACCGAGGCCGCGCTGTGGGCCGTGCGGCACCGCCTAGCCCCGGAACGTTGACGGCGGCGGCGTCCGCAGGGTCAGGATCAGGTCGAGCACCAGCGCCGTCCAGCCCGTCTGGTGGGCCGCGCCCAGGCCCGCCCCGGTGTCGCCGTGGAAGTACTCGTAGAACAGCAGCAGGTCGTGCCAGGCCGGGTCGCGCTGGAACAGGTCCACGTCGCCGAAGACCGGGCGGCGGCCGTCGCGGTCGTCGGTGAACAGTTTGACCAGGCGGAGGGACAGGTCGTCGGCGACCGCGGCCAACGTGGCCATCGTCCCGGTGCCCGCGGGGTACTCCACCTGCAGATCGTCGCCGAAGAACTCGGCGAAGCGGCGTAGCGCCTCGATGAGGATGTAGTTCACCGGGAACCAGATCGGGCCCCGCCAGTTGGAGTTGCCGCCGAACAGGCCGCTGGTGGACTCGCCCGGCTCGTAGCCGACGGTGTACGCGTGGTCGCCCAGGTGGACCGTGAACGGCTCCTCCTTGTGCGCGCGGGAGAGCGTGCGCAGGCCGTACGGGGACAGGAACTCGTCCTCGTGCAGCATCCGCTGGAGGATGCGGATCAGCTGGTCCGGCCCCACCATCGACAGCAGCCGCAGCTGCTGGCCGCCGCGGCTCTTCTTCGCGCCGACCACGTCGCCGTACTCCGGCTTGTTGGTGAGGAACCAGCGCAGCCGGGCGGCGACGTCGGGCAGCCGGCGCAGCGTCGACGAGCTGATGATCGTGGTCGCGGTCAGCGGGAGCAGGCCGACGACGGAGCGGACCTTGAGCGGGATGCGGTCGCCGCCGGCGGTGCGCAGCACGTCGTAGAAGAACGCCTCCTCCTCGTCCCACAGCCCGAACTCGTATGCGGCGTCGGCGATGTAGGCGAAGTGCTCCAGGAACTTCGCGGCGATGTCCTCGTACACCCGGTCGTGCACGGCGAGGGTCAGCGACATGTCGAGCAGGTTCAGCGCGTACATCGCCATCCACGCGGTGCCGTCGCTCTGCTCCAGCCTGCCGCCGACCGGCAGCGCCGCCGAGCGGTCGAACGGGCCCACGTTGTCCAGCCCGAGGAAGCCGCCCTCGAAGACGTTGTTGCCCTCGGCGTCCTTGCGGTTGACCCACCAGGTGAAGTTCAGCAGCAGCTTGTGCAGCGTGCGGGCCAGGAAGTCGAAGTCGCGGGAGCCGTCGAGCACGAACACGCGCAGCGCCGCCCAGGCGTGCACCGGCGGGTTCACGTCGCCGAACGCCCACTCGTAGGCGGGGATCTGGCCGTTGGGGTGCATGTACCACTCGCGCAGGAGCAGCAGCAGCTGCTCCTTGGCGAAGCCGGGGTCGACGCGGGCGATCGCGACGCAGTGGAAGGCCAGGTCCCAGGCCGCGTACCACGGGTACTCCCACGGATCGGGCATGGACAGCACGTCGCAGCTGTTCATGTGCCACCAGTGCGAGTTGCGCCCGTACCGGCGGCTGTCCGGCGGCGACTCCGACACCGGGTCGCCCTTGAGCCAGCGGGCCACGTCGAAGTGGAAGAACTGCTTGCCCCACATGAGCCCGGCGACCGCCTGCCGGACGATCATCTTCTCCTCGGCGCTCGCCGCGGGCGGCACCAGCGCGTCGAAGTACTCGTCGGCCTCGGCCTTGCGGCGGTGCATCGTCGACTCGAAGTCGGTCTTGAGGTCGGCCGGGGCGAGGTCCTTGGCGCCGGGGGCGTTGAGGTTGAGCCGCAGCCGGATCTCGTGCGTGCCGCCGGCCGGGACGGAGACCAGGTAGTGCAGGCTGCCCTTGGTGCCGACGCCGTCGGGGTTGACGCTGTCCTTGCCGTGGATGACGTGGTCGCCGATGCCGTCCTTGGGGTACTCCCGGCCCGCCTTGCCCCAGATCCGCGGCCCGTTCGTCTCGTTGTTGCAGAACAGCGCCCGGGGCGACCCGTCGCCGGTCAGCGCGAGCCGGCCGAGCAGCCGGTGCTCGGCCAGCAGCCCGTTGTCCTTGGCGCGGATCTCCGGCATGTAGTCACGGCCGGGCAGGCCCCAGGCCCACGTGTTGCGGAACCACAGCGTCGGCAGGATGTGCAGGGTCGCCGGCTCCGGGCCCATGTTCTTCGCGGTGATCCGGATGCACATGTCGGTCGGGCCGGCCTTGGCGTAGTCGACCTCGACCGCCCAGTAGCGGTCCTCGTCGAAGATCCCGGTGTCAGCCAGCTCGTACTCGGGCTCGTCCCGCCCGCGGCGGCAGTTCTCGGCGACCAGCTCGTCGTACGGGAAGGCCTGCTGAGGGTAGTGGTAGCGCCACTTCATCCACGAGTGCGTCGGCGTGGAGTCCAGGTACCACCAGTACTCCTTGACGTCCTCGCCGTGGTTGCCGAGGTCGCCGCCGAGGCCGAACATCCGCTCCTTGAGGATCGGGTCCTTGCCGTTCCACAGCGCGAGGCCGAAGCAGAACGTCTGCCGGTCGTCGCAGATGCCGGCCATGCCGTCCTCGTTCCAGCGGTACACCCTGGAGCGCGCCTGATCGTGCGGGAAGTAGTCCCAGGCGTTGCCGTGCGGGCTGTAGTCCTCGCGGACCGTGCCCCAGGCGCGCTCGGACACGTAGGGCCCCCAGCCCCGCCATGGGCGCTCCCCGCTGTCGGCTTCCGCCAACCTCCGGCGTTCGGCGTTCCCATCGTCCTCGATCACGTAACCATTCTCCGTCGCCCATGTTTCGGCCAAGTTGAGGCCGTTCGTTCGACCCTTTCCGGGGAGTTTGTTCCTACCCCAGATCATCCCTTGATCAACAATCTTGTGGCGAACCGCTCGCCACTCGCCACCCCGAGCCACCAAGATTGTGCGCATGGTGGTGTTCGGTCCGCAGGTTTGTGGTGATTTGTCCATCGGCGCTACGCGTGAGTGGCTCGTCCCGGACGGTGCCGGTGGGTATGCCATGGGCACGGTGCCAGGGCTGCGGACCCGGCGGTACCACGGCCTGCTCATCGTCGCCGAACCCGGGCAGCCCGCCCGCCGTCACCTCGGCCTGGCGGCGCTCGACCCGGTGCTCACTCTGCCGTCCGGCGCCGTCGTCGAGCTCGCCGCCCACGAGTGGTCCGGGGGCGTGGTGAGCCCCGAGGGCCACACCCTGCTCGAGCGCTTCGAGCTCGTCGACGGGCTGCCCCGGTGGCGCTGGCGGATCGGGCCGGTCGTGGTCGAGCGCGAGCTGGCCATGGTCCACGGTCGCGCGCACGTCGGGGTCGTGCACCGCCTCGTCAGCGCGCCCGGCCCGGTGCGGCTCACCCTCAAGGCGCTGGTCACCTGGCGTGACGTGCACGGCGAGCGGACCGCGGCCGGCCCGGCGCCCCACGTCGAGCCCACCGCCGGCGGGGTGGAGGTCGAGCGGGCTTTCCGCCTGGAGGGCCCCGGCTGGCAATCCATCGGCCAGTGGTACCGCGGTGCCCGCGCCAGGGCGGAGGAGGAGCGCGGCCTGCCGGCGCAGGAGGACCTGTGGTGCGCCGGCAGCTTCACCGCCGAGCTGGCACCGGGCGAGGCGATCGAGGTCGAGGCGTGGCACGGCGAGTCCGAACGGATGAGCGCCGAGCGGATCGTCGCCCGCGCCCGGGCCCGCAACCGCGCCCTCACCCACGACGCGTCCGACGCCGCCGACCGTGCGCTCGTCCTGGCCGCCGACGCCTTCGTGGTCGCCGGCCCGCAGGGCGCACCCGACGTCGTCGCCGGCTACCCGTGGTTCGGCGCCTGGTCGCGCGACACGATGACCGCCTACGCCGGGCTGTTCCTCGCCACCGGCTGGTGGGACGAGGGCCGCGAGCTGCTGCGCGCCTACGCCGGCACGCTCTCCGAGGGGATGCTCGCCAACACCGCCGACACCGGGCAGACCGAGCACAACACCGTCGACGCGACCCTGTGGTTCCTGCACGCGATCGAGCGGCACGTCGCCGCCACCGGCGACGACGACCTCGCCGCCGAGCTGCTGCCCGCGCTCGACGGGGTGGTCGCGGCCCACCTCGCCGGCACCCGCTACGGCATCCGGGTCGACCCGGCCGACGGCCTCGTCACGCAGGGCGCCCCGGGCGTGGCCCTCACCTGGATGGACGCCCGGGTCCACGGTGTGCCGATCACCCAGCGGGCCGGCAAGCCGGTCGAGGTGAACGCGCTGTGGATCAACGGGCTGGGCGCGATCGCCGCGCTCAAGGAGCGGCTCGGCCGCGACGCCGCTGCCGAGCACCGCCTGCGCGCGACGGCGAACGCCTCGTTCGAGCACCGGATGCAGACCCCGACCGGCCTCTACGACGTCGTCGACGGACCCGATGGGGACGACCCCTCGCTACGCCCGAACCAGCTCCTGGCCTGGAGCCTGCCCCGCGGGCCGATGCGCGGCAGGCCCCTGCCGGCGGCGGTGGAAGCCCTGCTCACGCCGCTCGGGCCGCGCAGCCTGGCGGCCACCGATCCGGCCTTCGCGGCGGTGCACCGGGGCGGTCCCGCGCAGCGGGACGCGGCCTACCACCAGGGCACCGTCTGGCCCTGGATGATCGGCCCGTACGCCGACGCGCGAGCGGGCGCGAACGCGGACATCCTCCAAGGGATCGAGGCGCATCTGTGGGAGTGGGGCGTCGGCTCGGTCAGCGAGACGGCGGACGGGGCGGCGCCGCACCGGGCCACCGGATGTCCGTTCCAGGCCTGGTCCGTGGCCGAGACCCTGCGCGTCCGCCGAAACGTCGAGTGACCGTTACACCCTAGAAATGAGATTTGCCTCCCTGGTAACCCTCGCCCGGCAGGATGAGTCTCAAGCCCACCCACCAGGTCACACGCCAACCCGTTTTGCGTGTGTAACCGTTGGCGCGCGTGGGTATGAGGGCGGGCGTTTTTTTGGATCTGATCTTCAGTGGGGGCGGCCACGTGAACGACACCAGCGGACTGCGTACTCGGCCATTGAGAATTCTGATGTTGTCGTGGGAGTACCCGCCGGTCGTCGTCGGCGGCCTCGGGCGGCACGTGCACGCGCTCGCCACATCGCTGGTGACGGCGGGCCACGAGGTGACGGTGGTGACCCGGCACGCGCCCGGCGCGCCCCTGGAGGAGTACTCGGAGGGCGTCCGCATCGTGCGGGCCGCCGAGGACCCGCCGCTGTTCCCGCTGTCGACCAACACGCTGCTGGCCTGGACGATGGCGTTCAACCACACGCTGACGCGGGCCGCGCTGCGGGCGGCCGCCGGCGGCGAGTACGACGTCGTCCACGCCCACGACTGGCTCGTCACGCACACCGCGGTCACCCTCAAGGAGTGCCTCGACCTGCCGCTCGTGGCCACGATCCACGCCACCGAGGCCGGCCGGCACCAGGGCTGGCTGCCGGCCGAGATGAACAAGTGCATCCACTCGGTCGAGTGGTGGCTCGGCCACGAGGCCTGCCGCGTCGTGGTCTGCTCCGAGTACATGCGGTGGGAGGTCACCCGGCTGCTCGACCTCGCGCCGGCGCGGGTGTCGGTCGTCGCCAACGGCGTCGACGCGAGCGTCTGGAAGGCGCCGTCGCGGGCCGTCAACGCCGCCCGCGCGCGGTTCGCCGGTGACGGGCCGCTGCTGGGGTACGCCGGCCGCCTCGTCTATGAGAAGGGAGTGCAGGACCTCATCGCCGCGCTGCCCGAGCTGCGCGCCCGGCACAACGGCCTGCGGGTCGTGATCGCCGGCGACGGCCCGCACCGCGGCGAGCTGCAGGAGGACGTGCGCCGCCTGCGCCTGCAGCGGGCGGTGAGCTTCGCCGGCTTCATGGGCGAGGGCGAGCTGCCCGCCCTCATGGCCGCCACCGACGCGCTCGTCGTGCCGAGCATCTACGAGCCGTTCGGCATGGTCGCCCTGGAGGGTGCCTCGGCCGGGGCGCCGCTCGCCGTCGCCGCGACCGGCGGCCTCGCCGAGATCGTCGAGCCGGGGGAGACGGGCGTCACGTTCCCGGCCAAGAACCCCGACGCGCTCGCCGCCTCGGTCGGCACGCTGCTCGACGACGAGCCGTTCGCCCGCCGGGTCGCCAAGCAGGCCCGGGCCATGGTCAGCGCGAAGTACGGCTGGAGCACGATCGCCGCCAGCACCGCCGGCGTGTACCGCACCGCGATCGCCGAGGCGCCCGGCTTCGCCGCCCGGCAGGCCGCCCACGTCCTCGAGCACGGCCGCCCCCAGATCGTGGTGCCGGAGGGTAACCTGCTCACCATCTGATACGTCTGAAAGCTGACGACCCCGGCGAGTCATTTGCCGGGGTCGGTCACATTTTGGGGCTCGCCAGCAGGCCCTGCGCCCGGTACGGTTGCTCACGAACAGCGACCGGAATCGATCAGGGGCAACTGGGTGAGCGGCCAAGCCGACGAAGTCCTCGGAAACAGGTACCGGCTCATCGCCCCTGTGGGCACCGGCGGCATGGCGGTGGTCTGGCGGGCCCGTGACCTCGTGCTCGACCGTGACGTCGCCGTCAAGCTGCTCGCCGGGGAGCTCGCCAGCAAGCCGGGCAACCGCGAGCGCATCCGCGCCGAGGCTCAGGTCGTCGCCCGCCTCCAGCACCCCAACATCACCGCCGTGCACGACTACGGCGAAGCCGGTGAGCTCTCCGAGGGGCGCAACGGCCGCCGCCCGTACGTCGTGATGGAGCTCCTCGCCGGCGAGCTGCTCTCCGACCGGCTGCGCTCCGGCCCCATGTCCTGGCGCCGCGCAACGCAGATCTGCGCGCAGGTCGCCGCCGGGCTGGCCGCCGCGCACGAGCGCGGCGTCGTGCACCGCGACATCAAGCCGAGCAACATCATGCTCACCTCGGCCGGAGCCAAGATCCTCGACTTCGGTGTGGCCGGGCTCACCGGCTCGCTCGACCCCGACGACGAGCACGAGGGCCGCGTCTTCGGCACCCCGGCCTACCTCGCCCCGGAGCGCCTGCTCGGCGGGGGCGTCACCCCGGCCACCGACGTCTACACCGTCGGGCTGCTCGTGTACCGCTGCCTCACCGACCGGCTGCCCTGGCACGCGGACACGCCGACCCAGATGATCGCCAACCACGTCTACGAGCCGCCGCACCCGCTGCCCGGCATCCCCGGCCTGCCCGAGGAGATCCCCGGCCTGGTCGGCAGCTGCCTGGCCAAGGACCCCGAGGCCCGGCCGCAGGCGGTCGAGGTGGCCCGGATCCTCGCCGCGGCGACCGGCATCCACGTCGTGCTGCCCGGCGAGGACGGCTCCTCCACGCAGGAGGTGCACGCTCCGCCGATCCCGCCGCCGCAGCCGGCCCAGGTGCTGGCGGCGCCCGGCCGCGAGCGGGCCGACGTGACCACCCGGCGGGCCCGCCTGGCCCGCCGCCGGCGGCGGCGCACCTGGGCAGCGGTCGTCGCCGCCGTCGTCGCCACGGGCGCGACCACCGGCGTGGTCATCTGGCGGCCCTGGGTCGCCCGGCCCGCCTGCCAGATCGACTTCTACATCCGCCCGGCCGCGCTCGGCAGCGAGGACCGCGCGTTCGAGGCGCGGGTGACCGTGGCCAACACCGGCAACCGCACGCTCGACCCCTGGGTGCTGGTGTTCCGCCTGCCCGGCGGCCAGACCATCGAACGGATGGACGGGGTGCTGCGCTACCGCGCGGAGATCGGCGGCATGCGCGTCACCGGCGAGGAGGCGCTGCCCCCGGGCAAGGCGGTCACCTTCGGCGTCGACGGGTACGGCGGCCAGCCCGTCCCGCCCGAGGGCTTCGCCGTCAACGACACCGACTGTGACACGCGCGTCGCCCAGCAGCAGCCCGACGAGCAGCTGCCCGGCCTCACCGGCGGCGTCATCGACGCGCCGAAGGACGCGGACCGCCCGGCGTCCCGCCCGGCGAACCCCCCACCGGGCGGTGGCCCGCCCGGCGGCGGCCCACCGCCGGGCGGCCGGCGGCCGGAGGACCAGCAGCCGCCGCCGAGCTACGGTTACAGCACACCGCCGGCCCAGCGCACCAGGAAGAGGCCCCGCGTCCGTGCCTGAACCACTCGCCCCGCCGATCGGTTTCGTTTTCGGCGGCGGAGGCGTGCTCGGCGCCTACGAGGTCGGCATGGCCCGGGCCGTGCTGCACGCCGGCATCCGGCCCGACCTGGTGGTGGGCACCTCGATCGGGGCGTTCAACGGCGCCGCCGTCGCCGCCGAGCCGACCGAGAAGGTCGCCGACCGGCTGGTCGACCTGTGGGCGTCGGAGGAGGCCCGCACCATCTACGGCGACTCGCTGCCCCGCCAGCTCGGCCGGTTCGCCCGGCGCACCCACCTGCACTCGCCGGCCCCGCTGCGCCGGCTGCTGGAGCGGGAGCTGGGCGAGGACACGACCTTCGCCGACCTGCCGGTGCCGTTCCACTGCTGCGCCGCGAGCATCGAACGGGCCGCGGAGCACTGGTTCTCCAGCGGGCCCCTGGTGGAGGCGGTCCTCGCGTCGTCGGCGGTGCCGGGGCTCCTTCCGCCGGTACACCTGGGAGAAGAGCACTTCATCGACGGCGGCATCGTCAACTCGGTGCCCGTGGGCCGCGCGGTCGAGCTCGGCGCCCGCACGGTCTTCGTCATGCAGGTCGGCCGGGTCGAGCGGCCCTTGCGCCCGCCCCGCCGGCCGTGGGAGGTTGCGCAGGTCGCGTTCGAGGTGGCCCGGCGGCACCGCTTCGCGCGGGAACTGCGCGAGGCGCCGCCGGAGGTGACCGTGCACGTCCTGCCGACCGGCGGCGGCTCGCCCCGCGACGACTCCCCGCTGTCCTACCGCAACCTGGCCGCCGCCCGCGCCCGCATCGAGCGCGCCTACCAGGCCAGCTGCGCCTACCTGGAGGCGATGGGGTAGTGCCGCCCCGCTGGGTCCGCCGCATCGTCCTCGCCCCCGTCGCGCTGGTCCTGATCAGCGCCGCCCTCGTCACGATGCCGGTGTGGCTCCTGCTGGCGGGCGCCCTGGGCCCGCTCGGCTCCGGCCGCCTGCGCGCGCTGCGGGTGTCCTGGATGGTCGCCGTCTACCTGTTCCTGGAGCTCGTCGCCCTCGTCGTGCTCTTCGCCCTGTGGGTGGCGAGCGGGTTCGGCTGGCGGCTCCGCGGCCCGCGCTTCCAGCGCGCCCACTACGTGCTCACCGGACTCTTCCTGCGGATTCTGTACGACCAGGCGCGCTGGGCCCTCGGCGTGAAGGTGGCCGTGGTCGGCACGGACCCGGACGTCGCCGCGCCCGGCCAGCCGGAGCTCGTCTTCTGCCGCCACGCCGGCCCCGGCGACTCGTTCCTGCTGGTCCACGCGCTGGTGAACTGGTTCGACCGCGAGCCGCGGATCGTGCTCAAGGCGACCCTGCAGTGGGACCCGGTCATCGACGTCCTGCTGAACCGCCTGCCGAACCACTTCGTCACCGTCGCCGAGGGCGCGGAGTCGATGATCGCCGAGCTGGCCACCGGCCTGGACCACAACGACGTCCTGGTGCTCTTCCCGGAGGGCGGCAACTTCACCCCGAACCGCCGCGAGCGGGCCATCCAGCGCCTGCACGACCTGGGCCTGCACGCGATGGCCGAGCGGGCCGAGCGGATGCGCCACGTCCTGGCCCCCCGCCCGGGCGGCACGCTCGCGGCCCTGGACGCCGCACCGGAGGCGGGCGTGATCTGGGTGGCGCACACGGGCCTGGACAAGCTCCTGACCGTGGCCGACGTGTGGCGCCACCTGCCCCTGGACCTCACCATCACCATGCGCTGGTGGTCGGTCGAGCCGTCGGAGGTGCCGACCGGGCAGCAGGAGCGCGTGGACTGGCTGTACGAGTGGTGGGCCAAGATCGACGCGTGGATCGACCGCCACGGCCCGCACGAACCCGCCTGACCCCACCCGCCTGACC
>NZ_JAHYSG010000132.1 GCF_022095675.1 Dactylosporangium sp. AC04546 | reverse complement strand
CGCGCCCGCGTCGGTCGTCCGCACCGGCCGGCGCAGCAGCAGCGTCGCGCCGAGGTCGTGCTCCAGCGCCGCGATCTGCTGCGACACGGCCGACTGCGTGTATCCCAGCTCGCCCGCCGCGGCCGAGAACGACCCGAGGCGGGCCACCGCGACGAACGTCCGCAGCAGGTGAGGGTCCACGACATCAGTATTGCTTATCGGATCACCACGAATGTTCGTTGGACTGATGCGCGCAGGCCGGGCAGGCTGCGAACATGACTCGAACCGCCCGCGTGGCCCTCGTCGGTGACCGCTCCCCGCACGTGCGCTCCCACACCCGCATCCCCGGCCTCATCGACGTGCTCCGCGAGCAGCACGGCCTGGCGCTCGACGCGTACTGGGTCGCCACGGAGGAGGCCGAGGCGACCGACCTGGCCCGGTTCGACGGCGTCTGGCTGCTGCCCGGCAGCCCGTACCGCAGCGAGGCCGGCGCCCTGCACGCCGTGCGCGTGGCGCGCGAGGAGGGCGTCGCGTTCCTCGGCACCTGCGGCGGCTTCCAGCATCTGCTGCTGGAGTTCGCCCGCGACGTCTGCGGCCTGGCCGGGGCCACCCACGCCGAGTCCGACCCGGACGGCGCCAGCCCGCTCATCGTCGCCCTGGCGTGCTCGCTGGTCGGCCACGAGGGCGCGGTGCGCCTGACGCCGGGCTCGCTGGCCGAGCGGATCTTCGGCGTGGAGCGCTCGGTCGAGCGGTACCACTGCGGCTACGGCCTGGACCACGCCTACCTACCGCAGCTGTCCGCGCACGGCCTGCGCTTCACCGGCCACGACGACGCAGGGGAGGTCCGCGTCGCCGAGCTGGACGGCCACCCGTTCCTGGTCGGCACGCTGTTCCAGCCCGAGCTGGCCGGCGACGGCACCCGCTGCCACCCGGTGATCAGGGCGTTCGCGACGGCCGCCGTGGCCCGGGCCGGCTCAGCGCAGCAGCTCGGCGTCGCGTAACACCACCGGCGCCCACTCCGCGGCGCCGGGGGCCCGTGCCGACCGGCGCTCAGTCGTCCCCGGTGACCGTGAGGCTGGGCTGGTCGCCGGCGCAGGTGATCCGGGCCCGTACGTCGCCGCCGCCCGAGCGGGCCTTGAACCGCAGCGACGCGGCCGGCGCCGGCCCGGCCACGACGTGGTCGGCCTCCCAGCCGGTGTGCGGCGTCCAGGACAGCAGCCGCACCTGGCCGCCGGCGTCGCACACGGCGACGATGGTCCCGCCGTCGGTGGGCAGGGCCTTGGGCGCGCCACCGGAGGGCACGGCACTCGACGGCGGGGCCGGGGACGCGGAAACCGGCGCGGCCGACTCCGACGCGGGCGCGGACGGCTCCGACGCCGGCGCGGACGGCGACAGTTCGGCCTCCACCTCGGCCTCGCTCAGCGGCACGTCCGCCGGCCCGAAGATGCCACGGCGCAGCGAGTTCACCGCACCGATCGCCACCGCCGTCGTGAGCGCCGCCGTCACCAGCCACGCCAGCCCGGCGAACAGCCACCGTCGTCCC
This sequence comes from Dactylosporangium sp. AC04546, assembly GCF_022095675.1. GTDB lineage: Bacteria > Actinomycetota > Actinomycetes > Mycobacteriales > Micromonosporaceae > Dactylosporangium. Next base: position 30,839 of record NZ_JAHYSG010000132.1, on the reverse strand, counting down.
ATGCGCCCACTATCCACCGTGGTTCGCTAAGGGATGGTTAACCCGTCGATAAGCGGCTATGCCCATCCCCATACCGTTGGCGGGGTGATCAGTACCGAGGAATCCCTGCCGCACGCGTCGCCTGCCGCGGCCCCCCGGCGGCGCCGGTGGCTGACCGTGCTGCTGTGGCTGCTCATCGCGCCGTTCGCGGTGTGGGCGGCGGCGCGGGTGTTCGGCCTGGAGCGCGGCTACCCGACCATCCAGCTCATCGCCTTCACCCCGTATGTCGCGGTGGTCTCGTTGGTGCCGCTGGCGCTCGCGGTGCTCACGAAACGGATCTGGCCGGCGGTCGCGGCGGCGGTGGTGGCGGTCGCGTTCGCCGCGTGCGTCCTGCCGCGCTGGATCGCCGACAGCGACGCCGGGGTTCCGGCCGGGCCGACGCTGCGGGTGATGACCGTCAACACGCTCTACGGCCAGGCCGACCCCGACCAGATCGTGCGCCTGGTCCGCGACGGCGCCGTCGACCTGCTCGCCGTCCAGGAGTACACCGAGGAAGGGCGCACCGCACTGCGCGCGGCCGGGCTGGAGGAGACACTGCCCGACGCGGTCACCTATCCGCGGGCCGGAGGGGGCGGCTCGGCCGTCTACAGCCGCTTCCCGCTCGCGGACAAGGGATACCGGCAGCTCCCCGGCGGCTTCATGCAGGCGCACGCCCGAGTCCAGGTGCCGGGCGCCCCGGAGGTGTACGTCGAGTCGGCGCACCCGTGCGCCCCGATGGGCCGCGCGTCGGACGCCTGTTGGCTGGCCGATCTCGCGGCGCAGCCGGCGGCGACCCCAACCGGGCCGGTCAACCTGCTCATGGGCGACTTCAACTCGACCCTCGACCACAAGGCGTTCCGCCGGGTGCTGGCGAAGGGGTACCACGACGCCGCCGACCTCGCCGGTGCCGGGCTCTCCGCGTCGTGGCCGTACGACAACCGGTGGTACTACCCGAGCGTGACGCTCGACCACATCCTCGCCGATGAGCGCGTCGGGGTACGGAAGGTCGTGGTCCATCGCGTCGCGGGGAGCGACCACAGAGCCGTGTTCGCCGAAGTGGTGCTCCCGAAGGCCGGCGGCTGACCCGCTCGGAACTGTCGGCGCCCGTGACGACGATCTCGCTGGAGCGGCTCGTGCCGAGGTCGACCGGCCACCGGCTCGTCGCTGATGCGGCAGGATCGGAAGCATGAGGTTCTCGTGGGAGGTGTTCGAGCCGAGCCGGCTCATTCCCGGCCAGCACGTGCCGCTCGACCCGCCGTGGCGTGACATCGAGGACGCGGACCGGGCCCAGGACATCGCCGACCGGCTCGTGCCGCATCTGCTGCCCAACCAGCAGCTGAAGGTGTGGGACACCGAGGGCGTCGGCCACCGGCCCGTGCTGACTGTCGACGCGTGACGACGTGAGAGCGGGTCAGCGTCACCGGCCACCGTGGCGGACGAGCAGCTGGCCGCCGAGCACGGCGCGACGGACGGGGCGACCGGGAGGCGCCGTCGCCGGTCGCCGCTGCTCAGCGGCGAGGGCGGTCACCAGGTGGGGCGAGAACGGCAGGCGGAACGGGCGGCGGGTCACGGGCAGCACCGTAGCGGCGAGGTGCAACCGCACAGCACCCTGACGCGCGGGCCAGATCGCAAGCGGTTCTCAGACGGTGCCTAGGCTGCGGAAACCGTTGTCGGTGAGGCTTATCCTCTCGATATGGCGAAGGTGCTGATCGTGGAGGACGACGGGACGATCCGCACCGGGATCGTGCGGGCGCTCACCGAGCGGGGCCATGTCGTGGCCGCTGCCGGCACGGCCATGGACGGGCTGAAGCTCGCGGTGGCGGAGGCGCCGGATGTGGTACTGCTGGATCTCGGCCTGCCCGACCTCGATGGCCGGGAGGTCCTCCGGATGCTCCGGGCGGTCAGCGCGGTGCCCATCATCGTCGTGACCGCCCGCCGCACCGAGGGTGAGATGGTCCGGGCGCTCGACGCCGGCGCCGACGACTACGTCGTGAAACCGTACGGGGCCGAGCAGATCGACGCCCGCATCCGTGCCGTGCTCCGCCGGGGTGCGGCCACCGCCGAACGGCCGGACCCGGTGATCGAGGCCGACGGCGTGCGCATCGACCCGCGCGGGCGCACCGCGACGCTCGACGGTGCGACGCTCGACCTGACCCCGCGCGAGTTCGACCTGCTGCACTACCTCGCCGCCCGCCCCGGCGCGGTGGTCAGCAAGCGCGAGCTGCTCACCGAGGTGTGGCAGGTGCCGTACACGGCCGCCGACAAGACCGTCGACGTCCACCTCTCCTGGCTGCGCCGCAAGCTCGGCGAGACCGCGCAGGAGCCCCGCCGGCTGCACACCGTGCGCCGGGTGGGCGTCAAGTTCGGGCTCGCGCCGTGAGGTGGCGGCTCGCCCTGCTCGTCGCGGCGACGATGACGGTCGTGCTCGTCGCCTTCCTGGTACCCCTGGCGCTGCTCCTGCGGGACGTCGCCGAGGACCGCGCCGTGACGACCGCGACCAACCAGGCGCAGTCCGTGGCGGCGATCGTCGCCACGGCCGACCCGCAGTCGCTGCGGCTCGCGGCCGAGCAGGCGCGCGTCACCGTGTACCTGCCCGACGGGAGCACGGTCGGCGCCGGCGCGCCGGTCACGCCGGCCGTGCGGCTGGCGCCGAAGCGTGGCAGCTTCAAGGTCGCCCACGACGGCGGGCGCGAGATCATCGTCGCCGTGCAGGGCCTCCCCGGCGGTACCGCCGTCGTCCGCGCCTTCGTCCCCGAGCGGGACCTGCGCCGCGGCGTCGCCCGGTCCTGGCTGATCCTCGCGCTGGTCGGCGTGGGCCTGCTGGTGCTCGGGCTGGCCGTCGCCGACCGGCTCGCGGTGATGGTCGTGCGGCCGATCCGCACCCTCGCCGAGGTCTCCGACGGGCTCGCCGGCGGCGACCTCGACCGGCGGGCGGCGGCCGCCGGCCCGCCCGAGGTCCGGGCCGTGGCCGCCGCGCTCAACCAGCTCGCCGGGCGGATCCGCGACCTGCTCCGGCAGGAGCGCGAGCGGGTCGCCGACCTGTCGCACCGCATGCGCACCCCGATGACCGCGCTGCGCCTCGACGCCGAGGGGCTGCGCGACCCGGCTGACGCCGAGCGAATGCTGGGCCACGTCGCCGCGCTCGACCGGGCCGTGACCGCCGTCATCGAGGACGCCCGCCGCGAGCGGTCCGCGCCGTCGTGCGACGCGGCGGCGGTCGTCGCCGAGCGGGTCGCGTTCTGGACCGTGCTCGCCGAGGACCAGGGGCGCTCGGTCGCGTTCGCCGCCGACTCGGGGCCGCTGCCGGTCGCGGTGGCCGCCGGGGACCTCGCGGCGACCGTCGACGCGTTGCTGGGCAACGTCTTCGCGCACACCGACGAGGGCGCCGGGTTCGCGGTGACGCTCAAGCGGGCGGAGCGCGGGGCGGTGCTCGTCGTCGACGACGAGGGCCCGGGCTTCCCGGCGGCGGCCGGCGGCCGCGGAGTGAGCGGCGCCGGGTCCACCGGGCTCGGCCTGGACATCGCCCGCAGTACCGCTGAATCCGCCGGCGGATCGCTCACCATCGGCCGATCGCCCGGCGGCGGCGCGCGGGTCACGGTGGCGTTAACCGATTCTTAGGCTTGCGACAGGACCTCCCTAGCCGGCGCCCCGGCATCGTTCAGGTCGGAAGGTTGCTTTCGACCAGGAGGTGTACGGGCAATGCGCAAGATTGTCATCATGGGTGCGACGGTCGTGGCGGGGCTGGCGATCGGCGGGACGGCACTGGCGGCGAGCGGCCCGGACCGCCGCGACGACAACCCGTCGCCGGTGGTATCGGTGTCCACTTCGGACAGTCCGTCCCCGGCGGGCTCGCCGTCGCCGTCCGACTCGCCCTCGCCGTCGGATTCGCCGTCACCGTCCGACTCGCCGTCGTGGTCCGGCTCCCCGTCGGCGACGTTCGACGACCACGGCGGTGACCGCGGTGGCCACGGCGCCGACGACGGCCCGTCCCACGATGTGAACGACGATCACGGCGGCGACCGTGACGGCCACGGGGGCCACGGCAGCGATGACCACGGCGGCAGCGGCCGGCACTGAAACTCGTCGTTGGCAGGGCAGGGGCGAGCTGCGATCATGGTGCGGTGCCTCTGCTCGACGACGACACGCTCGCCGGTTCGGCGGTGGTGGCAAACTCGGCGATGAACCGCGAACGACAGCTGGCGGGCGTCAACAGCTATGCCCGTGAGCTGGGCTTCGACCCGGTCGACGTGCTCACCGGCCTGCTGCGGGTGACCGGCTCCCCGGAGACGGTCGCCTGGCTGGACCTCTGCTGCGGCACCGGCCGCGCCGTCATCGAGGCGGCCGGCCGGCTGGCCGAGGCGGGCCTGGCCGAGCGGGTGCTCATCGAGGGCGTGGACCTGGTGGACGCGTACGATCCCGCCCCGGCCGTCCCGTGGCTGCGCCTGACGACGGCGTCGGCGACGTCGTGGCAGCCGGCCCGGCGGTACGACCTGATCACCAGCGTCCACGGCCTGCACTATGTCGGCGACAAGCTGGCCGTGCTGGAGCGGGCCTCGGCGTGGCTGACCCCCGGCGGGCGCTTCGTCGCCGACCTCGACCTGGCGAGCATCCGCCTGTCGGGCGGGACCCCGGCCGGCCGCCGCCTGGTGTCGGACCTGCGCGAGGCGGGCTTCAGCTACGACGGCCGCCGCCGGCGGATCGGCCGCGACGACCGCGCGGACTTGGCGCTGCCGTACCAGTATCTGGGCGCCGACCCGGACGCCGGCCCGAACTACACCGGCCAGCCGGCGGTGAACTCCCACTACACGCGCGGCCCGGCCCGCGCCGCGTAACAGTGCTGAGCCGGATTCCGCGCGGGCACCGAGACCGCTCCCGATCATCAACCTGGGCCACGACACGGCGCGGCGCCCGTCGGGCGCGGCCCAGTACGTGGCCGCCGCGCTGGTCATCATGGGCTGGGTCCTGACGACGGCGGCGGTGGCGGGCCTGACCCGCCTGCTCAACCGGTGAGCACGTACGGCGTGGTGGTGGCCAGCTGCGCGAACCCGAGCCGCCGCAGGATGGGCCGGCTGTCCGCGGAGGCGTCGAGCTGGAGGTACCGGTACCCGGCGGCGTGCGCGAGCCCGGCCCGGTACGCCACGAGCGCCCGGAAGATCCCGCGCCCCCGCCACTCGCGCACGGTTCCGCCACCCCAGATGGAGGCGAACCCGGTCCCCGGATGAAACTCGACCCGCCCCCCGCAGACGGCCCGCTCCCCGTGCATGGCCACGACCGCTCGCACGGTGTCCGGCCGCCGCAGCACCTCGACCCCGATCCGCGAGTGATCCCCGCCGAACACCTCGTCGTGCACCCGAACCAGCAACTCGGCCGACGCGGCATCGACGACGGGCACCAGCCGCACCCCGTCGGGCAGCTCGACGTCGAGGGGCAGTTCGGCGATCTCGGCCACCAGCAGCCCTTCGACCGGCCCGGCCTCAAACCCGGCCGCAACGAGCCGCGCGGGCAGATCGGCGGGCCGGTCGTGCGAGTAGTACTTCCACTCCCAGGCCTGCCCGGCGAACCGCGCGACCTGCGCCGCGATGACAGCGTCGGCGTCGAGCCCGTCAAGGTCGGCCCACGAGATCCCGGTCCACCCGTCAGGCGCCGACACGACCCGCACGATGCCGGGCTCACGCTCCACGACCCCGTCCGCCTGCGGCTGCTGCCGCACCTGCCGATCAAACTCCGCGAGCACCGCCGTCTCATCCACGCTGAGGCAACCTACTCCCCGTACCCACACATTTCCGTAGATTTTTCGAGGGACTCGGGCCCGTACAAGTGACGACCGTCGCCCCGCCAGACACCGCTCGTGCACGTCTCACCGCACCCCAGGCAGCGCCCTCGCTCGGCCCATGATCAATGGAGAGATTTGGCTGTCATGGCAACCGGATCTCTCCATTGATCATGGCCAGGCCGGGGCGGGTGGCGCCGAGTCGAAGGGTGGGCAGTGGCGCGGGCTCGGCTGCCCGCCGATGCTCGGCAAGTTCGACGCGGTCGGTTGAGGCCGGCCGCCTCGTGAAACGGGTGGATCGACCAACGTCTCAGCGCATGACGGACCGCGACTCGCCGCCTCCATGATCAAGGGAAACATCTGGCTGTCATGGCAGCCAGATTCTTCCCACGATCATGGGCCAGGTCGGGGGCTGGTGGCGCCGAGGCGAAGGGTGGGAGGCGGCGTGGGCTTGGCTGCCCGCCGATGCTCGGCAATGCTGGCTCACCCGCTCGGCGCGGATGGTCGAGGGCCGCCGCGAACCGGCCAACGCCGGGCCTCGGCCGCCTCGCATCCGACAAATCGGAAATGTCGCCCGGGACGTTGCAGTGCTCGCTTGGTTAATGCTGTCCCGGCGGCTAGGCCGGCTGGAGGTGCTCCGCCAGGATGGCCAGGTGCGTCGTGCGGGCCGCCGTGTGGCGGGCCAGGCCGGTGGGGGTGATCTTCACGAAGACGCCGCGGCGGTCGGCCTCGCACAGTGCGCGCTCCACCAGGCCGGCCTTCTCCAGGCGGGCCACCGCGCGGGACAGCGCGCTCTGGCTGAGGTACATGTCGGAGGCGAGATCCTGCATGCGGCGCTTCTCACACTCCTGCGCGATGAGACGGTCCAGGATCTCGAACTCGCTCAGTGTCAGGCTGTGCCGGTCCTGCAGGGCCCGCTCCAGGTGGCCGGCCACCTCGTTGTAGCTGGTCAGCAGGGAGCGCCAGCGCTCGACCAGCACCCCCTCCGACGTCATGCGCCGCATCCTACTCCGCAAAGTATGAAATTGCACGAGCATTAAATGCGCAAGCAACTTGTGCGTGGACATTGGATGCGCATGCATTTAGTGTCGCCAACCGTGACTACGACACTCACGGGGGTACGTGCGGAAGCCTCGGCCCCACCGGTCAACTCCACTCGGCTGTGGGGAGTGCTCGCCGTACTGTGCGCGGTGCTCTTCCTCGACGCGCTCGACGTCTCCATGGTGGGTGTGGCGCTGCCCTCCATCGGCACCGAGCTCGGGCTGTCGACGACGTCTCTGCAGTGGATCGTCAACGGGTACGTGCTCGGGTACGGCGGCCTGCTGCTCCTCGGCGGCCGGACCGCGGACCTGCTCGGGCGGCGGCGGGTGTTCCTCGTCGCGCTCGGCGTGTTCGCGGTGGCCTCGCTCATCGGCGGGCTCGTCGACGACGGGACGCTGCTCATCGCCACGCGGTTCGTGAAGGGGCTCGCCGCGGCCTTCACGGCGCCGACCGCTCTGTCCATCCTGACCACGACGTTCCCCGAGGGGCCGGCCCGCAACCGGGCGCTGTCGGTGTTCTCGGTGTTCGGCGCGAGCGGGTACTCGTCCGGCCTCATCCTCGGCGGCCTGCTCACCAGCGTCGGCTGGCGCTGGACGTTCCTGATCCCGGTCCCGATCGCGATCGCCGCGCTGGTGGCCGGCGCCCTGCTCATCCCGCGCGACCGGCCGGCCGCGGAGGGCGGTCACGACCTGGCCGGCGCGGTGACGCTCGTCGGCGGCATGCTCCTGGCCGTGTACACCGTCGTGTCGGCGCCGGACCGCGGCTGGCTGGACCCGGTGACGATCGGCTCGGCCGTGCTCGCGGCCGCGCTGCTGGCCGGGTTCGTGCTCGTGGAGCGGAAGGTGCCGCATCCGCTGATCCGCCTCGGGATCCTGCGGGTCGGGTCGATCGTGCGGGCCAACGTCAGCATGGTGGCGCTCTTCGGGTCCTACCTGAGCTTCCAGTTCATGATGACGCTGTACCTCCAGGACGTCCTGCACTGGTCCCCGCTGCGAATGGCGCTGGCCCTGCTCCCGGCGGGCCTCCTGGTCGCGTTCGCGTCACCGTTCGTCGGCCGGCTCGTCACGCGGTACGGCACGGCCCCACTGATCGTCTCGTCGATGCTGTCGATGAGCCTCGGCTACGGCTGGTTCCTGCTGACCGCGGGCGACCGCCCGGACTACGTGACGTCGATCCTGCCGACGATGCTCCTGCTGGGCGGCGGCTTCGCGTTCGGCTTCAGCGCCATCATGGCCCAGGCCACGGACGGCATCGCCGACAGCGAGCAGGGCCTGGCCAGCGGCCTGGTCCAGACCTCGGGCCAGGTCGGCGCGGCGCTGGTCCTGGCCGTGGTGACGGCGCTGGTCTCGGGGGTCGCGGCGGCCTTCGACCACTACCGGCCGGGCATCGACCTGGTGGCCGTGGTCGCGGTGGTCGGCTTGGTACTGAGCCTGGCCCCGATCCTCAAGCGGTCGCGGAGCTAGGGGAGCTAGGAACGGAGATTGCCCAGGGCGGCCAGCAGGTCGGCCTGGGCAATCGGCCCGGCCGGGACGCCCGAGCGGGCCTCCTGCATCGCTTTGTCGAGCTGGGCCCGGCGCAAGGCCTCCTTGAGGTCCGCGCCCGTCAGGCCCGGAGACTCGGCCGCCAGCGCGTCCGTGTCCACGTCGTCGGCGAACATACGGAAGCCCGGCCGCTCGTGGCGGGCGATCAGGCCGCGCAGCAGCTTGGCCAGGATCTGGGCGCGGGCGCGGCGGGACGGGACGGGCACGGCCAGCTTCAGGTCGAAGCGGCCCGAGCGGACCAGCGACGCGTCCACCCGGTCGGGAAAGTTCGTCGTGGCCACGACGATGACGTTCGGGTTCTCCGCGATCAGGCTGTTCATCTCCTGCTTGAAGATGCCCGCCACCGCGTTGATCATCTGGCCGGCGGCGTCGAAGGCCTGGCCGGTGTAGGTGATGATGGAGTCGAACTCGTCGAAGAGCAGGACGGTCGGCTCGCGCAGGTGGCGGGCCTCGGCGAAGATCCGCTGGATGTTCTTCTCCGAGTTGCCGACCCACTTGTCGAGGATCTCCGGCGTGCGGATCTCGCGCAGGTCGCCGCCGATCTCGTGGGCCAGGGCCTGGGCGAGCATCGTCTTGCCGGTGCCGGGCGGGCCGTAGAGCAGGATGCCCTGCGGGCGGGTCGCGCCCCAGCGGGCCATGACGTCCGGGTGGCGGAACGACACGGCGACGTCGCGGAACTGGGCCACCACGTCCTCGAGGCCGCCCACGTCGTCGAGGCGCACCCCGGCCGAAGCGGCGGCGACCGGGCTCACCGTGACCGGGCCCTCGGCGCCGGTCAGCTGCATCACGGTCAGCATCAGGGCGGGCAGCGAGGCGCTGCGCACGACCAGGTCGGGCCCGTCCTCGACGACCGTGACCCGCGGGTCGACGTCGACGTCGGGCGACGGGCGGGTCGAGCGTGCGATGCCGACCGCCACGACCGCGCCGAGCACCGCCCCGGGCAGGCCGAGCAGCCGGAACAGTGCCCCGCCCGCGGCGCCGCCGGCGAACATCCTGGCGAACGCGGGCAGGCTGAACGAGCTGCGCACCCATCGCGCCGCGTAGCCGTCCGGGCCGACGGTCAGCTCGACCCCGCGCTCGGGCAGGTCATGGCCCAACGGCCGGGGAGGCCCGCCCGCCTCGATCAGGTGGCCGTCGACAATGCGCAGCTCCCGGCCCGAGGCGGCGACAACCTCGACGGCCGGACGCAGGGTGGTGTCGGCCATGTGTTCGAGTCTGCCACGAAGGAACATCCCGGCGGCCGTCCAACGTCCGACGAAAGGGGCATAATCGGAGTGTTCGGGCGACAAGAAAGCAGGGCTGGACTTGAAACATCCTCGGAGTAGGGTGCCGAGGATACCGAGAGGGGGGCCATGCTCGACCGGTTCAACGACCTGGCGCCCGAGGCTGCGGCGGAGGCTCTGCTGGCCTGCTGCGCCTCGCCGGGCTGGGCCGCTCGCGTTGCGGCCGGACGGCCGTATCCAACCTCCGCCGACCTGGTCGTCGCCGGCGTGGCCGCGTTCGACGACCTGGGCTGGACCGACCTGAGACAGGCGCTCGACGCCCACCCGCGCATCGGCGAGAAGCCGGCCGGTGAGCAGACGGAGGCCGCCTGGTCCCGCCACGAGCAGTCCGGCGTGTGGGGCGCCGAGGACGAGCTCCGCAGCGTCAACCGGGCCTACGAGGAGCGTTTCGGGCACCTCTTCCTCATCTTCGCCAGCGGCCGCTCGGCCGACGAGATCCTCGTCGCCGCGCGCGGGCGGCTCGGCAACGACGACGAGACCGAGCGGACCGTCGTCCGCGGCGAGCTGCGGAAGATCGTCGAGCTGCGGCTCGAGCGGCTGGTCACTCCTTGAGCATCTCGACGCACGTCCTCGACACCGCCCGCGGCGTGCCGGCCGCGGGTGTGCCGATCCGCCTCGAGAAGGATGGCACCGTCCTGGGTGCCGGGCGCACCGACACGGACGGGCGCCTGCGCTGGGACCAGGAGACGACCCACGGCCGCTACCGGCTCGTCTTCGACATCCTCGCGTATCACGGGCCCGACGCCTTCTACCCCGAGGTGGCCGTCTCGTTCACCGTCGTGGACGGGCGCCACCACCACGTGCCGCTACTGCTGAGCCCGTTCGGATACTCGACCTACCGGGGGAGCTGAATGCTCGGATCCAACCAGTACGGCAAGGCCGAGATCCGGATCGTGCGCGTCGACCGGCGCCCTGACGGCGACGAGCTCACCGACCTCAACGTCAGCGTCGCGCTGCGCGGCGACCTGGCCGCCAGCCACCTCACCGGCGACAACAGCGGCGTGCTGCCCACCGACACCCAGAAGAACACGGTCTACGCCTTCGCCCGGCACGGCATCGCCGGCATCGAGTCGTTCGCGCGAAGGCTCGCGGAGCACTTCGTCCAGAGCCAGGACGGCATCCACGAGGCCCGGGTGAGCATCGAGCAGTACCTCTGGCGCAAGGTCGACGGCAGGCACACCTTCGAGAAGACCGGCGAGACCCGCACCGCCACCGTCCACCATGGACATCACGGGACCCAGACCGTCAGCGGCGTCAAGGACCTGGTCCTGCTCAAGACGACCGACTCCGAGTTCCACGGCTTCGTCCAGGACCAGTACACGACGCTCCCCGAGACCCGCGACCGCATCCTCGCCACCTCGGTGAACGCCACCTGGCGCCACGACGGCGCCGACCCGCGGACCGCGAAGCAGGCCCTGGTGGACGCGTTCGCCGACACCCACAGCCTGGCCCTCCAGCAGACGCTGTACAGCATGGGATCCCGCGTCCTGGAGCGCTGCCCCGAGGTCGTCGAGGTGAAGCTGTCGCTGCCCAACAAACACCACTTCCTCGTCGACCTGGCGCCGTTCGGCATGGACAACCCGAACGAGGTCTACTACGCCGCCGACCGGCCGTACGGGCTGATCGAGGGCGTCGTGCGCCGCGACGGCGTGGAAGTGCCGGAGGAGGTTGTGTGGACTTTCTGAGGCCGTCCACCTGGGACGAGGCGCTCGCCGCCAAGGCCGAGCACCCGGACGCGGTGCCGATCGCGGGCGGGACCGACGTCATGGTCGAGCTCAACTTCGACCGCCGCCGCCCGCGGGCCCTGCTCGACCTCACCCGCGTCGCGGAGCTCACGGAGTGGGCGCCCGACGGCGACCGGCTGCGCATCGGGGCCGGCGTCACCTACCGCCGCCTCATCGACGAGCTCGGCGGCCGACTGCCCGGCCTGGCGATGGCGGCCCGGACGGTCGGCTCCCCGCAGATCCGCAACCGCGGCACGGTGGGCGGCAACCTCGGCTCGGCCTCGCCAGCCGGCGACGCGCACCCGCCGCTGCTGGCCGCGGGCGCTGCCGTCGAAGTACACAGCGTCAACGGAAGCAGGACGATCCCGGTCGAGGACTTCTTCGCCGGCCCCAAACGCAGCGCGCTGGAGCAGCACGAGCTCATCGCCGCATTCATCATGCCGGCGAACGGCGGTCCGCAGCAGTTCGCGAAGGTCGGCACCCGCAACGCCATGGTCATCGCCGTCTGCTCGTTCGCCCTCGCGCTGCACCCGGCCGAGCGGCGCGTCGGCACCGGCATCGGCTCGGCCGGCCCGACCCCGCTCCGGGCCGCGGAGGCTGAGTCGTTCGGGGCCGAACTGCCGTGGGACAGCCGGGATCCGCTGCCGGCGGCGACCGTCGAACGGTTCGGCGAGCTGGTCGCCGCGGCGGCCCGGCCGATCGACGACGTGCGGGGCAGCGCCGCCTACCGGCGGCACGCCCTCAAGGTCCTCGGCGGGCGGACGCTGCGCTGGGCGTGGGAGGAGTACCGATGCGGGTGAACGTGACGGTCAACGGCGAGCCGATGCGGGCCGACGACGTGTGGGAGGGCGAGAGCCTGCTCTACGTGCTGCGCGAGCGGCTCGGGCTGCCGGGCGCCAAGAACGCCTGCGAGCAGGGCGAGTGCGGCTCCTGCACGGTGTACCTCGACGACGTGCCCGTCTGCTCCTGCCTGGTCGCGGCCGGCCAGGCGGAGGGCCGCACGGTCCGCACCGTCGAAGGGCTGGCGGCCCCCGACGAACTCCACCCCGTCCAGCGGGCGTTCCTGCACGCCGGCGCCGTCCAGTGCGGGTTCTGCACCCCGGGCCTCGTCGTCGCGGTACACGACCTGCTGGAACGCATCCCGCATCCGAGCGAGCCGGACATCCGCGAGGCGCTCGCCGGCAACCTGTGCCGGTGCACCGGCTACGAGAACATCGTGGCCGCGGTCAAGCTGGCCGCCGCGTCATGATCGTCATCGAGCACTGCGCGGTGGCCACCGTCGACGGCGCCGGCACCGAGTTCGAGGAGGGCCACGTCGTCGTCGCCGGCGACCGGATCGTGGCCGTCGGCCCCGGCACCTACCAGGGCGCCGGCGTCACGCGCGTCGACGGCACCGGCTGCCTCGCCACCCCCGGCCTGGTCAACACCCACCACCACCTGTACCAGTGGGCCACCCGCGCCCTCGCCCAGCAGGAGATCCTGTTCGGCTGGCTCACCGAGCTGTACCCGGTCTGGGCCCGCATCGACGCCGGCGCCGTGCACGCCGCCGCGTCCGCCGGCCTCGCGCAGCTGGCGCTCTCCGGCTGCACCACCACGACCGACCACCACTACGTCTTCCCGCGCGACGGCGGCGACCTGCTCGGCGCCGAGATCGACGCGGCGGCCGAGGTCGGGCTGCGGTTCCACCCGACCCGCGGCTCGATGGACCTCTCCGTCAAGGACGGCGGCCTGCCCCCGGACTCCGTCGTCGAGGACACCGACGCCGCCCTTGCCGCGACGAAGGCGGCGATCGACCGCTTCCACGACCCGTCGCCGGGCGCGATGGTGCGGATCGCGGTCGCGCCGTGCAGCCCCTTCTCCGTCACGCCGCGCCTGATGCGCGAGGCGGCCGACCTCGCCCGGGCCGAGGGCGTGCGCCTGCACACGCACCTCGCCGAGACGGTCGAGGAGGAGTCGTACTGCCGGGAGGTCCACGGCTGCACCCCGGTCGAGTACGCCGAGCGCCTGGGCTGGCTCGGCCCCGACGTCTGGCTCGCCCACGCGGTGCACCTCGACGACGGCGCGGTGGCCCGGCTGGGCGCCACCGGCACCGGCGTCGCGCACTGCCCCAGCTCCAACGGCCGGCTGGGCGCCGGGATCGCCCGGGTCCGCGACCTGCTCGACGCCGGCGCCCCGGTCGGCCTCGGCGTCGACGGCGCCGCCTCCCAGGAGGCCGGCCAGCTCGGCCCGGAGCTGCGCCAGGCGATGTACCTCGCCCGCCTGCGCGGCGGCCCCGCCGCGCTGACCGCGCGGGAGTCCCTGGCGCTGGGCACCATGGGCGGCGCGCGCTGCCTCGGCCGCGCCGACGAGCTCGGCTCGCTGGAGCCGGGCAAGCTCGCCGACATCGCCCTGTGGCGCCTCGACGGCCTGGGCCACGCCGGCATCGCCGACCCGGTGGCGGCCCTGGTCTTCGGTCCGCCGGCGACGCTGCGCCTGCTGCTCGTGGGCGGCCGCGCGGTGGTCCAGGACGGCGTGCTGTCCACCGTGGACGAGATCACCGTGGCCGCGGCCCTGGCCAAGTCCGCCCGCGCGCTCCGGGAGCCCCGATGACCACCACGACGCCGGCGACCACGACCGCCGCGGGGATCGGCACCTCGCCCCTGCGGCCCGACGGGACGCTCAAGGTGACCGGGGAGTTCGCGTTCTCCTCCGACCTGTGGGCCGACCGGATGCTGTGGGGCGCGACCCTGCGCAGCCCGCATCCCCGGGCCCGTATCCTGCGCATCGACCTCACCGGGGCGGTCGCGACCACGGGTGTCCACGCCGTGCTCACCGCCGAGGACGTGCCGGGGCACAAGCGGTACGGCCTGGAGCATCGCGACCAGCCGGTGCTCGCGATGGGCCAGGTCCGCTACGCCGGGGAGCCGGTGGCGATCGTCGCGGCCGACCACCCGGAGACCGCGCGGCGGGCTGCCGCCCGCATCGTCGTCGAGTACGAGGTGCTGCCGCCGGTCGTCGACGGCGAGGCCGCGCTCGACCCGGCGACCGACAAGGTCCACGACGAGGGCAACCTGCTGCGGCACGTGCCGATCCGCAAGGGCGACCCGGCGGCGACCGCGCCCGTGGTGGTCACCGGCGAGTACGAGGTCGGCATGCAGGACCAGGCCTTCCTCGGGCCGGAGTCGGGCCTCGCCATCCCGGCCGAGGACGGCGGCGTCGACCTGTTCATCGCCACCCAGTGGCTGCACGGCGACCTCGGCCAGGTCGCCGACTGCCTCGGCCTGCCGCCGGAGAAGGTGCGGCTCAGCCTGGCCGGCGTCGGCGGCGCGTTCGGCGGGCGCGAGGACGTGTCGATGCAGGTCCATGCCTGCATGCTCGCCCTGCACACCGGGCGGCCGGTGAAGATGGTGTACTCCAGGGAGGAGTCGTTCTTCGGCCACGTCCACCGGCACCCGGCCAGGCTGGCCTATGAGCACGGCGCCGACGAGGACGGCCGGCTGGTGTACGTGAAGGCGCGGATCGTCCTCGACGGCGGCGCCTACGCCTCGACGTCGATGGCGGTCGTCGCCAACGCGACCACCCTCGGCATCGGCCCGTACCGGGTGCCCAACGTGACGATGGACGGCTACGCCGTCTACACGAACAACCCGCCGTGCGGGGCGATGCGCGGCTTCGGCGCGGTCCAGGCCTGCTTCGCCTACGAGTCGCAGATGGACCGGCTCGCCGAGCGGCTCGGCCTCGACCCGGTCGAGCTGCGCGCGCGCAACGCGATCGAGCCGGGCGACACGATGCCGACCGGGCAGGTCGTCGAGGGCCCCGCGCCGGTCGCCGAGCTGCTGCGGCTGGTCCGCGACCGGCCGCTGCCGGGCGAGACCAGCGGCGACCTGCGCGAGCTGCCCGGCGGCGTGGCCAACACGACCCACGGCGAGGGCGTGCGGCGGGGCGTCGGCTACGGCATCGGGATCAAGAACGTCGGCTTCTCCGAGGGCTTCGACGACTACTCCACGGCGCGGGTGCGGCTGGAGGTCGTCGGCGGGGAACCGGCCGTCGTCGTGCACACCGCCGCCGCCGAGGTCGGCCAGGGCGTCGTCACCGTCCAGGCCCAGATCGCCCGCACCGAGCTCGGCGTCGAGCGGGTCACCGTGGCCACCCCCGACACGTCGATCGGCAGCGCCGGGTCGTCGTCGGCGTCGCGGCAGACCTACGTCACCGGCGGCGCCGTCCGGGCCGCCTGCGCGGCCGTGCGGGACGAGGTGCTGCGCCGCGTCGGCCGTGCCGACGCATCCCTCGAAGGCGGCAAGGTCGTCGCCGCCGAAGGGGTGGTCGCCGACCTCGTCGACGTGCTCGCCGGTGAGCCGGTCGAGCGGACCGTCGAGTGGCGGCACCGGCCGACCTCCCCGCTCGACCCGGCGACCGGGCAGGGCGACGCCCACGTGCAGTACGCGTTCGCGGCCCACCGGGCGGTCGTCGACGTCGACGTCGAGCTGGGCCTGGTGCGCGTCGTCGAGATCGCCACCGCGCAGGACGTCGGCCGGGCGCTGCACCCGCAGTCGGTGCGCGGCCAGATCGCCGGCGGCACCGCGCAGGGCCTCGGCCTCGCCGTCATGGAGGAGATCCAGGTCGTCGACGGCAAGATCCGCAACCCGTCGTTCACCGACTACCTCATCCCGACCATCCTCGACGTGCCGCCGATGCGCATCGACGTGCTGGAGCTCGGCGACCCGTCGGCCCCGTACGGGCTGCGCGGGGTCGGCGAGCCGCCGACGATCTCCTCGACGCCGGCGGTCGTCGCCGCGATCCGCGCCGCGACCGGCCTGCCGCTCAAGCGTGTGCCGGTGCGGCCCGAGCACCTGACCGGGACCTGAGATGGAGCTGTCGGAGCGGGACCTCGAGGAGCTGCGGGCCGCCGCCGAGCACCTGGACCGGCTGCTGCTGCCCGGCCAGGTCGAGGAGCGGGTGGCGCGGCGGCCGGTGCACACCGCGTACGTGCCCGCCGACCGGCTGGGCGCCGGGACAGTCGAAGATTGGGGCGGCGCCGCCCGCGACGCCGTGCGCGACCACGGCCCGCCCGCCGGCTTCCCGGAGTCCACCATGGACATGGTGCTGGCCAAGCTCGCCGCCGAGCCGATCGAGGACCTGCGGGCCGACTTCGAGGACGGCTACGGCCACAGCGCCACCGAGGACCAGGACGCGCTGTCGGCCGGCCAGGTCCTCAGGACGAACGCACCGCCGTTCTTCGGGCTGCGGTGCAAGAGCCTCGAACCGGCCACCGTGGACCGCGCGGCCCGCACGCTCGACGCGTTCCTCACCGGCCTCGGCCCGCCGCCGCCCGGGTTCGTCATCACGTTCCCGAAGGCGACGTCGGCCGCCCACGCCGACGTGGCGGTCCTGCTGTGCCGGCAGCTGGAGCACGCGCACGGGCTGCCCGACGGCGCTCTGCGGTTCGAGCTGCAGGTCGAGACGCCGCAGGCGGTGCTCGGCCCCGACGGCCGCTCGCCGCTGCCGGAGATGATCGTGCGCTCCCACGGGCGGCTCAGCGGCTTCCACTACGGCACCTACGACTACAGCACCGCGCTCGGCATCGCCCCTGACCACCAGTCGCTGGACCACCCCGTCGCCGACCACGCCAAGTCGGTCATGCAGGTCGCGGTCGCCGGCACCGGCGTGCACGTCAGCGACGGCTCCAGCAACGTGCTGCCGGTCGGCTCGACCGAGGAGGTGCACGCGGCCTGGGACCTGCACGCCCGGCTGGTGCGCCGCAGCCTGGAGCGCGGCATCCACCAGGGCTGGGACCTGCACCCCGCGCAGCTCGTCACCCGGTTCGCCGCGACCTTCCAGTTCTACCTCGACGGCCTGCCGCGGGCCCGCCGCCGCCTCGACGACTACCTGTCCCGCCGCGCGTCGGGCATCCTCGACGAGCCGGCCACCGCCCGGGCCATCGCCCGCTTCCTGCTCCGCGGGCTGCACTGCGGCGCCCTGCGCCCCGAGGACCTGGGCCACCCGACCGAGGACCTGGAGGCCCTGTGAGCTTCACGCTGCGGTCCCGGCAGGTGTACCTCCCGGAAGGCCCGCGCGCGGCCACCGTCACCGTCGACGGCGAGCGCATCGCCGAGGTCGGCCCGTACGACGCGCCCTGCGACACCGACCTCGGCGACCTGGCCCTGCTGCCCGGGCTGGTCGACACCCACGTGCACGTCAACGAGCCCGGCCGCACCGAGTGGGAGGGCTTCGCCACCGCCACCCGCGCGGCCGCCGCCGGCGGCGTGACGACGATCGTCGACATGCCGCTGAACTCGCTGCCGCCCACCACGTCGGTCGCGGCGCTGCGCGAGAAGCAGGCCGCGGCCGCCGGGCAGTGCTTCGTCGACGTCGGCTTCTGGGGCGGCGCCGTCCCCGGCAACGCGGGCGACCTGCCGGCGCTGCACGAGGCCGGGGTCTTCGGCTTCAAGAGCTTCCTCGTCGACTCCGGCGTGCCCGAGTTCCCGCCGCTCGACGCGGCCGGCCTCGGGCTGGCCTTCGCGGCCGTCGACGCGCTGTTCATCGTCCACGCCGAGGACCCGGCGGCGCTGCGCCCGGCGCCCTCGTCGCGCGCCTACGCCGACTTCCTGGCCTCCCGCCCACCGGCCGCCGAGGTGTCGGCCGTCGGCACCGCGCTGTCGACCGCGGCGACCGCCGGCGCCCGGGTCCACATCCTGCACCTGTCGGCCGCCGACGCGCTGCGGCTGCTGCGGCAGGCCCGCGAGGACGGGGTCCGGGTCACCGCCGAGACCTGCCCGCACTACCTCACGCTCGACGGGCTCGCCGTCCCCGACGGCGCGACCGAGTTCAAGTGCTGCCCGCCGATCCGCGACCCGGCCAACCAGGACGGGCTGTGGGCCGGCCTCGCCGACGGCACGATCTCGATCGTCGTGTCCGACCACTCGCCCAGCACGCCCGCCCTGAAGCGGCGCGACACCGGCGACTTCGCCGCGGCGTGGGGCGGGATCGCGTCGCTCCAGCTGGGCCTGCCGGTGATGTGGACCGCGGCCCGCGAGCGCGGCTTCACCCTGGCCGACGTCGTGCGCTGGATGTCGACCGGCCCGGCCGACCTGGTGGGGCTGCGCACCAAGGGCCGCATCGCCGCCGGCGCCGATGCGGATCTCGTGGCCTTCGATCCCGCCGGCTCGTTCGTCGTCGATCCGTCCCAGCTGTACCATCGCCATCCCGTCACGCCATATGCCTCCACGCCGCTGTCGGGCGTGGTGCACACCACCTGGCTGCGTGGTGCTCCCGTGGGTGACGACGCCCGGGGGAGGTTCCTGCGCCGTGCCGTTCACTGACCTGCCCGACCTGGCCTCGCGGCTGCTCGGCGGTGGCGTCGTCGACGCCAACGACGAGTTCTTCGCCGCCCGCGACAACCTGGTGAACCCCGACCCGTCGACGTTCGAGACGTGGACCTACGGCCCCAAGGGGAAGGTCTACGACGGCTGGGAGACCCGCCGCCGGCGCGAGCCCGGGCACGACTGGGCGGTCGTCCGGCTCGGTGCCCCCGGCGTGGTCCACGGCGTGGTCGTCGACACCGCGCACTTCACCGGCAACTTTCCGCCGCACGTCTCGGTGGACGGCTGCGCCGTGGACGGCTACCCGTCGCCCGCCGAGCTGCTCGACGCGGCCTGGACACCGCTCGTGCCACGTTCGCCGGTGCGCGGCGACGCCCAGAACCCGTTCGAGGTCACGCCTGGTGAGCGCGTCACCCACGTGCGGCTCAACATCTACCCCGACGGCGGCGTCGCCCGGCTGCGCGTCCACGGCACGGTCGTGCCCGACCCGGCGCTGCTGCACGGCATGACCGTCGACCTGGCCGCGCTGGAGCTCGGCGGCCTGGTCGTCGACTGCAGCAACCGGTTCTACGGCTCGCCCAACAACCTCATCCTGCCCGGCCAGGCCCGGATCATGGGCGAGGGCTGGGAGACGGCCCGCCGCCGCGACGACGGCAACGACTGGGTGCTGGTCCGGCTGGCCGCCGAGGGGCGGGTGCGGCTGGCCGAGCTCGACACCACCCACTTCAAGGGCAACGCGCCCGGCTGGGCCAGGCTGAGCGGCACGACCGACCAGACCGACTGGTTCGACCTGCTCCCGCGCACGCGCCTGCAGCCCGACACCCGGCACCGCTTCCGCGTCGAGGCCACCCGCCCGGCCACCCACGTGCGCCTCGACGTGTACCCCGACGGCGGTATGGCCCGCCTCCGGCTGTGGGGCGAGGCGGTGTGACACGACACCACGGCGACCCCGCTCGTCCACCACAACGGCGCCTACACGGCGCTGGACCGGGTCGGCGCCTGAAGCGTCAGGCGCATCGCCGGGCCGGGCTGGAGCTCGAAGCCCAGCCGGGTGTACACCGGGAGGCCGTCGTCCGACGCACGAAGATTGACCACCGCGACGTCGTTGGCGGCGAACCAGTCCAGCAGCGCCCGCATGCACGCGGTCGAGAAGCCCCGGCGGCGGTACTGCGGGTCCGTCGCCACGTTGAACACGTACCCGGCCAGGCCGTTCGGATTGGCCGGCGAGCCCAGCCGCTCCTCGAAGACGCCCACGGCGCAGGCCGCCAGCCCCGGTCCCGCCAGCCCTGGTCCCGCCGGCCCCGGCGCCACCGGTCCTGACGCCGCCAGCCCTGACGCCGCCGGCCGGTCGACGACGAACGCCGCCATCGACGCGTCCGCCCGCGGCAGGCGGCGGCGCAGGGACGCGACCGCGACGTCGGACCACTCGCCGAGCGGGGGAGGGGTGCCGTCGATCGACCCCATCATCACCGTCCGCAGCCGGACCAGCTCCTCCGCGTCGTGCGCGTCTGCCCGCCGTACCACCACATCCGAGGTCACGCCGTGAAACCTAGCGGCGCCGGATGACCCCGTCAGGCGATATTCGATCAGCTGAGCCGGCAGAACCGCCGGGCCGGGCTGCGGATCCTGGCCACCAGCCGGGAGCGGCTCGCCCGCACCGGCCGTGACGCCGCCGCCGGCGAGCGGGCCGCGGCGCTGGACACCGGCGCGCCGGCCCCCGCATACGGCGCCGCCGAGCGGCTGGCCTGGGCCCGGGCGGCGGTCCGGGACCGGCTGCCGGCGGCCGAGCATGCCGCGGCCCACCGGCGTGGGCCGGCCCCCTCGCCGAGGGCCCGGTCGGCCCGCCAGGCGCGCCGGCGACGCCGGCGGCACGGTCCGCACCCTGGGAGGCGGCCGCCGAGGCGGCCCTGAGCGCGATCTGGCAGCGGGGCGGGTAGCGGCGAGGGCGAGCAGCCAGCAGCGCAGGCGGCGAGGCGGATCTGAGCGCGATCAGGCGGCGGGGCGGGCCGCGGCGAGGGCGAGCAGGTGGAACGCCTGCGCCTCGGCCGACACGCCGGGGCGGTCGAAGGCCGGCGCGCCGCAGACCGGGGTCACCCAGCCGTCCTCGACGAGCGGCGCGACGGCCGCGCGCAGCGAGTCGGCCTGGCCCAGATACGAGGCGGGGAGCCAGCCGCCGGCGACACCGGTGCGGATGGTGTACTCCAGCATCTGCGCCACGTTGGCCTCCGTGAACGAGCCGGGGTCGTCCAGCACGTTGCCGAACAGCCCGTCGGGGCGCCGGCACGCGAGGCAGGCGTCCAGGATCTCACGGGCGTGCCCGGCGAGCGGCCCGGCCAGGGCGGGGTCGTGCCGGATGGCGCGGGCGATCCCGGCCGCCACCCAGCCGCTGCCGGTGCCCCAGTGCTCGGGCGCGACGAGCGTGCCGGCGGCCTCGTCGTACCGGGCCGCGTAGAGCCCGCCGGTGCACAGCCGGGCCCGGTGGCCCTCGACCTGGGCGACGGCGAGCTCCGGGTGCCCGGCGAAGGCGAGCATCGGCACCGCCATGTACACGGTGTCGGCCCACACCTCCTGCCCGTCGAGCAGGTGGAACAGCGTGCCGTCGGCCGCGCGCGGCGCCGCCGTGACGATCCAGTCGAGCTGCTTCGCGGCGGCGTCGGTCAGTCCCGCCAGTACCGCCGCCTCGTAGATCGATCCCGAGTTCACCGAACCGGCGTCGTTCCCGATGGTGCCCAGGCGGCCGTCGGGGCTCTGGTGCACGGCCGCGTCGCGGGCCAGCCGGGCGGCGAGGTCGCCGAGCCCCAGGTCCAGCAGGGCGTGGGTGGCCACGCCCTGCTCCCAGTTCTGCCGCTGCATGGCCAGCAGCGTCAGCAGTACCGGATGATCACGCATCCGCGACCGGTGTGAGCACGAAGACGGGGATCGTCCGGTCGGTCTTCGTCGTGTAGTCGTCGTAGTCGGGCCAGGTCGCCGTCGCCCGCTTCCACCAGGTCTCCCGCTCCGCGCCGGTCACCTCGCGGGCCGTGTAGTCCCGGCGGACCGGCCCGTCCTGGAGCTCGACCAGCGGGTGGTTGACGAGGTTGTGGTACCACACCGGGTGCGTCGGCGCCCCGCCCCGCGAGGCGACCACCGCGTACTCCCCGTCGTGCTCGATCCGCATCAGCGGGGTCTTGCGCAGCTTCCCGGTCTTCGCGCCCAGCGAGGTGAGCAGGATGATCGGCCGCCCTCGCAGTGTGTTGCCCTCCGCCCCGTCGGTGCGCTCGAACAGCTCGGCCTGCTCGCGCGCCCAGTCGGTCGGGCTCGGCTCGTACTCACCGGTCAACGGCATGCTCGCTCCTTACGGCTGTTGCTTCTCAGCCTCGACCGTACCGTCTTCACCGCCCTCGTCGGTGGGCTCCGTGCCCGGGGCCTCGCCCTCCGGGGTGGGCTCGCCGTCCGGGTACCGGGCGAGGTACCGCACCGCGGTGTTCCCGATCGCGAGCAGCGGCACCGCGACCAGCCCGCCGACGATCCCGGCCACGACGACACCGGTGGTGATGGCGAGGATGACCGAGAGCGGGTGCAGGGCGACCGCCCGGCCCATGATGAGCGGCTGGAGGACGTGGCCCTCCAGCTGCTGTACCGCGATGACCACGGCCAGCACCAGCAGAGCGCTCACCGGCCCGTTGGTCACCAGCGCGACGAGGACGGCCACGGTGCCGGACAGCGTGGCGCCGACGACCGGGATGAACGCGCCGAGGAAGACCAGTGCGGCCAGCGGCAGGGCGAGCGGCACCCGCAGGACGACCAGGCCGATGCCGATGCCGACGGCGTCGACGAACGCGACCAGGACCGTGGCCCGCACGTACGACACCAGCGTGAACCACGAGTAGTACCCGGCCCGCGCGACCGGCAGCTGCGCCTGGCCGGGCAGCAGCCGGCACAGGAAGTGCCAGATCTGCGCGCCGTCGCGCAGGAGGAAGAACAGGACGAACAGCACCAGGAAGAACCCGGTCAGCACCTCGCCGAGGGTGGTGGCGGTGCTCAGCGCGCCGGAGGTGAGCGCGCCGCGGTTGGCCGTCACCTGCCGTTGCAGCTGGTCGACGGCGTTGTTGAACTGCTGCTCGGAGATGTGCAGCGGGCCGTACGAGAGCCAGTGGCGGATCTCGTTCAGGCCGCCCCGCACCTGCTCGGCCAGGTTGTCGAACTGGGCGATGAACGTGTAGATGATCACGCCGAGGCCGCCGAAGACCACGATCAGGCCGCCGACGAGGACGATCGCGGCGGCGAGCGAGCGCGGCACACCGTGCCGGCGCAGCCGCCCGGCCGCCGGCTCCAGCAGCGCGGCCAGCAGCATCGCCACGGCGACCGGGATCACCACCAGGCGCAGCGTCGAGATCACCTGGAGCAGCAGGTACCCGGCCAGGATGAACAGGACGATGCGCCAGGCCCAGGCCCCCGCGACCTTGATGCCGCGGGGGATGCCGTCCTCCACTGTGGACGCCGGGTGGACGAGCACCACGCCCTTCTCGTCCGGGCCGGGAACGAAGGGCGGGACCGAGCCGCCCTTCCGTGCGGTCGTCAGCCGGGCCCGGGCCCGCTCACCGACCTGGGTGATCCATGTCGCCATGCCAGCGCCAGTACCCCCGTGTGGGCTACTTCACGCGGTCAAACCTGCTGAAGGAGTCCGGGTCCGAGTTGCTCGTCGTGCGCCAGATGTCGCCGGTGCAGGTGTACTTGGCGGGGTCGAGGTTCGGCTCGAGGTCGATCCGGCCCTTGTCGGCGCCGTTGACCGAGATGACCACCGACGCGGTGCTCTCCTTACCGGCAAACTGCAGCTGGTTGCCGTCGGTCTTCAGGGTCCACTCGGTCGACCCGGAGAACGTCGCCGTCACCGTGCGGCCGTCCGGCGTCTTTCCACTGTAGACCGTCTTCGCGTCGTCCTCGATCGCGCTGCCGTCGGCGTTGATCGTCCACTGCTTGCCGCCGCCGTTCATCTCGATCGTGCCGAGCTTCTCCCGCGTGCCGACGTCGGTGCCGCCGAGCTCGACCTTCTTCTGGTAGCTGGTCTGCTTCCACTTGCCGACCAGGCAGGCGTCGACCGGGCCCTTCGGCGACGACGACGGGCTGGCGCCGCCGCCGGCGGCCGGGGTCTTGTTGTCGTTGCCCCGGGTCGTGGCGACGACGACCACGGCGACCGCCATGATCACGAGCAGGACCGCGCTGATGACCAGGGCGGCGAACCACCGGTTGCGCTTCGGTGCCGCCACCGGGACCGGCGGCTGGTACGGCCCGGGGGGCTGGTACTGCTGCTGCGGGGGCGCGCTGTACGGCTGGTTGTACGGCACCGCGGAGTACGGCTGCTGGGGCTGCTGCTGGGGCGGCTGCTGCGGGTAGTGCTGCTGGGGCGGGTACTGCTGGGGCGGATAGGGCTGCTGGGGCGGATAGGGCTGCCCCGGTGGCGGACCGTAAGCGCCGGTCTGGTCCGGCGGCTGCTGCCAGTGGTGCTGCGGGTCCACGACGGATCCTCCCCGAAATGTTCATGAGCTATTTGCCGTCGAGAATGGCATACATCATCGTCTTCGCGCAGGTCGACTGATCCGACAAAAGCCGCGAAACGTCAGGCCGATGACCAGCAGAATTCCACTTGGCGCCGATCGACCGACCCACAGGCCCGTGATTTGTGTGACCATCGAGCGGAACGGGTACCCATCGCGCACCGGGCAGGCCCGTCGGAGGAGGTTGGGCATCATGCTCAGCGAGAGCGAGCAGAAGCGGCTCGCGGACATCGAAGCCGCGTTGCGTGACGACACGCGGTTCGTCAACGGATTCAACCGGGCCCTGACTCGCCGCGTCACACCTCGTCGCGTGACCGCGGTCGTCATCGCCATCGCCGCCGTCGTCGGCGTCGTCATCGGGCTGGCCGCCGGTTCCGTCCCCGGGACGGTCCTGGCGATCTGTGCCCTCGGCGTGGCCGGCGGAGTGTGGACCTACCGGCCGTCCAACCCCGACGGGCCGGGCGACCTCATAAACCCCTGATCAACACGCTGCTCGGCCAAGAGCCGAAGGCCGCGGCCCAAACGGAATGGCCTGAGCGTTCGACCTGAACCCCCGGCGATCCGCCGATCGCCGGGGGTTTGCGCATCCCCGGAGCGGGGCCCGATCTTGCGTCCGGCCGGCCGGAGCGCCACAGTTGTCCTGTGTTGCGCCCGATTGCCCGGCTCAAGGTGGCGCTGAACGGCGGCCGCCGGCCCGGTGAGCACCCGGCGCTGCCCTGCACCCCGGCCGAGCTGGCCGTGGCCGCGCAGGCCGCCGTCGCCGCCGGGGCCGAGGCCGTCCACCTGCACCCGCGCGGGGCCGGCAGGGCCGAGTCGCTCGACGCCGCCGACGTGGGCGCGGCCGTCGCCGCGGTCCGGGCGGTCTGCCCGGCGACGCCGATCGGGGTCACGACCGGCCTCTGGGTCACCGGCGGCGATGTGGCCGTCCGCTCGCTCGCGGTCGGGGGGTGGGCGGAGCTCCCGCGGTACGACCGGCCGGATTTCGCCTCGGTGAACGTCTCCGAACCGGGGTTCACCGAGTTGCTCCTCATGCTGACCGAGCTCGGGGTGGCTGTCGAGGCGGGTGTCTGGTCGGTCGCCGACGCAGGCGCGCTGTCGGTCGCGCGCGACCTGCCGCGCGTGCTGGTCGAGATCATGTCGCCGGCGACGGATCCGGTGGCGGTCCTGGCCGAGCTGGAGAGGACCGGCGTGCCCGGCCGGCGGCTGCTGCACGGCGAGGGGGAGACCTGCTGGCCCATGGTCGCCCTGGCCGGCCGGCTGGGGCTGCCGACGCGGATCGGCCTGGAGGACACCCTGACCGGCCCGTCCGGCGAGCCCGTCGCGGACAACGCCGAGCTGGTCCGGCTGGCGCTGTCGGTGTGGTCGTCAGCCGCGCAGTGACCACGCCACGGCGTTGAGCGCCGCGCCGAGGGGCGTGTCGAGCCGCAATGTGGCGAGGGCGTCGCTCTTCGTCGCGCCCTGGTTGACGATCGCGATCGGCAGCCCGAGCTTCGAGGCCCGCACGACGAACCGCCGCCCGGACATGACGGTGAGCGACGAGCCGAGCACCACGAGCGCCGAGGCCTTCTCGACGAGCTGGAAACACTCCTGGACCCGGGGTGCCGGCACGCTCTCGCCGAAGAAGACCACGTCGGGCTTCAGCATTCCGCCGCACCCGCCGCAGTCGACGGTCGCGAACCCGGCCACCTGCTCGTCGGTGAGGTCGACGTCGCCGTCCGGCTTGATCGCGTCGCTGGTGTGGTCGAAGCCGGGGTTGGCCGCGGTGAGCCGCGCGTGCAGCTCGGCCCGCCCGGTGAGGTCCCCGCAGTCGAGGCACACGACCCGGTCCAGCCCGCCGTGCAGCTCGACGACCGGGTCGGCCCCGCCGGCCTGGTGCAGCCCGTCGACGTTCTGGGTGATGATCCCGCCGACGTACCCCTGGCGCTGGAGCCGCCCGACCGCGTGGTGCCCGGCGTTGGGCGCGGCCCGCGCGATGGTCCGCCAGCCGAGATGGCTGCGCGCCCAGTACCGGCGCCGGGCGCCCGGGTCCCGCGTGAATGTCTGGTACGTCATCGGGGTGGCCGGCCGCCGCATCCCGGTCGGCCCCCGGTAGTCCGGAATGCCCGACTCGGTGGACAGCCCGGCGCCGCTGAGTACCACGACGTCGCCTCTCGCGAACAGCTCGCTGAGCGCCCGCACCCCACCTTCCACGCGCTCAATGGTGCCCCACCGCGCTGACCACCCGAAATGTCCGGCACCGGAACGGGCGCGTGACGGGGCGCACACGGCGCCGGGCGGGCGACGTATCGTGTTCGCCATGGGTTTGGTGAGCAAATTCAACGCTTGGCGCCGCAAGCTGCAGGAGCAGCCGGGCACCACCATCGACCTGGAGCCGATGCGCGCGCTGCTGCCCGAGATCGAGCTGCGCGAGGCGGAGTTGTCGGAGCTCACCGACGACGAGCTGCGCGCGGCCGCCACGGCGCTGCACCAGCGCGACGACCCGCAGGACTTCGTCGAGGCCTGTGCGCTCGGCCGGGAGGCCGCCAAGCGCGCCCTCGACGAGCGGCCCTACGACGTGCAGCTGCTCGGCGCACAGGTGCTGCTGGCCGGGCACGTCGTCGAGATGGCCACCGGTGAGGGCAAGACGCTGACCGCGGCGATCGCGGCGGCCGGGTATGCGGCGCAGGGCCCGGTCCACGTCATCACCGTCAACGACTACCTGGCGCGCCGCGACGCGGAGTGGATGCGGCCCGTCTACGAGCTGCTCGACCTGACCGTCGGCTGGGTCAACGAGTCCTCGACGCCGGAGGAGCGCCGCGAGGCCTACGCGAAGGACATCACCTACGTGTCGGTGTCCGAGGCCGGCTTCGACCTGCTGCGCGACTCGATCGTCACCGACGTCGCCGACCGCGTGCACCGCGACCTGGGCACGGTCATCATCGACGAGGCCGACTCGATCCTCATCGACGAGGCCCGCGTGCCGCTGGTGCTCGCCGGCTCGACGATCGACGACAAGGACCAGCCGATCGCGATCGCCGAGATCGTCGGCGGCCTGCACAGCGAGCACGACTACGAGGTCGTCGACGAGGGCCGCACCGCGCACCTGACCACGGGCGGCCTGGCGAAGGTGGAGGCCGCGCTCGGCGTCGACCTCTACGCGGCGGAGCACGTCGACGTCCTGACCTCCGTCAACCTGGCGCTGCACGCCGAGGCGCTGCTGGCCCGCGACGTCGACTACATCGTGCGCGAGGAGAAGGTCGAGCTCATCGACGAGTTCCGCGGCCGGGTCGCCCAGCGGCGCCGCTGGCCCGACGGGCTGCAGGCCGCGGTCGAGGCGAAGGAGAAGATCCGCAGCAGCGGCGGCGGCACGGTCCTGCAGACCATCACGGTGCAGGCCTTCCTCACGCAGTACAAGAAGATCTGCGGCATGACGGGCACCGCCCTGCCCGTCGGTGACCAGCTGCGGGAGTTCTACAAGCTGGAGGTGGCGGTCATCCCGCCGCACCTGCCGAACATCCGCAAGGACTGGCCCGACCGGGTGTACGCCTCGGCCGAGGAGCGCGACATCGCCTGCGTCGCCGAGATCGTCTCCATGCACGCCACCGGCCGCCCGGTGCTCGTCGGCACCCTGAGCGTCGCCGAGTCGGAGCAGCTCGCCGCCACCCTCGCCGAGGAGGGCGTGGAGTGCGTCGTGCTCAACGCGAAGAACGACGAGAAGGAGGCCGGCATCGTCGCCGAGGCCGGCGCCGTCAGCGCGGTCACCGTGTCGACCCAGATGACCGGCCGCGGCGTCGACATCCGCCTCGGCGGCAGCGACGAGAAGCACCGGGAGCGGGTCGCCGAGCTGGGCGGCCTGTTCGTCATCGGCACCGCCCGCAACGACTCCCGCCGCATCGACGACCAGCTGCGCGGCCGCGCCGGCCGGCAGGGCGACCCGGGCGAGTCGATGTTCTTCGTGAGCCTCGAGGACGAGCTGGTCCAGCGGTACGGGCCGGAGCCCATGCCGATGGGCCGCGCCGACGCCGACGGGGCGATCGAGGACGAGGACGTGCGGTGGGCGATCGGCTCCGCGCAGCGGGTCGCCGAGACCGTCAACCTGGAGATCCACCGCAACACGTGGCGGTACAACTACCTGCTCGACCAGCACCGCCAGCTGCACGGCAAGCGCCGCGAGGAGCTGCTCACCACCGACGCGGCCGGTGAGCTGCTCGCCGAGCGCAGCCCGGAGAAGTACAACGAGCTGGCCGAGGAGTTCGGCGAGGACGCGGTCCTCAAGGTGGCGCGGATGATCGCGCTGTTCCACGCGGACAACGCCTGGTCGGAGCACCTGGCCGACATGAGCGAGCTGCGCGAGGGCATCCACCTGCGGGTCCTCGGCTCGCAGGACCCGCTCGACGAGTTCCACCGCGAGGCGATCCCCGCGTTCCGCGGCCTGCTGGCCGAGATCGACGACCGCACGGTCGCCGAGTTCGAGGGGATCGAGGAGTTCTCGCCCGAGTGGAGCCTCGACGACGCCGGCCTGGTGCGCCCGAGCGCCACCTGGACCTACGTCGTGAGCGACAACCCGTTCGGCTCGGAGATGGAGCGGTTCTTCGCCGGCATGGTGAAGCTGTTCCGCAGCGGCAGGGGCATCAAGAAGGGCTGATGTCCCAGTGAGTTACGCCGAGGCCAGGTCGTCCGTCGCGGCTCGGCCGGCCTCGGTGCAGCGCTCCAGAAACTCGCCGATCAGCGCCAGCTGCCCCTCGTCGTAGCCGGCGCAGAGCGCGTCCATCGCGGTGTTCATGCCCGCGAACAGGGCGAACACCTCCTGGTTGCGGTCGCGCAGCGCGCGGATCACCACCGCGCGCCGGTCGTCCGGGTCACGGTCCCGGGCGACCCATCCGCCGCGCTCCAGCCGGTCGAGGATCCCGGTCATCGTCGCCGGGTGCAGCCCCGCCTGCCGGGCGAGCGCGCTCGGGCTGAGCGGCCCGTGCCGGTTGACCAGGTCCAGGCAGTCGAAGTCGGCGTCCTTGAGCTCCAGACGCGCTCCCACCTGGTGGTTGAGCCGGGACAACTGGATGCTCAGCGCACGCAGCCCCTCCTTGACGTCGTTCGTCGCGCGCCGCCGGTCCCGAGCCGTCGTCATCTTGCGCTGCTCCCTATCTCATATAATATGGAACTCATACGATATCGGTTGTCGAAGTTATGGTATCGAAAGAGGCCCTGCCGTGCTGCTCTTCCTCGTCACCGCCGTCTTCGCCCTGTTCTCCGGCGCCGGCGCGCTGCTGCGCCTGCGCCCGATCCTGCCCGGCATGGCCCGGGCCGGCGTCCCCGAGTCCTGGCTGGTCTTCCCGATCGGCGTGCTCAAGCTGGCCGGCGGCGCCGGGCTGCTCGCCGGCCTCTGGCTGCCCGGCGTCGGCACCGCCGCCGCGTTCGGCCTGGTCCTGTACTTCACCTGCGCCGTCTACACGCACCTGCGGGCCGCGGACTTCTCGGCGCAGTTCTACCTGGCCTGCGCCTTCCTCGCGCTGTGCGCGGCGACCCTGGCCGTCGGGGTCCAGCACGGGGGAGATGCGATCCTGGGCGGGTGAGCGTCCTGGTGCGCGGCTCCACCTACCGCCGCGGCGTGTTCCTGCTCCTCGGCGGGGTGCTGCTGCTGCCGTACGCGCTGCTGGTCGCCGCCTTCGCCCGGGCGTTCGCCGAGCCGGGCGCGCCGCGCGCGGTGATCGCCGCCCTGGCCGCGGTCACCGCCGCGATCGGCCTGGTCCCGCCGTTCCTGCGCGGCACCCGGGCCCTGGAGATCACCGCGGCCCGCTGGCTGCTCGGCGCCGACCTGCCCGACCCGGTGCCGGCCGCCGAGGGCGGCGAGACCCGGATGCGCTCCGCCCTGTGGTTCGTGCTGCACCTGGCCATTGGGGGCGCGGTCGGGCTCGGTGTGCTGGTCGCCGTGCCGCTGGCGGTCGCCGCGCTGCTCCAGCCGGGGCGTGGCGGGCTCGGGCTGACCGCGGCCGGGCTGGCGGCCCTCGTCGGGCTGGTGTTCGCGGTCGCCGGTCTGGGCGCGCTGGCCACCACCATGGCACCGGTGCTGCTCGGGCCGTCGGCGACCGCGCGCATCGCCGCGCTGGAGGCCCAGGCCGTGCGGCTCGCCGAGCGCAACCGCCTCGCCCGCGAGCTGCACGACTCCGTCGGCCACGCGCTGACCGTCACCACGCTGCAGGCCGCGGCGGCGCGCCAGCGGCTGCGGGAGGACCCGGCGTTCGCCGAGCGTGCGCTCGGGGCGATCGAGGACGCGGCGCGCTCCGCGCTGACGGACCTCGATGCCGTGCTGGGCGTGCTGCGCGACGACACCCCGGCGGCGCTCGCCCCGTCGCGGTCGCTGCGCGACCTGCCGCGCCTGGTCGAGGAGGCCGGGGTGACCGTCGAGCTCCACACCGACGGCGCGCTCGACGACGTCCCGTCGCACGTCTCCCGGGAGGGGTACCGCATCGTGCAGGAGTCGCTCACCAACGCGATGCGCCACGCCGGCGGCGGCCCCGTCGCGGTGCGGGTCTCGGCGACGGGCGGGACGCTGGAGGTAGACGTGCTGAACAAGCTGGACGGGAGACGGTCGCCGCGGGACCGGGCACGGGGGGCGTCGCCTGACGAGGCCGGCCAGCCCGGGCGGGGGCTGCG
>NZ_JAHYSG010000131.1 GCF_022095675.1 Dactylosporangium sp. AC04546 | reverse complement strand
TCTACGCGGCGACGTCGGGCGGTGACGAGGACGGCCTGCCCGCCGCGGCCCCGCCGCCGGCCACCGCGTCCGCCACCCCGTCGGCCTCCGCCGGCCCGACCACCGATGCCACCCCTACCGCGTCCGTGGAGCCGTCGGCCAGCGCCTCGGCGAGCCCGTCGAAGGCCGCCGACGCCGCCTGCGTCTACGGCGTGTGGCTCGAGGAGAAGCACGACGAGCAGGTCACCGTGCGCAACACCGGCGTGTTCCCGTTCACCAGCAGCGGGACGTATCAGCGGTACAACGACACCGGGCGCGCGGTGTTCGACTACGGCAACGGCGTCCACCTCACCGGCACCAGCGCCGCCGGCACGAGCAAGTTCGACTACATGTTCACCGGGTTCATCAGCTACACGTTCAAGGTCGAGAACGGCATGCTGGTCTTCGGCGACCCCCGCCCGAACGGCACCGAGACGTTCTACCGCAACGGCGTGAGTGACTACAGCGGCAAGCTCGCCGCCCGGGTGCCGGAGCCGATGAAGATCAACTGTGGCTCCGTGGCGATGAGCCTGACCAACTCGACCATAACCATCCAGATGAAGCGCACCAGCAGCGCCCCGTAACCGCTGCGACGGATGGGGCCGCCGGGGCGTAGGCGGCCCTCCACCGGGCTTTTCTCAGAATCCGCGGGCCCCCGCCGATGGGGCTTGCGGAGAGGGGAAGCCTGCATGGACACCAAGCTCGCCATGGTCATCGACGATTCGCGTGCGATGCGGGGCATCCTGAAACGGATCCTGCTGCCGTTGGGCTTCGAGGTGCGCGAGGCCACCAACGGCAAGAACGCGCTCGACCAGATCTGGAACGACAACCTCCAGCCCGGGCTCGCGCTCATCGACTGGAACATGCCCGAGATGAACGGCCTGGAGTTCGTCCTGGCCGTCCGCAAGCAGAAGCACCTCCGCCAGATGACCCTCATGATGGTCACGACCGAGAGCGAGCACGGCCAGATCGTGCGGGCGCTCGCCGCGGGCGCGCACGAGTACGTGATCAAGCCGTTCACCGCCGAGGCGATCGTGGACAAGCTCAACTATCTGGGCATGGTGCCGATCGCCCCCGCCGGGGCCCCCGCGTAGCGGATTGCGCAAACGCGCGCCCGTGTCGGTCCGATAGGCGACGGAAGAACCCCATCCCTGGCCGTACCGTGCGACACATGACGATCGACTTCCCGCACGGCTGGTGGGGCACCGACCTGGGCAGCGCCCGGGAGAGCATGGGCACGTACGAGCTCTACCCCACGGAGAGCCTGCCGGTCGTCGACGAGTCCCGCCACGACGGGACGTTCTCGTGGCTCGTCCCCGACGCAGCGCACGACCCGCTGCGGGCCATGGAGGTCGGCGCCCTCTCGCAGCACGTCGAGCTGCCGGCCGCGTTCAAGCGGTTCATGAGCAGCCAGCTGCTCATGGACGCGATCCCGTCGTGCACGGGCTGCGACTTCGACCTCGCGCCCCGCCCGGTCCCGAGCCCGGTCGAGCCCACCGCACAGCTGGTGCGGTTCCTGCGCGATCAGCAGGACGCGGTCATCTGGTACCTCTACCTGCGCCCGGGCGAGCAGCCGTTCGTGATCGCCTCCCCGTGGCTGCTGGAGATCGTCGGCCTGGAGGAGGTCGACCGCGCGACCCTGATCGCCAACATGGTCCGCGCGGCCGACGGCTTCGAGCAGTTCATCCACCGCTTCTGGCTGGAGAACTCGCTCTGGTTCAGCGTCAACGAGGGCGACGAGTCCACCGACGAGATGAACCTCTACCTGGCGCATTACACGGCCGCTTGATTAATCTCTTGCCGCGCGTCCGGCCGGGTCGTATCTTTGAATACGTCAACGGCACGCAGACGAGGATACGCAGAGGAAGGGACCACCGATGAACGGGCACAAGAAGCTATGGCTGACGGCGAGCGCGCCGCTCGGTCGAGCCGCCCTGTCCCGCAGTTGGCGGTCACGTCCCGGATTCGCGCTGGTCAGCGGTCTGACCGGCGAGTTGTCGCTGCGCCCCGGACGGTGGCGAGGCTAGGTCCAGCCTGCCTCGAAGCCGCCCGGTGAAGCATCGGGCGGCTTTTTCGTGCGACATGAACACATACGGGTGTAGCTCAACTGGTAGAGCACCGGCCTCCAAATCCGACGGTTGCGGGTTCGATTCCTGCCGCCCGTGCATTCCATTGTTCTTTGACAATTCCATTCGATACATGCCGCGGTAGCCCAATCGGCAGAGGCGCCCCGTTCAAAGCGGGGTCAGTGCGGGTTCGAGGCCCGCCCACGGTACGCAAGATCGTTTGGTGCAACACCTGGCACTCGGTACGACAGGAAGGGAGGAGGCCCGGTGACCGCGGTTCTCGTGCTCAACGCCGACCTCGGACCCCTGCACCGGGTCTCACTCCGCCACGCCATCCGCATGCTGCTGCGTGAGGTGGCCGTCGTGCACGAGGCGGAGCCGGACCGGTTGATCGGGGTCTACCCGCTCCCGCGGGTGGTGCGGCTCGTCAGCTTCGTGGTGACGCGTTGGCGCTTCGGCGCCGGCCCGGCCTGGTCGCGTGCGGGCGTTCACGCCCGCGACGGCCACCGTTGCGGCTACTGCGGCCGCGAGGCCACGACCATCGACCACATCCTGCCCCGCTCGCGGGGCGGGCGGAACACCTGGAAGAACACGGTTGCGGCCTGCACGGCCTGCAACCAGCGCAAGGGCGACCGCACCCCCGTCGAAGCGGGCATGGTGCTGCGGGTCCAGCCGTCGACTCCGACGTGGGCCTCGCTCGCCCAGCGTTGAATCGGGGCTCGGCGGGTCCTGCTACCGCCCGCCGAGCCCCGCACGCCCGGATAGCCCAACGGCAGGAGGCACCTGGTTCAGGGCCAGGACAGTGGAGGTTCGAATCCTCTTCCGGGTACGTCCCACGGCACCACTGGAGAGTTGGCCGAGAGGTAAGGCTGCGGCTTGCTAAGCCGTCGACGGGGGAGACCCCGCGGGGGTTCGATCCCCTCACTTTCCGCGCGACGAAGCGCACGCACAGCACCACCATGCCCTTGTAGCTCAGCGGAGTAGAGCGCCTCGCTACGAACGAGGAGGCCGGAGGTTCGAATCCTTCCAAGGGTGCGCAGGACCGGGGGAGGCCAGCCGATAGGTGCCGGCACCCGTCTCGAAAACGGCGTTGGGTTCACGCCCGTGTGGGTTCGACTCCCACCCTCCCCGCAGCCAGTTCCACCACCGCCGGGCACCGCGGGCGAGTTCGCCCATCCGGCGGTCCGTCTCGCGCCGCTCCCGGTCGGACGGTTCCGTTGCCGCGTGCATCGGGAGGTACATCATCATCATCTCCAAGAAGATCGGGTTCGTGGAGACGACGATCCTGCGCGGTCGATTTCGACAGTCGCCGTTCGTCGGATGTGCATGAAGTACCTGATGCTCATCTGCGACGACAACCCCGACGAGCCGAGCCCCGACGACATCGTCGCCTCGCCCGACTTCGTCGTCTGGCAGGCCGACATGGCGCGGCGCGGCATCGTGCACGACGGGCAGCGGCTGCGGCCGGCCCGCTACGCGCGCACGGTCCGGGTGCGCGACGGCCGGGTCATCGTGACCGACGGGCCGTTCGCCGAGACGAAGGAGCAGATCGGCGGGTTCGAGCTGGTCGAGTGCGCCGACCTCGACGAGGCGATCGAGTGCGCGGCCGGTCACCCGGCCGCGCCGTGGTGGTCGGTGGAGATCCGGCCTTACCTGGACGTCTGACGGGGCGGGCCGAAGGCGTACCGCGTGAGCACCCGCACGCTGCTGCCACTGCGCTGCTTGGCGGCCGCCGGCAGCATCGTGAGCGCGTGGATGCGCGACGAGAGGTGCCAGCGGGCCGCCTTGGCCGCCCGCGGCCAGCCGTGCGCCTCCATGCGTGCCGCGGCGCCCAGGAAGAAGTTACGGGCCTCGCTGAACCGGTTGCCGGTGACGGCGGAGGAGGCGGAGAGGCTGTCGTTGTGGCGGCGGTACTGGAAGCAGAGCGTGTCGTCGGCGACCAGCGAACCGCCCCGCACCACCAGGTTGAGGATGAGCGCCAGGTCCTGGATCACCGACAGGGACGCGTCGAAGCCGACCGCCTGCATCTCCGACGTGCGCCAGGCGAGCGACGGGAAGTACAGCCAGTTGCCCCGCAGCAGGCTCACCGCGAGCTCCTCGCCGGTCATCACCAGCGTGCCCGTGAACTTCGGGGCGTACACGCGCCGCTTCGTCGAGTCGACGAGCGTCTTGACCACGGCACCGCCGCCGTCGATGACCTCCACGCCCGGCTGCACGAGCACCGCGTCGGGGTGCGCCTCGACCAGCTGGTGGACCCGCGCCACGTAGCCGGGCAGCATCACGTCGTCACAACCCATGATGACCATGAACGGCTCGGTTGCCTGGTCGATGCACTGCTGGAAGTTTCGGGTGATGCCGAGATTCTCGGGATTCCGGTGGTACCGCACGCGCGGGTCGTCCAGCGCCGCGAAGAACGCCGGCACCTCCTCGTGCCGCCCCGCGGGGTTGTCGTCGAAGACGGTCAGCCGCCAGCGGTCGTCGGTCTGGGCGAGCACGCTGTCGACGGCGAGCTTCAGCAGTCGCAGGTCGCCGTAGTGCGGCAACATGATGTCGAGCACCGTGCGATCCTAAACAATTGTCCTGAATACGCCGACGGCCCGTCCCCCTTGTGGGGAACGGGCCGTTCGTCGGTCGACGGTCAGTGCCGGGCGCGACGCGGGCCGGCGGGCGGCTGGCCGGCGGCGGCGCGCTGCTCGGCCTGCTGGTCCGACGAGTTCGAGTCCTCGTCCCACGCCTTCGCGCGGCGGATCTCGTCGAAGAACCCGAGCAGCCGGTCGAGCTCCTGCGTGCTCGTCTTGTCGTCGGCGCGGGTCGTCTTGCCCTTCTTGCTGTGCGAGCGGATCTCCCGGCCCGTGTTCGGCGACGACGCCTCCTCGCGGTCGTCATCACCCTCGTCGTGCATCGGCGCGCGCTGCGCCGGCATGCGGCCGGTCGCCTCGTCGTGGTGCCGGCTCGGCGGGACGGGCAGGTCGAAGTGGTGCTCGTCGTAGTTCGGGGCGTCGAAGCTGTACCCCTGCGACCCGTTCGGCCCGGGCGCGATCGGCTGGTCCTCGCGGTGGAACGTGCGCGGCGGGGCGACGTGCAGCTCGGGGTGCATCGCCGGGTGGCCGTGGCCGTTGGCGTACCCGTTGTGACCGTTGCCGTTGCCGTTGCGGGGGGCGCCGGCGTAGCCGTTCGCGGGCGGGAACGCCGACGTGTCCGCCGGGTGCCCGCCGTGCGGGGCCGCCGGGTGGCGGCCGTTGCTCGGCCGGTGCGCGCCGTTCGGGCTGACCGGCGTGAACGACCCGGTCGCCTCGGCCGCCGGGAACGCGCCGGTGCGCGGCTCGGGGAAGCCCCCGGTGCGCGGCTCCGGCCGGTCCAGGGGCGGCATCGGGCCCGTCCGGTCGCGGTCCACCGGCGGCATGGCCCCGGTGCGGTCCCGCTCCAGGGGCGGCATGGCCCCGGTGCGGTCGCGGTCCACGGGCGGCATCGCCCCGGTGCGGTCCATGGGGGGCACGGTGGGCATGGCGCCGGTGCGGTCCTTGGGCGGCATGCTGCCCGTGCGGTCCATGGGGGGCACCGTGGGCATCGCGCCGGTGCGGTCCATGGGCGGCAGCGCGCCCGTGCGCGGCTCCCGGGGCCCGTGCTGGGCCGCGAAGCCGTTGGTGCGGGGCTCGTCGTACGGCCGGTCCTCGTGCGGGCGCTGGCCGTACGCCGTGCCGCGCTCGTCGTAGGCCGGACGGGACACCGTCGGGTGCGCGCCGGACGGGTGCCCGTTGGCCGGGCGGCCGTCGACGAGGTAGGGCCCGTTGGCGTCGCCGCGGCGGCTGCGCCCGTGCGTCGTGCCGTTGTCGACCGCGGGGAACGAGCCCGTGGCGGTCGTCGAGGCCGGGTACGCGGGCAGCGCCGAGGACGGCGTGTGCGGCGTCGGCCCGACCAGCTCGACCTCACCCGGCTCGGGCAGCGAGTCGCGCAGCGCGGTGGCGAGCACGAAGACGGTGGGGGCGGCGCCGCGCGGGACGGCGATGTACGCGCGCTTCCGCGCGTCGACCGGCAACTTCTCCAGGACGTCCGCGATCATGTGCCCCGGCGGAGGCACCTCGGCGGCGTTGGGCGCGCCCACCACGATCGCGCAGCGGTTCACGTCGACCGGCAGCCCGCGGATCCAGTCGGCCGGGTCGGTCAGGTGCTCCGGGCGGATCCACACGCCGGCCTGGACGACCTCGAGCACCCAGCCGCTGCCGAGCGTGAACGTCGCCGCGCCGGCCGGGCTGTCGAGCAGGTCGGGGCAGGGGTTGACCCAGTCGACCGTGCGCGGGGAGCCGTTGCGCGGGGCGTGCCAGAGCTCGCGGGCGAACGTGCGCCAGCGGGGCAGGCCCTTCTGGTCGATGGTGACGACGGCCCGCTGGCCGGCGGGCGCACACAGGGGTAAGCCGGTGCGCACATGCACCGCGCGCCCGAGCACGTCCGCCACGACCGGCCCCACCGGACCGTCGGCCAGCGGCTGCTGCCCGTACGGCGTGATGACGCAGCGGTCGGCGGCGAGCGCCGGGATCGCGGAGACGGCGTGCGCGAACTCCTCGCGGTGCAGCGGCTTCTCGCCGGGGTGCGACAGGATGAGCGACGGGTGCGCGTGGTCGGTCGGCACCGAGTACGCCAGGTCGGTCACGCTGCCCACGCGACGGCGGTGCAGCCACAGACCGGCCGGGATCTGGTCGAGCACCAGGTCGCCGGGCAGCTCGGGCAGCTCTGCGCTGAGGTCGGCCTCCCACGCCGGGGCCGGGAAGCGCCAGCCCACGCGCACCGGGTTGGTGCCGGTGCGGAACCGCCAGAAGCCCCCTGGGCGGTGCTCGCCGCGGCCGATCGGCGCGAACAGCGATCCGCCGGGCACGCCGAGCAGCGGGCCGGCGGCGGCGATGACGTCGATGCCGAGCCGCATGGAGATCATGTGGGCGGCGGCGGGCCGCTCGTTGGTGGCGCAGGCGCCGTCCCAGGCGACGAAGCGCATCGCGCTGAATCCGCGGGGGAGACCGTTGGCCAGAACCTCGGCCAGTTCCTCGACCATCGCGGGCTGCAGCTTGACCGTGTGCGAGCTGATGACGACAGCGCACTCGGTGGAACCGCCGTGGGGGGAGACCACCAGCTGGGCCGCGCCCGGGCTCGGCTCGTCCCCCGAGTGGACGACCGCCCCGGCGCCGAGCCAGGAGACCTTCATGCCCGGCCAGTGCCGCAGCCGGACCTGCATCGCGGTGCTCATGCGGACCTCTCAGAACTCTGGAAATCCGAGCCGCTTGGAGGGGGCACGGCTGCCGGTCGCGTGGCCGAAGCTGCTGGCGGCCACGAGGGGACCAGCCGGTCCGGCGTGCTAGCTGCGAACGGGCAGCACGTAGTCAAGATCGCCCTCCGTCGGGTGTGCCACGAGCGGAGCGATACGGAGGGGGTTCCGCACCGATCACCGCAGGGCGGCTCTGCCGGATCGTACCGCGCTGAGTGACGGACGCAACC
Organism: Dactylosporangium sp. AC04546; assembly: GCF_022095675.1. Classification (GTDB taxonomy): domain Bacteria; phylum Actinomycetota; class Actinomycetes; order Mycobacteriales; family Micromonosporaceae; genus Dactylosporangium. The sequence continues at coordinate 24,901 of NZ_JAHYSG010000131.1, read as the reverse complement.
ATCCCGTTTGTCGGACGACCCGCCGAATATGCCCGACCAGGCCACCAATTCCGTCCGTTTTGATAGCGTTGGCGATGAGTTCTCCGGAGAGTTGTGCATGCATCGAGCCGCAGTCCGACGAATACTCGCTGTGACGACCGGTCGCCCGAACGGGCTTCTTGCCGTGATCGCCGTGCTGGTGCTCGTGGTCGTCTCGGTGAACGCCTGCAAAACCTCTCCAATCGGTACGACTCCGGCCAGCCCGTCGGCGGGCCGTTCTCCTGCATACCCGGCGAGCGGGGTGCTCGTCCTGTATGACACAACCGGGCAATACGGAGACCTGGGCGAGCTGTATGCGGTCCAAGCTGGGAATCTGGCCTCCCACTTCGGATCATGGGAGGCGCTGCCCGTGACGAAGTACACGTCCGGAACGGCCGGGAAGTACCAGTTGACGATCTATATCGGATCGACGTACGACGAACCCCTGCCGCCGGCGTTCCTCGCCGACGTGGCCGCCGGCGCCCCGGTCCTGTGGATGGGGGCCAACATCTGGCAATTGATCTCGCGGTACCGGGGAATCGGATTTCAGAATGCGACGATCGCCGACGACCGGGTCGCGGAGATCCGCTATCGCGGCACCTCCCTGACCCGCAACCCGGCGGCCGGCGCGATGGTGCGCCTGACCACCTCCCCGGGCGTCGAGGCAACGACACTGGCCGATGCGGTGGCGCCGGGCGGCGGCGTGGCCCCATGGGCGCTGCGGGTGGCCCGCCTGACGTACATCGCCGAGGTTCCGTTCACGTACGTGAGCTTCGACGATCGGTACCTCGCCCTGACGGACCTGCTGTACGACCTGCTCGCCCCGTCCACCCGGCCCCGGCACCGGGCGCTGGTCCGCATCGAGGACGTGGGCCCGCATTCCGACCCCGCGCAGCTGCGCGCCATCGCCGACTATCTGTCGTCCCGTAAGGTGCCGTTCGCTGTAGCGGTATTTCCTGTTTACGACGACGCATCCGGCGTGTATTCCGGCGGCGCATCGGTCCACAAGACCCTGCGGACGGCCCCGGAAGTGGTCGCCGCCCTGCGCTACATGACGGCCCGCGGCGGCACCCTGATCATGCACGGATATACCCACGGCTTCACGGGCGCCCCGAATCCGTACGGCGTGAGCGCCGAGGACTACGAGTTCTACCGCGCCCACGTGGACCCGGCAGGCACGGTGGTGCTGGACGGCCCGGTCCCGGACGACTCGGCGGAGTGGGCGCTGTCCCGCCTGGAGTCGGCTCGCACGGAATGGAAGGCGGCCGGCCTGGACCCGCCGGATATCTGGGAGTTTCCCCACTACACTGCGAGCGCGGCAGACTACCGAGCGATATCGTCAGCCCCAGGCATTCGCGCCCGTTTCGAGCAGGTGTTGTACTTCTCGGGAATTTTGTCGGGTACGCCGAGGAGTGCACGCTCGGTGAGCCAGTACTTCCCATACGTCGTAAAGGACGCATACGGGACACCGGTACTTCCCGAAACACTCGGAAACGTGGCGACACAAAGGTTTAACCAACACGGGGTCCGCCTGCCCGCCGACCTGCTGGCGTCGGCCAGGCGCCAGTTGGTGGTCCGGGACAACGTGGCGGCGTTCTTCTACCACCCGTTCCTGGCCCTGGAGTACCTGCCGACCCTGATCGAGGGCCTTCAGTCCATGGGCTACACCTTCGCGGCCCCCCATTCGCTGCTCGACTCGTAACGGATGGCACCAACTGAAGAAATTTCTCACGACGAATTTTTCAACGTTAACTTGCCAGCACCCCGCCGGGGATGGCTCATATCCCACCTGACCTGCGGAAACGCTTGCCGCTCGGGGAAGTTGCGGCCCTAGGCCGGCCGCACGGACCTTCCACACCGTTTCGCGGGTCCGGATCTTGGTGAGGGTTCACGCCAACGGGCTACGCCGAGGACTGGTTCCATGATCGAGGGAAGTATTTGGCTGCCATGACGACCAGAAGTTTCCCGTGATCATGGACCGCCGCGGCGACACCCACCGCCATCCGCCGGCAATTCGGGCAAATCCTCCACCCGGTCCGGCGGTGAGGGTGGGCGCCCGACGAGACACGCGCAGCAGGAGCAGTAAGAGCAGTAGGGGAAGAAGGAAGGAGCGCCCGCCGCCGGCTTCGTGGCCGCAACGTCTCAGTCCGCATCCGGGGCACCCGCCGAGGCGGTCCCCCCACTCGCACTCAACGCCGCCGCTGAGATTGCCTGCCGGCTTCCGCGCCTGCCGGCTTCCGCGCCTGCCGGCTTCCGCGCCTCAGCGAGCTTCGGGGGCACCCGCCGAAACCGTCGCCGGCTGTGCGAGCGCTGCCGCTGTCGCCTGCAGCGCCCCCGTCTCCGGAAGTGGCACCTGCTCCACCGGAGTCTCGGCCGGAGTCTCGGGCGGGGTGCGGCGGCCGAACGACTGGAACACCAGCAGGGCCAGGGTGGCCACGAGACTGGCGGCGGCCACCGACGCGAATCCCCACGCCGGTGAGCCGCGGTCGATGGCCCAGCCCGCCAGCGGCGAGCCGATCGCCAGGCCCACCGTCAGCGACGAGCCGTGCCAGCCCATGGCCTCGCCGCGGGCCGGCGCCGGGACCATGCGGCTCACCATGTCGACGCTCGCGCTCAAGGTCGGCGCACACAGCGCGCCCGCCGGGATCAGGACCGCGAACAGCAGCGGCCACGCGTCGCCCACCAGGCCCACCGGGAGCGTGAACAGGCTCAGGCCGCCCAGCAGCGCCACGAGCGGGACGGCGCGGGTCAGGGCGCCGTACACAAAGCCGCCCACGAGGGAGTAGACGCCCCACGCGGCCAGCAGTGCGCCGACGAGCTCGACGCGGCCCGCCTCGCGCATCATCGCGATGATCGCCAGGTCGGTGCCGGCCAGCACGACCGTCGTGGCGGCGGCCGCCGCGCACACGGCGATGAAGCGCGGCGTCAGCCAGTCGCGGCGGCGGACCGGGCCCGCCGGCGCCGGCTCGTCGTGGGCCGCGTGGACCGGCGGGTTGGTGACATACAGCGCGAGGCCGGCCAGCACCAGCGTGGCGCCGATCGACCACATCGCGACCCGGCCGGACAGCGTGCTCATGAGCAGCACCGCGAGCGGCGGGCCTGCCATGAACGAGAGCTCGACCGACATCGAGTCGAGCGCATAGGCCTGGCGGCGCTGGTCGGCGGGGACGAGCGCGGCGATCGACTGGCGCACCACCGAGAACACCGGCAACGAGAACACGCCCGCGACCAGCGCGCCGACGAGCAGCACCGGATAGGACATGAACGGCGAGATGACCCAGAACAGTGCCTCGGCGACCGTGGTCACCAGCAGCATCGGCCGCAGGCCGCGCCGGTCGACGAAGCGGCCGTTGAGCGGCCCGCCGAGCGCGGTGCCGACGGTCAGCGCGGCGCCGACCAGGCCCGCGGCGCCCCAGCCCCGGTGCAGGTCCTGCGCCACGTGCAGCGTCATGGTGACCCCGATGGCGGTGATCGGGATCCGGGCCAGCAGGGCGAGCACCATGAGCGACCGCACCCCGGGCAGGGCGAGGACTCGGCGGTACGGGTCAAGGTGCATGGGCACATCATGAACCTGGGGTACGACAGAAACGACCGGGTTTGCGGCCGCCAGGCGCCGGTGAAGCAGGATTGTGCGCGACGTCACCGGGGAACCGGACATAACGCGGCACCGTCCAACCGACGAGACCCCCACGGATGGAGAGACCCACGATGAAGCCGAGACTCGCGGCAGCGGCCGTCCTGCTGGCCCTGGCGCTCACCGGCTGCGCGGACGACCCGGGCACCACCGCCGGGGAGGCAAGCACCGCGCCGAGCGCCACCACCGCGCCGAGCGAGAGCCCGACCGCCGGCGAAGCACCGAGCCCCACGGCGAGCGCAGCCACGCTCGTGGCCTTCACCAGGACCGGCGGGATCGCGGGCGTCAACGACCGTCTCACGGTCGCCCAGGACGGCTCCTACACGATCCAGACCCGCAGCGGCACCAAGACCGGCAAGCTCGCCCCCCAGGAGCTCGCCGCCCTCAAGCAGGCCCTGGGAAGCGTCGACTTCACCAAGATCCCCAACGTGAACGCCAACAACGGCACCGTCGCCGACGGCTTCACGTACAGCGTGATCTACAACGGCCGCGAGATCGTGGCGGAGGACGGCGCGATCCCGCCCGCCCTCCAGCCGATCCTCGGCACGCTAAGCGCGGTCCTGAGCAAGTAGCTTGTCGATCTCCGACAGCTCCCCGTCGGAGATCGTCAGGTGCGAGAGCGCACCGATGTTCTGCTCCAGCTGGGTCACGCTGCTCGCCCCGATGATGAGCGACGTGACCCGCTGGTCGCGCAGCGCCCACGCCAGCGCCAGCTGCGCCAGGCTCTGCCCCCGCCGGCGGGCCATGTCGTCGAGCGCGTGCAGCACCTCCAGCAACGAGGGCGTCAGGGACGCCTCCGAAAGGAACCGACTGGTCCGCGCGCGCGAGTCGTCGGGAACCCCGTGCAGGTAGCGGTCGGTCAGCAGCCCCTGCGCCAAGGGCGAGAACGGGATGCAGCCGACCCCCTCCGACTCCAGCACATCCAGCAGCGACGCCTCGATCCAGCGGTCGAACATGGAGTACCGCGGCTGGTGGATCAGCAGCGGCGTGCCCAAGGAGCGAAGGATGTGCGCCGCCTCCCGGGTCTGCGCCGGGCTGTAGTTCGAGATGCCGACGTAGAGCGCCTTGCCGGAGCGCACCGCCCGGTCCAGGGCGCCCATCGTCTCCTCCAGCGGCGTGTCCGGGTCCGGCCGGTGGGAGTAGAAGATGTCGACGTACTCCAGGCCCATGCGCCGCAGCGACTGGTCGAGCGACGCCATGAGGTACTTCCGCGAACCCCACTCGCCGTATGGGCCCGGCCACATGTCGTAACCGGCCTTGGTCGAGATCACCAGCTCGTCCCGGTAGGGCCGCAGGTCGTCGGCCAGGATCCGGCCGAAGTTCGACTCCGCGGACCCCGGCGGGGGCCCGTAGTTGTTCGCCAGGTCGAAGTGCGTCACGCCGAGGTCGAACGCGCGGCGCACGATCGCCCGCTGCGTCTCGTACGACCGGCCGTCGCCGAAGTTGTGCCACAGGCCGAGCGAGATCGCCGGCAGCTTGAGCCCGCTCCGCCCGCTGCGCCGGTAGAGCATGTCCTGGTATCGGCCCGAAGCCGCCTCGTACACCACGGACGTGATCCTAAGCCGCGGCCCGCGGCCGGAGAGCGGGAAGGCCGCCTGGTGGTGCGGGGAGCATGAGTTGCACCACCAGGCGGGTCCTACTCGTCTAGCGGTGCTCCCACCAGGCGCGGGCGGTCACGGCCGCGTAGGCGTCGACGATGCCGAAGCCGTAGAAGCCGTTGAACTCCTTGCCACCCTCGCACAGGGCGTCGAACTCGGCCGGGCGGCCCTCGTTGGTGTAGCTCTGCAGGCGCGGCTCCGGGCAGGCACGCTCGGCGGCCGTGCTGTACAGCAGGTACTCCACCTTCCAGGGCTCCAGGCCGAAGTCGCGGCCCTTCTTCTCGCCGTGCGCGCTGACGATCAGCGCGGCCACACCCGCCGCGTGCGGGGACGCCATCGACGTGCCCTGCAGGTAGGTGTAGTAGCCGCACTGGCCCTTCGCGTTGCACTCCTTGTAGACCAGGCCCTCGCCGGCCGGCGTGATGTTGCCGTCGGCGTCGACCGTGCCCTCCTCCTGCAGCACCTTCTTCGGGTACGTCGAGAGGATCATGTTCTCGTTGGTGCGGTACGTGTCCGTGCCGAACCCGTCACGGAACCAGCCACCGGGTGCCGAGACGCCGATCTGCTCCAGACCGTAGTTGGAGAAGTCCGACTTCTTCAGCGACGGGCCGAGCGACGAGACGCCGATGACGAAGGGGCCCTCGGTGGGAAGGTCCCAGCAGGTGCCGTTGTCGATCGGCCGCTCGTAGGCGGTGTCCGCCGGGTAGTCCGGGCTGGAGATGTCCGTCCGCGGCTTGCCGATGTCCTCGTGGTTGTTGCCCAGCGCGCTCACGAGCGTGACGCCCTTGAAGTGCGCGTAGGTCAGCGCCCGGAACATCGCCCGGATGATGGTGCGCTGCTCCGCCTGCGCCGCCGGGGAGTCGGCCGGGTTGGCGGTGCAGTTGTACAGCCACGGGTCGACGTAGAACGACATGTTGACCACGTCGATGCCGTTGTTCGCGGCGTGGACGAGCGCGTTGACGACCGGCTCCAGGAAGAAGTACCCGGAGTCCTGGCCGCCCTTGAGCTCGACCAGCGACACGTTCGGCGCGACACCGGAGATGCCGAAGCCGTTGGCCGCCGCGCCGATCGTGCCGGCGACGTGCGTGCCGTGGCCGCCGTCGTCGGTGCCGACCGGGTCGAGGCAGCTGGCGACCTCACACGGGCCGTCGATGTCGACCATGTCCTTGGCGAAGTTCTTCGACAGCGCCCAGTTGAAGTTCGGGGCGATGTCGGGCTGCGACGCGTCGACGCCGGTGTCCAGGATGCCGACGGTCACGCGCTTGTCGCCCGCGTTGACCTTCCGCGCCTTGTCCGACTTGACGGTCGTGAGGCCCCACAACTTGTCGTCGAGCGGGTCCATGCCGGCCGTGGCCGGCTTCTTCGGGCCCTTCTTCGCCGCGGCGACTGCCTTCTCCACGTCGACCGGCTGCTGCTTCTTGGGCGACTTGCCGATCGCGATCCGGTGCGTCGCGCCGACGAGCTGCCCGGAGGCGGCCGCCTTCTCGACGAACCCGGTCTGCGCAGCGGTGACGGTGTACATGCCCACCGTCTCGTTGGTCGCGGTGATCGTGCCGCCGGCCTTCTTGATGGCGGCGGCCGCGTCAGCCGCGGAGACGTTGTCCGCCGCGACGACCGTGTACTCGGTCGTCGCGCCGGGCGCGGCGCTTGCCGGGGCCGACAAACCCGCACCGGTCACCGTGAGTGCGGCCGCGAGGGCGACCGCACCGGTGAGCCTCTTGTTCAATCCCACAGGTCCTCCCTGGTCGAGGGGATGGGGATATCAGACCCGACAACGGCCCTGTGGCGGAAGTCATGCAAGGGTTCCGCAACCAAGTCAAGGGTGCGGGAGTCCTCAGACCATTCGCTCCACGGCGGCCTTCGCCTCGGCCAGGCTCACGCCCGTGACCTGCCGGTAGATCTTGATCGCCAGGACCAGGTTGTGCTTGCGCAGCGCGTCGGTGAACTCCGGCGGCAGGTCGCGGGGCACGTCGATCTGCTCGGCGAGCCGCGGGTCGATCCCGAGGTGGCGGTACAGGAAGGCGATCTGGCGCTCGAGGCGGGCGATCCGGGCGATGTCGGGGGCGTCCATGGACGGAAACCTAGGTCCACCCGGGGAGAAACAGAGTCGGGGAGCCGCCAGTGGCGACTCCCCGACCATGAACGACACCGTCAGACGATCGGCTCCGCGAACGGGTCCTCGGCCGTGTCGACCGGGATCTCCGCGGCCGCGGCCCGGGCCGCCTGGGCGCCCTTCGAGCTGCGGTCCTCGTCGGTGATGGGGAAGTGGCAGGCGACCGTCTGCCCGGGCAGCAGCTCGCGCAGCTGCGGCTCCTCGGTGGCGCAGAGGTCCTGCGCCTTCCAGCACCGGGTGCGGAAGCGGCAGCCGGACGGCGGGTCGATCGGGCTCGGCACGTCGCCGGTCAGCAGGACCCGCTCCCGCTGCGCCTTGTCCCGCCGGTCGGGGTCCGGCACCGGTACCGCGGACAGCAGCGCGAACGTGTACGGGTGCAGCGGCGTCTTGTAGAGCCCGTCCCGGCCGCCGACCTCGACGACCTTGCCGAGGTACATGACCGCGACCCGGTCCGAGATGTGCCGCACCACCGACAGGTCGTGCGCGATGAAGACGTACGTCAGGTTGAACTCGCGCTGCAGGTCGTCGAGGAGGTTGACGACCTGCGCCTGGATCGACACGTCGAGCGCGGAGACCGGCTCGTCGGCGATGATGAGCTTCGGCTGGAGCGCGAGCGCCCGGGCGATGCCGATGCGCTGGCGCTGGCCGCCGGAGAACTCGTGCGGGTAGCGGTTGTAGTGCTCGGGGTTGAGGCCCACGAGCTCCAGCAGCCGCTGGACCTCACGCTTCTGCCCGTGCGCGGTCTTGATGTTCTGGACCTGCAGCGGCGCCCCGACGATCGAGCCGACCGTGTGGCGCGGGTTCAGCGACGAGTACGGGTCCTGGAAGATCATCTGGACCTCGCGGCGCAGCGGGCGCATCTGCCCCACGCCGAGGTGCGAGATGTCGCGCCCCTCCAGCAACACCTTGCCGCCGGTGGGCTCCAGGAGCCGGGTCATCAGCCGGCCGGTGGTGGACTTGCCGCAGCCCGACTCGCCGACCAGGCCGAGCGTCTCGCCGGACTTCACCGCGAGGTCAATGCCGTCGACCGCGCGGACCGCGCCGACCTTCCGCTTGAAGAAGGCCCCGCGCATGATCGGGAAGTGCTTCTCCAGGCCCTGGACCTCGAGGAGGTTGTCGCCACCCCGCTGCGGTGCCGCGGCGGGCTGGGATTGGGTGCTCGTCGACACTGTCGTGCTCCTCAGAGGGATGGGGCGATGTCCGACTTGAAGATGGCCTGCCGCTCGGCCGGCGGGATGTGGCACGCGACGCCGTGGCCGGCGGTGCCCTCCGCCAGGTTCGGCTCGACCGTCTTGCAAGGGATGCCGTTGCGCTCGACGTACGGGCAACGCGGGTGGAACGAGCACCCGCTCGGCAGGTTGATGAGCGACGGCGGGTTGCCCTTGATCGGCACCAGCCGGTCGCGCACCTCCCGGTCGACGCGCGGCATCGAGGACAGCAGGCCCCACGCGTAGGGGTGCTCGGGGCGCCGGAAGATCGTCTGCGCGTTCGCGTGCTCGACGCACTTCCCGCCGTACATCACCAGGATGTCGTCGGCGACCTCGGCGACGACGCCGAGGTCGTGCGTGATGATGATGACCGCCGAGTTGAACTCCGCCTGCAGGTCGCGGATCAGGTCGAGGATCTGCGCCTGGACCGTCACGTCGAGCGCCGTGGTGGGCTCGTCGGCGATGAGCAGCTGCGGGTTGTTCACCAGCGACATGGCGATCATCGCGCGCTGGCGCATGCCGCCCGAGAACTGGTGCGGGTAGTCGTCGACGCGCTTCTGCGGCTGCGGGATGCCGACCCGGTCGAGCATCTCGATCGCGCGCTTGCGGCCCTCGCCCTTGCTGACCTTGTTGTGCACCCGGTAGGCCTCGATGATCTGCGCGCCGACCGTGTAGTACGGGTGCATCGCGGTCAGCGGGTCCTGGAAGATCATCGACATCTTCCGGCCGCGGAGCAGCCGGACGCGCTCGGGGGCGGCGCCGATGAGCTCCTCGCCGTCGAGCCAGACCTCACCGGAGATCTTGGCCGAGCCGCGCCGGTGCAGGCCCAGGATGCCCAGGCTGGTGACGCTCTTGCCGGAGCCGGACTCGCCGACGATGCCGAGGGTCTCGCCGCGCTCCAGCTGGAACGTGAGGCCGTCGACGGCCTTGACCACGCCGTCGTCGGTCTTGAAGTGGATCCGCAGGTCGCGCACGTCGAGGAAGGACTGTGCCGCCGAGGGGTCCGCGCCGGCCGGAACGGGGCCGCCGCTGGTGAGCAGACCGCTGGACATGCTCACTCCTTTCCAGGAAAGCCGTGGAGGGATCGGGAACGGGGACGGGGATCGGTCATCCGAGCCGCACCCGCGGGTCGATCACGGCGTAGAGCAGGTCGACGATCATGTTCGCCATGACGATGAAGAAGGCGCCGAACATCGTCACGCCCAGGATGATCGGCAGGTCCTTCTCGGTCACGGCGTCGATGGACAGCCGCCCGATGCCGGGGAGGCTGAAGACGCTCTCGGTGAGGATGGCGCCGCCCAGCAGACCGCCGAGGTCGAGGCCGAAGATCGTGACGATGGGCGTCAGCACGGACCGCATGGCGTGCTTCGCGATCACGACCCGCTCCTTCAGACCCTTGGCGCGGGCGGTGCGGATGTAGTCCTCGCTGATGGTCTCCAGCATCGTGGCGCGCGTGAGCCGCGTGTACGTGGCGGCGTACAGCAGCGCCAGGCTGACCCAGGCGAGGAAGAGCTTGTTGGCCCAGCCGAGCGGGTCGTCGACGAAGTTGATGTACTCGCCGCCCTGGAAGATCGGCCACTGGTGCACGAACAGGGCCTGGAACACCAGGCCGGTGAAGTAGATGGGGAGCGAGACGCCGGCGAGTGCGATGATCATCGCCGCTCGGTCCCAGATGGTACCGCGCTTCAAGGCGGAGATGACGCCGCCGAGCACGCCGCCGAGGAGCCAGATGACGGCGGCGCCGAGCGCGAGCGAAGCGGTGACCGGGAGCCGGTCGATGAGCAGCGGCCACACCTCGCGGTCGGTGCGGAAGGAGTAGCCGAAGCAGGGCGCCGAGCAGTGGGTGACCGTCGGACCGCTGTTGAAGTCGCGGCCGGCGACGATGCCCTTCGCGAAGCGCGCGTACTGGACGTAGATCGGCTTGTCGAGGCCGAGCTTGACACGGGTTGCTTCGACGTCGGCCGGGGTCGCCGTCTTCCCGACGTACATTTCGGCAGGATCGGCCCCGGTCGCCTTCGGGATCAGGAAGAAGATCGCGAACGTGACGATCGAGACGGCCACAAGAAGCAGTGCCGCGGTGACCAGGCGGCGCAGAATGTAGTTGATCACGTGTGCGGCCTGACGCCGGCCGGATTGACGGGGTTCCCGTCGCACCGGCCGGCGCCGTGGCCATCACCTGCCTTCTGAACTCGTGAAGGGCGGGTTACCGGCTTTCAGGCTTGCTGCTTCGGTGAAACAGGGCTCAGGAGGAGACGCCCAGGCTGCCGAAGTCGTACATGCCGTAGTACTTGGTCACGAACACGTTCGTGACCCGGGGGTTGCGGTAGTTCAGGGCCTTGTCGTACACGAACGGCACCATGACGGCCTCGTCCATGACGATCTTGTTGATCTGGCCCCAGATCTCGGCGGCCTTGGCCGCGTCGGTCTCGGCCTTCGCCTTGTCGATCAGGCTGTTGACCTCAGCGTTGTCGAGCTCGGCGTAGTTGTTGTTGCCCGACGGGGTGATGCCACGGCCGTCGACCAGCACCTGGAGGAAGCCGTAACCGGTCGGGAAGTCGGCGCCCCAGCCGGCCATCATGAGGCCGTAGCCCTTGGCGTGCGTGTTGGACGGCGCGCCGATGGTCGAGCGGAAGTACAGCGAGGCGTCGGTCGGGTCGAGGCGGGCGTTGATGCCCACGTTCTTCAGCGCGGCCTGCAGGGCCTCGGCCGTCTTCGGCTCCTTGCCGGAGTTACGGGTCGCGATGACCGTGTCGAAGCCGTCCGGCTTGCCACAGAGCTTCAGCTCTTCCTTGGCCTTGTCGATCTGCGGCTTGCCCGACTTGGTGTTGTACGGGTCCAGGTTCGGGTCGTGACCACCGATCGTCGGCGGCAGCATGTTGGTGGCGATGTCGCCACCGGCGTCCGCGCCGCCACGAGCGGTCTGCATCGTGGTCTTGTCGGTCGCGTACTGCACGGCCTTGCGGCAGTGGATGTTGTCGAACGGCGCGACCTTGGTGTTGATCGAGAAGTAGCGGATGAAGCCCGTGTTCGGGGTGTCCGCGTTCTTCTTCTTGTCCGCGTCGAGCAGGACCTTGGCCTGCGCACCCTGCTGGACACCGGTCTGGGCGACGTCGATGTCAGCGGTGCCCGAGATCAGCTGGTTGTCGATCTCCTCGGGCGCGGTGCCGATGGTCAGCTCGATCGAGTCCGGCAGCGCCTTGCGGACGGTGTCGGTCTTGGCGTCCCAGTTCTCGTTGCGGACCAGGACGGCCTTCTTGCCGGCGTCGTACGACTGGAACTTGTACGGGCCCGACGAGACCGGCTTGTCACCGTACTTGACGCCGGTGTCCTTGTCCTTCGGCACCGGGGCCGAGCCCGGCATCGCCAGCAGGTAGTTGAAGTCGGACAGCGGGTCCTTCAGCGTGAACACGATGGTCTTGTCGTCGGGCGTCTGCACCGACTTCAGGCCCAGCTTGTCCGGGTCGGTGTCCTTGTACGGGCCGGGGTAGTTCTGGCCCTGGTCGAGGACGTCCTTCAGGTACGGCGGGCCACCGGAGAGGATGTCGGTGGCGAAGTTGCGCTCGATGCCGTACTTGACGTCCTTCGAGGTGATCGGCGAGCCGTCCTCGAACTTGAGCCCGTCCTTCAGCGTGAAGGTGTACTTCTTGCCGCCGTCCTCGATCTTCGGCAGATCGGTGGCGAGGTCGCCGACGAGCTTCAGGCCGTCGTCACCGGGCTTGGCCTCGTTGGTGAGCAGCGTACGGGCGTAGTAGCCCTTGCTGAAGTTCCACACCCAGGCGTAGTAGGCGCGGGCGCCGTCCCACGAGTCCGGGTCGTCGTGGGTCTGGAGCTTGAGGGTGCCACCCTTCTTGTCGGAAGGGTTCACGACGCCCTTGGTGGCGGCGTTGAAGCCGGTCTCACCCTTGGTCTCGGTGGTCGTGGGCTTGTCCTCGCCGCCTGACCCACAGGCGGACAACACCAGGGCGATGGCGGTAGAACCCGCCACCAGCGCCCCTGTCCTCATTCTCACTGGGTTTCCCTCCTTGTTTGGCGCGACCCGCCGAGGGACGGGCCGTCCGAGCTGTGCTTGTGGTGCTGCCGTGCGAGTGAAGTTCGGGAATGGCGCACAGGGTTCGACCAGGCTGCGGGGGCGGGGCCGGACGACGTGCTCGGGTGGACGGGGTGAGGCCCGAAGGCCTACCGGCTAGCGGTTGGCCTTCGGGTCGAGAGCGTCACGCAGGCCGTCGCCGAAGAGGTTGAAGGCGAGGACCATGAGGAAGATGGCGATGCCCGGCACGAACATGTACATCGGGTCGTACTCGTAGAAGTTCACGGCGTCGGAGAGCAGGCGGCCCCACGAGGGAGTGGGCGGGAGCACGCCGACACCGAGGAACGACAGCGCGGCCTCGAAGAGAATGTTCGACGGGATGATCAGGGTCGCGTAGACCAGGATCGGCGCCACGAGGTTCGGCAGCAGCTCGCGGAAGAGGATCCGCGTCGAGCCAGCGCCGATGCTGCGGGCGGCCTCGACGAACTCGCGTTCTCGGAGGGAGAGGGTCTGGCCGCGGACGATGCGTCCGATGTAGGGCCAGCTGAAGAACGCGATGACGCCGATGACGACGCCGATACGCCAGCCGGTGCTCGGCGGCACGACCGAGATCAGGGCGATCGAGAACAGCAGGTACGGGAAGGCGAGGATCAGGTCCATCAGGCGGCTGATGCCGCTGTCGACGATCCCGCCGAAGTAGCCGGCGACGACGCCCAGCACCACGCCGAGGAGCACCGCGACGATGGTGGCCGAGAGCGCCACCAGCAGCGACACCCGCGCGCCGTAGATGATCTGGGAGAACAGGTCGCGGCCGGTGACCGGCTGCACACCCAGCAGGAACTCACTGCTGATGCCGCCCCAGGTGCCGGGGGTCGGGATGCCGCCCAGCGAGGGGTCGATCTTGTCCTGGTGGAAGTCGTTGACCGGGTGACCGAAGGCCTTGTTCAGCAGCGGGGCGAACACGGCGATCAGCACCAGGAAGACGATGAATCCGGCACCGAAGAGCGCGACCTTGTCACGCTTGAGGCGGGTCCAGGCGATCTGGCCGAGCGAACGACCCTCGATCGCCTTCGCGGGAACACCGGACGGTGTGGCGGTCGCCTCTTCGACAGTCGGCACCTGCTCGTCGCTCTTGGACGTGACGGGTCCCATAGTCATGGGCGTGGTGCCCCTCTCCCCGGCCGCCTGCCCGTCTACAAAGCCCGCCAGCGATGGCCGGCGCAGCAGAGTACGGCGTGCGTCGGCCAGACCGGGGCCCGTGGCAGTCAGCAGCCGATCGGCTGTGTCTTCGTGGACTCCTGGTGCCCCATCCGCAGGTTCGGTCCACGGGCAGAGCGTGCACGAAGCCGACTTGGTGGTGTCGCCTTCGTTGGAGGAACCCTGTCTCCCGTTCGGCCGATCGTCAAGGGTCACCCCCCGTCCTGTAACCAAGTCCACGCCGCGCCGTGATGAGGGCGTGATCCAAGCTCACCGACGTTTGGAGCATACAGGCCCGAAAGGGATGAAATACTGCGAGATCGTAACGATGTGATCACGCTCAGTGGCGGAAATGCCCGTCGAAGACTGGCGAGAACGGGCTATCCAGGACGATCATTGATCGTTTCACACTTAACAGTACGGCCCGGACACCGTCACGGTGACACAGCGTACTCAAACATCGAAGTCGATCACAACTGGCGCGTGGTCCGAGGGACCCTTTCCTTTTCGCGCCTCGCGGTCGATGTACGCGCTCGTGACCGCGTCCGCTATCGACGGGCTCGCGTAGACCAGATCGATCCGCATGCCCTTGTCCTGATGGAACATGCCTGCCCGGTAATCCCAGTACGTGAATGGGTTCGGGCCTTTCATCGGTTTCGGCACGATGTCGGCCAGCCCGGTGTCCCGCAGGGCGGCGAGCGCGTCGCGCTCCGGCTTGGTGACGTGGGTGGCGCCCACGAAGGCGGCCGGGTCGAAGACGTCGGAGTCGGCCGGCGCGACGTTGAAGTCGCCGCAGACGGCGAGCGGCGGCCCGGCGGCGAGGTCGGCCGCCAGCGCGACGCGCAGCGCCTCGAGCCAGGTGAGCTTGTACCCGTAGTGCGCCGACTCCGGGGTGCGGCCGTTCGGCACGTAGACCGACCAGACCCGCACGCCGCCGCAGACCGCCGACACGGCCCGGGCCTCCCGGCGCGGCTCGTCGAACAGCGCCTCGTCACCACCCGGCTCCCCGGCCCAGCCGGGATCGCCGTCGAAGCCGCGCCGGACGTCGTCGAGGCCGACCCGGGACAGCAGGGCGACACCGTTCCACCGGCCCTCGCCGTGGTGGGCCACCGTGTACCCCAGCTCGCCCACCTCGGCGGCCGGGAACGCGTCGGCGGCGACCTTGGTCTCCTGCACGCACAGGACGTCGGGGCTGGCCTGCGGCAGCCACTCCAGCAGGCGGGGCAGCCGGGCCTTCACGGAGTTCACGTTCCAGGTGGCAAGTCTCACGACTGCCACAATGCCAGGTTCATGCCGAGTCGCGCTTCACCAGCTCGGTGGGGAGTAGCAGGACCGGCTCGATCTGCTCGCCGGCCGCCATGCGCAGCACCTGGCGGGCGGCCATGCGGCCCAGGTCGGTGATCGGCTGGCGGACCGTGGTGAGCGGCGGCTCGGTGTCGCGGGCGAAGTCCATGTCGTCGAAGCCGACCACGGCCACGTCGTCGGGCACCCGGCGCCCGGCCTGGCGCAGCGAGCGCAGCGCCCCCTCGGCCATCGCGTCGGAGGCGGCGAAGACGGCGTCGAGCGTCGGGTCGTCCTCCAGCAGCTGGGTCATCGCCAGCGCGCCGGACTGCCGGGTGAAGTCGCCGACCGCGACCAGCGAGCGCCGGCTGGCGTCGTGCATGGCCGAGCGGTACCCCTTGAGGCGGTCGATCCCGGCGCTCATGTCCTGCGGCCCGGCGATCGTGGCGATCCGCCGCCGGCCGGTGTCGAGCAGCAGGTTGACGGCGGCCCGGGCGGCGGCCTCGTTGTCGACGTCGACGTAGGGCACCGACGACTGGATGAGCAACCGGCCGTTGCACACCACCGGCACCCCGGCCCGGCTCAGCCGCTCGGGCAGCGGGTCGGCGCCGTGCATGGAGAAGATGATCGCGCCGTCGACGTGGCCGCCGGTCGCGTAGCGCTCGACCCGGTCGTGGCTGGGCCCGGACGGGCCGACCATCATCAGCACCAGCTGCTTGTCGACCGCCTCCAGCTCCAGGCTCACGCCGCGGATGATGCTGGAGAAGAAGGGGTCGTCCGAGAAGACCCGGCTGGCCGTCTCGGAGGCGACGAGCGCGATCGAGTCGGTCCGCTGGGTGACGAGGCTGCGCGCGGCCTGGTTGGGCACGTAGCCGAGGGCCTCCACCGCGCTGAGCACCTTGTCGCGGATGTGTGGCGCGACCGAGGTCGAGCCGTTGACCACACGGGACGCGGTGGCACGCGAGACCCCGGCGCGCTGCGCCACGTTCTCGAGCGTGGGCCGGTCCCGACCCGACATCACCATTCCGACATCCCCCATATCCATGTGCCGGACCATCATGACGCACGCCGCCGGTGTGGTGCGCACAAAAAGAGACGGGTGGTGGAGCAGCCCGCTCCACCACCCGTCGCACCCTCACACCGGTGACACCCTGATCACGATTTCGCCGGTCACGATCCGCCGGTCCCAAGCCTGGTTCACCCGGGGGTGTTCGGCCGGAGAGCGCTCTCAAGACTCGATTCATCCTGGCGTTCGACAAGCTCAATGTCAATCGTGGAATCGACTGAGAGCGCTCTCTGGAATATGTTGTCGGAAACACCGAATTGCTATGCGGCCAGGCGCCGCTGACACGCCTCCACATGGGCCGCGACGATCGCCGTGGAGGACGAGCGCACGCAGGCATCCGCTCCTGCCTCGAGCACGTCCACGACGTCCTGATGGTCGCTGTACGGGTTGAGGACGGCGACCACCGCGGCGGCCGGGTGGCGCAGGCAGGCGATGGTCACCGCGCGCGGCCCGGGGTCGTCCAGCACCACGATGTCGGGTTCCCGGACGTCACCGTCGTCCCGGTCCAACGCCGCGCTCTGCGCGAGGGGTCCCCGCCGTTGGACGACCAGCCAGTCGCCGGGCAGGTGCTTGGGCAGGTCGGACAGGCGGGTGGCGCCGGTCACGACCAGGACGGTCACGCGGTCGAGCACCAGGGCGGTGCGCTGGGGGAGGGTCGCGATGTTCATGTCTCATTTATGCCGCCCGGGACTGGTACCGCCCTCCGTGGCGCCTGCGAAAATCCTGGAAGCGACGGAGGGAGCCGCGGTGATCGTCTGGATCAACGGGCCGTTCGGTGTCGGCAAGGCGACGGTCACCGCCGAGCTGTGCCGCCGGCTGCCGAAGGCCCGGGCGTTCGACGCCGAGCGCGTCGGGTGGGTGCTCAAACGCGCCGCCGGTCTGCTCAACCACGGCGACCACCAGGACCTGCCCGCGTGGCGGGCGGCGACCGTGGCCGCGGCCGCCTGGCAGGCGCGCGGGGCCGACCCGTTGCTCGTGCCGATGACGGTCCTGCGCCGGCGGTACCTCGACGAGCTCCTCGGCGGCCTGCGCGCCCGCGGCCACCAGGTCCACCATGTCCTGCTCGACGCCTCGGCCCCGGTGCTCGTGGAGCGGATCGAGGCCGACGAGGCGCCCGGCCCGCCCGGCTGGGGCATGGACCACGTCGGTGCGTACCTCGTCGCCCGACACGACCTGCGCGGCGCCGGCGCGGTCGTCGACACCGACGATCTCGACCCCGAGGAGGTCGCCGACCACGTCGGTGCGCTGATTGCCGAATGGAGCGAATCCCCGAATTGACCCGGCGGGGGAGCAGCTCACCTGGGCCGCCTGGGACGCGCCGGCCCGTGAGGCCGGCGCGCCCGGACGTCACCGCGCATACACCTCCAGCTCCCACAGGGAGTAGCCCCAGTCGGTGGCCCGGTCGACCCCGGCCATCCGCACGTAGCGGGCGGTCACCGGGGCGAACACCACGCTGTCGGTGCCGCCGTTGCCGGCGTCGACGGTCGACACGGCGGTCCAGGAGCTGCCGTTCGAAGAGGCCTCGATGCGGTACCGCGACCCGTACGCCGCCTCCCAGCGCAGGATGACCCGGCGCACCGTGCGGGCCGACCCGAGGTCGACGGTGATCGACTGGTTGTCGGTCCACCAGCTGCTCCACCGCGTGGTCGGGTCGCCGTCGACGGCCGCCCCCGCGGAGTAGCCGATGAACGTGCCGTTGGCCGAGACGCTGCGGCCCTGGGCCAGGTTCGCGATGCTGTCGCCGCGCCGGGCCGGGAACGAGACCGCCTGCTGGTACGTCGGCCGGTTCTGCCACGAGATCTTGTCGTGCGTGATCCCGCCGAGCGGCGACTGGATGATCGTGTCCGCGCACCACTGGTCGCCGGCGGCGCAGTCCTCGTCGCCGGGGTAGGTGGTGGTCGCGGGCTGTGCAGCGGCCGCCGCGAGGGTGGTCGTCAGCACCTGCCGGCAGGCGGCGAGGTCGCCGCCGCCGCAGTACGTGCGGCCGAGGCCGCTGCGCACCGGGTCGCCGAGGACCGTGCGGAGGTCCTTGTCGAGGTAGCCCCACCAGCCGTACTGGAACGCCGAGCCCTTGTGGCTCTGGCTCTGGTTCAGCGAGCCGGCGCTGGTCGGGCCGGTGTACCCCGACGGCGACTCGTCGATCTGGAGCGCCCCGGTCAGCGCGGCGTAGACGTCGTCGCCCAGCCCCGGCCGGAAGGTGGCGTCGACCAGCCGCGGCCACCAGGCGTCGAAGATCCGGATCGCGTCGGCGTGGAGGTACACATGGGAACCCGGCGTCGTCTCGACCCGCTTGGCCCCGGCGGCCTGCCACGCCGCCAGCTTCGCGACGTCGGGACCGCCGCTGCCGCCGAGGATCCGCAGCAGCTCCGGCAGCAGGGCCTCGGCCCGCAGGTCGGTGACGGCGGCGTCCTCCACGAGGCGCACCACGCCGGCCCGGTCGAGCTTGGCGTTGTTGGCCAGGGCCGCGCGCACCCGCCGGTCCAGCAGGTCGGCGCGGTGCACGGCGCCGAAGCTGAAGTTGCCGTCGGCCGCGCTGAACCCGGCCGCCTGCTTGTTGTTCCAGCTGACGAAGTAGTCCTGCCCGGTCGACTGCGGGTGCTGGGCGACCGGCGCGTAGTCGGCGGTGTTCGTGTCGGGGTTCCAGCCCGACCACTCGTAGGCGGCCTCCGCCTTCGTCGGCAGGTTCGGGTTCGCCCCGGCCTTGCGCACCGGGTTGCTGCCGGAGTTGAAGTACCCGGTCTCGGCCGCGTTCACGTAGAACCAGTTGAACGCGTAGCCCACGTCGGAGGCCGCGGTGACGAACGCGGACGCCGAGCCCATCGCGGCCGGGTCGTTGAACGCCTGGAACCCGATCGCCGAGTCGGCCTCGTGCCGGTAGGTGGAGCGCAGCTGGGTGAACGCCACCGGCTGCCCGCCGACCGCGCCGCGCCAGGCGACCAGCCCGTACTTCGTGCGGAACGTGGTCAGCTGGTACGACCCGGCGGGCGTGGAGTCCGCGACCGTCGGGGTCCACGCGTTGGTCCGGGTGAGCTTCTCCATCGGCGTGCACGCGCCCCGGAACAGGTAGGCCTCCGACGCGCGGGTCGCCGGGGAGCCGTCGACGTTGCACAGGGGCACCGCGTAGGTGTCGGTGATGTCCTGCTCGGCCGAGGTGGCGCTCCACGCGTAGTCCTGCCCGCGGCCGAGCAGCACGTAGAGGTTCAGGCCGGCGAACGCCACGCCGTGCGCGCTGATGCCCGGGCCCTGCAGCTCCTGGAGCATGAGCAGCTGCGGGGAGAAGTAGCCGGTCTGCGGCCCGAAGACGGCGATCGGGTTGCCGGTCGCCGAGTGGGCGGCGTCGACCACGACCGCGTTGGACATGCCGCGTTTCGTGGCCGCGCCCGGCGCGAGGCCGGCGGTGGTCGTCGCCGAGCCGGACGGGTTGAACACCACCGGCTGCGCGGTGACGCTGCCCTGGTCGGGCAGGGCCACGCCGGCCGCGTCCGGGTCGGCGGCGCCGTACGGGAAGGTCTGCCCGGCGTGCAGGGTCAGCGTCGCCTCCTCGTCGTTCTGCGACCGGAAGGCGGTCCACAGGCGGTCGCCCTCGACGGCGCCGTAGCGGGCCCGCGCGGTGACCCGCACCAGCGCCGACTCGACCTCGCCGCCCCCGCCGCCGCCGAACAGGCCGCCGACGACCCCGGCGATCGCGATGAGGTCGGTCATCTGGAACGGCTCCGGCCCGCCCGCGTTGGTGATCGCGTCGAGGTGGCCGGTCAGCACGTACTCGCCGGGGCAGTTGCGGCCGGACATGCAGGCCGCGATGTAGGCGTTGATGCCCGCGATGTACTGCTGGACGTCCGCGTAGAGCTGCGCGCCCCGCGGGCCCTTCGACTGCAGCGCGGCGACCTGCGCCTGGAGGTCGGCCTCGGTGTACGGGGCGTTGCGCCAGATCGACTGCTCCAGCTCGCGGTTGCCGGGCGCGCCGCCGGCGAACGGCGTGAGCTGCCCGCGGCCGACCCGCCGCAGCAGGTCCATGACGAACAGCCGGTCCTCCGCCCCGGCGTAGCCGGCGCCGAACATCGTGCCGGCCCGCGTTGTGCCGGTCACGTGCGGTACGCCGAGGGTCTTGTCCCGCACGATCGTCACGTCGGCGCGCGGGCTGTAGCTGCGCTCGACCTGGCCGGCGGGCACGCCGAACGAGGCGTCGTTGTAGAAGCGGTCGATCTGCTCGGTGGTGAGGCCGGTGTACGCCGAGACGAGGTTCGCGTACTTGCCGAGCTGGTCGGCGGAGTGCGCCGGGCGGAACCCGAGGGCCTGGTGGGCCAGGATGTCGGCGAGCGTGGCGTTGCCGTTCTGGCCTGGCGGCAGGATGTCGTCGCACTCGTCGAGGCAGTAGTCGGTCGGCGCCAGGACGGCCGCCTGTACCGGGGCGGGCAGCGCCACGAGGACACCGGCGGTGAGCAGGAGCGCCGCCAGGGCGCGTTTGACTACGGATCGGGACATGGCGGATCCCTTCCGGGGGTGGCGAGTCAACGTGAAAGTGACTCGGATTACCGGATGGTAACAACGACACGTATCGCTGAATAGAGGTTCAGGAGTTCCTGATGTGGCGGCTGGACTAGGCTTCCGACGTGCTCGTGGTCCATGCGCTCTGGGCGGACGCCCGGCTCTGCCTGTGGGCCGAGGACGGGACGCTCCCGGCGGCGCCGACCCGCTCGCGGGCCCACGTGGCGCCGCACCCGTTCGCGGTGCGTGGGCTGAGTCTCGACGGCGACGCCGGCGTGGCCGCGGTGCGCACCCTGCGGCTGCCGACCCGCGGCGGCCTGCCCGAGCCCTCGCCGTCGGTCGCCGCCGAGCCGCCGACCGGCAGGCTGGAGCTGCGCGACTGGGCCGTCGAGACGGTCGCCTACGCGCCCGACGACGCGGTCGGGCTGCTGCGCTCGCTCGGCGGGCTCGCCGGCGACGACCTGGTGCTGGGCGAGACGACCCGCTGGTTCGCCGCCGTCGCCACCTTCGCCGCCGGCCTCGTCGCGCGCGGGCGCCTGCTGCCCGGCCTGGTCGCCGACGAGGCCCGCTGGCTGCCGGTGCTCACCGGCCGGGACGCCGCCTACACCCGCCAGCTGGCGCTCGCCCTCCCGCAGGCCGCCCTCGACGGCGACCGCCCGCGGGCCCGGGTGCTGACCGAGGTGCTCGACCTGTTCGTCGACGCGGCCGCCCGCGACGCGCTGCCCGCCCCGCGTCATCAGGTGCCCGGCGCCGCCGGTGCCTGGGTCGCGCGGCTCACCGGCCGGGACCGGAAGGTCCGCGGCGACCTCGCCGTCCTGCGCGCCGAGCTCGCCGCCTGGCAGCGTGACGCGGTCGGCGGCGCGGTCCGGGCCTGCTTCCGGCTCGTCGAGCCGGCCGAGGACCTTGACACCGCGCCGTGGCGGCTGGAGTTCGCGCTGCAGGCCGCCGACGAGCCCAGCCTCGTCGTCGGCGCCGACCGGGTCTGGCGCTCGCGCGGCGCGCTGACCGACCTCCAGGGGCACATCCCCGCACCCCAGGAGACGCTGCTGGCCGAGCTGGGCCGGGCCAGCCGCCTGTACCCGGAGATCGAGGACGCCCTGCGCACCGCCCGCCCGGCCGAACTGGAGCTCGACGCGGCCGGCGCCCACCGGATGCTCAGCGAGTACGCGCCGCTGCTGGCCGCCGCCGGCTTCGGCCTGCTGCTGCCCGGCTGGTGGCGCAAGGCGTCGGCCCGGCTCGGGCTGAAGCTCACCGCGCGGTCGTCGACGGCGACCGCCCCGGGCACCGTCGACACGGGCAGCGCGCTCGGCCTCGCCGCCGTCGTCGACTACCGCTGGGACCTGGCGATCGGCGACGAGCCGCTCACCCAGGACGAGCTGCGCCGCCTCACCGACCTCAAGGCACCGCTGGTCAACCTGCGCGGCCAGTGGGTCGAGCTCGACCCACGGCGGCTTGCGGCCGGCCTGGAGATCCTGCGCCAGCGGGCCGAACAGACCGAGCTCACCGTCGCCGACCTGCTGCACCTCGCCGGCGGGGCCGACGAGGGCCCGGGCGGCCTGCCGGTCACCGGCATCACCGCCGACGGCTGGCTCGGCGATCTGCTGTCGGGGGAGACGGAGCTGCGCATCGGCCACCTCGACGTGCCCGACGGGTTCGCCGGCGAGCTCCGCCCGTACCAGCAGCGCGGGCTCAACTGGCTCGGCTTCCTCGAGCACGCCGGCCTCGGCGGCATCCTGGCCGACGACATGGGTCTGGGCAAGACCGTCCAGCTGCTCGCCCTCATCGCCGGCAAGGCGCCCGGCCCGACCCTGCTCGTCTGCCCGATGTCGCTGGTCGGCAACTGGCAGCGGGAGGCCGCCAAGTTCGCGCCCGGGCTGCGCGTGCACGTCCACCACGGCGCCGAGCGGGCCCGCGGCGCGGCGTTCCGGGCCGCGGTCGCGGAGTCCGACCTGGTCATCACCACCTACTCGATCGCCGCCCGCGACGCCGCCGCGCTCAAGGCGCTGCGCTGGCACCGGCTCGTCCTCGACGAGGCGCAGGCGGTGAAGAACGCGGCGACGAAGCAGTCGGTCGCGGTCCGGCAGCTGCCGGCGCGCCACCGTGTCGCGGTCACCGGCACGCCCGTCGAGAACCGGCTGGCCGACCTGTGGTCGATCATGGACTTCGCCAACCCGGGCCTGCTCGGCACCGCGACGAAGTTCCGGGAGCGCTTCGCCGAGCCGGTCGAGCGGTTCGGCGACGAGGAGGCGGCGGCCCGGCTGCGGCGGATCACCCAGCCGTTCGTGCTGCGGAGGGTCAAGACCGACAAGGGCATCATCGCCGACCTGCCGGAGAAGCTGGAGATGGACGTCCTGTGCAACCTGACGCGGGAGCAGGCGTCGCTGTACCAGGCCGTCGTCGACGACATGCTGGCCCGGATCGAGCGCAGCGAGGGCATCGAGCGCCGCGGCCTGGTGCTGGCCACCATGACCCGGCTCAAGCAGGTGTGCAACCACCCGGCGCAGGCGCTGCGCGACGGCAGCCGGCTCGCCGGCCGCAGCGGCAAGCTGGCCCGGCTGGAGGAGATCCTCGACGAGGTGCTCGCGGCGGGTGAGCGCGCGCTGATCTTCACGCAGTACGCGGAGTTCGGCGGCATGCTACGGGCCCACCTGTCGGCCCGGTTCGGCCGCGAGGTCGCGTTCCTGCACGGCGGCCTGCCGAAGGCGTCCCGCGACGCGCTCGTCGCCCGGTTCCAGTCGGCCGACCCGGCCGCGCCGCCGATCTTCGTGCTGTCGCTGAAGGCGGGCGGCACCGGCCTGACACTCACCGCCGCCAACCACGTCGTGCACGTCGACCGCTGGTGGAACCCGGCCGTCGAGGACCAGGCCACCGACCGCGCCTTCCGGATCGGCCAGCGCCGGGCGGTCCAGGTGCGCAAGTTCGTCACGGCGGGCACGGTCGAGGAGAAGATCGCCGCCATGATCCACGACAAGCGCGGCCTCGCCGCCCGCATCGTGGGCGCCGGCGAGCAGTGGCTCACCGAGCTGTCCACCACCGAGCTGCGCTCGCTGCTGGCCCTCGAACCGGGCGCCGTGGTGGAGTGACGGATAGACTGCGTCGGTGTTCGTGATCACGCTGAGCTATGTCGCTGACCTCGACCGCATCGACGAGGCCATGGACGACCACCGCGAGTGGGTCGACGGGCAGTTCGAGGACGGCGTGTTCGTCGCCTCGGGCGCGATGGTGCCGCGCACCGGCGGGGTGATCCTGGCCGCCGGCCTGGAGCGGCCCGAACTGGAGGCCCGGCTGGCGCTCGACCCGTTCCAGCAGAAGGGCCTCGCGGAGTACTCGATCGTGGAGTTCGCGGCCCGCCGCGTCGCGCCCGGCCTGGAGCGGATGCAGGCGTGACGGCTCCGGACTACTGGGGGAGCCGTACGATCCGGGTCGAGGGCGGCATCCGCGCCCGCAGCACCCGCGGGGAGATCGGCTCGACCTGGTGGTCCAAGCGGTTCCTGGCCGTCCTGGAGTCCTTCGCGCTCGGCACCCGCCTGACCCGCGGGCGCAACTACGCCCGCGCCGGCCAGGTGCTCAGCCTCGACGTCGAGCCCGGCACGGTCACCGCGGCCGTGCAGGGGTCCCGCCCCCAGCCGTACGCGGTGCGCGTCGGCCTCGCCGAGCTGACCCCCGACGCGTGGGACCGGGTGGAGGCGGCGCTGGCCGGTGAGGCGCTGGGTGCCGCGAAGCTGCTGGCGGGGGAGCTGCCGCCGGACGTCGAGCGGGTGTTCGCCGCGGCGGACGCCCCGCTGTTTCCGGCCCGGTTCACCGACCTCGCGATGCGCTGCTCGTGCCCTGACGCCGCGGTGCCGTGCAAGCACCTCGCGGCCACGTTCTACCTGCTCGCCGAGCGCTTCGACGCCGACCCGTTCCTGATCCTGCGCTGGCGCGGCCGCTCCCGCGACGACCTGCTGGCCCGCCTGCGCGCCCTCCGCGCGGGTGGCGAAGGCGCCGAGGGCGGCTCGGGCCCGGAGGGCGGCGCGGTGGTCGAGGCGCCGGAGCCCACCGGCACGGCACGGGCGCTCGACGGCCTGACCGAGCCGGACGTGGAGCCGGAGCGCTTCTGGCTGCCCCCGGTTCCGGTCACCGAGCCCGAGCCGGCCCTGGCCACCGACCGCGACCTCCTGCTGCGCCAGCTCCCCACGCCCCCGCCCGCCCTGGGCGGCGCCGACCTGCAGCGCCTCCTCCGCGACTGGTACCGCTGACCGCCGCCGCCGCCCAGGGCGGGCGGGGGCGTGGGG
>NZ_JAHYSG010000130.1 GCF_022095675.1 Dactylosporangium sp. AC04546 | reverse complement strand
CCCCGCCACCACGGCCGCGTCGGCCCCGTCCGGTGCCACCGCGTCCCGCCGCTCGCCGTCGTCCACGCCGGCCGCCACGCCGGGCGGCGAGGGCGCGCGCCGCGGCAAGCCGAAGGTCGACGCCGGTGGGCCGCCCGCCGACCTCGGCGGCCGGGCCTACCGCAAGATGCCCGACGACCTCGCCGAGGTCTACGAGCAGACGCGGAGCGTCACCGCGGTGGCCAAGCACTTCGGCGTGCCCCGGCACACCGCCCAGGGCTGGATGAACCGGCTCCGCCAGCAGGTCCGCGGCGAGTGAGCGGGCCGGCCCGGTCGCGCCCCTGACCTCGCAGAGGTGACAGACGCCCTCCCGCACGCGCATGATGGTGTATCACGTAAGTGCGTTGGAGGGTGGAGGCCGTGCCTGCCGTCGAGACCGCACACACCACAGCGGGCGCCGACGACCCCCGGGTCATCGACTGGCCCGGCGAGTACGTCCAGTCGCTCGACCGCGGCCTCGCCGTGATCCGCAGCTTCACCGGCACGTCCGGCCGGCTGACCATCGCCGACGTGGCACGGGGGACCGGGCTGACCCGCGCCTCGGTGCGCCGCTCGCTGCACACACTGCGCACGCTCGGCTACGTCGGCAGTGCCGACGGCCGGTTCTTCCTGCAGCCGCGGGTCCTGGAGCTCGGCTACGCCTACCTGTCGTCGGCGTCGATCCCGGTGGTGGCGCGCGAGCATTTGGTCCGCCTGTCGGAGCGGCTCGGCGCGTCGTGCTCGATGTCGGTGCTCGACGGGGCCGACATCCTCTACGTGGCCCGGGCCCAGACCCAGCGCACGGCCGACGTGTCGGTCGGGGCCCGCCGGCCCGCCGTCGCGACCTCGATGGGCCGGGTGCTGCTCGCCGGGCTGGCCGACGACGCGCTCGACGAGCAGCTCGACGCGGCCGACCAGGAGCACTGGGAGCCGGGCGAGCTGCGCGAGGTCGTCGGGGAGGTGCGGCGGCAGGGCTTCGCCCTGATCGACCAGGAGGTGGTGGCCGGCCAGCGGTCCGTGGCCGCGCCGGTGCGCGACGTGACCGGGCGGGTGGTCGCGGCGGTCGCCGTCAGCGACGACGCGGCCCGGGTGACGATGGAGCACCTGCGCGGCACCTACCGGCGCGAGTTGGTGCAGACGGCCCGCAACATCTCCTACGGCCTCGCGGCGCGGGGCTGAGGCAGGGCTCTCAGGCAGGCTTCTCAGGCAGGCCCGTCAGTCGAAGAACGAGCACGCCTCGCCGACGAGCTCCTCGGCGACCTCGACGTCGGCGCGCGCCGCCCAGGCCTGGAACACCCGGTGGTCGAACTCCTCGAGCCCCAGCTCCGCGCCGAGGCCGGGCTCGTCAGCGTCCAGCTCCAGGCGCAGCCAGTCGCCGTGGGCGCCGATCACCACGAACCGTTCGCCCCGCCAGAGGCCGGTGGTCCGGCGGTACCGCAGCGCGTCGAGCTCGTCGAGCTTCACCGGATGGGCGGGCCGGTCCTGGTCGGCGCCGGGCGTGACGGGGGCGCCCAGGTGCACGCCGTCAGCAGACGGCCAGGCCAGGTAGTCCGTACCGTCCCAGCCGGCGACGTACCCGTCGCGCAGGTCGCCCCGGTACGGGTCGGCGGCCGGGCCGCGCTCGGGCTGCCAGCAGCGCTCGCGGGCGTCGTACTCGCCGACCAGCGACTCGTAGCCGTCGGGCCAGATCCGCAACAGCTGGGCGCGGTGCGGCAGCAGGATGCCGAAGCCGACGAGCGCGGGCGGCTCGGCCTCGGCGACCGGGCGGTACAGCTGCGGGCAGAACGCCGGGAACCGGACCACGTGGATCGATCCGTCCTCCGGGTCGGTGATCCAGTCCAGCGGCGCGAACCCGGGCAGGGCGGCCAGCTCCGCAATGCCGAGGGCGGCGACGTCGTCGACGGCATGGAACAGGCCGCCCACCCGGCCGTGCCCGTCGTCGAGGTACAGCGGCACCTGGTTGTGGGCGAGCACCTTCTGCAGCAGGACCGGCGGCGCCGCCGTCGCGGGGCTGGGCACCACGCACAGGTCGGTCAGGTCGAACACCCGCGCGGCCAGCATCGCGACGCGGTCGGCGGGCAGCCGGACGGCGATCGGCGAACCGGCGTTGACGGCGAGCGAGACCGTGCCCCGCGGCCAGTTGTGCAGCACGTCGGCCATCGGTGCGCGGATCGCCGCCGCACCGGGCCCGAGCCGCGCGGCCAGTGCCTCCGCCGAGGTGAAGACGAGCACGCAGGGCTCGCCGTAGGTCTCGACCCGCCACGCGAAGTCGTGGTCCCCGGGCGCGGCGTCGGGCGGCGTCGCGGGCTCGACCGCCACCAGCACCGTCGCACCCACCACGATCTTGACGAACTGCAGCGAGTCGTCCTCCCGGACCGCCTCGACCAGCGCCTGTTCGGTGAGGTTGGCCGGGCGGAAGTCGGGGCCCGTGACCGCCGCCGGTGCCGGGACCGCGGTGAGGTCCGGCGGTGCGCCGGAGCCCAGCCGGGCCACCAGCCAGCCCGGTAGGCGGCCGGCGATCGGCAGGCCGGGGTCGACCATCAGTCCCCAGTCGGGGTCCGGCCACTGGCCGGCGAGCTGGGCCAGGTCGAGGATCAGGTGCGGCTGGGTGGAGCCGTGCACGGCCATCGCCGCGCGTGACGTGAACGCGACAAGCGACATCCGCCCGTCGTCGCCGCGGGTCAGCCAGTCCGGTGCGCCGGCTCGCCCGTCGCCGGCCGGGCGCACGAGCACCAGAAGGTTCGCGCCCGCGAGCACCCTGAAGTACCGCTCCCGGTCGTCCTCGGCGACGGCCCGCAGCAGCGCGTCCTCGGTCGCCGTCGCCGGCCGCCACTGCCCCTTCGGTTGCATCGCCGGCTCCTCCGCGCGCAGACGTCAGCCCATGGTTACGAGAACACGAGCGACCCGCCATCGCAAGGGGCCGACGAGTCAACTTCGGCCAAAGAGTAGAAACAACATACGTCATACACTACAGTGCCCGGCATGCACTGGCTTCGGCACCGCACCGTGCCGCTCCTGCTGGCCGCCGCGATCGCGGGTGCCGGCGGGTTGCTGGCCCTCCGGCTGACCCCGGCCGCCGCCGGCGCGGCGACGCCGCCGGCCCTCGACGCCGCGCGCGCCACCTGCACCACGGACACCGAGGGGTACTGCGTGATCAATCATCACCTCGGCGCCGTCCCGTCCGCTGTCGTCCTGACCCTCAACGCCCCGGCGGAGGGCACCGGTGCCCTGCCGTTCCAGCTCGCCGCCGACCGGTACACACAGGAGGGCTTCCGCCTGCGGGCGCTGGCCACCGACGGCAAGGCCTACACCGGTGCGCTGACGGTGAGCTACCTCGCCTACGGTGCGCCGGCGCCGGCGACCGCCTACACGCCGGTGATGCTGCCGTCGGGCCATCCCAGGCGACCGGCACCACCGGCCGGGCTCACCGCCACCCCGGGCGACGGCACGGTGCGGCTGTGCTGGCAGCGGGCGGTGAACGCCGACGGCTACGACCTCTGGTACCGCGACGTGACCAACGGGCAGGAGTGGACGCTCATGCCGTACCCGATCGCGGACCTGTGCTGGACCGGTGGCCTGTTCGTCAACGGCCACACCTATGAGCTGAAGATCCGCGGGGCCAACGCCGACGGTGAGGGCCCGGACTCCGCGGTCGTCACCGTCGTGCCCGCCGCCGAGTGAGGGGGAGCCTGCCATGGAACACCCACTGCTGAGCCGGCTGCGCGCGTCGCGGCCGGACCGCCGCCGCACGATCGCGGCGGTCACCGCCGTGGTCGCGGCCGCCGCCGGCGGCGTCGTGGCGCTGACGCTCGGCTCCGCCTCCGCCGGGGACGGCGGCACGGTCGACGCCGGTGTCGGTCGCTGCACGACCGGCGCGGACGGGACCTGCGTGATCGAGCACCGCCTGGGCCGGGCACCGGACGCGGTCGTGGTCACCCTGTCGGCACCGGTGTCCGACGCCGACGCGCTGCCGTACCAGCTGGCGACCGACCAGTACACCGAGCAGAGCTTCCGGCTGCGGGCCAGGACCACCACCGGGTCGCTCTACCAGGGAGACGTCACGGTCAACTACGTGGCCGCCGTGTCGTCCGGCGCCGCACCGGGCGGGGACGGCGGCAGCCCGTCGCCGACCGGTCCGGCCGTCCCCGTCCCGTCGACCCTGGTACCGACGTCGGCCGTGGCCAGCCCCGCGGTGACCGCCACCAGGACCGCCGCGGCCGGCCGGCCCCCGGGGCTGAGCGGCGCGGGTGTCGAGGACCCCCACGCGTTCGGCGCGTGGCGGGGCAAGCCGGTCGAGGTCTGGGAGACCTGGAACAACTTCACGTCGTGGGACGCGATGGAGGCCCTGTACTCCGTCCGCGAGCACTTCCTGAACCCCCGGTTCACCGGCAAGATGTCGTTCTCGCAACCCATGTGGGCCCTGGGCGAGAACGCCGCCACCTGCAACTCCGGGCGCAGCGACGCGCGGATGCGGGCCGTGTTCACCAACCTCAAGCAGGTGTGGGGCGGCGAGGCCTACGTGCGGCTCGGCTGGGAGATGAACGGCGACTGGTTCCCGCAGAACGACGCCCTCGCCGATCCGGCCGGCTGGGTCACCTGCTGGCGGCGCTGGTACGGCATCATCAAGGGCGTCTCGAGCGGGTACAAGCTCGTGTGGAACCCCAACTTCGACTCCAAGGGCGGCCTCGACGTCCGCACGGTCTGGCCCGGTGACGAGTTCGTCGACGTCGCGGGGCCCGACATCTACGACTGGGGGCACGCCCCGAACGCCACCGATCAGCACGGCGCGCCGATCGGCATCGACGCGTGGGTGGCGTTCGTGGCCTCGCACGGCAAGCCGTTCGCCTCACCGGAGTGGGGCCAGCAGGGCAAGGACAACGCCGAGTTCATCCAGCAGCTGCACAACGGGTTCGAGCGGGCCCGCGCCTCGGCCACCGGCCTGGAGTACGAGTCGGTGTTCGTCCTGGAAGGGTGCAAGTTCGCGTTGAACAGCGGATGCAACCCGAGCGCCGCCGCCCGGTACCAGCAGCTGTTCTGAACCGCCGGCAAAGGGACCGCGGATGTGCCGCGGTCCCTTGACGGTAGAGCGACCGGGGTGAACTACTTGATCGCGTGGTGCCCGATCTGTCCGCACGGTCGCGGAACGGCTTCGCTGATCTCGCGCGGGCGCTGCCGGACGACGACGCCTGCCTGGAACTGCTCTGGTCGGTCCGCTACGGCCCCGGTGACCAGGCACCCTGCCCGAGCTGCGGCCGGACCCGGACGTTCCGGCGGTACCGCACGGCCGCCCGGCGGCGGGCGTGGACGTGCACGAGCTGCGGCCGGCACCTGTCGCCCACCGCGGGCACGATCTTCGCGAAGTCCTCGACCGGCCTGCGGACCTGGTTCTACGCCGTCTACCACGTCGCCGCCTCCGGCGGGACGGTCACCGTCGCCCGGCTGGAGCAGGAGCTCGGGGTCAGCCACAAGACCGCCTGGCGGATGAGGTCCGTCATCGGCGGTGCCCTCGGCGCCGCCGAGCCGCCGGCGTCACCGGAGGACCTGCGCAGGCTCCTCGCCACGATCTGCGGCGGGCCCCCGGCCTCCCAGCCGGTCCAGGACCGGCTGCCGGTGCCGTCGACGCGGTTCATCGGCCGCCGCCACGAGGTGGCCGTCCTGCGTGACCTCGTCGCACGGTCCCGCCTCGTCACCGTGACAGGGCCGGGCGGGTCGGGCAAGACCCGGCTGGCGATCGCCGCCGCACGCACGCTCACCGGCGAGTACCGCGACGGCGTGTGCTGGGTCGACCTGCAGCGGCTCGCCGCGGACGAGCCGGTGGCGCCGGCCGTCTGCGCCGCGCTCGGGCTGCGCGAGCAGCCCGGCGCCGGCCACGTCGAGCTGCTGCGCCGCCACGCCGCCGGGCACGAGGCCCTGGTCGTGCTCGACAACTGCGAACACGTGCTGGAGTCCGTGGCCGAGGTGCTGGCCGCCCTGCTGGACGGCGCCGCCGGCCTGACCGGCCCGGGCGGCCTGCGGTTCCTCGCGACCAGCCGGGAGGCCGTCGTCGTGCCCGGCGAGACGGTGTGGCGTGTGCCGGCGATGCCGGTGCCCGTCGACGACGCCGGCGTGGCCGACTGCGACGCGGTCCAGCTGTTCGCCGACCGGGCCCGCTCAGCCCTGCCCGAGTTCCGCCTCGACGAGACCAACGTCGGCGCCGTCGCGGCGATCTGCGCCCGGCTCGACGGCCTGCCCCTGGCCATCGAGCTCGCGGCCGCGCAGACGCCCGCGCTCACCCCGCAGGAGCTCGGCCACGCGCTCGACGACAGCCTGCGGCTGCTCATCCGCGGCAGCCGCGGCGGTCACCCCCGCCAGCGCACGCTGCGGGCGTCGCTGGAGTGGAGCGTCGCCCTGCTCGACGACGAGGAGCGGCTGCTGCTGGCCCGGCTGTCGGTGTTCCGCGGCGGCTTCTCCCTCGACGGCGCCCGCCGGGTGTGCGGCACCGCGCCGCTGGATCCGCAGGCCGTCGTGCGGACCGTCGCCTCGCTCGTGCACCGGTCCCTGGTCGCCGTCGAGGACCGCCCGGCCGGCCGGCGGTTCCGGCTGCTGGAGACCACCCGGCAGTACGCGGCGGAGCTGCTCGACGACGCCGGCCCCGTGCACGACCGGCTCCTGGCCTTCGCGACCGGGCTGACGAGCCGGGATCCCTTTGCCGGCGGCACACCCGGCGGTCTGGGCGCCTGGCTGGACGAGCTCGACGACGAGCGCGGCAACCTGCGTGCCGCCCTCGACCGGGCGCGCTCGACGGGCGCCGGTGCCGCCGCGCTGCGGCTCGCCGCCGGGGCCGGCCTGTTCTTCGGCGTGCGCGGCTACTTCGCCGAGGGCCAGCGGTTCCTCGCCGACAGCCTGGCCGCCGAGGGCGCCGGGCCGTCCGGGGACCGGGCCCGGGTGCTGTGGGGCTCGGCGTACCTCGGGTTCCTGTCGGCCGACGTCGCGCTGGCCACCGAGCGGGCCAACGCGGCGCTGGCCATGGGCCGGGAGCACGGCGACACCCGCGCCGCCGCACGGGCCCTCACCGTCCTCGGCGGGCTCGACGTCACCCGTGTCCCGGAGCGCGCCCGCTCGCTGCTGACCGACGCCGTCGACCTCGCCCGCGAGGCCGCCGACACCTGGTGCCTCACCCAGGCGCTGGGACACATCGCGCACACGTGGACGACGCAGAGCCGGCTGGCGCCGGCCCGGCAGGCCCTCGCCGACGTGACCCCGCTCGTGGAACGGGCCGGCTCCCTGCACTTCGTCGCGTGGCACCACGTGGTCACGACGATCGTCGCCCTCCGCGGCGGCGACCTCGCCGCGGCCGAGGCGGCCGTCGGACGGGCCCGGCAGGCCGCGGCGGACCTCGGCGACCCGGTCTGCCAGGCGATGGCGACCGCCCTGGCCGCCGAGATCGGCTGCTGGCAGGGGCGGGCGGCCGGCGCGTACCGGGAGACGCTGGAGCTGGACGGGACGTTCGAGCTGTCCCGCAGGGGCCCGTTCATCGCGATGTTCGTCCAGGCTGCGCTCGGTCGCAGCGCCCTCGCCCTCGGCCGCCTCGACGACGCCGAGCGGTACCTCCAGGCCGCCGTGCGCGGCGCCGAGGTGACCCGCCGCACGGCGGTCGCCGGGCAGCACGCGCTCGACCTGGCCGACATCGCGCTGCTGCGGGACCGGCCGGCCGACGCGCTGCCCCTGCTGGAGCGGGCGGCGGCAGCGGGCGCCGCGATCGGCGACGGCTGGCTGCTCGCCGGCTCCGACGCGAGGCTCGGCCGGGCCGCCGTGTCCGGCGGGGACCGCGACCGGGGGCGCGACCTGCTCCACGCCGCGCTCGCGGCGCAGCGCGACGGCGGCTACCGGCTGGACGCCGTGGCGACCCTGGAGGCCCTCGCCGGCCTGTCGGCCCTCGACGGCGACGAGGCCCGGGCCGCCCGGCTGTTCGCCGCGGCCGGCGCCGCCCGCCGCCGCCTGGGCGCCCGCCGCAGCCGCGCCGACGACCTGCGCGACCGGCCCGCGCGCACCGCCGTGGCCCACGCGGTGGGCCTGCCCGAGCTGCGCGCGGCGGTGCGTGAGGGGGCCGGCCTGACGCTCGACGCGGCGATCGACTACGCGTCGCGGGGGCGCGGCACCCGCGGGCGCCCGGCGAGCGGCTGGGCCAGCCTCACCCCCACCGAGCTGGTGATCGCCGAACTCGTCGCCGGCGGGCACAGCAACCCGGCGATCGCGCAGCGGCTCTTCGTCTCCCGGGCGACCGTGAAGACGCACCTGGGCCACATCTTCGCCAAGACCGGCCTGGCCAACCGCGCCGAGCTGGCGGCCGAGGTCGTGCGCCGGGGCGGCCCGCCGGCGCCGCCGGGCCCGTAGCCGGGTGGCCGATGTTCCGCCCGCCACGACCCGCTACCGTCACCACCCTTCCTACCGATCATGAGGGGGAGCCGTGGCATCGACCACCCGCCGGCTGCCGGTCGCGCTGCTGTTCGCCGCGATCGTCGCCGACGGCTTCGACACCGCGTCGCTCAGCTTCGTCACGCCGGCCCTGAGCGACGCGTGGGGACTGCGCCCGGCCGATTTCACCCTGCCGCTGGTCGCGACCAACGTCGGCGCGGTTCTCGGCTACCTCGCCTGTGCCCGCCTCTCGGCGCGGTTCGGGCGGGCCACGGTGGTGTGGGTGTCGGTGCTGGGCTTCGCGGCCACGACCG
This sequence comes from Dactylosporangium sp. AC04546, assembly GCF_022095675.1. Classification (GTDB taxonomy): domain Bacteria; phylum Actinomycetota; class Actinomycetes; order Mycobacteriales; family Micromonosporaceae; genus Dactylosporangium. Next base: position 24,115 of record NZ_JAHYSG010000130.1, on the reverse strand, counting down.
CGGCGACCGCGGCGGTGGACGGCGTGGCGGCGCTCGCCGCGATCCGGTTGCTCACCGGTCTGGGACTGGGCACGGTACTGCCGGCGGCCGTCTCGCTCGCCGCCGACCTCGTCGAGCCGCGCCGCCGGGAACCGGCCGCGGTCCTGATGGTGCTCGGCATGGCCGTCGGCGCCGTCCTCGGGGGCGTCACCGGCGGCCCGCTCATCCACGGCCTGGGCTGGCCGGCGGTGTTCTGGGCCGCCGCGGTGCCCGCCGCCGGGCTGTCCCTGCTGCTGCGCCGGTACCTGCCCCGGCACGTGTCCCAGCTCGACGGCCAGCCCGACGCCGGGCCCGACGGCCTGCTCGACGGCCGGCTTGAGGAGGGCCGCGGCGCCGAGGTCGGTGCCCTGTTCCGGCCGGGACTGCGGGGGTCCACCGCCCTGCTGTGGACGTTCGCGTTCCTCGTCTTCACCGTGAGCCAGACGCTCAACATCTGGCTGCCGACGCTGCTGGTCGACTTCGGGTTCAGTACCGAGCAGGCGCCGCTCGGCACTGCCGTGTGGGGGCTCGGCGGCATCGCCGGCGGGGCCGCGCTCGCCGTCGCCGCGACCCGGCTCGGCGCGCCCCGCGCGCTGGTCGTGCTGTGCGGGCTGGCGGCGGCGCTGCTCGCCGTGGTCGCGGTCGCACCGCTAGCGGCGCCGGCCCTGCTCGCGGCGCTCGCGCTGGCCGGCGCGGGCGCGGCCGCCGGCCCGGCCGGCCAGTCGGCCCTCGCGATCGGCGTCTACGACCCGGCCGCCCGCACGACCGGCATCGCGTGGGCCGTCGCGCTCGGCCGGGTCGGCTCCATCGCCGGGCCGGCGGCGTGCGGGGCGCTGCTCGCGGCCGGGGCGCCGGCCCGCGTGATCGTCCTGCTGGCCGGGGCGCCGGTGCTGGTGGCGGCCGTGGTCGTCGCCGCGCTGCACCGCACCCGCGAACCGGTGCCGTCCGGACGGAGCGCGGCATGAACCCACGGCTAGGCCGCGGTCGCTCGATGGCGGCGGTCGCGGTCCGGGCTGAGCGTTCCATGAACCGACGGCCGGGCCGCAATCGCGTGGTGGCGGCCGGCGCGGCCAGGGCTGAGCTTCCATGAACCGACGGTCGGCGCGGCCAGGGCTGAGCGCTCCATGAACCGACGGCTGGGCCGCGGTCGCCCAATGGCGGCCGTTGCGGTCCGGGCTCCGGTCAGCCGGCGGGGCGGCCCAGGGCGCCGTCCTGGTCGGCCAGCGCCTGGTCGATCGCGTCGGGCGCGAGCACCCGGGTCACGACCAGGTGCACCAGCCCGGCCGTCGCCGCGCGCTCGCCGAGGCGGCTCGGCACGACCTGCAGCCCCTCGGTGCTGCGGTCGAGGGCGATCTCCTTGACCCGGGCGGTGACGGTGTCGACGACCCGGGGCAGCCTGCCGATCGCGCCGCCGAGGACCAGCGTCCGCGGGTTGGCCATCGCGATGAGCGAGGCCAGGACCGTGCCGACCTTGCGGGCGGCGGCGTCGAGCGCCCTGCCGATCTCCGGCTCGGCGCAGCGGCGGGCGAGCTCGTCGAGGTTCTTCACGCCGTGGCCGGCGAGCTGGCCGAGCAGCGCGTGGCCGGAGGCGTACGCGGCCAGGCAGCCCCGCCGCCCGCACCGGCACGCCGGCCCGGCCGCGGTCAGCTTGATGTGGCCGATGTCGCCGGCCGCGCCGTCGTCGCCGGCGATGCTGCGGCCGTCGGCGATCAGCCCGGCGCCGATGCCGGTCGCCCACTTCACGCCGAGCAGCGTGTCCCCGCCGTACTGGCCGGCCTCGCCGAACACCAGGGCCCGGGCGTCGTTCTCCAGCACCATGGGCACGTCCCAGTGCCGCCGCAGGCGATCCAGGACCGGGTAGGCGTCCCAGCCGGGCATGATCGGCGTCGGCCCGGGCAGGCCGGTGGCGGGGTTGATCGGGCCGGGCAGGCCGACGCCGACACCGATGATCCGCTCGCCGGTCCCGCCGGCGGTGAGCCGCTCCGCGAGGGTGGTGAGCTGCCGCATGATCCGGTCGGGCGGGGTGCCGGTGATGTCCAGCGCGCAGCGGCTGGAGCGCAGCTCGCGGCCGTGCACGCCGGTGATGCTCACCCAGCCGTGCGTGTGGCCGACGTCGAAGGTGAGCACGGCGAGGTGGCGGTCGTCGAACTGGATCAGCTGGGCCGGGCGGCCGCCGACCGACGCGGTCGTGCCCGCCTCGCGCACCAGACCGGCGGCGAAGAGCGGCGACATCCGCTCCAGCAGCGTCGGCCGGGACATGCCGGTGGCGTCCAGCAGTTGCTGGCGCGTCCAGGCCGGCGCCGACCTGATCAGCGCCAGCAGGTGACCCGGGCTGGCGCCCAGCGCGCGGACGGACCGACCCGGATCCGTGGTGCCATCCATCGACGACCTCTTGACAAGCGTGTTACGTGGCGGTGGACTTACGTCACCCCGATTTACAAAAGATGACTTTACAAAACTCAACACGTTTCCGGGAGTGGCGATGACGAACGGTACCTCGCACCGGCCCCTGATCAGCCGCCGAACCCTGCTGCGCGCCGGCCTCGGCGCCGGCTTCGGCGCCTTCGCGGCCCCCGCCCTGGCCGCTTGTGGTGGCGTCTCCACCAGTGGCGCGAGCGGCGACAGCGGTACGGTCAACTTCCTGTCCACCCAGTTCGCCCCCGTGGAGGAGCGCCAGCGCTTCGAGAAGATCCTGGGCAGCCGCGTGACCGCCGCCAAGGTCGCGTACAACCCGGTCGACGCGGGCGTCTTCAACTCGACCCTGCAGTCCCAGGTGGACGCGGGCAAGGTGCAGGTCAGCCTGGTCGGTGGTGTGCACGGCGACCTCGCACCGCACACCGGCCGGCTGCTCGACCTCGACGACGTCGCGTCGGCCCTCGCCGATCGCGGCATCGACACCGAGCTGCTCGGGCTCGGCAAGCTCGGCGGCGCCACCACGAAGTACATCCCCTGGATGCAGGCCTCCTACGTGCTGGCCGTGCACAAGAAGGCGCTGCAGTGGCTGCCGGCCGGGTCCGACCCGCAGCAGCTCACCTACGACCAGCTGCTGGCCTGGGCCACCGCGGCCCGGGCGGGCAACGGCGGCAAGCCCGTGTTCGGCCTGCCGGCCGGCCCGAAGGGCCTGTACCACCGCTTCTTCCAGGGTTTCCTGCTGCCGAGCTTCACCGGCGGGCAGATCACCACGTTCCGCGGTGCCGACGCGGCCCAGGCATGGGCCTACATGAAGGACCTGTGGGCCGTCACCGCGCCCGCCTCCACCAACTACGACTTCATGCAGGAGCCGCTGCAGCGCGGCGAGGTGCTCATGGCCTGGGACCACGTCGCCCGGCTCGCCGCCGCGCCCAAGGACAAGCCGGACGACTGGCTCGTGCTGCCCGCGCCGCGCGGCCCGAAGGGCCTCGGCTACCTGCTCGTGGTGGCCGGCCTGGCGATCCCGCGCGGCGCCCCCGAGGTGGACAAGGCCAAGGACGTCATCAAGGCCCTCGCCGTCGCCGACACGCAGCTCGACGTGCTGCGCGACAACGCGTTCTTCCCGGTCGTCAAGGCCACCCTGCCCAGCGACCTGCCGCCCGCCATCGCCCTGGAGGCCGCCGCCGTCCAGAAGCAGCAGGGCGCGAGCGGCGCCATCGTCTCCCTGCCGCCGGTCGGGCTCGGCGCGAAGGACGGCGAGGTCTCGCAGATCTTCAAGAACACGTTCAAGGAGATCTGCATCGACGGCAAGCCCGTCCAGCAGGTCCTCGACAACCAGGCCAAGCTGCTCAACACGATCCTCGACGAGGCCAAGGTGCCGTGCTGGAAGCCGGACCCGGCCGGCGCGACCTGCCGGGTGGCCTGATGACGCTGACGGCGGAGCCGGCCACCGAGACCCCGCCGCGGGCCGCCCGGCCCCGGCGGGCCCGGGTCCCGGCCCCGCTGCTGCTCATCGCACCCTCGCTGGTGTTCATGACCGCACTGTTCGCCTGGCCGACCGTCGTCGGCGTCGGCCAGGCGGTCACCGGCGACGACGGCCCGACCCTCGCGTACCTGCGGCGCATGCTCGACGACCCGTACTTCTGGCCCGCGGTGCGCTACACCCTGCTGCTCATCGTCGTGCTCATCCCGCTGCAGTTCACCTTCGCGATCGCGATGGCCCTGCTGCTGCGCGAGCGGCCCCGGTTCGCCGGCTTCCACTTCTACGTCTGGGTCATCCCGCTCGCGATCAGCGACCTCGCCGCCGGTCTCGTCTGGCTGTCGGTGTTCACCGACCGCGGCTACCTCAACTCGGTCCTCGACCACCTCGGTATCGAGGGCTACGCCTGGCTGTCGTTCCAGCACAAGCCGACGATCTTCCTCGCCATCGTTGTGGCCGAGCTGTGGCGGGCCACGTCGCTGGTCTTCGTCATCGTGGTGGCCGGCATGCAGAACATCCCGAAGGACTACGACGAGGCCGCGGCGGTCTTCGGCGCCACGTACTGGCAGCGGCTGCGGCACGTCATCCTGCCGCAGCTGCGGCCCAGCATCCAGGTCGCGATGATCCTGCGCACCATCCTCGCGCTGCAGACCTTCGCGGTCGCCCAGGCCCTCGCCGGGCGGGACTTCCCGGTCCTCGTCGGCGAGACGTACCAGTGGTACAGCTCCCTGCAGAACCCCCACGTGGCCGCCGCCATCGCCCTCGTCGTGCTGCTGGTGTCGCTGGCCACCTCGGTCGCCTACCTGCGGCTGCTGCGGGTCCCGGCGGGGGAGGAGGCCCGATGAGCGCCCGCCGGCGCCGCCGGGCGGCGCTGCTGCAGGCCGCCTGCGTCGCGGTCACCCTGTTCATGGGGATCCCGCTGTACCTCATCACCCTCGCCGCCCTGTCCAGCCGGGAGTCGCTGAACCGGTTCCCGCTGCCGCTGCTGCCCACCGACGTCTCGACCGGGACGCTGCGCACGTTCCTGTCCTCGACCGGCATCGTCGGCTCGTTCCTCAACTCGCTCACCGTCGGGCTGAGCACCGTCGTGCTCGCGCTGCTCGTCGGCGTGCCCGCCGGGTACGCGCTGTCGAGGTACACCTTCCGCGGCCGGGGGCCGTATCAGCTGTTCCTGCTGCTGACCCGCGCGCTGCCCATCGTCGTGCTCTCGGTGCCGCTGGCCCAGGTGTTCCTCAACGCCGGGCTCTACGACACCACCTACGCGGTGACGCTGCTGCACACCGCGCTGGCGCTGCCGACGACCGTGCTCATCACCGCCGCCATCTTCCTGTCGGTCCCGCGCGACCACGAGGAGGCCGCGGTCATCTTCGGGGCGACGCCGCTGCAGGCGTTCCTGCGCATCGTGCTGCCGCAGGCGCTGCCCGGCATCGCGGCGGCCGCGATGTTCGCGTTCGTCATGTCCTGGAACGAGGTGCTCGGCGCCGCCGTGCTCACCCTCAACCAGCGCACGCTGCCCGCCCAGGTCCTCTCGACGCTCGGCGACTCGCCGCTGGCGTTCCGCTTCGCCGGCGGGTTCGCGCTCGTGCTGCCCGCCCTGCTGTTCATCGCCGTGATGCGCAAGTACCTGCTCAACATGTGGGGGACGACGCTTCGATGACCACCCCACAACGCCTGGAGGGCCCCGCATGGCCGACATTGTGATCGACCACCTCGTCAAGACCTATCCCGGCGCCACGGCGCGGGCCACCGACGACGTCAGCCTCACCGTCGCCGACGGCGAGTTCCTCGTCCTCGTGGGGCCCAGCGGCTGCGGCAAGACCACGCTGCTGCGGATGGTGGCCGGCCTGGAGTCGCCCGACGGCGGCACCATCGCCATCGCGGGCCGCGACGTCACCGACCTGCCGGCCCGGGAGCGCCGGCTGTCGATGGTGTTCCAGTCGTACGCCATCTTCCCGCACCTGCGGGTGCGGCAGAACATCGGCTTCGGGCTGACCATGCGCAAGGTCCCGAAGGACGAGGTCGACCGGCGCGTCCGCGACGCCGCGGCCGTGCTGGAGCTCAGCGACTACCTCGACCGCTACCCCGCGCAGCTCTCCGGCGGCCAGCGGCAGCGCGTCGCGGTCGCCCGGGCCATCGTCGTCGACGCCGGCGTGCTGCTCATGGACGAGCCGCTGTCCAACCTGGACGCCCTGCTGCGGCTGCAGTTCCGCGCCGAGCTCAAGCGGATCGTCCGGCGGGTCGGCGCGACCACCCTCTACGTCACCCACGACCAGGCCGAGGCGATGTCGCTCGGCGACCGGGTCGCCGTCATGCGCGCCGGGCGCATCGCCCAGCTGGGCCCGCCGATCGAGGTGTACGACCATCCCACGGAACGCTTCGTTGGCGGATTCCTCGGCGCGCCGCCGATGAACTTCGTCCCCGCCACGGTGCGGGTCAACGGCACCGGCCCCAGCCTGCACATCGGCGAGCAGGTACTGCCCGCTCCGGAGCACCTCGACCCCTACCGCGACCGGGCCGTCCTGCTCGGCGTGCGGGCCGAGAACCTCGAGGTCAGCACCGCGGAACAGCCCGGCTGGCTGACCGCCCGCGTCGAGGTCGTCGAGCCCACCGGGGCGTCGGTGCTGCTCACCGTGCGCCTCGGCGAGCACGAGCTGAAGGTCCAGGCCCCGCCCACGTTCCGGGTCGAGCCCGACAGCACCGTGTGGCTGCGGTCCCCGGCGCAGAGCCTGCGCTTCTACGACGCGGAAACGGGCCTCGTCCTGGCGGGTGCGGCATGACGACGACGACCGTGCCGCCGGAGACCCTCGCCGCCCGCGCCGCCTACATCCTGCGCGGCAACGACATCGGCGAGCTGACCACCGCGGCGCCGCAGCTGTACCCGCACCTGTGGAGCTGGGACGCCGCGTTCGTGGCGATCGGGCTCGCGACGCTGTCCGTGCCCCGGGCCATCGCCGAGCTGCGCACGCTGCTGCGCGCGCAGTGGCGGACCGGGATGCTGCCGCACATCGTGTTCGGCCCCGACGCCGGGTACTTCCCCGGCCCCGACGTGTGGGACTGCGGCGTCGCCGACACCGCCCCCGCCGGTGTGCGGACCTCCGGTATCTGCCAGCCGCCGGTGCACGCCATCGCGGTGCGGCGGGTCCTGGACGCGGGGCGCCGCAACGGCGGCACCGATCGGGACCTCGCCGAGACGTTCGCCGCCGAGACCTTCGACCAGTGGCTGGCGTGGCACCGCTGGCTGGCCACCGCCAGGGACCCGGCCGGCCGCGGGCTGCTCGAGATCTACCACGGCTGGGAGTCCGGCATGGACAACTCGCCGCGGTGGGACCAGGCGTACGCCGCCGTCGTGCCCGGCCGGGAGATGCCGGTCGGCCGCCGGCACGACCTGCGCCACGTCACCGACGCCGGGCAGCGGCCCAGCGACGCGGAGTATCAGCGGTACCTCTGGCTGGTCCACCAGATGCACGAGGCCCGCTACGACGACGACAAGGTCCGCGACACGGTCGACTTCCGGATGACCGACGTGTTCATGTCCGCCGTCGCCGCGCTCTCCAGCGAGGTACTGGCGGAGATCGGGGACGAGTTCGGCCGGCACGCCGAAGCAGCCGAACTGCGCGCGCTGGCCGACCGGTTCCGCGCCGGCGTGCTGTCGACGGTCTCGCCGGAGACCGGGCTCGCCCGAGACGAGGACGTGCGCAGCGGGCAGCGGGTCGACGTGCCGACGGTCGGCGGCTTCGCGCCGCTGCTGTGCGGCGGCGACGAGCGGGTCGTCGCGCGCCAGCTCGACCTGCTCACCGGCCCGCTGTGGTGCGGTCACCCGGCGCTGCGCTACGCGGTGCCGCCCTCGGCCACGCCCGAGCTCGCCGGGTTCCAGCCGCGCACGTACTGGCGGGGCCCCCAGTGGCCGTTCATGAACTGGCTGGTGTGGTGGACCCTCCGGCGGCGCGGCGCGACCGGACTGGCCGCCGGCATCCGCACCGAGGCGCTGCGGCAGCTGTCCGACCTCGCGTTCGGCGAGTACTACGAGCCGTTCACCGGCGAGGCGCTCGGCAGCGCGCACCAGTCGTGGACGGCGGCCGTCGCGCTGGACTGGCTCCTGACCGCCGACTGACGCGGCGGACATACGCCATCGTGGCGATGTTTCGCGGATGTCGTTCCCCGTACCTTCGGCCGCACCACCGGCCCCCGCCGGGATCCTGAGAGGAACGCCATGACCGGGTACATCCTGCGCATCGCCCGCAACGACGCCGTGCCGGGCGAGCCGGACGAGTCCGTGACGGTGCGGGTCACCGCGGGGCCGGTCGAGCTGCGGATCAGCGAGGTCGTCGCCGGCCGGGACGGCGAGCACCGGATGCCGCCGTTCGACCTGCACGCGCTCGCCACCGCGCTCATCGGGGCGCCGGCGGTCCCGGTGGCGGGTCCGGTGGTGGGTCCGGCGGGTCCGGTGGCGGGTCCTGTGGCGCGGGACGGCCGGGCTTCCCGGCGCCCGCACCGGCACGTGCGGGTCGTCCGGCACGGCACGGGCGGCTGAGACGCCCGGGGCCGGCCGGTCGCAGCCGTGCGGCCGGCCGGGCCACGTCCGCGGCACGGTGGTCCTCACCATGGCCTGACGGTTGACAACGCCCGCACCGGCGACCGACGATGTTTCGCGTATGTTCTGTGTTGGTTTTCTCCGCTGCTGTCCGGTGGAGACGCGAACCGGGCGGACGCGGTGTCCGGCATCGTCGGGTGAGGGAGACTGCATTGTCGGGGCACCGGATGAGCCGCGAGGACTGGCCGGACGCCCCGCGGAGCCGGTCCGGCGCGCCGGACGAGCCGGCCCCGAGTGGGGTCCGCGGTGGTCGGCCCGTGGAGGCGGGGGACGGTCCGGCGCTCATCGGCGGCGCGCCGCCGGGTCCGCCTCCGGGTCCGGCGGTCGCGGGACCCGCGCGGGCGTCCGAGGTCCGGCCGGTGCTGATCGGCGGGGCCGTACCGGGGACTCATGCCGATCCCGTGCTGATTGCCGGCTCGGTGCCGACGGTTGGCTGGTCGGACGCGTTGGAGGGCCCGCCGTCCGTGCCGGCCGATCCGGCGGAGCCCTCCGTGGCGTCCGGGCCGGCCAACCCGTCCGTGCCGGCTGTGGCGCCTGGCCCGGCGGTGGCGGCCGGTCGGGCCGTGCCGGCTGACGTGGCCGATCTGGCGCCGCCAGCCGCGCTGGTTGGGCCGGCTCGGCGGGCACCGGAGCCATCGTCCACCCGGTCCGCGCCCGGCGGCGCGGTGCCGCGAGCCGGGCAGGCCGGCTCTGCCGACGCGACCGCCCGGACCGCTGACGACCTGGTGCCGCTCTGGCCCGAGGCAGGGTCGCTGCTGCAGGAGCGGCCGACGGTACAGCTGCCGGTCGGTGACCGGCCGGTCGAGCCGTGGTGGCGCGAGCCGTCCGCCGGGCCGCACCTCGTGGCGTTCGTCTCGGGCAGCGGCGGCACCGGCGTCACCACCACGGCGACCGGTGCCGGGCTGGCCCTCGCCGCCACGGGCGCCGCCCGCCTCGTCGACGTCGGCACCGGACACGCCTCCAGCGGGCCGCGCCTGGACACGCCGCGCCGGTCCAGCCTGGCCGACGTCGTCCGGGCCGGCCCGCCGGAGCCGCCGGCCGGGTCACCGGGCGGACTGGTCGCGATCGACGGTACCGACGAGCGGTCCGGGCCGCCCGAACCCGACCTGGTTCGCACCGCGCTGGGCCGGCTGTCGCGCGGACCCGGCACAACGCTGCTCGACATCGGCAACGACGCCTCGCGGGCGGCCACCACCGCGCTCGCGGAGGCCGACCGGGCCGTCCTCGTCACCAACCTCGGCCAGGCCGCGCTCGACGCCGCCGGGGCGACCGTCGACCGGCTCGGCCGTACGGCTCCCGCGCAGGCCCGCACCCTCGTTGTCGCGGTGGTCCTCGGCCGCTGGCAGCGGGCCGCCCGGGTGGAGCGCCACCTCCGCGCCCGCCTGCCCGAGGGGGCCGGCGGCTGGGTCGTGGTGCCGTACGATCGCGCGGCCGCCCGGTCCGGCCCGCTGGACCCGCTGCGGCTGCGGAGCCGGACCCGGGCCGCGTACGAGCGCCTCGCCGGGCTGTTGACTTCGTCACGGCGGGTTGCCTGAGGCCTCTGCTACCGTGACGGAAAATCAACATACTTCAGAGGCAGGGTGACAATGGCGTCACAGCAGGGCTTCGTCAGCGACACGGCACCGTCCACCGCGTTACCGCACGTCCGGCCCACAAGTTCCCTGCCGAGGGCCGTCCGGCCACCGCGCGCCAAGCCGTTGCCGGCGCGGTCGCGGGTCGAGTGCCTGCTGTACATCGAGCTCCACCCCTGCCCGTGCGGTCAGGCCGACGTCGACTGGGCCCGGCCGCGGGAGAGCCGGATCGACGGACGCCGGGCGGCGACCTTCGACGGCGACTGCCACGGCTGCGGCACCAGCCGCGGCTTCCAGTTCCACCTGCCCGACGAGCCGGTCGCGCCGCCGGCGTTCGGCGGCGCCGAGCCGTCGCGGATCATCGGGCCGCACGAGTTCCTGGCGCTGGGCCGGCGGGCCGAGGCGGCGGTGGCCGGCGATCCCGCGCGCCTGCCGATCGCGAGCGCCGAGGCGGCGCTGCACGTGCTGACGGTGGCCATCGCCGCCCACGAAGAGGTCGTCAAGTTCATCCCGCCCGACGGGCCGGCGGTGCCGCGGGAGGCGTTCACGTCGGACGCGGCCCGGTCGGCGTTCGACCACGCCCCGGACGGCTACGACCGCGCGGCGCTGACGGCGCGGCTGGCGGACTACCGCACGCTGGAGCGTGCCTACCGGCGGCGGCTCGCACCACACTGACGGCGTCCCGGAGCCGTCGTCGCGGTGCCCGGCCTGGTGCGGCTCAGGCGGCCGGCCGGGTCACCCGACGACGGCGCGGGCAGCGTCGACCAGGCCGATCGACACAGCGGCGGCGCAGATCATCGCGACCACCGAGGTCACCTCAAGCCAGCGCAGCACCCGGCGGCGGCCCCGGCCCTGCCACGACAGCACCGCGTGCGCCGTGCCGAGCACCGCCCCGGTCACCACCCCCGCGATCGTCGGCAGCAGGCCCGGCAGCGGGCCGGGCTCGGTGACCAGTCGCACCAGGCCGAGCACCGCGACGGCGGCCCCGGCAACGGCCGGGGCCGCCGCCCAGCCGGCGTCGAACAGCCGCGACCGCACGACGAGACACACGCCGACGAGCACCGCGAGGATCCGGTCGCCCGGCGTGCCGTGCAGCGCCAGCCAGGCCGCCCAGCTCGCCCCGGCCACCGTCACGGCGGCCACCAGCCAGCCGAAGGCCCGGCCGGCGACCCGCAGCCGGTGCGCGACCTCACCCGGGTCGTCGCCGGCGGAGCGGACCCGGAAGTCGGCCGTGGCCAGCCCGCCCGCCGAGATCGCCACCCGGGGCAGGGCGCCGAGCAGCATCACGGCGAGCACCGCGCCGATCCGGAACACGACGGGGACCGGCCAGTCCGGCCGGTCGGCGAGCGCGATCCCGCCCGCGGCGAGCGCCAGCACCGCCCCCGCGGCGGCGACCGGCCGGGCGTACCAGCGCATCGGCGCCCGCCTGTTGCGCTCCTGCTGCAGCCAGGACGCCATGATCCCCACCCGCCAACCGTGCGTCACCCGGGCCGGCACCCGACCCCCGGCTGTACGAAAACACGAGATACGTCAGGATGCAAGGTGTCGTATCATGCATGTCGGATGAAGGGGTGTGTGTCGGATGAGCTTCGGCGGCCTCTCGAGCGCCTTCCGGGTGCGGCTGGTCATCCTCGCGATGGCGCTGGTCGGCACCGTGGCCGCCGGTGTGGTGGCGGCCGTGGCGCAGCCCGGGCCCACCGGTGACTTTCTCGGCCGGCGGGGCACGACGCTGCTGTGGGGCGGCCGGCCGTACCGGTTCGTCGGCCAGAGCGTGTCCGGGCTGATCCCATGCGCGGCGGCGACGCCGTCCGCGACCGGTTCCCAGGCATCGTCGTCACCGCCCGCCTCCCAGTCGCCCTCGCCGGAGTCCGCACCGCCGCGGTCCCCGGCCGGCCCGGTGCCCGACGCCGACCTCGAGGACCTCTTCGGCAAGCTGCGCACCAGCGGCATCGTGCGCACCTGGGCGCCGCCGGGCGCGAGCGTCGCCGAGATCAAGCGGGTCGTCGCCACCGCGAAGCGCTTCGGCCAGCGCGTCACCCTGGTCCTCGGCCCGGGCGGCGACGGCTGTTCGCCGGCGGCGGGCCCCGAGTGGTACCGCACCGGCTACGAGGCGACGCTGCTGCCCTGGATCGGCGAGCTCGTGCCGCTGCTGCGCGACGAGCCGGCGCTCGCGATGTGGGAGCTGGCCGCGCCGCCGCCCGCCGGCCTGACCGTGGCGGAGCTGCGGCGGTTCTACGACGCCGCCGGCGCCGAGGTACATCGTCAGGACCCGAACCATCTGGTCGCCTCCGGCAGTGGCGGCCCGCCCGCCGGAGGCGGCGGCGACTGGCAGGCCGTGCACGAGAGCGGCCAGATCGACGTCGTCACCATGGTCGACCTCGACATGAACGCCGGCCCGGCCGCCCAGCTCGACACCGCGAAGGCCGCCGCGGCAGCCCTCGACAAGCCGCTCGTCGTGACCGAGATCGGTGTGTACGCCAGCCGCGACGGCGATCCGGGCGCGTCGTTCGACCCGTCGCGGGCGGGCGAGACGGCCTGCGTCGACTGGAGGACGCGGGCGGCGCGGGTCCGCGCCAAGCTGGACGCCACGTTGACCGGTCCGGTCGCCGGTGCCGGCATCGTCCGGACCGCACGGGGCGGGACCGGCACCGCCTGCACGGTCGCGGTCGCGTCGGGCGACGACCCGCTGCTCGCGACGGTCCACGACTACACGGAGCGGACGCCGGAGACGACCCCGGCGGGATCCCCGGCGGCGTCGCCGTCGCTGTCGTCGAGCGCGTCGCCGTCCGTGTCGCCGTCCGTGTCGCCGAGCCCGGTCCAGCCGCGACCCGCCGTGCCGGGCGGCCTCACCGGCAAGCCCGGCAACGGCCAGGTGACGCTGTGCTGGCAGCCGGCGGAGCACGCCGCGTGGTACTCGGTGTTCTACCGTGACACCACCACCGGCCAGGACTGGCAGCGGATGGGCTTCCCGGTGTCCGGCACGTGCTGGACCGGCAACCTCTACACCAACGGCCACCGCTACGAGTTCAAGGTCCGCGGTGCCGGCCCGAACGGCGAGAGCGCCGACTCGAAGGTCGTCACCGTGACGCCGGCCGCGCCGCGCCCGGGGGCGGTGACCCTGACCGGTGAACCCGGCAACGGCGTGATCAAGCTCTGCTGGACCAAGGCGGCCAACGCCACCGGCTACAACGTCTACTACCACGACGTCACCGCCGGCCAGGCGTGGACGCTCATGCCGTACCCGGTGGCAGAGCTGTGCTGGACCGGCAACCTGTTCACCAACGGACACACCTACGAGCTGAAGGTCCGCGGCGCGAACGGCGACGGCGAGGGGCCGGACTCCAACGTCGTCGCCGTGGTACCGCACGCCTGACCGGCAGTGGAGCCCTCATGCGCCCGTCCGAACTGTCCTTCGCCGACCTCGACGAGTTCTCCGACCTGGTCTGGCGGACCGCCGCCCGGCACCCGTCGTTCGACACCGCGGCGCTGGCGGCGTTCCTGCAACGGCCCGAGGCCCTGGTGCGGGCCGAGGTCGACCGGCTGGCCGACCTCGGCCTGCTGCGCCGGGCCGGGAACCGCTGGGAGCCGCAGGACCCGCTGCTGGTACTGGAGGCCCGGCACGCGGCCAGAGCAGCCGAGCTCGACGCCGAACGGGCGGCGATGGCGGCCGAGCGCGCCCGGCTCTACGGGTCGGGACTGTTCGCCGACTACCTCGCCGGCCGCCGGCGGTTCGGCACCCATGCCGGCATCCAGGTGTACGAGCGGGACGAGATCTTCGCCCGGATGGCCGATCTGACGGTACGGGCGGAGGCCAGCATCAGGTTCCTCATGAGCGGGCCGCCGGCCCCCGGGTTCGCCGGCCTGCCCGACCTGCTCGCGCCGGCCGGCGGACGGGGGGTCGAGGTCTCCAGCGTCTGGACCACCGCCGCCGTCAGCGGCGTGCAGCGGCGCCGGGAGGGCCGCGGGGTGCCGCCGATGGGCCGGCTGCTCGTCGCCGAGCACGTGCCGACCCGCACGATCGTCTGGGACAGCCGGGCCGCCCTCATCCCGCTCGACGACGGCGACCTCGACCGCGGCGGCGTGCTCGTCGAGGCGCCCGCGCTGGTCGCCGCGGTGGCCGGCATGGTCGAGCGGGTCGAGTCGGCCGCCGGCGCGCGGCCCCCGCAGCCGGCCGCCGGCGCCGGCTCGGGCGTGCTGCGGCGGCGCCGGGCCCTGCTGCTGCTGTTCGACCAGGGCCACGACGACGCCCGAGCCGCCCGCGAGCTGCGGGTGTCGGTGCGCACGGTCAAGCGCGACGTCGAGCACCTCTACGCCGAGTGGGGTGTCACCTCGCGGTTCGCGCTCGGCGCCGCCGCCGTGCGGGCCGGCTGGCTGGGCCGCGACGGCGTGTCCCGATGATGCCACCGTGGCCCCAAGGGGACGGCCGCACACCCTTCTTCACCGCCGCCCGGGCCGCTACGTTCTGGATCACCAGCCGGTAGGCGCGTGTTCGCCCTGATCGGCGCGGTGCAAATCGTCCAATGTGGATAGATGGCGAGAGGTGGCGTCGTGCGGAACTGGCCCATCCGGCCGCAGGTGACCCTGGTGCTGCTCGTGCCGCTGCTGGCACTGAGCGGGATCGGCGCCTGGGTCGTCGCCGGCGAGCTGGCCGAGGCCCGGGCGAGCGAGCAGACCCGGACCGCGGCCCAGTGGCTGGTCAAGGTCAACACACTCGTCCACGCGTTGCAGAGCGAGCGCTACGCCGTGTCGAGCCTCGTCGGCTCCGGCTACGCGATACCGCACCTCGCCGAGCAGGCGACCGCGGCCGCCACGCAGGTCGACACCGCCTACGCGGCGGTCGCGACGGCGGCCCGCGACCTGCCGGAGGGCAGCCGCGACCGGGTCGCGGACGCGGTCGACGCGGCCCGCGAGCACATGGACGCCCTCGCCGGGCTGCGCTCGTCGATCGCGGACCGCAGCCTGCGGCCGGGGCCCGGCACCGTCGCCTACACCAACATGGTCCACGGCTGGCTCGACGCGGGCGCCGCGCTCACCGGCATCGGCAGCGAGGACCAGGACCTGGTCCGCATCGCGACCGCGCTGTCGGCCGTGTCCTGGATCAGCGAGCAGGCGGACCTGCAGTACGGCTATCTCTCGGCCTCGATCATCCTCGGCGGCGTGGTGCCCGACAGCGTGGTGCGGGTGCAGGCCGCCATCGGGGCGGAGGACGGCTGGACGACCCAGTTCCGCTCGGCGGCGCTGCCCGAGCAGCTGGAGTTCTTCGAGCGCACGGTCAACGGGCCGGCCGAGCGGGTGCGGGACATGCGCGACGCCGTGCTGAGCGGCCAGGCCAAGTCGGCGCGGTTCGAGGACTGGGACCGCATCAGCGCCGAGAAGGAGGCGGCGCTGCACGCCGCCGAGGCGCGGATCGTCGCCGACCTCGACGCACGGGCCTCCCGGCTGGCCCGCGACGCCAACCGGCGCGCGCTACTGTCCGGCCTGGTCGCGCTGGGCGTCCTGCTCGTGTCGGTCGCCGTCTCGGTCCTCGTCGCCGCCCGGCTGGTGCGCAGCCTGCGGGCGCTGCGCACCGGCGCGCTCCAGGTGGCCCAGCGACGGCTTCCCGAGGTCACCGCGCTGCTGCGGGAGGGTCAGGTCGTCGACCCGGCGGCCGAGCCGCCGGTCTTCGCCGACACGCCGCGCAACGAGATCGGCGACGTCGCCGACGCCTGCAACACGCTGTACCGGGCCGCGGTCACCGCCACCTACGACATGGCGACCGTGCGCAGCACCGGCGACGTCATGCGGACCCTGGCCCGGCGCAGCCTCACCCTCACCCGCCGCCAGCTGCGGCTCATCACCGAGATGGAGCGGGACGAAGAGGACCCCCGGACGATGGAGATGCTGTTCGGCATCGACCACCAGGCGACCCGCATGCGCCGGCTCGCAGAGAGCCTGCTCGTGCTCGCGGGGGAGCAGCCGCACCGCCGAGAGCGCGAGGGCGCCCCGCTGCGCGAGGTGCTGCGGGCAGCCGCCGCGGAGGTCGAGGACTACACCCGGGTGAAGATCGCCGCCGACGGCGAGGAGGTCCGCATCGCCGGCGGCGCCGTCGGCGACCTCACCCATCTGCTCGCCGAGCTGCTGGAGAACGCCACCGCGTTCTCGCCGGCCGGATCTCCGGTCGAGGTCCGTACCGGGCGGGTCGGGCAGGGCTGGGCGATCGACATCGAGGACCGGGGCGTCGGCCTGGACGCCGACGCGCTGCAGCGCATCAACGCTCGGCTCGCCGACCCGCCGCCGTTCGAGCCGCGGGCCGGCGGCCAGATCGGTCTCGTCGTGGTGGCCCGGCTCGCGGCCCGGCACGAGATCGTCGTCCAGATGCGCCGGGGCATGTACTTCGGCGTGCACGTCGTCGTCATCCTTCCCGCCGCGATACTCGACGGGTTCGAGCCGGCGCTCGCGGTCGCCGCGGCGGCCCCGCCCCAGCGCGCCCGGGGCGCCGAGCACTCCGCGGTCCGGCGGCACCGCCGGACCGGGCGCGTCAACGGTGCCGAGCGGCCGGTGGACGACCCGGCCCTGGAGCCGACCCGCGACCTGCCGCGGGAGGCGCTGTGGAGCACCCCGGCGCCGACGGCCCCGGCGTCAGGCCCGCCTTCGCACCGGCCGGCCGAGCCGCCACCCCCGCACCGTCCGGGGCCACCCCCGAACGGTCACGCCGGCACCCGGCCAGACCCGCCCGACGGTCGCGCCGGCACCCTGCCGCCGCTGCCGCACCGCGTCCGCGGTGCCCACCTCGCCGACCCGCTGCGCGACGCCGCCACCGCCGGCAGCCCACCATCGCCGGCCGCACCGCCCGCCGCGAGCCCCGACGACGCCCGGCGCCTCGCCGCCGGCTTCATGAACGGCTACGCGCGAGGGCAGCGCTCCTCGGCACCAGAGAACGGGAGATGAACGCATGGCCGCCGACCTTTCCTACCTGCTCGACCGATTCGGCCGTACCGTCGCCGACGTCCGCTGCTCGATCGTGCTCAGCGCCGACGGGTTGCTGCTCGCCCGGTCGAGCAACCTCGAGCAGCCCGCCGCCGAGGGGCTGGCCGCCGTCGCCGCCGCCCTCAACGGCCTGGCCCGCGGGGCGTCGCGCCAGCACGGCTGGGGCCAGGGTCGCAAGACCATCATGGAGATGGAGCACGCCTACTTCTTCGTGACCGCGCTGGGCCCCGACGCGAGCGCCTGCCTCGCCGTCACCGCCGACATCACCGCTGACGTGGGCCAGATCGCCTTCGAGATGGCCGTGCTCGCCGGCCAGGCCGGCACGTTCTTCGCACCGGGGCTGCGGCACAGTCCGGCCCTGACCACCTGACCGGGCCGGCGGAGGACACGATGGAGGCCGCCGCGCCCGACGACGCCTGGGACGACCTGCCCGAGCCGCTGGTCCGGCCCTACGCGGTGACGGCCGGCCGCACCGGTCCGGCCGCGCCGCTGATGCTGCTGGCCCTCGTCAGCACCACGGTCGCCGGCCAGCGGGCGCTCTGGGAGCGCTATCCGCTGGAGCCGGAGGCGCGCGCCATCGCCGTGCTCTGCGTCCAGATCCACTCGATCGCCGAGATCGGCGCCCACCTGCACCTGCCGCTCGTCGTGGTGCAGGTGCTCGTCGACGACCTGCAGCGGGCCGGGATCGTCTCCGTGCACCGCCCACCCGACGTGGAACGCCCCGGCCGGGACCTGCTCAAGAAGGTGTTGGATGGACTCGTTCGGCTCTGACCAGGCCGTGACCGCGCCGACCGCGGTGAAGATCCTCGTCGCCGGCGGCTTCGGGGCGGGCAAGACCACGTTCGTGTCGTCGGTGAGCGAGATCCCGCCGCTGACGACCGAGGCGCCGCTCACCGCGGCCAGCCTCGGCGTCGACGACACGGCGCGGGTCACCGGCAAGCACACCACCACGGTCGCGCTGGACTTCGGCCGCATCACCCTCGACCAGGGCGACATCATGCTGTACCTCTTCGGTACGCCGGGCCAGGACCGGTTCTGGTTCATGTGGGACGAGCTCGCCCGCGGCGCGATCGGTGCCGTCGTCCTGGTCGACACGCGCCGGATGGCCGACGCCTTCCCGGCGATCGACTTCTTCGAGGACCGCGGCGTGCCGTTCCTGCTCGCCGTGAACCGGTTCCCCGACGCGCCGGCGTACCCGCTGGACGACGTCGCCCGCGCCGCCGACCTGCCGCCGGGCCGCCCGCTGGTCCACTGCGACGCCCGCGAACCCGCGAGCGCCCGCGCGGCCCTGGTCCGGCTCACCACGCACGCCCTGCAGCTCACCCCGTGACCGCGGGGCCGGCCAGGTCGCGCTCGGCCGGGGTCGGGCTCAGCCAGACGTAGCGGTCGGCCCCGCCGCCGATCACCGCGAACATGTCCTCGTCGAGGCGCTGCAGCAGCTCGGTGCTCGGCTGGTCGAGGTCGAGGGCGGCGGCCGCCCGCGCCGCCTCGTCCGGCGCGAGCCGCGACACGAGCACCACGTCCGCGGCGCGCAGCGGCCCGGCCACGGCGGCCACTCCGGCGGCCACGACGACCCGCGCGGACCAGGGCTGCGCCGGGCCCGGGCCGGGGGCGACCCCGTCGGCGACCTCGACAAGGGGGCGGTCGGGCCGGGCCGCCTGGCCGGGCTGGCCCGCCGGTTCGCCCGGCGCCGGGAACCGCAGCCGGTCGGCCGGGGTGCGCTCACGCAGCACCCGCCAGGCCTCCGGCCGGTTCGTGCGCACGTCGGCGTGGGCGCCGGTCGCGAGGACCCGCCACAGCAGCAGCGCGGCCGGCGCGCCCGGTCCGAGCAGTACCGCATGGACCGGCCGGCGGTCGAAGAGCCGGAGCACGACCGGCGCGCCGTGCCGGTCGCGGCCGACCACGACCCCGGCCGGGCCCATGCTGAGCCGCAGCCGGGCGAAGGCGTCCGGGACGCCGAGGTACGCGCCCGTCGTGAGCGCCTCCGCATCGGCCAGCGGGGCCGACACGGCGCGCGCCGCGGATCGCTCGCCACCGGCCGGCCGCGCCGTCACAGCGCGCTCCCGCCGGTCGGCGCGCTCGCGTAGAGCGCGGGGCCCTGCTCGCCGTGCATCGGCCGCACGCGCAGCCCGGCGCGGGCCGCCCGGTGCAGCGCGTCCCGCAGGGCCTGGCGCGCCTGTGGCTGGGGGGCGCGGTACCGCACCAGGCACCGCACGCTGACCGCACCCTGCTCCGGGCGCAGCACCACCGCCACCGTGCTCGTCACGAGCGGGCTCAGCAGCGCGTCGAGGGGCGTCTCCGGCGCGGCCGCCGGCCACTCGACGGCGCAGGTCAGGTGTACCCCCGCGCCGACCCGGCACGACGCCCAGCGCTCAGCGACGCCGTCGGCCGCGAGGAGCGCGGCGCCGTCGGGCACGCCCAGGCTGTCGGCGAGCGCGTCGACGAGGTCGGGGCGGTTCAACGGCTGCCCGGCCAGGCCCATGCGGCGCAGCGCGTGGCCGCCCCAGCCGGCCGCGGCCGTGACGGCCAGGCGGATGTCCGCAAGGGAGGCGCCGGCGCCCGCGAGCGGCTCGGCACCGACACGCACGGCCAGCCAGACCCGTTGCCGGGCCGGCACGGCCGGCTCGCCGCCACGACCGTCGGGCCGCGCTGCGGGGCGTTGCCTGGCCGGCACGGCCGGGTCGCCGGCCCGGCCGTCGGGCTGCGCCGCCGCGAGCGGCGGGACGGTGTGGACGACGAGCTGCACCGCGGACGGCGGCGTCGGATGGTCCACCAGGGCCTGGGCCAGGCGCCGCAGATCGAGTGGGCGGGCCTCGTCCCCGCGGAGACCGGGCCCCGGCAGTACCTCCAGCACCGCGAACCAGCCGTGCGCGTCGACGCCGACGCCCAGCGGGTCCGGCGACCCGGGCACCGTGTGCAGCCGCAGCTCGGGTGCCAGCGCCGCCAGCACCCCCAGCCGCCGGTCGGGTCCGGTCAGCGCGGTGGCCGCGGCCCGCCGCCGGCGCCGGCGCAGCCGCCGGCGGGCCGCCAGCCGCTCGACCAGGTGCCGCCCGTCGGGGCCGAGCCACAGCCCGGTGACGGCCGCCGCGGCGGCGACGGCGGCGGCCCGCACGGCGGCGCCCGGCGCGGCCACGGCGGCGACGGCGAGCGCGGCGGAGATCTGGACGGCCGCGGTGGACAACAGGAGCCGGTGGCGGCGGCGCGGATCCGGCAGCGGTACGAGCCGGTCGCGCTCCGGATCGGCCGGCGGCGGCAGGGCGCGCCGCCGCGGGCCGGTCACGGGCCGGCCGTCACGCTCCAGGGCGGTCACGGCGCGACGTCCGCGACGGTGAGCTCGCGCAGCTCGTCGGCGTCGGGCACCCGGCCGAGCAGCCGGAGCCGCTGCGCCTGCCGCTTGCGCATCCCCTCGAAGAGCTTGCGGGCCTCGCGGGCGTTGCCGAACGTCTCGCCCCGCTCGACGCCGGCGAAGTGCGCGCCCACGGCCCGCTGGACCTCCGGGCCGCACCGGTAGTCGCCGGCCGTGGTCATCGCGACCAGGATGTCGACGAGCTGCTGCGGGCTGTAGCTGCCGAACTCGATGGTCTTGGCGAACCGGGACGCGAGGCCGGTGTTGGCGTCGAGGAACCGGCGCATCTCGTCGGTGTAGCCGGCGGCGATGACCGCCACCGCGGAGCGGTGGTCCTCCATCAGCTTGACCAGCGTGTCGATCGACTCCTGGCCGAAGTCGTTGCCGGCGCCTGAGCGCGACAGGGTGTACGCCTCGTCGATGAAGAGCACCCCGCCCAGCGCCGCCTCGAACGCGGCGGCGGTCTTCTCGGCGGTGTGCCCGATGTACTGCCCGACCAGGTCCCGGCGGGCGACCTCGGTGAAGCCGCCGTCGGGCAGCACGCCGAGCTGCTTGAGCAGCCGCCCGTAGAGGCGCGCCACGGTCGTCTTGCCGGTGCCCGGCGGCCCGGCGAAGATCAGGTGGTGGGTCGACCGGCCCACACTGAGCCCGGCGTCGCGCCGCCACTCGTTGACCTGGATCTCGTCGATCAGCGCGTGCACCTCGGCCTTGACCCCGTCGAGGCCGATCAGCGCGTCGAGCTGCGCGAGCAGCGTCTCGACCCGGTCGCCCTCGGCGTGCTCGGCGCCGACGCCGGCCCGGCCCCGCGCGGGCGGCTCCACGACCTCGACGGCGGCGGCGGGGTGGCGCTCGATGCCCGGCGCCGCCGTGTTCTCCACCCGGCACCCGGCGACCGTGCCGCCGCAGCCGGCGCCGACGGTGATGCCGCTGCCGCCGGTGTCGTGCACCCAGCACTGCCGGATCGTGGCCGCGGCGGCCAGCGCGACGGCGATGCCGGCCACGCCGGTCCGGGCGATCTCGCAGCTGTCGATCGTCGGCCGGGCGCCCTGGTACACGTAGACGCCGCGGCCCCCGCAGTCGGTGATCGCCGTGTCGCGCACGCTGACGTCGGCGCCGTCGACGACGAGCCCGTCGTTGGCGACGTTGCGGATCGTGCAGCCGTCGACGCTGCCGGTGCAGTCGCGCAGGGTGATGCCGTCGACGGCACCGTCCACGACCACGTTGCCGACGGCCAGGCCGGTGCGCCCGCGCACGGCCAGGGCGGTGGCCCGCGCGGCGGACAGCGTGGCGTCGACGATCCGCAGCCGGCCGCCGGCCGCGCGGACGGCATCGGCCTCGGTCGTGCGCAGGGTGAGCGAGCGTACCTCCACCTCGGCGTCGACGCAGGTGAGCAGCGGCTGCCAGGGGTCCGCGGGCACCAGGGTCACGGTGCCCGGCCCGTGGGCCGCGACGAGCGTGACGGCGCGGCCGATCACGGTGAGCGTCTCGGCGTACTCGCCGGGCTCGATGAGGACGGTGACCGCGCCGGGCGCCGCCTCGATCGCGGCCGCGATCGACGGCAGGGCGCCTGGGCGGGACGAGACGGTGACTGTGCGCGCCATGGCTTCCCGACGGGTGCGTTGGAGGGTTCGCCGCCAATGGCACTGGCGGATGGTGTTGTATGTAGCGTACATTCGCGAAAAACAACATACACCAGGGAGGCGACTGTGGCGGTACAGGTGACCAAGCAGATGCTCGACGACTTCGTCCGCGACGCGCGGGGGACCGGCGAGAACATCGTCGCGGAGCTCAAGAAGACCGTCATCTCGATCCAGACCCAGTTGCCGGAGGGGTACAAGGGCCGCGCGTACGACGCCTACATCGGCGTCCAGGACGACATCGACCGGGCGATGGTGCATCTGTTCAACGACCTCGACGACGCCGCGCTGGCGGTCGAGACGCACGGCACCAACCTCGACGACACCGACATCGAGGACGCCCGGCTGCTCAGCGACACCACCAGCACGATCAAAGCGGCGCTGCTCGCCGGCTAGAGCGCATCCAACCAGGTGGGAGTGAAGGTATGGGGAACACACCGGGCACCGTGAAGGTCGACACGGTCGTCGTCGACAGCGTGTTGTCGGTGATCAACGGCTTCCTGCGGTTCGCCGACAGCGAGGTCGAGGATCTCAAACGCAAGCTCGTCACCATCATCGAGGGCGAGGCGGGGCCGGACCAGGCGTGGATCGGCGAGACCTCGGACGAGTTCCGCGGGTTCATGGGCAACTGGGACCGGGACCTCAACGAGCTGCGGGCCGCGTTCGCGGAGCTCGCGCGGCGGCTGTCCGTCACCGCGGACCGCATCGTCGAGGTGGACCTCGCCGGGGTCGGCGCGCTGCGGCGCATCCGCTGAGGCAGGCACTCAGCGGCCGGGCAGGTCGTCGAACAGGCGCGTGGACGGGTCGATGGTCCGCGGGCCTGGCACGACCGGCCGGCGGCCGGGGCGCCAGCGGCGGCGCCGGCCCATCGGGACCACGACGGTGACGACCGCCGCGGCCAGCATCACGGCCAGGCCGAGCGCGGCGAGGACGGCGGCCCGGCGGCGCATGCGCTCGCGTCGGGCCGCCGCGGCCAGCGCCGCAGCATCGGGTGTACCGGCGGTCAGCGCCGCCGGCGGGCCCGCGGTCCGGCCGGGGCCGGTCGGCTCGGTCACGGCACGGTACGGGTCGACGACACCGTGCCCGTAGGCCGGGCTGGGGCCGCCCGCCGGCCGGCCGCCCAGGCTCGGGCCGGCCGTCGCGAACAGCCGGCGGGCGACGTCCTCGGCCGTCCACCCGGTAGCGTGCTCCAGCAGCAGCGCGACCGTCCCGCTCACCGTGGCCGCCGCCGCGCCGGTGCCGGTGTAGGTGGTGTACCCGCCCCCCGAGTCCGCCCCGGACAGGCCGTCGCCCGGGGCGACCAGGTCCACGTACGGGCCCACCGCCGACGACGCCAGCCGGGTGCCGCCGGCGTCGATCGCTCCGACGCCGATGACCCCGGGGTACGCGGCCGGGTACGGCGTGCGGTTCGGCGCCTGCGCGTCGTCGTAGCCGTCGCCGGTGGCGGCCACGACGACGCAGCCCGCGGCGAGCGCCGTGGCCACCGCGGCGCGCACGGCGGGATCGTCGGTGTAGGTGACCAGCGAGACGTTCACCACCCGGGCGCCGTTGGCGACCGCGTACCGGATCGCCGCGGCTAGCGCCGGCTCCCGCCCGGGCGCCAGCTCGCCCGGCGCCGCGCCCCGCTCGCTGACCGCGACCGGCAGGATCCGCGCCCCGGGCGCGATGCCGGCCGGACCGCCGCCGGCGCGCGGCCGGCCGGCGATCAGCGCCGCCATGCCGGTCCCGTGGCCGTCGCAGTCCCAGTTGCCCGGGCCGCCGCCGGCGTACAGCAGGTCGGCGCCTGCGAGCACGGCCCCGCCGAGCTGCGGGTGGCGGGCGTCGACCCCGGTGTCGACAACGGCCACGACCACGCCCCGGCCGGTGGCGAACGGCCAGGCCCCGGCCGCTTCCGTCGCCAGCGGCGCGACGACCGGCTGCGGCGGCGCGGGCAGCTCGGCCGGGCAGCTCCGGTTCGCCGGCGGCACCCGGGGCGCCGCCGTGGCGGGGGCCGCCGGCCAGCACGGCAGGCCGGCGGCGAGCGCCATCGCGAGCAGCACCGCCGCGCGCGGCCGCCCTGACGGCTTCACGGCCGGCTTTGCGGGCGGCTTGATAGCC
>NZ_JAHYSG010000129.1 GCF_022095675.1 Dactylosporangium sp. AC04546 | reverse complement strand
GCCCTGAGTCGGCCGGGAGGGCAGCCGGCCCACCCAAGGCTCCTCCTCCGCCGACACACTGCCGAGCGCGGCCCGGGTCTCGACCGGCCCGTTGGGGTGGTCGCTGAGCCCCAGCGGCGCGTCGACCCGCACGCCCTGCGTCGACTCGGTCCGCATCGCGGTCGTCCGGCTCTCCGACCGGGCTCCCTGGACCGGGACCAGCGCCGTGCCCGGCCCGGAAGCGTCCGTGGCGCCGGCGGCCTGCGCGGAGGTCGGGATCTCCTCGGGCTCGGGGCGGCCCGTCGCCAGCGCGCCGGCAATCGCCCCAGCGGGCTGCTCCTCGGTGGCGTGCATGGATGCGGAGGCCCGGTCGTCCGCGGCGCGCAGTGCCTCGGCCGCACGGTCGTCGGCGGTCCGCATGGCCTCGGCGGCCCGGGCGTCGGCGGTGCGCATGGCCTCGGCGGTGCGCATGGCCTCGGCGGCCCGGGCGTCGGTGGCGGACTCGGCGGGCAGGTCCTCGGCGTCGGCGGCGTCGGCGTCGGCGGCCTCGGCGGCCTGGATCGCCTCGGAGCGGGACTCGGCCAGCGGCTCCGCGCGCATGCCCTCGGGAGCGTCGGCGCGGGCGGAGCGAGGCGGGCGGGCCGCGACCGCGGTCGCCGGGCCGCCGCTCGACGTGGTCACCGGGCGGGCGGTGTAGCGGGGCGGTTCGGTGATCGGGGCGGCGATCGGCGGGAGGTTGCTCAGGGTCGGGCGGTCGTCCGGCGGGATGTGCAGCGGGGCGTCGAGGTACGAGTCGCCGTCGAGGGAGTATCCGTCGCGCGGGGCGGGTGGCGTGCCGGGCGGCGTGAGCAGCTCGTCGGCCATCGCCTCCTCGTGCGTCTGCACCCGGTCCCAGCGGATCGTGACCCGGGTGGGCTTGCCCTTGAGGACCCGCACCGGCAGGGTCGCGCCGGGCTCCGGCCACTTCTCCAGCGGTACCGCCGGATCGGTCAGCGAGATCGAGACCCCGTTGATGCCGGTCGCGCGGACCGTCAGGCGGAGGCGGGCGCGGGCCGCGCGGGCGGAGGTCGACGGCCGGGGCGAGATGTCGTCCACAGTGGCCTGGCCGTAGACGAACTGCCGGACGCGGTTGCGCGAGTTCAGGAAGATCACCGCGAGCGGGCCGGCGGCCACCGCCACGACGCCGAGCGCGATCAGCGCCGGGCTGTCCGCGCCCCAGCCGCAGAACGCCATGAAGGCACCCACGATGACCAGCAGCGCGATGACGAGCCCCCGGCCGCCCGACGACGGCGGCGGATTGGTGCGGGACGGCAAGTCGACCTCCCCAGACGACTGTGACACCAGGCTATGCCTGATCATCACTCAAACGGAAGCCTGCGGCACCCTGACGGGGCCGGTTCGGTGACGCTGGGTAGGCTCCGGTGGGTACCGGCACCAGCTTTGGAGGATCTTCGTGGCCGAGCGCACGCTCGTTCTCATCAAGCCCGACGCCGTCCGGCGGGGCCTCGTCGGTGAGGTCATCTCCCGGCTGGAGCGCAAAGGTCTGACGATCGACGCGATGAACCTGCGCACCATGGACGTCGCCCTGGCCGACCAGCACTACGCCGAGCACGTGGAGCGCGACTTCTACCCGCCGCTGCGCGACTTCATGACCAGCGGCCCGCTCGTGGCGCTGATCGTCGCCGGTGACGAGGCGATCACGGTCGTGCGCACGCTCATCGGCTCGACCGACGGCCGCAAGGCCCAGCCGGGCAGCATCCGGGGCGACCTCTCGCTGTCCAACCGCGAGAACCTGGTGCACGCCTCGGACTCACCCGACAGCGCCAAGCGCGAGATCGCGCTCTGGTTCCCCGAGCTGGCCGAGTAGGGGTCATTATCCCAGCTTCGGCCGGTGTCGTGGGCGAATAGCCCGCTTTCCACCTGGTCAGCCACCCCCCTTGGAACCATGAGGCTGAGGGGCCGCCCGCCCACCCGTGGCGGCGGCCCGGAGCTTCAGATCAACGGGGGATCAGGAAATGCCTGTCACCAAGGACCACCAGCCGACCCGAGCCGCTCGCCGGCGCCGGACGCCCGTCGTGGTCGGGGCCGCGTGCTTCCTCGCGGTCCTGACGACCGGGGTGGTTCAGCAGACCACCGCCGGCGCCACGACCACCGGCCCCGGCGGGATCGCCGAGACGCTGCCGCCCGACCCGTGGACCACCGCGCTGCCGCCCGACCCGACGGCGACGCCCACGACCAGCCCCGGTGTGTTCGACGACCCGTGCGTCACGGCGAGCCCGGGCGTGCCCGGGCCGACCGGCACGCTGTCCGCGACGCCGGGTGTGCCGGGCACGCTGCCGACCGCGCCCGGGACATCGCCGAGCCCGTCGGGCACCGGAGCGGTGATCATCGTCCCGCCGGGCATGATCGGCTCGAGCCCGCTGCCGACGCCGACCGGCACGACGGACCCGAACCCGCTGCCGACGACCACGTTCGGCGCACCGAACCCGGCGGACACCGCGGGCGTGCCGCTGCCCATGCCGACCGACACCGCCGGTGTGCCGCTGCCGATCCCGACCGACACCGCCGGTGTGCCGCTGCCCGGCCCGACCGGCACCGTGGTGCCGGGCCCGTCCGTGGCCTGCACGATATTGCCGAACCCGACCGACACGCTGACGCCGCTGCCGACCGACACGCTGGGCGAGCCGGCGCCGGGCGGCACGATCCCGATGCCCGACCCGGCCGACGTGCCGGGCGGGACGATCCCGATCATCCCGCCGCCGGTGCCGACCTTCGGCGCGAACTAGCCAGCCCCGGAAGACGCGTGTGGGGAGCGGGTGCTGGGACACCCGCTCCCCACACGGTGTTGGTGGAGGAAAGCTCTAACGATCCGGGCGGCGGTTCCCGCGGCCGCTGCCGACGTCGGCCGCGGGAACCACTGCCCTCCCCACGAATCAGGTCAACGGAGAACTACGGCAGTGTGGCGAGGTGAGGCTTCACCGTGCGAGCGAAGTTGTTGCCGTTCGTCACGTCCCAGTTGATGGACCAGGTCATGGCCCCGCGGATGCCGGGGTACGTGTGCGGCGGCTTGAAAGTTCCGCAGCTGGTCCCGGTCGCCAGGCACGACAGCGCCTGGTTGACGACCGTCGGCGAGACCACGCCGCCGCCCGCCGCGCCGGGCCCGGCCGGCAGGCCGAGGGCGACCTGGTCGGGGCGCAGGCCGTTCTCCAGCTGGATGCAGGCCAGTGCGGTGATGAAGTTGACCGTGCCCTGCGAGTACGCCTGCATCTGGTCGCACCCGAGCATGCTGCCGCTGTTGTAGTACTGCGTGTAGACGACCGTCAGGATGTCCTTGATCGACAAGGCGAGCGCGAAGTAGCCGCTGCCGGTGGACTGCATGTCGATCGTCTGCGGCGCCATGGTGATGATGAGGTTCGCGCCGGCCTTGGCCCGCAGTGAGCGCAGGGCCTGGGCCATGTAGGTCGGGTTGAGCCCGTTCTCCAGGTCGATGTCGACGCCGTCGAAGCCGTACTGCTGCATGAGCGCGTACGCGCTGTCGGCGAACCTGGTCGCGGAAGCCGAGTCGCCGACGGTCACCCGGCCGGCCTCGCCGCCGACGGAGAGGATGACCTTCTTGCCGCGCGAGTGCAGGGTGGCGACGTCGGCCTTGAAGTCGGCGTCGGTGTAGCCGCCGAGCGCCGTGGACAGCGCCGGGTCGACCTGGAAGGTGAGCTGGCCGGGCTGCGAGCCGGTCTCGGCGAACGCGACGTCGATGAGGTCGTACTCCGCCGGCACGTCGCGCAGCCGCAGCTTGGCCGCGCTGTTGACGAAGTCCTGCCAGTAGCCGGTCAGGAAGTGCTTCGGCAGGCTGCCCGTGGGCGGCTGGGACGTCGACGGCGACGTGGACGGCGATTTCGACGGAGAGGCCGAGGCCGAGGGTGAGGCCGACGCCGAGCGGGACGGCGACGGCGACGCCGTGGTCGGCGGCGCGGTGGTCGGGTTGCCGCCCGGGCCGCTCACCGAGAAGTCGTCGGCGGTGTACGCCGGCTGGCCGTACCAGCCGTGGACGTAGACGACGGCCGAGGTCTGCGACGCACCCGTGGTGAATGAGACCGACAGCGGCGCGTAGGCACCGCCGGTGCCCGGGGTCCACGTGCTCGCGTCCACCCCGCCGGTGGCGCCGATGAAGACGTAGGAGCCGTTGACGTACCCCGAGAAGGTGTACTTCGTGTTCGGCTGGACCGACACCGTCTGCGAGCACTTCGCGGTGCCGCCGCCGGGCGTCCCGGCCAGCTTCCAGGTGCCGGAGCGGGCGGCGCCGGAGGTGACGGCGGCGCCGGCCTCGCAGGTCCAGCCCGAGGCGTTGCCGGCCTCGAAGCCGGGGTTGGTGAGCAGTTCGGCGGCGGACGCCGGCATGGCGATCGCGACCCCGGCGAGGGTCAGGACGGCCGCGCCGGAGCCCGCGAGCAGGGCGATCTTGCGTGGACGCATGGCGGCTCCAGATGGGGGTGGCGTCGATGGGCGTCGACGTGTGCTCCACGAAAGCCGAGCGCTCGATTAATGTCAAGGTTTCTTTACTATTTCTTATGGTGCCCCCAAAAACGGATTCCGGTGGCGGGGTATCCTCGGTGTACAGGCATCGACCCGGCCATCACCGGCGAGCCTCCGGAAGAACGGGCGCGAGCCTCAGTAGAACCGGACGGGACGGCCCGTCACAGCCGGCCAACGAGCGGCCGCCGACGCACGATCCGGCGGCAAGCGGGGTGGTACCGCGGGCCTGGCGACAGGTTCGTCCCCGCGTGGACAGGAAACTGCAGACCACGCGAGGAGAGTGGCCCCCGATGGCCTATCCCATGCACCGGACCGGCGCGGGCGTATCCGCCAGCCCCAACCTGCCCGAGGTCGAGCGCGAGGTGCTCGACTTCTGGGCGAAGGACGCCACCTTCGAGGCGTCGGTCGAGCAGCGCGCCGCCGGCGTCGACGGCGACAACGAGTTCGTCTTCTACGACGGGCCGCCGTTCGCCAACGGCCTGCCGCACTACGGCCACCTGCTGACCGGCTACGCGAAGGACGTCGTTCCGCGGTACAAGACCATGAAGGGCTTCCGCGTCGAGCGCCGCTTCGGCTGGGACTGCCACGGCATGCCCGCCGAGGTCGAGGCGGAGAAGCAGCTCGGCATCACGACCAAGGCCGAGATCCTCCAGCTCGGTGTCGACAAGTTCAACGCGGCCACCAAGGAGTCGGTGCTGCGCTACACCCAGGACTGGGAGCGCTACGTCACCCGGCAGGCCCGGTGGGTCGACTTCACCAACGACTACAAGACGCTCGACCTGGACTACATGGAAAGCGTCATGTGGGCGTTCAAGACCCTGCACGACAAGGGTCTGGTCTACGAGGGCTTCCGGGTGCTCGCGTACTGCTGGCGCTGCGAGACGCCGCTGTCCAACACCGAGCTGCGGATGGACGAGGACGTCTACCGCGACCGGCAGGACCCGGCGCTGACGGTGGCCTTCCGGCTGGAGACCGGCGAGAAGATCCTCGTCTGGACGACCACGCCCTGGACGCTCCCGTCGAACCTGGCGGTCGCGGTCGGCCCCGACATCGAGTACTCGGTGTTCGAAGAGGACGGTCAGGAGTACATCCTGGCCGCGTCCCGTGTGGCCGCCTACGAGAAGGAGCTGGCCGGCGCCTCGTTCAAGCGGTCGGTCAGCGGCGCCGAGCTCGTCGGCCGGCGGTACACCCCCCTCTTCGACTTCCTCGCGGACACCCCGAACGCCTTCCAGGTCATCGGGGCCGACTTCGTCACCACCGAGGACGGCACCGGCGTCGTGCACATGGCGCCCGCCTTCGGCGAGGACGACCAGAACGCCTGCGCGTCGGTCGGCATCCCCACGGTCGTGACCGTCGACGAGCACACCCGGTTCACCTCGGTCGTGCCCGACTACCAGGGCCTGCAGGTCTTCGAGGCCAACAAGCCGGTGATCCGCGACCTCAAGGCGGCCGGCGTCGTGGTGCGCCACGACTCCTACACCCACTCGTACCCGCACTGCTGGCGCTGCGACACCCCGCTGGTCTACAAGGCGGTGTCGTCGTGGTTCGTCGCCGTGTCGACGTTCCGCGACCGCATGGTGGAGCTCAACCAGCAGATCACCTGGACGCCCGAGCACATCAAGGACGGCTCGTTCGGCAAGTGGCTGGCCAACGCCCGCGACTGGTCGATCAGCCGGAACCGGTTCTGGGGCTCGCCGATCCCGGTGTGGAAGTCGGACGACCCGCAGTACCCGCGCGTCGACGTCTACGGCTCGCTCGACGAGCTGGAGCGCGACTTCGGGGTGCGCCCGGCCGACCTGCACCGCCCCGAGATCGACAACCTCACCCGGCCCAACCCCGACGACCCGACGGGCCAGTCGGTGATGCGCCGCGTCCCGGAGGTGCTCGACTGCTGGTTCGAGTCGGGCTCGATGCCGTTCGCCCAGGTGCACTACCCGTTCGAGAACCGCGAATGGTTCGAGCACCACTACCCGGGCGACTTCATCGTGGAGTACATCGGGCAGACCCGCGGCTGGTTCTACACCATGCACGTGCTGGCCACGGCGCTGTTCGACCGGCCCGCGTTCAACAACTGCGTCAGCCACGGCATCCTCCTGGGCGA
Source organism: Dactylosporangium sp. AC04546 (assembly GCF_022095675.1). Classification (GTDB taxonomy): domain Bacteria; phylum Actinomycetota; class Actinomycetes; order Mycobacteriales; family Micromonosporaceae; genus Dactylosporangium. The sequence goes on along the minus strand of NZ_JAHYSG010000129.1, from coordinate 26,297 downwards.
GGACGGGCGCAAGATGTCCAAGAGCCTGCGCAACTACCCGGACGTCTACCGGGTGTTCGACGAGTACGGCTCGGACGCCATGCGCTGGTTCCTGGTCGCGTCGCCGGTGCTGCGCGGCGGCGACATGCCGGTCACCGAGGCCGGCATCCGCGACGCCGTCCGGCAGGTCCTGCTGCCGCTGTGGAACGTGTGGTACTTCTTCTCGCTCTACGCCAACGCCGACGGCTACACCGCGAAGTACCGCACCGACAGCACCGACCTGCTCGACCGGTACGTCCTGGCGAAGACCGGGGAGCTGGTGGCCACCGTCGAACGGCAGCTCGACGCGTACGACCTGTCGGGTGCGGCGGGGACCGTCCGGGCCTACCTGGACGCGCTCACCAACTGGTACGTGCGCCGTTCGCGCGACCGCTTCTGGTCGGGCGACCGGGACGCCTTCGACACGCTGTACACCGTGCTCTCGACGCTGACCCAGGTCGTGGCGCCGCTCGCGCCGCTCACCGCGGAGGAGATCTACCGCGGGCTCACCGGCGAGCGGTCGGTGCACCTCACCGACTGGCCGTCGGCGTCGCGGTTCCCGGCCGACCACGACCTCGTCGCGAACATGGACGCGGTCCGGGACGTCTGCTCGGCGGCGCTGTCGCTGCGCAAGGCGCGCGGGCTGCGGGTCCGGCTGCCACTGGCCAGGCTCACCGTGGCCACGTCGAACGCGGAGGCGCTGCGGCCGTTCGGCGCGCTCGTCGCCGACGAGGTGAACGTCAAGGAGGTCGAGTTCACCGGCGACGTGGCCGCCCACTGCACGCGGGTCCTCACGCTGGTGCCGCGGGTCCTCGGCCCGCGCCTCGGCAAGGACGTGCAGGCGGTCATCAAGGCGGTCAAGGCCGGCGACTGGGGCGTCTCCGGGGGCTCCGGCGTCGTCACGGCCGGCGGGGTCGAGCTGCAGGAGGGCGAGTACGAGCTGAAGCTCGTCGCCGCCGACCCGACGCAGTCGGCGCCGCTGCCCGGCGGCGAGGGCGTGGTCGTGCTCGACAGCGCGGTCACCCCGGAGCTCGCCGCCGAGGGCCTCGCGCGCGACCTGGTCCGGGTCGTGCAGCAGGCCCGCCGCGACGCGGACCTCAACGTCTCGGACCGGATCACCGTCGTGGTGGACGGCCCGCAGGCCGTCGCCGACGCGCTCGCCGTGCACTCGGCGTTCGTGGGCGGCGAGACCCTGGCCAGCTCGGTGACCCTCGGGTCCGTCGACGGCGGGTTCGCGGGCGAGGTCGGCGAGGGCGACCCGATCCGCGTGCGGGTCGCGAAGGTCTAGATCCGCCGGTCGCGTTCGCCCTCGGGCATCACGACCACCATCGTGAGGACCGCCTCCACGTCGCCGGGGTTCCGGTAGGCGTGGGGGCGGTCGGCCCTGAAGTCGATCGTCTCCCCGGCCCGCACCGGGTAGCCGGTGCCGTCGACGGTCACCACCAGCGCGCCCTCGCGCAGCTGGATGATCTCCCGGGTGCCGGGCGCGTGGTCGCCCGAGTCGTGGTCCTCGCCCGGCGCCATCCGCCACTCCCAGACCTCGACGAACGCCGGGTCGTTCACCCCGCGCAGCAGCCGGCCGGTGCCCCCGGCGGCGCCCCGCCACAGCACCGGCGGCTCGTCGGCGCCGACGAGCCGCACGTCCGGCTCGGGCGCGGCCTCCAGCAGCCTGCCGATGCTCACCCCGAACGACTCGGCGATGCGGCACAGCGTGCCGATGCTCGGGTTGGTGCGGGCGCCCTCGATCTGCACGAGCATGCCCTTGCTCACACCCGAGCGGCTCGCGAGCTCGTCCAGCGACCAGCGGCGCCCCTGCCTGAGCAGCTTGACGTGGCGGGCGATGGCCGCCTGTGCCTCGTGCTCGGCGGTCATTATGTTTTCCTCCACGGTCAATATTGTGGTACCACTGGGGCCATGTTCGCGATCGCCGACGACGTTCTGGACCTGTGCCGTTCCGTGGGCCATGAGGCTACCGTCCTCGCGGTGCTCGCCGACGGGCTGCGCAACGGGCCGGGCGACGGTTCGGTGCTGCACGACGCCGTGGCCGCGGCCGGCGACCTGAGCGCGCCACACCCGCATCTGGAGGCCTGGCGGGACGTGTACCGCGCGTTCGGCGCGAAGCCCCAGCGCACCCCGTGCTCGGCCGAGGCGCTGCGCAAGCGGGCCGCCCGGGGCGACCTGCCCTCGGTGAACCGCCTGGTCGACGCCTACAACGCGGTGAGCATCCGGTTCGCGGTGCCGATCGGCGGCGAGGACCGCGCGGCCCTGGTCGGGACCGAGCGGCTGGTGCGCTCGGTCGGTGACGAGTCGTTCGACACGGTGAAGGACGGGCTGCCGGTGGTCGAGACGCCGGAGCCGGGCGAGGTGATCTGGCGCGACGACCTGGGCGTGACCTGCCGCCGCTGGAACTGGCGCCAGGGCCGCCGGACGGCGCTGACCGACGCCACGACCAGCGCCGTGTTCCTGCTGGAGGGCCTGGACACCGACCTGACCCCGGCCGCCACGCTGCTGTGCGAGCTGCTGGACGCCGACTCGGTGCGGATCGAGCGGCTCGCATGAGCGGTCCGGGGCGGAGCGGAGGGGCCGCTCATCATGGGCTCAGTTCGACGGCATGCGGCCGGAGCGAAGCGGAGGCTGCATGATCGGCATTGTGCTCGCGGCGCTGTCCGGGCTGGTGTGGGGCGTCGGCGACTTCGCCGGCGGGAAGGCGAGCCAGCGGGCGGACGCGCTGGTGGTCGTGGTCCTGTCGAAGGCGGCGAGCCTGCCGCTGCTCCTGCTGTACCTCCTGCTGATGCCGGCCTCGGCGAGCCTTCCGGTGCTGGCCTGGGGCGCGGCCGCCGGCGTCTTCGGCGTGCTCGGGATGTTCGTCTTCTACCGCGCCCTGGCCGGCGGGGCGATGGCCGTGGTCGCGCCGGTCAGCGCGGTCACCACGGCGCTGCTGCCGGTCGTCGTCGGGCTGGTCTCGGGGGAGCGCCCGGGCGCGGTGGCCCTCGCCGGCGCCGGCTGCGCGATCGTCGCGATCGGCCTGGTCAGCCTCACCCCGTCCACCGGTGTCCGGGTCACCCGCGGCCTGATCGGCCTGGCGCTGGTCTCCGGCCTGGCGTTCGGCCTGTTCTTCACCTGCCTGGACCGGGCGGGCGGGACGTCCGGCCTGTGGCCGATCGTCGGCGCCCAGCTGGCCGCGCTGGCCGTCGGTGCCTATCCGCTCGCGCGCCGGTTCGCCGGCGTTCCCCGCGGCGTGACGCTGCGCTGGCTGGTCGCGGCGGGTGCGCTGGACATGAGCGCCAACGCGCTGTACCTGCTCGCCGTCCACCGCGGCGACCTGAGCATCATCGCCCCGGTCGCGTCGCTGTACCCGGTGACGACGGTCCTGCTGGCCATGGCGATCGACCGCGAACGGATGCGCCCGGTGCAGCTGGCCGGGCTGGGCCTGGCCGCGACCGCCCTGGTCCTGGTCGCCTCGTGATCTCCCAGGTAGCGGGTGGTGTTGCACACGCTGTGACGTCTCCGGCTGTCCGGAGGCTCCACGCCGGTTAGAGTGTGCGGCGGCAACGTTCGGTTGAGCCTGGTGGAGGGCAGTTGTCCGCGCTCTATGCGATCGGCAAGATGACGGTCGCACCCCTGACCCGGCTGTTCTGGCGACCCAAAATCAGCGGACTCGACAACATCCCGAAGACCGGCCCGGCCATCCTGGCGAGCAACCACCAGTCGGTGATCGACTCGGTGATGATGGGCGCGATCACGCCCCGTAACGTCTACTTCCTCGCCAAGAACCAGTACTTCGAGGCCCCCGGCCTCAAGGGCACGATGATGCGCCACATCATGTACGGCCTGAACCAGATCCCGGTGGACCGCTCGGGCGGCCGGGCCAGCCTGATGGCCCTCGACGCCGCGCTGCCGGTGCTGCGCGACGGCCACGTGCTCGGCATCTTCCCGGAGGGCACCCGCTCGGTCGACGGCCGGCTGTACCGTGGCCGCCCCGGGGTGGCCAAGCTGGCGCTGGACGCCCCGGCCCCGATCATCCCGATCGGCCTGCTGGGCTTCGACAAGGTCCAGCCGGTCGGCGCGTCCATGCCGAAGCTGGGCCCGTCGGTCGAGGTCCGCATCGGCGAGCCGCTGGACCTGAGCCAGTGGCAGGGCGGCGAGATCGACAGCCGCGGCCTGCGCGAGGTCACCCTGAAGCTGATGAACGCCATCCAGCAGCTGACCGGCCAGGAGTACGTGGGCCGCTACGCCCCGAAACGCCCCGACCAAGTCGCCGCCGCGACCGCGGGTTCGGCGGATTCCGCGGAGTAGCTTCGGCAGATCCACCACGAGTGGGTCGGCAGATCCACCACGGCGGGGGTAGGGTGGGGCCCGTGCGGCGGGCCGGGGACTATCTTCCGAGGCGGGCCACCGGCCTCGTGCTGGAGGCGCTGGAGGACACCCGCGTCGTCGTGCTCAACGGGGCGCGGCAGGTCGGCAAGAGCACGCTCGCCGAAGTGGTGCTCAAGGAGCATCCCGGCGGGGTCGCGCGGTTCCTCGACAACCCGGGCACCCGCACCGCCGCGATCGAGGACCCCGTCCGGTTCGTCCAGCACGACGGGCTGATGCTCATCGACGAGGTGCAGCGGGTGCCCGACCTCTGGCTCGCCATCAAGCATCTCGTCGACCGCGACCCGCGCCCCGGGCGGCTGCTGCTCACCGGGTCGGCCCGGCTGCTCGCGCTGCGCAGCGTGCCCGACGCGCTGCCCGGGCGCACTGAGACGATCGAGCTGTGGCCGCTGTCGCAGGGGGAGATCGACGGCGCGTCCGACGGGTTCGTCGACGCCGCCTTCGCCGAGGGGGCCGACCTGCGGATCCCGCCGGTCGAGTTCTCGCGCCGGGAGTGCCTGGCCAGGGCGGCCCGCGGCGGCTACCCGGAGGCGGTGCGGCGGGAGACGCCCCGGCGGCGGGCCAAGTTCTTCGAGGGCTACCTCGAGGACATCGTCACGCGCGACGTGAAGCAGGTCGCCGACATCGAGCGCGCCGGTGACCTGCGGCGGCTGGTGTCGCTGCTCGCCGCGCAGACGGCCGGCCTGCTCAACGTCAACCGCCTCGCCGCCGAGCTCGGCCTGTCGGCATCGACCGTCCGGCGGTACGTCGACATCCTGGAGACCATCTATCTGGTCCGGCTCCTGCCCGGATGGTCGGCCAACGCCACCACCCGCACGGTCGCGGCCCCCAAGATCGTCTTCGTCGACCCGGGGCTCGCGGGGTTCCTCGCCACCGGCGCGGTCGGCGGGATGCCCGAGGGCGGCCTGGTGGAGAACTTCGTGCTCAGTGAGCTCGCCCGCCAGCTCACCTGGGCGCGTAGCTCGATCCGGCTGTACCACTACCGCGACCGCGACCAGTACGAGGTCGACGGCGTCCTGGAGGACAACGCCGGCAACGTGGTCGGGATCGAGGTCAAGGCCGCCGAGACCGTCCGGGCCGGCGACTTCCGCGGGCTGCGGCTGCTCCAGCGCCGGCTCGGCGAGCGGTTCCGGGCCGGCTTCGTGCTCTACTGCGGCACCGAGTCGCTGAGCTTCGGCGACGGCCTGACCTGCCTGCCCATCCCCGCGCTGTGGACGACCGGGTCAGTCGCGCCGGACGATTGAGCCGCGCAGGTTCCGCATCGCCGGCTCGGCCTGCTGCAGGTTCTTGCCGGCGAAGACGGCGATCGCGATCACCCCGTGGTCGCTCCACCCGCACACCGTCGCCGAGCGGCCGTCCAGGCGGGACGCCGCGCAGCGCTGCTCGCCGCCGAAGGCGCCCGGGTCGATCTCCCGCACGTCGGAGATCTGGATCCGCGTGCCGAGCTTCCGCATGCTCGCGTCGAGGTCACGGGCCGGGTCCGTGATGAACCGGGTGGCGCCGAAGACCAGCACGCGCTGCTGGCGGCTGGCGGCGTCCTGGTACACCACCGTGAAACCCTGCTCGTCGAGGTGGTCGGAGGTCAGTGACTTCTGCAGCTCCTGCGCCTGCTTGTGCGCCGAGGCGTCGTCGACCCGGGTGAGCCCGGGCACGGTGGCCTGCGTGTCGACCGACGCGGGGTACTGCACCCAGTACGGCCGGGCCCACGCGTAGGAGCCGCCGCAGCAGCCCGCGCACAGCGCGAAGATGAAGAGCAGCACCCAGGGCCACTTGCTGCGCCGCCGCCGGGGAGCCGGGGGAGGGCCGAAGCGCGGCGGGCCGTAGGGGCCGTAGCCGCCGCGCGGGTGCGTGGGCGTCGGCACGGGCACGTAGACCACGTGCGGCGCGGCCGGCTCCTGCCGGGTCTGCGGCTCGGCGGGCAGGTCGAGCGTGTCGTCCCACTGCCGCCGCCGGCGCGTCCCACCGGCGGGCACGGACGCGGAGCCCACCCACGTCGGGTTGCGCTGCGTCGGCGTCTCGTCCGGCGGGAGTGTCACACCCTGACGGTAACCACCATGTGCACATGACGCCGAGTTCGGGTATCGGCGATACCGTGACTGATGTGCTGGGGCTACCGGATCACGTGACCGCGCTGCTGTTCGACCTCGACGGCGTCCTCACCCCCACCGCGGCCGTGCACAACAAGGCGTGGACCGCGACCTTCGACGAGTTCCTCCGCGACCGGCCCGGCCAGCGGCCGTTCGACCCGGACGCCGACTACAACGACTACGTCGACGGCAAGCCCCGCGAGGCGGGCGTGCGCGACTTCCTCGCCTCGCGCGGCATCACCCTGCCTGAGGGCACGCCGGACGACCCGCCGGACGCGCAGACCGTCAACGGCCTGGGCAACCGCAAGAACGTGCTGCTCCTGCAGCTGCTGCGGGAGGGCGGCCTGGAGCCGTACCCCGGGTCGGTGCGATACCTCGAGGAGGCGAGGGCCCGCGGGCTGCGCCGTGCGGTCGTCAGCTCCAGCGCCAACACGCGGCACGTGGTCGCCGCGACCGGCCTGGAGGCCTACCTGGAGGCCCGGGTCGACGGCCTCACGATCCGCGAGCGCGGCCTCAAGGGCAAGCCCGCCCCAGACACCTTCCTCGCCGCCGCCGAGGAGCTCGGCGCCGATCCGGCGCACGCGGTGGTGTTCGAGGACGCGCTCGCCGGGGTAGCGGCGGGCCGGGCCGGCGGGTTCGGGTACGTCGTCGGCATCGACCGCGTCGGCGGCCGGCACGCCGAGGACCTGCGCCGCGCCGGCGCCGACCGGGTCGTGTCCGACCTGTCCGATCTCCTGCCCGGCAAGGAGCGCTGATGAGCATGTTCCCGGTGGAGGCGTGGGCGCTGCGCGAGACCCAGCTCGACCTCGACCGGCTCGCCCAGACGGAGTCGCTGTTCGCCCTGTCCAACGGCCACATCGGCCTGCGGGGCAACCTCGACGAGGGCGAGCCGTTCGGGCTGCCCGGCACGTACCTCAACTCCTTCTACGAGCAGCGTCCGCTTCCCTACGCCGAGGCCGGGTACGGCTTCCCGGAGGAGGGCCAGTCGATCGTCAACGTCACCAACGGCAAGGTCTTCCGGCTGCTGGTCGACGACGAGCCGTTCGACGTGCGGTACGGCAACCTGCTGGCCCACGAGCGCGTGCTGGACATGCGGGCGGGCACGCTGCAGCGCGACGTCGACTGGGTGTCGCCGGCCGAGCAGCGCATCAAGGTACGGACCACCCGGCTGGTGTCGCTGGAGCAGCGCTCGATCGCCGCGTTCCTGTACGAGGTGGAGCCGGTCGACGAGCCGGCCCGCGTGATCGTGCAGTCGGAGCTGGTGGCCAACGAGGACACGCCGGTCCCGAGCAAGGACCCCCGGGTCGCCGCGGCGCTCGGGCACGCGCTCGTCGCCGAGGAGCACTACGCGCACGGCCTCGACGCCCAACTGGTGCACCACACCCACGCGAGCCGGCTGCGCCTCGGCGCCGAGATGGACCACGAGATCGACGCGCCGGTGCCGGTCCGCGCGCAGACCGAGGCGACCGAGGACTGGGCGCGCACGACCTTCGCCTGCGAGCTGCAGCCCGGGCAGCGGCTGCGGATCGTGAAGTATCTCGCCTACGGCTGGTCCAGCCAGCGCTCCCGGCAGGCGATCCGCGACCAGGTGCACGGCGCGATCGCCGCCGCCAAGCTCGGCGGCTGGGACGGGCTGGTCAAGGCGCAGCGGGCCTACCTCGACGGCTTCTGGGCCCAGGCCGACGTCGAGGTCGACGGCGACGCCGAGATCCAGCAGGCCGTGCGGGTCGCGCTGTTCCACCTCATGCAGGCCGGCGCGCGGGCCGAGGCCCGGCCGATCGCGGCCAAGGGGCTGACCGGGCGCGGCTACGACGGCCACGTCTTCTGGGACACCGAGAGCTTCGTGCTGCCGGTCCTGACGTACACCCATCCGCAGGCCGCCCGCGACGGGCTGCGGTGGCGCCACGACACGCTCGACCTGGCCCGCGACCGCGCCCGCACGCTGGGCCTGAAGGGCGCCACGTTCCCCTGGCGCACGATCCGGGGCCAGGAGTGCTCGGCCTACTGGCCGGCCGGCACGGCGGGCTTCCACGTCAACGCCGACATCGCCGCCGCGGTGGTCCGCTACGTGCAGGCGACGGGCGACGAGCGGTTCGAGGCCGAGGCCGGGCTGGAGCTGCTGGTCGAGACCGCCCGGCTGTGGCGCTCGCTCGGCCACCACGACCGGCACGGCGTGTTCCACATCGACGGCGTGACCGGCCCCGACGAGTACAGCGCGATCTCGGACGACAACATCTACACGAACCTCATGGCGCAGCACAATCTCAACCACGCCGCCGCGGCCGCCGAGCGCCACCCGGAGCTGGCCCACCGCTTCGGCGTGGACGACGAGGAGATCTCCTCGTGGCGCGACGCCGCGGCGCGGGTGCACCTGCCGTACGACCACGAGCTGGAGGTGCACCAGCAGTCGGGGGGATTCACCCTGCACCAGGAGTGGGACTTCGCCAACACCTCGCCCGACCAATACCCGCTGCTGCTGCACTTCCCCTATTTCGACCTGTACCGCAGGCAGGTTGTCAAGCAGGCCGACCTGGTGCTGGCGATGCACTGGCGCGGCGACCGGTTCACGCCGGAGGAGAAGGCCCGCAACTTCTACTACTACGACCAGCGCACGGTCCGTGACTCCTCGCTGTCGGCCTCCACGCAGGCGGTCATGGCGGCCGAGGTCGGGCACGTCGACCTGGCGTTCGACTACCTCGGCGAGGCGGCCTTCGTCGATCTCTATGACCTGCAGCACAACGCCGGCGACGGCCTGCACATGGCCTCGCTCGCCGGCACGTGGGTGGCCCTCGTCGCCGGCTTCGGCGGCATGCGCGACTACGGCGGCGAGCTGTCCTTCATGCCGCGGCTGCCCGACCGGCTCGACCGGCTGCGGTTCGCGATCAGCTGCCACGGCACCGTGCTGCGGGTCACCGTCAACCACCGCGACGCCACCTACGAGGTCACCGACGGCGAGATCACCGTCCGCCACCACGGGGAACTGGTGACGGTCGCCCCGGGCAGGTCCGTCACGCTGCCCATCCCGCCGCCGAAGCCGCTCACCCCGCCGCCGGTGCAGCCGCCCGGCCGGGCGCCGCGTCGGCGCCAGCGGCGAGGTTGAGTACGCTGGGGAGTCGTGAGCGTCACGAGCGTCTTCCCGCAACTCGAGCGACTGCTGCCGCGGATCAGCAAGCCGATCCAGTACGTCGGCGGTGAGCTCGGCGCGGTCGTCAAGGACTGGGACGCCGCGACCGTGCGGTGGGCGCTGTCGTACCCCGACGCCTACGAGGTAGGCCTGCCCAACCAGGGCGTGCAGATCCTCTACGAGGTGCTCAACGAGCAGCCGGACGTGCTCGCCGAGCGCACCTACACCGTGTGGCCCGACCTCGAGGCGCTCATGCGGGCCGAGGGTGTGCCGCAGTTCACCGTCGACGCGCACCGGCCGGTGCGGGCGTTCGACCTGTTCGGCGTGTCGTTCGCCACCGAGCTGGGGTACACCAACCTCCTCACGATGCTCGACCTCGCCGGAATCCCGCTCGACTCCCGCGACCGCGACGACCGCGACCCGATCGTGGTGGCCGGTGGCCACGCCGCGTTCAACCCGGAGCCGATCGCCGACTTCATCGACGCCGCCGTGCTCGGCGACGGCGAGGAAGCGGTGCTGGAGATCACCGGCATCGTGCGCGCGTGGAAGTCCGAGGGCCGGCCGGGCGGCCGCGACGAGCTGCTCCTGCGGCTCGCGCGCACCGAGTCGGTGTACGTCCCGCGCTTCTACGACGTCGACTACCTGCCCGACGGCCGCATCCAGCGGGTCGTGCCGAACCGGGCCGACGTGCCGTTCCGGGTGCACAAGCGCACCACCATGGACCTCGACGCCTGGCCGTACCCCAAGCGTCCGCTCGTGCCGCTGGCCGAGACGGTGCACGAGCGCTACGCGGTGGAGATCTTCCGCGGATGCACCCGTGGCTGCCGGTTCTGCCAGGCCGGGATGATCACCCGGCCGGTGCGGGAGCGCAGCATCACGACCGTGGGGCAGATGGTGCGCCAGGGGCTGGAGTTCTCCGGCTTCCACGAGGTCGGGCTGCTGTCGCTGTCCTCGGCCGACCACTCCGAGATCGGTGACATGTGCTCGGGCCTGGCCCAGCAGTACGAGGGCACCAACGTCTCGCTGTCGCTGCCCTCGACGCGGGTGGACGCGTTCAACGTCACGCTCGCCCAGGAGCTCTCCCGCAACGGGCGCCGCACCGGCCTCACCTTCGCGCCGGAGGGCGGCTCGGAGCGGATCCGCCAGGTGATCAACAAGATGGTCACCGAGGAGGACCTGATCCGCACGGTCGTCACGGCGTACAGCAACGGCTGGCGGCAGGTGAAGCTGTACTTCATGTGCGGCCTGCCCACCGAGACCGACGACGACGTGCTCCAGATCGCCAAGCTGGCCCACGAGGTGATCCGGGCCGGCCGTACGGCCACCGGCTCGCGTGACATCCGCTGCACCGTGTCCATCGGCGGGTTCGTGCCGAAGCCGCACACGCCGTTCCAGTGGGCGTCGATGGCGGAGCCGGAGGTCATCGACCGGCGGCTCAAGCTGCTCAAGGACGCGATCAACGCCGACCGGTCGCTCGGCAAGGCGATCGGGTACCGCTACCACGACGGCGAGCCGTCGCTGGTCGAGGGCCTGCTCAGCCGGGGCGACCGCCGGGTCGGCGCGGTCATCCGCCGGGTCTGGGAAGAGGGCGGCCGCTTCGACGGCTGGTCCGAGCACTTCTCCTTCCGGCGCTGGGTGGACGCGGCCACTGCCGAGCTGCCGGCGTTCGGCGTCGACCTCGCCTGGTTCACCACGCGCGAGCGCGACCACAACGAGGTCCTGCCCTGGGACCACCTCGACTCGGGGCTCGACAAGGACTGGCTCTGGCAGGACTGGCAGGACGCCCTCACCGGCTACGAGCAGGACGACTGCCGCTGGACGCCGTGCTTCGACTGCGGCGTGTGCCCCAGCCAGGACACCGAGATCCAGATCGGCCCCACCGGCAAGAAGCTGCTGCCGCTCACCCCGGTGGGCACCGGGCTGCGGGTGCCGCATGCCTAAGCGCCAGCCCGAGAGCAACCAGGAGCCGGTCGTCCAGCGCGTCCGGCTGCGGTATGCCAAGCGCGGCCCCATGCGCTTCACGTCACACCGTGACTTCGCCCGCGCGTTCGAGCGGGCGCTGCTGCGGGCCAATGTCCCCATCGCCTACTCACAGGGCTTCACCCCGCACCCGAAGGTCTCCTACGCCTCCGCGGCCCCGACCGGCGTGGCCAGCGAGGCGGAGTATCTCGAGATCGGCCTGCGGGCCGTCGTCGACCCGGCCGAGCTCCGGCTCGCCCTCGACGCCGCCCTCTCGCCCGGCCTCGACGTGCTGGAGGCCGTCGAGTCGCCGCTCAACGGCGGCGGCAGCCTGGCCGACCGGATCGACACGGCGGCCTGGCGGATCGAGCTGCCGGGGGTCACCGTCCACGACGCCGAGGTCGCGCTTCACGCGTTCCTCGCCGCCGGGGAGGTGCTCGTCGAACGGCTCACCAAGCAGGGCCGCCGGACCTTCGACACGCGCGCGGCCGTGCTCCGGCTGGCCGTCGCGGAGGCGGATCCGGCCCCCGCTGACGTACCTTCCGAGGTCACCGACATACCGTGTGCGATACTCGACCTTGTCGTGCGGCAGGGAACCCCGACCGTGCGACCCGACGATGTGCTGTCCGGCCTGCGCGTTGTGGCCGACCTGGAGCCGCCGGTCCCGCCTCGTGCGACCCGACTGGCTCAGGGCGTGCTGACTGAGCAGGGTGAACTCGTCGATCCGCTCGCCGAGCACGGCGATGGGGACCGACCGGCGGCTGTTGTTGGAGCTTCGTCGCTGTAGTGGTCGACGATCCGCCAGGTGGCGGAGCGCCGGTCGCCGGCATCGAGGTTGGCAGACTTTCGGCGGATCGTCCGCGTCAGCGGAAACCTCCGTCGGCACAACATATATGCGGTGCCCCCGTGCGGCTGCGTGGCTGAGTTGCTACGCGCCCGGGAGCGCCAGAACTGGAGAACGTCCGCATGTTCGACAACGAGTCGGCAAGCGGCGAGGCCACCGGCGAGGAGCCGGTGGCAACTGCCGCAGCCAGCGAAGAAGAGACCGCCGCCCCGGTCCGCCGCACACGCCGCCGGACCACGAAGGCCACCGCGGCGGAGGCCGAGGCGCCGCCGGAGGCTCCGACGGAGGCTCCGACGGAGGCTCCTGCCGAGGCCCCGGTCCGCGCCACGCGCCGCCGGCGCAAGGCCGTGGAACCGGTCGAAACGCCCGAAGATGGCGAGTCCGGTCAGCAGGAGCTTCCTCTGGAGGAACCGCCCGCGCCGGTGAAGGCCACCCGGACCCGGCGGCGCACCACGCGCGCCGTCGTCGAGGAGCCGGAGCCCGAGCCCGAGCCGGTGGTCGCCGTCGAGGAGCCGGTCGAGCCGGTCGTGGAGGACGAGCCGGTCGCCGAGACCGTCGACCTCGTCGAGGAGCCGGCCGAGGAAGAGCCGGTCGAGGAGGCGCCGCCGCCGGCCCGCCGGAGCCGCCGGGCCGCGCCCGTCCAGCTGCTGTTCATGCCCCCCGCCGAGCAGGTCGCGCCGCCGGAGCCCGCGGCCGCCGCCGTCGAGGAGGAGCTCGCCGCGGAGGAGGAGCCGGCCGGCCGCAGCCGCCGGCGCCGGGGCCGCCGGGTCACCGCCGAGGCCGAGCTCGCCGAGCCGGTGGAGGCGCCGGTCGAGGCCGACGAGGCCGAGGCGGAGGCCGACACCGAGGACACCGAGGACGAGGACGACGAGTTCGAGGGCGGCCTGCGCCGGCGTCGCCGCCGTGGCCGCCGTGGCCGCGGCCGCGGCCGGGGCACCGCCGGCGAGGGCGACGACGACCTCGACGCCGAGGCGGCCGAGGCCGACGAGGTGGCCGAGGCGGAGGCGGAGGCCGCCGACGACGGTGAGGGTGACGAGGACGGCGAGGGCCTGACCCGGCGCCGCCGGCGCCGCCGCCGCAAGGGGGCCGCCGACGCCGACACCGGCGACGACCCGCACGTGGTCGTCAAGATCCGTGAGCCGCGCCCGGCCACGCGCGAGCGCGACGAGGTGCAGGGCGTCTCCGGCTCGACCCGCCTGGAGGCCAAGCGCCAGCGTCGCCGTGACGGCCGTGAGCAGCGCCGCACCCGCCCGCCGATCCTGTCGGAGGCGGAGTTCCTGGCCCGCCGCGAGGCCGTCGACCGCCAGATGGTGATCCGGCAGAAGAACGACCGGACCCAGATCGCGGTGCTGGAGGACAAGGTGCTCGTCGAGCACTACGTCACCCGCGCGTCGTCGAGCTCGATGGTCGGCAACGTGTACCTCGGCCGCGTCCAGAACGTGCTGCCCAGCATGGAGGCCGCGTTCGTCGACATCGGCCGCGGCCGCAACGCCGTGCTCTACGCCGGCGAGGTCAACTGGGACGCGACCGGGCTGGAGGGCCGCACCCGCACGATCGAGCAGGCGCTGAAGTCCGGCGACTCGGTGCTCGTGCAGGTCACCAAGGACCCCATCGGCACCAAGGGCGCCCGGCTCACCAGCCACATCGCGCTGTCCGGCCGGCACCTCGTCTACGTGCCCAACGGCAACGCCTCCGGCATCAGCCGCAAGCTCTCCGACGTCGAGCGCAAGCGCCTGCGTGACGTGCTGAAGAACCTCGTGCCCGACGGCGCCGGCGTCATCGTGCGCACCGCGGCCGAGGGCGCGTCCGAGGACGACCTCGCCCGCGACGTGAAGCGGCTCCAGGCGCAGTGGGAGGCGATCCAGGAGAAGTCGGGCAGCAGCAGTGCGCCCGCCCTGCTCTACGAGGAGCCCGAGCTGGTCGTCCGGGTCGTCCGCGACCTGTTCAACGAGGACTTCCGCGAGCTGGTGATCCAGGGCGGCGACGCCTACGAGTCGGTCGAGCCCTACCTGTCGCACGTGTCGCCCGACCTGGTCGACCGGGTCAAGCGCTACACCGGCACCGGTGACGTCTTCGCCGACCAGCGCATCGACGAGCAGCTGATCAAGGCGCTCGACCGGCGGGTCTTCCTGCCCTCCGGCGGCAGCCTGGTCATCGACCGCACCGAGGCGATGACCGTCATCGACGTCAACACCGGCAAGTACACCGGCGCCGGCGGCAACCTCGAGGAGACGGTCACCCGCAACAACCTCGAGGCGGCCGAGGAGATCGTGCACCAGCTCCGGCTGCGCGACCTCGGCGGCATCATCGTCATCGACTTCATCGACATGGTCCTGGAGTCCAACCGCGAGCTGGTCCTGCGCCGGCTGACCGAGTGCCTGGGCCGTGACCGGACCAAGCACCAGGTCACCGAGATCACCTCGCTGGGCCTGGTCCAGATGACCCGCAAGCGGGTCGGCCAGGGCCTGCTGGAGGCGTTCAGCGAGACCTGCGAGGTGTGCAAGGGCCGCGGCCTGATCATCCACACCGAGCCGATCCCGGAGAAGCGCACCGGCGGCGGTGGCGGTGGCAACGGTCACAGCCATGCGGTCGCGAAGGTGGCCTCCGCCACGGTGACCAGCGGCGTCGAGGAGGCCGACGCTCCGGCGCCGCGCACCCGCCGGGGCCGCCGCCGTGGCGGTGCGGCCGTCGCGGAGGAAGCCGAGGAGGCCGTGGAGGCCGTCGACGCCACGCACGTGGTCGAGGACGCCGCGGAGGAGGCGGAGTTCACGCCGATCGCCTCCGAGGACGACCCCGACAACGTCGACGA
The DNA here is from genome assembly GCF_022095675.1 of Dactylosporangium sp. AC04546. Classification (GTDB taxonomy): domain Bacteria; phylum Actinomycetota; class Actinomycetes; order Mycobacteriales; family Micromonosporaceae; genus Dactylosporangium. Next base: position 11,082 of record NZ_JAHYSG010000129.1, on the reverse strand, counting down.
CGACGAGGAGGAACCGGCGGGCAACGGCGCCCGGCGGCGCACTCGCCGGGGTGGCGTCCGCCGGCGGACCCGCCCCTGATTTGGGGAGTACGCCGGGCATGGCGTACTCTCACTAGAGCGCACTTTCGTGCGCAGGGTCTTCTGCGTGCCTGTGACAAGCAGGCAACGCGTCCGACCAACCCGCCAGTAGCTACGACAGGAGTCCGCGTCCCATGTACGCGATCGTCAAGACCGGCGGCAAGCAGTACAAGGTCGCCGAGGGCGATGTGATCGAGGTCGAGAAGCTCGCGGGCGAGCCGGGTGACGCGTTGACGCTGTCCGCCGTCCTGCTTGTCGACGGTGAGGATCTCATCACCGACGCGGCCAAGCTTGCCAACGCTGCGGTGACAGCTGAGCTTGTTGCGCACACCAAGGGTCCGAAGATCCGGATCCACAAGTTCAAGAACAAGACCGGCTACCACAAGCGCCAGGGTCACCGTCAGCCGCTGACCCAGGTCAAGGTCACCGGCATCTCCACCGGGAAGTAGGGCAAGCGCGATGGCACACAAAAAGGGTGCGTCCAGCTCGCGGAACGGGCGCGACTCCGCCGCCCAGCGGCTCGGCGTGAAGCGTTTCGGCGGCCAGCTGGTCAACGCCGGCGAGATCATCATCCGCCAGCGCGGCACCAAGTTCCACCCGGGCGACCTGGTCGGCCGCGGCGGCGACGACACGCTCTTCGCGCTCGCCGCGGGGCACGTGACGTTCGGCCTCAAGCGGGGCCGCAAGACGGTCAGCATCACGCCCGCTGAGGGCTGAGTTTTCTCTTCCGGGCGGCGGGCCGGGCGCACTGAGCGCCGGGCCCGCCGTTTCCGTTTGCACCTGAAGGAGCGTTCTCCGTGACCACGTTTGTTGACCGGGCCGTGCTGCATGTCAAGGCAGGCGACGGCGGTCACGGCTGCGTGTCCATCCACCGCGAGAAGTTCAAGCCGTTCGGCGGGCCCGACGGGGGCGACGGCGGGCACGGCGGCAGCGTCAAGCTGATCGTCGACCCCGGCGTGCACACCCTGCTCGACTTCCACTTCCACCCGCACCAGAAGGCCCGCAACGGCCACGGCGGGGCCGGCAACGACCGCGACGGGGCCAACGGCGAGTCGCTGGAGCTGCGGGTGCCCGACGGCACCGTCGTGCAGAGCCTCACCGGTGAGGTCATCGCCGACCTCGTCGGGGCCGGCACCGAGCTGGAGCTCGCCCGTGGCGGCCGCGGCGGGCGGGGCAACGCCGCGCTGGCCAGCACCCGCCGCAAGGCGCCGGGCTTCGCCGAGCTGGGCGAGCCGGGCGAGCAGATCGACGTCATCCTGGAGCTCAAGAGCGTCGCGGACGTCGGCCTGGTGGGCTTCCCGTCGGCCGGCAAGTCGTCGCTCATCGCGTCGATGTCGGCGGCCCGGCCGAAGATCGCCGACTACCCGTTCACGACGCTCGTGCCCAACCTGGGCGTGGTGCAGGCCGGCGACAACACCTACACGGTCGCCGACGTGCCGGGGCTCATCCCGGGGGCGGCCACCGGCAAGGGGCTGGGGCTGGAGTTCCTCCGGCACATCGAGCGCACCGCGATCCTCGTCCACGTCGTCGACACGGCGGCGCTGGAGACCGACCGCGACCCGGTGTCGGACATCGCGGCGATCGAGGCGGAGCTGGCCGCGTACGGCGGGCTGGAGGACCGGCCGCGCATCGTCGCCCTGAACAAGGTCGACGTGCCCGACGGCCGCGACCTCGCCGACATCATCAGGCCCGAGCTCGAAGCGCAGGGCTACCCCGTGTACTACGTCAGCGCGGTGACCCGCGAGGGCCTGCGCGAGCTGACCTTCGCCATTTCCGAGCTGGTCGAGCAGCAGCGCAAGGCGGCGCCCCCGCCGGAGCGCACCCGGATCGTCATCCGGCCGGCCGCGGTCGACGACAGCGGTTTCACGATCAGCCGGGACGGCGAGGGCGTCTTCGTGGTCACGGGCGGCGCGCCGGAGCGGTGGGTGCGCCAGACCAACTTCGACAACGACGAGGCCGTGGGCTATCTTGCCGACCGCCTGGCCCGGCTGGGGGTCGAGGAGGCCCTCAAGAAGGCCGGCGCGACTCCCGGCGATCCCGTTCGCATTGGCGTTCGTGAATTCGATTGGCAGCCGGAACACTTCGCCGCCGCCGAGTACGTGCCGGGCAATCGCGGCACCGACTACCGGCTCGAGGAACCGTCGAAGCGGGTCGGCGCGGCCGAGCGCAAGGCCCTGCGCAAGGCCCGCCGGGTGCCGTTCGAGCAGCAGGACGGGCAGGCGGGGGTGCGGGTGGACGGGCGGCTGGAAGTTTCACCCGGGGATGAGCCGGACGACGACGAAATTTGACCCTTCGTGCAACGGAAGTCGCTGGTCAGGTGAAACATCGGGGAAATCCGGGTTGCGTACCGTCGCTCCATGCTGATCGAGCAACGTCCATCGGGCGACTCGGAGGTGATCGCGCTCGTCGTCGACCAGCAGGTCGAACTGCGCACGCGCGACGGTGGCCGGGACGGCCATGTGTACTCGGTCGACCCGGCCGCGCGCTATCTGGTCGCGGTCGTCGGCGGTGACGCGGTCGCCTGCGGCGCGATCCTGGCGGTCGACATCGACACCGCGGAGGTCACGCGGCTCTACGTGCGCCCGGCCTACCGTGGCCGCGGCCTCGCCCGGCGGATGCTGGCGGCGCTGGAGGACTTCGCCGCCTCCCGCGGCCACCGGGTGCTCCGCCTGGAGACGGGCGTCACGTCGCCCGACGCCATCTCGCTGTTCCTGGCCGCGGGCTACCGGCCGATCCCGCGCTTCGGGCCGTACGTCAAGCTGGAGGCCAGCCGCTGCTTCGAGAAGCGGTTCGACGACGGCAACCGCGAGGTGCGGGTGATCCGCCGCGCGGTGGCCGACGGGGAGGTCGCCGAGCTGATGGCCGCGGCCGAGAACGAGGCGGCCGGGCGGTACGGCGAGGCCGGCCGGCGCCGGTTCCCGCTCGGCCCGAACGCCCGGTTCGTGCTGGCCACCGTCGACGGTGTCCCAGCCGGCTGCGGCGCGCTCCAGCCGCTCGACGACCAGACCGCCGAGATCAAGCGCATGTACGTGCGGCCGGCCCACCGCGGCAACGGCATCGCGCGGCGCGTCCTGGCCGCCCTGGAGGACCTCGCGACGGGTTCGCACTACCGGGTGGTCCGCCTGGAGACGGGGCCGCGCCAGCCGGAGGCCATCCGTTTGTACGAATCAGCCGGATACCGGCCGATTCCTCCGTATGGACCGTACGTCCACAGCCCACTCAGCCTGTGCTACGAAAAACTCGTCATCGCCCCCGAGCCCATCGCCTCTGAGCTCGCATGAGGCTATCGTCGGGCCGGTGGGCATCCTCGAACGGCTGACCCGACCGTCCCGGTCACCCCGGGAACGATTCGCCGACCAGGTGCTGGCCGAGCTCCGCCGGATCGGCGTCCACGACGCCGAGTTCCGTCCGACGCAGTTCGCGATCGTGTGCGAGTGCGGGCAGGACGTGCACAGCTGGCTCTTCCTGGCGAAGGCCTTCAGCCAGTACCAGCGAAATCCGGGTGACAAGAAGCAGTTCGTCCGCGAGTTCGTGGCGCACAGCCTGGCGCCGCCGGCACAACCGGCGTCGTTCGCCGAGGCGCTGCCCCGGCTGCGCATCGCGCTGCGCCACGCGGCCCGGGGCACCCGCACGCTGCGCCGGCCCGCCCTGCCGGACCTCGACGAGGTCGTGCTCTGCGGCGATGTCCCGCTCGACGTCGACACGCCGGCCCGCTGGGGCGTCGGCGTGGAGCAGATCTTCACGGCGGCGCACGACCGGACCCTCGCGCGGGCGGAGCTGCCCGCCTCGGCTGCCCTGTTCGGCCCGTCGGTACTGCACGTGCCGGACTACGACGAGGAGCAGCTCGTCTCCTGGGTCCTCCTCGACGGCTGGCTCGCCGAGCTGGACGAGCAGGTCGGGGGCCGGGCCGTCGCGTTCCTGCCGAGCACGGTGATGCTGCTGATCTGCGCCGACGAGCCGCGGCTGGTCGAACAGCTCTACGAGCTGGCCGCCGACGAGTACGCGCGCACCGCCCGGCCGCTGTCGCCGATGGCGTACACCACCGACGACGAGGGCCGCGTCGTGCCGTTCGCGCCGGCGCCCGACCACCCCGCCTACCCGGCCGCGACCCGGGCCCGGCGCCGCCTGGCCATCGACGTGGCCGAGCACCAGCGCCGCACGCTGGGCGACCCGCGGCTCGCCGAGTCGACCCTCGCCGCGCGGGCCGACGGCACGACGTTCACCACGGCCGTGTGGCCGGTCGGCTCGCCGGCGCTGCTGCCCCGGGTCGACTTCGTGGGCGTGGCGGTGACCGGCCAGCGGACCTTCTACGTGCCGTGGGCGCTGCTGGTCGAGGCCGACCTGCTGATCGAGGAGATCGACTTCCGGCCGGCCCGCTTCAGCGCGGTGCCCCGACCGTCGGCGGCGTCGCTGGGCTACCTGCGGGAGCGCGCCGTCCGGCTGTGAGGCCCAGCGCCGCGCGCAGTCGCAGGACCGTCGCGTCCGCCCGCTCGCTCGCCCGTTCCGCTCCGTCGCGCAGGACCTGCTCGACGTCGTGTTCGTCGAGCTCGCGGTAGCGCCGCTGGATCGGCTCCAGGGTCGCGATGACCGCGTCGGCCACCGCGGCCTTGAGCTCGCCGTAGCCGCGGAATTCGCGGCGGGGCTCGCCGGTACACGCCTCCAGGATGTCGAGCAGGTTCGACACGCCCGGCTTGCGGTCGGGGTCGTGGACGATCTCGGTGCCGTCGTCGGTGACCGCCCGCATGATCTTGCGGCGCAGCACGTCGGGCGGGTCGAGCAGGAAGAGCACGCCCGCCGTGGAGGCGTTGGTCTTGCCCATCTTGGCCGTCGGCGTCGCCAGGTCGGCCACGCGGGCGGCGACCGCCGGGTGGACGGCCTCGGGGACGGTGAAGACCGGGCCGTACCGCTCGTTGCAGCGGATCGCCAGGTCGCGGGTCAGCTCCACGTGCTGGCGCTGGTCGCGGCCCACGGGCACCTCCGCGATGTCGTGCAGCAGGATGTCGGCCGCCATGAGCACCGGATAGGTGAGCAGCGAGAGCCGTGAGCCGCTGCCGCCGCCCTTCTCCTTGAACTGGATCATCCGGTGTACCTCGCCGTAGCCCGCGACGCACTCGAGCAGGTAGTGCAGCTCGGCGTGGGCGGGCAGGTCGGACTGGCGGTACAAAATCGTGCGGGCCGGGTCGACGCCGGCCGCGAGCAGCAGGCCGGCCACCTCCGCCGATCGCTCCCGCAGCTCGGCGGGGTCGTGGGGGACGGTGAGCGCGTGCAGGTCGGCGATGAACGCCACGGTCGGCTCGTGCTGGCCGGCGACGACCGGCCGCACGGCGCCGACGTAGTTGCCGAGCTGGAGCCGGCCGGTGGGCTTGAAACCGGAGATGCGCCGCTTGGACATGGTGGCTTCCCTTCGGGGAGTCAGGGGCCGCCGGGATCCGCGCGGTGCACGTCAGAACGACCGCCCGGACCGGGCGGCCTGTGTGCGTGGGGATTCGTGCGTGCGAATGCGCGAGTGTGGCCGCCCCTAACGGGCGCGCCAGCTGCTCAGCATCGTCGTATGCACGCCACCACGGTAGCACCGATGCTTCCGGAGGGTCCTGGTGAGGGTTATGTCGGTATATGTCGGAGCTGCGGCTGGCCCCCGCTCTGGCCCCTCCCAAGCCGCTGTTTCTGGTGTTGGCTGGCTGGAAGCGATGCCGATCGGCGGGGGAGGAACGACGGTGAGTGACAGGTCCTGGTTGCGGCTCGACTGCCCGGTGTGCGGGGGATGGCTCGGGCTGCCTGACGGGGTGCCGCGGGGAGCCGCCGCGCAGCGGGCGGCCCGGCGCATCGACGCGTTCGCACACCGGCACCGCGCCTGCGGGCGGGTGGCGCGATGAGGCTGCGGCAGTTCCGGCTGGTGGTGGCCGGGGACATCACGGAGGAGCGGGCCGACCGGCTGCTGTGGCGGGCGGTCGACGCCTGCGTGGAGGCGCGGCCGGACGGGGCCGGCTGGGTGGCGTTCGACCGCCCGGCGCCGACGCTCGTGGACGCGGTGGTCTCCGGCGTCCGCGACCTCGACGCGGCGGGGCTCGTGCCCGACCGCGCGACCGGCGACGACCCGCTCGTCACGGTCGAGACGGTCGCCGAACGGGTGGGCCGGCCGGCCGAGGTGGTGCGCGGGTGGGCGCTCCCGCCGCCGGTCGGGCCGCATCCGCGGCGGCCGGTGTTCGACTGGCCCGCGGTGGCGGCGTGGCTCGTGCGCCACGACGAGTACCTGGTGCCCGACGACGACGCCACGCTGGAGGCGGTCACGCTGGTCCTGCGCGTGCGCACCCTGGCGCCGCGCGTCGACCGGCTGGAGCCGATCCGGTCCCTGCTCTATCCCTGAGTCCGCACGTCGAACTCGCCGTCCTTGGCGCCGAGCACGAACGCGTCCCACTCGGCCTGGGTGAAGACCAGGATCGGGCTGTCGGGATCGGCGCCGTTGCGCAGGCCGATGAGGTCGTCGACGAAGGCGACCTCGACGCGACTGCCGTGGCTTCCGCCGGGCGCGGAGCGCCACTGCGCGCGGGAGCTGTCGAACTCGCCCTTCGGGTGAGGCAGCGTCATGGCCGTAACGCTACACGCGGGAGGGCGGGCCGGTGCCCCGGGCGCCGGTCCGCCGACCACGTCCGGGTGACGTCCAGATGAACCGCACCGATCATTACGATGCGGTGATGCGCGTGGGCATCATGGGTGGGACCTTCGACCCGATCCACCACGGCCACCTGGTCGCGGCGAGCGAGGTGGCTGACCGGTTCGGGCTCGACGAGGTGGTCTTCGTGCCGACCGGAGCGCCGTGGCAGAAGAGCGAGGCCAGCGTCAGCCCGGCCGAGGACCGGTATCTCATGACGGTGATCGCCACCGCCTCCAACCCGCGCTTCACCGTGAGTCGCGTCGACATCGACCGCGGTGGTCCCACCTACACCGTGGACACGCTGCGGGACCTGCGGCGCATCTACGGTACCGACGCGGAGATGTTCTTCATCACCGGCGCCGACGCGCTGGGCAAGATCCTGTCCTGGAAGGACGCCGACGACCTGTTCTCGTTGGCGCACTTCGTGGGCGTGACGCGGCCCGGCTTCGACCTCAACGCCGAGCACCTGCCCGCCGACACGGTCAGCCTCATCCAGGTGCCCGCGATGGCGATCTCGTCGACCGACTGCCGGCGACGGGTCGAGGCGGGTCAGCCGGTCTGGTATCTGGTGCCGGACGGGGTGGTGCAATACATCAATAAGCGGGGTTTGTACCGAAAAGTCGGCAACAACTGACGGGCGTTCTGTCGTACCTCCGTGAGAGGCTAGAAACAGCCCGGAGAGCCGGGACCGAACGACGAAGGGAGACCGGTGCCCGCCACCGAGCGTGCCCGCGAGCTGGCGCTCACCGCTGCCCAGGCGGCCGCCGACAAGAAGGCCGAAGACATCGTCATCCTCGACGTGGCCGACCAGCTGGTCATCACCGACGCGTTCCTGGTGGCCTCCGCGCCCAACGAGCGCCAGGTCCTGTCGATCGTCGACGCGATCGAGGAGCGCCTGCTGGAGCTGCCCGAGAAGGCCAAGCCCGTCCGCCGCGAGGGCGAGCGGGGCGGCCGCTGGGTCCTGCTGGACTACGTCGACATCGTCGTGCACGTCCAGCACACCGAGGAGCGCGAGTTCTACGCCCTCGACCGGCTGTGGAAGGACTGCCCGGTCATCGAGTTCGTCGACCGCGACCTGCCCGCCACCGCATGACGCTGTTGGTGCTGTGGCGGCACGGCCAGACCGCCTGGAATGCCGGCGGCCGCGTCCAGGGTCAGACCGACACACCGCTGTCCGACATCGGCGCCGAGCAGGCGCGGGTGGCGGCACCCCGGCTGGCCGCCCTCAAGCCGACCGTCCTCATCGCGAGCGACCTGCGGCGGGCCGCCGACACGGCCGCCGCCCTGGAGGCGCTGGCCGGGCTGCCGGTGCGGCACGACGAGCGGCTGCGCGAGCGTAGCTTCGGCCGCTGGGAGGGCCTGACCCACGCCGAGATCATCGCCGGGTGGCCGGAGGCGTTCGAGCGCTGGAGACGCAGCGAGCAGGTCGGCGACGCGGACGTCGAGGAGGTCGACGCCCTCGGCAAGCGCACCGCGACCGCCCTGCAGGAGGCCGTCGACAATGCCCCCGACGACGCCGTCATCGTGGCCGCCACGCACGGCGCCGCGGCCCGTTATGCGACGTGTGCGCTGCTCGGCTGGCCGGCCGAGTTCGCCCCGACGCTCGGCGCGCTGCACAACTGTCACTCCACGCACCTGCTGTTCGACACCGTGCGGGGTTGGCAGATGCTCGCACACAACGTGCCGTAGCCTCGGAGGAACCGCCCGGTTCGCCGAGACGTCAGAGGGACCATGAAGCTTCGGTTAGCCGCACTGCCCGTCCTCGCCGCGCTGGCGCTGGCCGGTTGCGCCTCGCCCGACGCCACGGACTCCGCCGGGGCGCCGTCGTCGTCATCTCCCGCGTCCGCGCCTGCGTCCGCGTCGCCGGCGCCGTCGGTGGTGCCCTCGGGGGCGCTCAGCGGCGAGATCACGGTCACCGGCCAGGTCAAGGACGGCGTCGAGGCCGGGTGCGTGCTGCTCTCGACCGCCGACAAGACGTATCTGCTGCTCGGGGGCGATCCCTCGAAGTACCGCAGCGGCGTCAAGCTCACCGTGACCGGGGTCCCGCAGGCCGGCCTGGCCACCACCTGCCAGCAGGGCACGCCGCTCCAGGTGGTGTCGATCAAGGAAGGCTGAGCCGTGCGCTCAGGTCGATCCGCTACGGTGCCGTCATGACCGGCCCACACCCCGCCGTCGCCGTGGTCACCGACTCGACCGCCTACCTGCCGCCCGACCTGGCCGGCAACCTGACCGTCGTCCCGCTCGCCGTGGTCGTCAACGGCGTGACCGGGCTCGACACCGTGGACATCGACGCCGCCACCGTCGCCGACGCCCTCAACGCTCGGCGCGTGGCCGTGACGACGTCACGCCCGTCCCCCGAGGCCTTCTCCGAGGTGTACCGCGAACTGCTCGACGGCGGCGCCTCGTCGGTGCTGTCCGTGCACCTCTCGGCGCGGCTGTCGGGCACGTACGACGCGGCGGTGCTGGCCGCCGCGCCCTTCGACGGGCGCGTCGAGGTCATCGACGCCCAGTCCACCGGCATGGGCCTGGGCTTCCCGGCCGTCGCCGCCGCCTCCGCCGCGGCCGCGGGCGGGACGCTCGCCGACGTCCGCGAGGCCGCGCTCGCCGCGGTGGAGCGCACCACCACGCTCTTCTACGTCGACACCCTCGAGTTCCTGCGCCGCGGCGGCCGCATCGGCGCGGCCGCGGCCCTGCTCGGCACGGCCCTCTCCGTGAAGCCGATCCTGCACACGACCGAGCAGGGCGTGGTGGTGCGCGAGAAGGTCCGCACGGCGAGCCGCGCGTTGGCCCGCCTGGTGGACATCGCCGCCGAGTCGGCAGGGACCTCGGAGGTGGACGTGGCGGTGCATCACCTGGCCGCGCCGGACCGGGCGGACGCGCTGCTCACGACGCTGAAGGAGCGCCTGGGCGGCCAGCTGCGGGCCGCGTACCTCACGGAGGTCGGCGCGGTCGTCGGCGCCCACGTGGGGCCGGGCATGGTGGCCGTGGTGGTGTACCGGACGGCGTAATCCACAAGGGCCGGGTTATCCACAGATCCGGGGTTCGGGCCGGGCGGGCGGTACGGCTGTGCGCCTACGGTGCCGGGCATGAGGCGCTCTGGCGAGACTGACGACGCGCCGGCCCGGGTGGTCGGCCTGCCCCCGGACCTGGACGACGACCTTTCGTATCCGTGGGACGCCACGTTCCGGCCGCCGCGCGGCACCCTTCCCACCGCTGCTTCGGTCGCCGACTTCGGGCTCGGCGCGGACGACGGAGTTCCGGTCGTGGCGCGGGGCGGCGGTGGGCTGGCCGCGTTCGATCCGCGGCGGCCCGGGGTGCGGGTGCTGGCGGTCATCGCCGCCGTCGTGGTCGCGGCGGCCGCGTTCTACGCCTGGCACTCCCGGCCGCGGGTGACGCCGGCACCGGAGGTGGCCGTCTCGACCGCCGCCCCGGCCCAGCCCTCTTCCTCCCCGGCGCTGCTGGTCGTCTCGGTCACCGGCAAGGTCAACCGCCCCGGCCTGGTCCGCCTCCCGGCCGGCGCCCGGGTCGCCGACGCCATCGAGGCCGCGGGCGGCCCGCTGCCGGGCACCGACCTGACCGGCCTCAACCTGGCCCGCAAGCTCGTCGACGGCGAGATGGTCGCGGTCGGCGTCCCGCAGCCCCCGGGCGCGCCCGCCCCGACCGGCGCGGCGGCCGGCGGCCTCGTCAACCTCAACACGGCCACCGCGGCCGAGCTCCAGACCCTGCCGGGCATCGGCGAGGTGCTGGCCCAGCGCATCATCGAGTTCCGCGAGTCCCACGGTGGCTTCCGCGCGGTCGCCGACCTGCGCAAGGTGGAGGGGATCGGCGACGCGAAGTTCCAGCAGCTCAAGGACCGGGTCACCGTATGACCCACGACTTCCGCCTGGCCGGCGCCGCCCTCGGCGCCTGGCTGTCCGCCCTGACCGCGCTGTTCCTCCCCGCGCCGGCGTCCTGGTGCACCGCGACAGCGGCCCTGCTCCTGGCCGCACTCTGCCCACGCCTGCGCCGCACCCGGCTGGCCAAGGCGCGGTGGATCATCGCGGCGGTCCTCCTCGGGGTCGCGTGCGGGGCGGCCGCGACCGCGGCGCGGGTGGGGGAGCGCGACGCGCAGCCGCTCGCCGAGCTGGCCGCCCGGCGGGCGGACGTCCGGTTCGGGCTGACGATCGCCGACGATCCGCGGCTCGGGCGGGCGACCGTCGGGCGGGACGCGACCGTGGTCGTGCCGGCGCGGCTGGCCTGGGTGGGGACCGGCGACGGTGCCCGGGTCGAGGTCGGCGCCCGGGTGCTGGTGCTCGCCAGTGACCGGGCCTGGCTCGGGCTGCTGCCCGGGCAGTCCGTCGACGGGGCGGGGC
>NZ_JAHYSG010000128.1 GCF_022095675.1 Dactylosporangium sp. AC04546 | reverse complement strand
GGCCTGCGACGGGCCCAGATTCCGCCTGGCGCCACCCCGCGAAAGCCCGGTTACAACACCGGTAGCCGGACTTCCGCGGGGCGACGCCAGACGAAATCTGGACTCCGCCTCGCTCCGACCCCAGTTATGAAACAGGCCTTAGCCGGTCCGGCCCGGCCCCGGCGTGCGTCAGGCGGCTGCGGCGGCCAGCGGGAGGGCCAGCGGGACGGGCGGCGGTGACGGGGCATCGGACGAGTCCGGGGTGGCGACCCAGCCCAGGGCCGTCCGGGCCGTGTATGCCCACCAGCCGATCCACGGGCCATAGCGGCGGCGGAGGTCGGCCGGGGTCGGGGCCGGCTCGCCGTAGAGCGCCAGGGCCGTCTTCGTGAACTGGGTCCGCTCCAGCGGAACGGCGTCGGGGCGGCCCAGGGCGCGCAGGAGGAGGGCGTGGGCGGTGAAGGTGCCGATGCCGCGGACGGCGAGCAGGGTCGCGCGAGCCTCCTCATACGGCGCGGTGCGGAGGGCGGCCTCGTCCAGCTCGGCGAGGCCGGACAGCACGGTCAGCAGGCGCTCGGCGCGGAACTTGCTGCCCGTGAAGGGCAGGAGGCCGTGCTCGTCCAGGGCGGTCACTACGGCGGCCGTGGGGAACGCCGTATACGCACGGCCTTCCACGACGGCCCACGGGCCGAGTTCGTCGACCAGGCGGCGTTTGCGGGCCGCCGCATACCAGGCCGTGGAGCGGTGGGTCAGCGTGAAGTAGGCGGCGGCCTCGGTCAGGGTCGGGAAGCAGACCTGGTGCAGGCCCTCGGCGACGGGCAGGAGACGGGCCATGGCCGGGTCGGTGCGGGCGATCGCCAGGAAATCGGCGCGGGCGTCGTCGAGGCCCAGCCAGTTGGTGACGGCGGTGGCCACGGCGGTCGTCTCGGCCGGGGTCAGGGGCTCGCCGCTGTGGACGGTCATGGCGACGCCCGGCTCGCCGTCGTCGCGGGCCATCACCTCCGTGACCACGGCTTGGGACGGGTGGGTCGGGTGCAGGAACGCCTTGCGCACGCGGCCGTCGCCGGTGAGGAACTGGTCGTTGGCGGTCGGCGTGAAGGTGCGCATCGCGCGCAGCGAGCACGCGAGGTCGAACGGGGCGGTGGCGGACAGGACGACGCGGGTGGTGGTGCCGAGTTCGGTCATGGCGACAGTTTCGAACCCGGGTACGACACTTTCTAAGCCGCGCGGGCCGCCAGCAACAGTCCGTCACCGACCGGCAGCAGAGCGGGAACCCAGGCGTCGCTGTCGCGCAGGCCCTTGACCGTCTCCCTCAGCAGTACCGTCTCTGTGTCCCGGATCGTGGGATCGCTGACCCGGCCGCCGGCCAGCGCGTCGTTCAGCACCAGCGTTCCGCCCGGCCGCAGCAGGCGCTCGGCCGCGGCCACGACGGGGCCGTACTCGGCCGGGTCGTGGTCGACGAACACCAGGTCATATGCCCGATCGGCGAGCCGCGGCAGCACGTCCAGCGCCCGGCCGGTGATGATGCGGGTGCGCGACGGCGGGTTGCCGGCGGCGGAGAACACGCGCCGCGCGACCCGCTGGTGCTCCGCCTCGTAGTCGATCGTGGTGAGGACGCCGTCGCGCCGCATTCCCCGCAGAAGCCACCCGCCGCTCACCCCCGTGCCGGTGCCGACCTCGACGACGGCCTTGGCGTTGCTCACCGCCGCGATCACCCGCAGTGCCGCGCCGCAACCCCGGCTGACGGCGTGGATGCCCAGCTCACCGGCCTGTTCGCGGGCGGCGGTGAGCACCGGGTCCTCCAGCACATATCCGTCAACGAAGTCGGCGAACTGCTGCGCGCTTCTCGCGGACGCGGTGATGGGGCACCTCCAGGTGAGTCGATTCCCGGCAAAGCCTAGGAGACCTCGCCCCCGCGTGTGGGATGCCGGAGCGTGTAATGCTGGATGCGAAACGGACGGAGGAGCCGATCGTGACAGACGGTTCGGCCTGGCGGCAGCCGGGCCACGGCGCAGCGCCCAGCCCCGGTGGCTGGGCGACGCCCACGCAGGGCCGGCCGCAGGTGCAGCCGCAGCCCGCGCCGGACAGCTGGTGGTCCGATGCGCTGGCCGACCCGTGGCGCGATCCCGATGCGCCGGTCGTCGTGGTGAAGACGCCGCAGGACGAGATCCCGCCGCTGGAGAAGCCGCCGGCGCCCGGTCCGGGCCCCCGTCTCGGCCTGGGCCTCGTGCTGGTCGTGTCGATCGTCACGGCGCTGCTGGCGGGCGCGCTCGGCGGAACGCTCGGCTACGTCTTCGCCGTTGGCGGTGGCGGCGGCCTCGGCGGCACCCAGCTCGGCAGCGACCCTGCGCTCAACGGCCGCCCGCCGGACTCGGTCGCCGCGCTGGCCAAGAAGGTCCTGCCCAGTGTCGTCACGATCAGCATCCGGGTCGGCTCGGGCACGTCGCTCGGCTCGGGCTTCGTCGTGTCCAACGACGGCCACGTGATCACCAACAACCACGTCGTCGAGGGCGGCACCGGCAACGCGACGGTGCGCTTCAGCGACGCGACCGTCGTGCCGGCGAAGGTGGTCGGCGGCGACGACGAGTCCGACGTCGCCGTGCTCAAGATCGACACGTCCGGGCTGCCCGAGGGCAAGCTCGTGCCGGTCGAGTTCGGCGACTCCGACCAGGTCCAGGTCGGCGACCCGGTCGTCGCGGTCGGCGCGCCGCTCGGCCTGACCAGCACGGTCACCTATGGCGTGGTCAGCTACCTCGACCGTCCTATCCGCACCAGCGAGGGCGGCACCGCGCGGTACTACGCGGCCATCCAGACCGACGCCGCGGTCAACCAGGGCAACTCGGGCGGCCCGCTGTTCAACGCCGCCGGCCGCGTGGTGGGCATCAACTCGGTGATCGGCACCCTGTCCGAAGACCAGTCCACAGCGGGCAACGTCGGCCTCGCGTTCGCGATCCCGATCAACCACGCCAAGCGCATCGCGACCGATATCATCAACACCGGCAAGGCCCGGCGCACGGTGATGGGCGTCCAGCCCGACCCGTCGTACCGCAACCCGGCCGGCGGCGCGCGTCTCGCCTCCGTCGAGGCCAACGGGCCGGCCGCTTCTGGCGGGCTGAAGAGCGGCGACGTGATCCTGGCGGTCAACGGCAAGCCGATCGAGGAGTTCTGGGATCTCACCGCGCTCGTGCGCAAGTACGCACCCGGGGACACGGTGGAGATCCAGTACTTACGCGGTACAACTCGGGAAAAAACATCCGTGACGCTGGTCGCAGACGCCAAGTGACCGCTTGGGCCTCCCCGTTCGGGGCCGCGGGTGCGTAGTCTTGCGGCTGAGAGCAGGGGAGGGCCGGCAACATGGGCTTGGAGAACATTGGCGGCTGGGAGTTCATCCTGATCATCCTGGTCGGGCTGTTCATCTTCGGTCCCGATCGTCTGCCGAAAGCCATCGGCGACGGCATGCGCATGCTGCGCAATGTCCGCCAGATGGCGCGCAACGCGACCGGTGACCTCAGCAAGGAGCTGGGCACCGACATCCAGCTGGAAGACCTGCACCCGAAGACCTTCCTGCGCAAGCACCTGCTCAGCGAGGCCGACGAGGCCGCCCTCCGCAAGCCGTTACAGGGCATCTACGACGACGTCAAAGGCGTGGCGGACGGCGTGAAGCGCGACGCCCAGGCGGCCGCGTCCGCCGCGAACAGCGTCACGGCCCCGGCGGCCACTCCGGCGGCCACCCCGGCGCCCTCGGCGCAGCCGGCCGTCCGCGCCTCGTGGGACGACGTCACCTGATCCCGCACCGCCCGCGTTCCCCGCGCTTCTCGCTGCCCGCGGGCTGATTCCCTCTGCGCGCCCACGGCCCGCGGCCAACCCGCCGCACCAGGCCACCCTCGGCGGGCTCGCTGTTCTCGCCACCCGCCGCTTGATTCCTTCCGTGCGCCTACAGCCCTTCTCGCTGCTTGCCGTTTGATTTCAGTGCCCGGCATTTCCGATATGTCTGACGCGGTCGCGGCCGTGGCGGTCCCACTGCCCATGATCAAGGGAAGCTTCTGGCTGCCATAGCGACCAGATGTTTCCCTTGATCATGGAGATGCCAGAGCGGGCGAGGTGCGAAGTCAGCGGCCGGCGGGCTTCAGGCCCAGCGGCTTGCCGACCAGGCTCTCGCGGCGCTGGGCCAAGCGGTCCGCCACCGACCGCAGCGCGGTCGACGCCGGGGCCTCCGGGGTTGCCAGGACCAGCGGGAGGCCCGAGTCGCCCGCCTCGCGCAGGCGGGTGTCGAGCGGGATCTGGCCCAGCAGCGGCACCTTCGCGCCGACCAGGCGGCTGAGCGAGTCGGCCACCGTCTGCCCGCCGCCGGCGCCGAAGATCTCCATCTTCTCGCCCGTCGGGAGCTCGAGCCAGGACATGTTCTCGACCACGCCGACGATGCGCTGGTGGGTCTGCAGGGCGATCGACCCGGCCCGCTCCGCCACCTCCGCCGCGGCGGCCTGCGGTGTGGTCACGACCAGGATCTCGGCCGACGGGAGCAGCTGCGCCAGGGAGATGGCCACGTCGCCGGTGCCCGGCGGGAGGTCGAGGAGCAGGACGTCGAGGTCGCCCCAGTACACGTCGGCGAGGAACTGCTGCAGCGCCCGGTGCAGCATCGGGCCGCGCCAGACGACGGCCGTGTTGCCCGGCGTGAACATGCCGATCGAGATGACCTTCACGCCGTGTGCGGAGGGCGGCATGATCATCGACTCGACCTGGGTCGGGCGGCCGTCGGCGCCCAGCATGCGGGGGATCGAGTGGCCGTAGATGTCGGCGTCGACGACGCCGACCGAGAGGCCCCGGGCGGCCAGCGACGCGGCCAGGTTGACCGTGACGCTCGACTTGCCCACGCCGCCCTTGCCGCTGGCCACCGCGTAGACGCGGGTCCGTGAGCCCGGCTGGGCGAACGGGATGACCGGCTCCTGGACGTCGCCGCGCAGGCTGGTCTGGAGGTTCTTGCGCTGCTCGGGCGTCATGACGCCGAAGTCGACCTCGACCGCGGTGACGCCCTGGACCGCCCCGACCGCGCGCGTGATGTCGCTGCGCAGCTTGTCCTTCAGTGGGCAGCCGGCCACGGTCAGCAGGATGCCGATCGCCGCGACGCCGTCGGGACGGAGCGTGACGTCACGCACCATGCCCAGCTCGGTGATCGGACGGCGAATCTCTGGGTCGTCGACGGTCGCGAGCGCAGCGCTGATCGCGTCCTCGACGGTGGTGGCCGGGGCAGACATGGGTGCCATGTTACGTCGGGAAGCGCCCTCACTTCCGGTGGTGAGCGCCGCCGAGGAACGCATCACACCACCCGAAATGAGTATTTTGTCGCCCTAGGCGGTTGTCCCCGCGCCGGACCCGGTGCGACCATCGTTTACGCGCCGCGCGCCCGGCCCCTTGAGGCGCGCGGCGTGAACACAAAGCGGACGAAATGTCCGAAACGGCTAATGCGACCGCGACCGGCGCCGCGGGGGCGGATCGTCGGAGTCCACGGAGTCGTCGACGTCGTCGAGCGGCTCGTCCAAGGAGGACGAGGGAGCCGCCGCGGCCTTCTTCGCCTTCTTCCGCTCCAGCTTCGCCCGCCGCACGGCCGCCTCGTCGAGCTCCTCGCTCATCCGAGCCAGCTCCGAGCGCAGGAAGTCGCGGGTCGCCACCTCGCCGACGGCGATGCGCAGCGCGGCGATCTCCCGGGCCAGGTACTCGGTGTCCGCCTTCTGGGCCGCCGCGCGGCGCCGGTCCTCCTCGGAGGCCAGCCGGTCGCGGTCCGCCTGCCGGTTCTGCGCCAGCAGGATGAGCGGCGCCGCGTAGGAGGCCTGGAGCGAGAGGATCAGCGTGAGGAACGTGAACGTGTACGGGTCGAAGCGCCAGCTCGCCGGCGTGAGCGTGTTCCAGGCGATCCAGGCCAGGATCACCACCGTCATGTAGACCAGGAACTTCGCGGTCCCCATGAACCGGGCGATGCCTTCCGACCACTGACCGAACGCCTCCGGGTCGAAGCGGGGCAGCGTGATCCGGCTGGCGCGCGGCTGGTCGAGGCGGCGCCGGTCAGCCACGGCCACCACCTGGCAGCGGCAGGGGCTCGGCGTGGTCGCGGTCGCGCCAGTCCTCGGGCAGCAGGTGGTCGAGCACGTCGTCGACCGTGACGGCGCCGACCAGCTTGTCGTTGTCGTCGACCACGGGCATCACCACCAGGTTGTAGGTCGCCATCCGGCGGGTGATCTCGGCCAGGGTGGTAGCTGGTTCGAGTGGATCGATGTCGTTGTCGACGACCCCGCCGAGCAGCGCCGAGGGCGGCTCGCGCAGGAGCCGCTGGAAGTGGACGACCCCGAGGTACCGCCCGGTCGGGGTGGCCATCGGCGGGCGGGTGACGAAGACGCCGGCGGCGACGGCGGGGGAGAGCTGCGGCTCGCGGATGCGGGCCAGCGCCTCGGCCACGGTGGCGTCCGGCGGCATGACGATCGGCTCTGAGGTCATCACCGAGCCCGCGGTGCCCGGCAGGTAGTCGAGCAGGGCGCGGACCGGCGAGGCCTCGTCGGGCTCCATCAGGTCGAGCAGCACCTCCTGCTCGGGCTTCGGCATCTCGGCCAGCAGGTCGGCCGCGTCGTCCGGGTCCATCTCCTCCAGCACGTCGGCGGCGCGCTGCGGCTCCAGCGCGGTGATGATCTCCAGCTGGTCGTGCTCGGGCAGCTCCTCCAGCACGTCGGCGAGCCGCTCGTCGTCGAGCGCGGCCGCGACCTCGACCCGGCGGCTCTCGGAGAGGTCCTGCAGGACGTTGGCGAGGTCGGCGGGGCGCATGTTGTCGAGGACAGCGAGCAGCCCGGCCGTGCCCTGGGTCTGCGGCTCCCCGGCCAGCCCGGCGACCTCGCCCCACTCCAGCTGGTTGAGGTGGCCGCGGCGGGTGAGCCGGCCGCTGAACTCACGGACGGCGACGCGGGTGAGCGACCACTCCCCGGTGCGGTCGGACTCCATGGCCACGTCGACGACGGTTCCGGTGCGGCCGCTGGCCGGGATCGTGACGTGCCGGTCGAGGAGGTCCTCCAGCACGAGCAGCTCACCCGTGCGCTTCTCGAACCGGCGCAGGTTGAGCGTGCCGGTGTTGAGCACCACGGCGTCGGGCTCGATCGCGGTGATCCGCCCGATGGGCAGGAAGATGCGCCGCCGCATCACCATCTCCGCGACCAGCCCGACCACTCGGGGCGGCTGGTTGCCGGTACGGGGGCGCGCGACCGCATCACGCACCCGGCCCACCTGGTCGCCGTTCGGATCGAACACGCTCAGGCCGGCGAGGCGCGCCACATAGACTCGCGGCGCAGTACTCACAAGACACCAGCCTACTTATTAGGCTTCCGCTCATGAGCATGGTGCGGTACTCCGTGGTCGACGTCTTCACCGACCGGCCGTTCACCGGCAACCCGCTGGCGATCGTCCATGACGCGCAGGACCTGGCGACCGAGCAGATGCATGCGATCGCGCGCGAGTTCAACCTGTCCGAGACGATCTTCGTGCTGCCGCCGACCACGCCCGAGGCGACGTACCGGGTGCGGATCTTCACGCCGGGCACCGAGCTGCCGTTCGCCGGCCACCCGAGCGTGGGCTGCGCGGTCACCCTGCACCGTGCCGGCGTGGTCAAGGACACCGACGTCGTGCAGGAGTGCGGCGCCGGGCTGATCCCGATCCGGATCGACCCGGAGCACCACAGCGCGACCGTCACCGGCGGTGAGCCGACCGTCGGCGCGGCCCTCGACCCGGCGCCGCTGCTCGCGGCGGTCGGCCTGACCGAGGACGACTACGTCGGCCCCGCACCGCGCACGGCCGGCTGTGGGCTCGAGTTCGCGTACCTCTCGGTGACGGATGAGGCGGTCACCAAGCTGCGACTCCGGCAGAGGGTCGACAACCTCAGCGTGTTCCACTGGGACGCCGAGCGGCACGAGGCGCACGCCCGGGTGCTGGTCCCCGAGGTCGGCGTGGCCGAGGACCCGGCGACCGGGTCGGCGGCGCTCGGCCTCGGCGTCTGGCTGGTGGCCGCCGGTCTGCTCCCCGGTGACGGCCTCAGCCAGTACAAGATCACCCAGGGCGTCGAGATCCACCGGCCGTCGTCGCTGCAGTGCTCGGTCACCGCGTCCGGCGGGGCGGCGGTCACCGCGACCGTGGGCGGTCACGTCGTGCCGATCGCCTCCGGCGAGATGGCCGTGCCGCCGTTCGTGGGCTGACCAGGCTGACGGCGCGTCCCGAGCAGCACGATCGCCACCCCGGCCAGCAGCACCGCGATCCCGGGCAGCGTGCGCGCCTCGGGCAGCTGGCCGAGCAGCAGCCAGGCGATGACCAGCGCCCCGGGCACCTCCAGCAGGAGCAGCACCGCGACCATGGTCGCCGAGATGCGCCGGAGCGCGTAGTTGATCAGCGTGTGGCCGAGCAGTTGCGGGCCGATCGTCATCGCCGCGATCGCGAGCCAGGTCCGCCCGTCGAACCCGACCAGGTCGGCCCCCGCGACCAGGCAGGTCAGCAGCAGCACCAGGGCGCACGCCGAGTAGCAGACGCTGGTGTACGTCGTGGTCGCGATCGTCGCCCGGGCCCGTTCGCCGAGCAGCGTGTATCCGGCCGCGGCGACGCCGCCGACCAGCGCCAGCGCGTCACCGAGCAGCGCCCGCGGCGACGCGTCGGGATCGGCGCCGGTGGCGAGCGCGACGCCGGCCACCGCCACCGCGATGCCGGCCCAGGTCGAGGCGGGCACCCGGATGCCGCGGGCCGCCGAGATGAGCGCGGCCCAGACCGGCGTGGTCGAGACCAGCGCCACCGACATGGCGACGCTGGTGAGCTGGGCGCTCGGCACCCAGGTGGCGAAATGCGCCGCCAGGCACAGCCCGGACAGGACGCTGACGCCGCCCGCCTTCCAGGTGAACTCGTTCGGCCGGCGGACCAGCGCGACCGGCGCCAGAACGGCGACCGCCGCGGCGTTGCGCCAGAACGCGATGGCGAGCGCAGGTGCGGCCGCGAACGCGATGAGCGGCGCCGACGACGAGATGGCCACGATCGCGATCGCGAGTGCGATAACGGAGGGCAGGCTGGCCACACGCATGCGGGAGATCTTTGCACTCCATGAAAAGTGTCGTTGATCCGACACTTTTCGTCCCCGGTCCTTAGATAGACCGGACGTCCATCCGTTTGGAGGATACGAGGGGGCCCGTTCAGTGTTCACCGCTGTCTGTTTTGACTACTTCAACACGTGTACGTCTGCCGTCCGGCGTGGCGACGGTCATCGGCGGACCGCCGAGGTGCTCGGCGCCGACCCGGACGAATGGGTCGACCTGCTCGACCGGACGTTCGACGAGCGGGCCCACGGCGGGCTCGGCAACGGCGCGGTCTCCGGCCTGCGTGCGCTCTGTGCCCGGATCGGCCTCACGCCAACCGACGCACAGCTGCACACCGCGATCGAGTTACGCCTGGCGGCGCTGCAGGAGGACGCCCCGCTGCGCGCGGAGACGGTGCCCGTACTGCGGGCCCTGCGCGCGGCCGGGATCAAGGTGGCGATCGTCAGCGACTGCTGGTACGAGCTGCCGGGCTTCCTGCCGACGTCCGCCTTGGCCGGCCTGTTCGACGCCGCCGTCTACTCGGCGGAGGTCGGTGCGGCCAAGCCGCATCCGGCGATGTACCGCACCGCCTGCGAACTGCTCGGCGCCCGCCCCGCCGGGTGCCTGTACGTCGGCGACGGCGGCGGCCGTGAGCTCACCGGCGCCCAGGCGTTCGGGATGACCGCGGTACAACTGGCCGCACCGGATCTCGGCGATCACCTGACGTTCCACGCGGAGCCCGACTGGCGCGGCGGCCGAATCGAGACCCTTCACAGCGTTCTCGAGATCGTGGGCGCACCTATGCTGGTGGCGTGACGGCGGCATTGTCGCTGACGGATGGCCGGCTCCTCGCCCGCCTGGCGGCGGACGCGGTCCGTGCGCGCCTCAGCGGGGCCCGCCTGGTCGCCCGGTTGCCGCTCGACGGCGCCCTGCACGCCACCGGCGCCTCGTTCGTCACCCTGGAGCGCTCGGGCGTCCTGCGCGGCTGCGTCGGCAGCCTGGAGCCGGTCCGTCCACTGCACCGCGACGTCGTGCGCAACGCGGTGCGGGCGATGACCGACCCCCGGCTGCCGCCGGTCACCCACGACGACTGGCCGCTGCTCGACGTCAAGGTCTCCGTCCTCGACCCGCCCGCGCGGATCCCGGCCAACGACGGCGCGCAGGTGCTGGCCGCGCTGGTGCCCGGCACCCACGGGCTGATCCTCGACGACGGCCGGCGGCGGGCCACGTTCCTGCCGTCGGTCTGGGTGAAGCTGCCCGAGCCGCAGCGGTTCCTGACCGCGCTGCTGCGCAAGGGCGGCTGGCCCGACGGCGAGTGGCCGCCCGGGGTGTCGGCCTGGCGGTACGGGTCTCGCGATTTCCATGATCACTCGCCCCGGACACCACTGTGATTGGATTGCCGGTATGGAGCCGTTGATCGAGGAGGCCGCCAAGAAGGCCGCGGTCGCCTGGCTGTCGGTGCCCGGCGCCGGCCCCGCCTACCTGGTGTGGTGTGCCTGGCTCGGCGGCTCGCTGCTGGTCGTGAGCGGCCCCGGCGAGCAGCCCGCCCCGGGCCTCGCCGAGGCGTCCACCGCCGAGGTCACGCTCCGCGGCGACCACGGCGGGCGCATCGTCACCTGGACGGCCACGGTGTCCCGGATCGAACCGTCCGCCGACGAGTGGGCCGAGCTGGTGCCCCAGCTGGCCGGCAAGCGCCTCAACGGCGCGACCGACCTCGCCGCCGTGTGGGCCGAGCGCTGCGTGGTCAGCCGCCTGACCCCGGCCGGCGACACCCGGCCGCTGCCCGACGATGCGCAGGCCGCCCCGCCGCGCCCGTCCCCGGCGACCCGGCTGCCGAAGCGGCCGTTCCGCCTGCACAAGGTGCGCGGGGCTAACCGAGACCGACAGCGCTGAGGCTGGCCTCCCACAGCCGGGCGGCGAGCCGCGGGTCCCGCGTGGCCGCGGTCGGCTGCGCGAGCTTGCGCTTGACGTAGTAGCCGCCCGAGGTGAGCTGCACCGTCGGCGTCGCGGCCAGCCAGACCAGCGTGTCGGCGCCCTGCTGCGGCGTCTTGGCGAACGGCGTGATCTGGCTCGCCCAGCTCACCCCGATGCCGGCGCCGAAGCGGCTGCGGACCCAGCCCGGGTGGTACGCCGCCGACATGATGTCGGGCCAGCGCCGCGCCGCCTCGGCCGCGAACAGGATGTTGGCCTGCTTCGCCGAGCCGTAGCGCCGCCACAGTCCCGACCGGTGCTCGCCGCGCAGGTCGTCGGGGTCGACCGCGCCCATCGCGTGCGCGCCGGAGGCCGTGTTGATGATGCGGCCGTTGCGCAGCTGCTCCCGCAGGAGGTTGCTGAGCAGGAACCCGGCCAGGTGGTTGCTCTGGATCGTCTCCTCGAACCCGTCCGGCGTGACGGCGTGCCCCCGCACGACGCCGCCGGCGTTGTTCGCCAGGACATCGATCATCTGGTACCGCTGGCGCAACTGGTCGACGAGAACGTGCACGTCGTCGAGGCGCGCGAAGTCGGCCCGGTAGGCCGGGGGCGTCTTGCCACCCGTCGCTTCCTGCACCGCGGCGGCCGCGGCGGTGAGACGATCGGGGTTGCGGCCGACGAGCACCACGTGGGCACCGCGGCGCGCCATCTCGACAGATGCAGCCAGACCGATGCCCGAGCTGGCTCCGGTGACCACGATCGTACGGCCGGTGAGATCTCCCACAGGGGCATTCTGCGCGCTCACGCAACGAGGTTACCGTGGCGTACCCCGCCCCTTAACCGTTGCTAAGGAGCTTCGCCATGGCCGCTCTCGGTCGTCCTCGCCGCTCGTGCCTCGCCGTTCCCGGATCGAGCGTGAAGATGCTCGACAAGGCCCAGGGGCTGCCTGCCGACCAGGTCTTCCTCGACCTGGAGGACGCGGTCGCGCCGCTGGCCAAGCCCGAGGCCCGCAAGAACATCGTGGCGGCGCTCAACGACGGCGACTGGGGCGGCAAGACCCGCGTGGTCCGGGTCAACGACCTCACCACCCCGTGGACGTACCGCGACGTCATCGAGGTCGTCGAGGGCGCCGGCGAGCACCTCGACTGCATCATGCTGCCGAAGGTGCAGTCGGCCGCCCAGGTCCAGTGGCTCGACCTGACGCTGACCCAGATCGAGAAGACGATCGGCCTGCCGGCCGGGAAGATCGGCATCGAGGCGCAGATCGAGAATGCCGCCGGCCTGGTCAACGTGGACGCGATCGCCGCCGCCTCGCCCCGCGTCGAGACGATCATCTTCGGCCCGGCCGACTTCATGGCCTCGATCAACATGAAGTCGCTCGTCGTCGGCGCGCTGATCCCGGACTACCCCGGCGACCCGTACCACTACATCCTCATGCGCATCCTGATGGCCGCCCGCATGCACGACCTCCAGGCGATCGACGGCCCCTTCCTCCAGATCCGCGACGTCGACGCGTTCCGCGAGGTCGCCAAGCGCAGCGCCGCCCTCGGCTTCGACGGCAAGTGGGTGCTGCACCCGGGGCAGATCGACGCCGCGAACGAGGTCTACCGCCCGGCCCAGGCCGACTACGACCACGCGGAGCTCATCCTCGACGCGTACGACTACTACACCTCCGAGGCCGGCGGGAAGCTCGGCGCGGTCATGCTCGGCGACGAGATGATCGACGAGGCGTCCCGCAAGATGGCGCTGGTCATCTCGGCGAAAGGCCGGGCGGCGGGCATGTCGCGTACCACCTCGTTCACCCCGCCGGCCTGAGAAAACGCGCGTCGCATTGCCCGGTGGTGGATCCGGAAGGCAGGATTTGCCCTATGGCACCCGACCTTCGCTCCAGCGGACCCGCCGGCAAGAGCGGCCGGCGCGATGTGAGCCGCCCGTCCTCCGCGCGGCGCACGCTGCGCGCCGTCCCCTCCAGCGGACCCGAGCTCGCCGAAGAGCCGGCTGACGACGAGTCGGCGACGGCCGTCGAACGTCTCGACGGCCGGGTGGCCCTGGTGACCGGCGCCGGCAGCCCCGACGGCATCGGCTACGCCACCGCCCGTCGCCTGAAGGCGATGGGCGCGGCGGTCGCGATCGTCTCGACCACGCGGCGCATCCACGACCGCGCGAGCGAGCTCGGGGTGATCGGCTTCGTCGCCGACCTCACCGTCGAGGCCGAGGTCGGCGCTCTCGCCGACGCGATCAGCGACCAGCTCGGCGCCGTCGACATCCTGGTCAACAACGCCGGCCTGGCCAGCAAGGCCAGCCCGGAGGTGCTCCGCCCGGTCGCCCAGCTCACCTACGAGGAGTGGCGCGCCGAGATCGACCGCAACCTCACCACGGCGTTCCTGGTCAGCCGGGCCTTCGTCGGCGGCATGGCCGAGCACGGCTGGGGCCGCATCGTGAACCTGGCGGCCACGGCCGGCCCGGTGAACGCGCTCCCGGCCGAGGCCGGTTACGCGGCCGCCAAGGCGGGTGTGGTCGGGCTGACCCGCGCGCTGGCCATGGAGCTGGTCGCCGACGGCATCACGGTGAACGCGGTCGCCCCCGGCATCATCCACACAGGAGCGTCGACCCTGGTCGAGCTCAAGCAGGGCTTCGGCACGCCGATGGGCCGCCCGGGCACGCCGGAAGAGGTGGCGGCGACGATCGCCTTCCTGTGCTCGCCGGGCGCGTCCTACATCACCGGCCAGATGCTGGTGATCGACGGCGGCAACAGCGTGCGTGAGGCGCAGTACCGCTAGAACCCGAGGATCACGATCGGGACCCCGCACAGGCAGGCCAGCAGGGTGTAGCCGACGACGAGGGCGGTCAATGCCAGCCAGCGACCGCCCTCGCCCGTCCGCTTGATCTGGGCCCACGCGATGTGGCCCATGATGATGCCGAACGGCGGGAGGAGCACCGCGAGCACCAGGGCCGCGATCGCCATGGTGTTCACGCCGGGAATCCGCTGGTCATCGTCCACCGGAGAAGAATTTCACAGCCGCATGTGGCCGGCTCACATTGGCCGGTGCGCGGTGCGGACGGGATACTGACTGCCTGCGTACCCGCCGGTAACTTGTGCTGACCAACGGAGGTCGACCAGATGGCCCGCCTTGCCCAGACACCAGGTCTGACCGATGTGCAGCAGTCGATCCTGGAGACCGTGCGGGAGTTCGTCGACAAGGAGATCATCCCGCACGCGCAGCGGCTGGAGCACGACGATGTCTACCCGGCCGACATTGTCGCCGGCATGCGCGAAATGGGACTCTTCGGGCTGACCATCCCGGAGCAGTACGGCGGCCTGGGCGAGTCGCTGCTGACCTACGCCCTCGTCGTGGAGGAGCTGTCCCGCGGCTGGATGTCGATCTCCGGGATCGTCAACACGCACTTCATCGTGGCCTACCTGGTGTCCCAGCACGGCTCCGGGGAGCAGCGTGAGCGTCTCCTGCCGCGGATGGCGACCGGCGAGGTGCGCGGTGCGTTCTCGATGTCCGAGCCGGGCTGCGGCTCCGACGTCGCCGCGATCCGCAGCAAGGCCGTGCCCGACGGCGACGACTACGTGATCAACGGGCAGAAGATGTGGCTGACCAACGGCGCGTACTCCAGCGTGGTGGCCACGCTGGTGAAGACCGACCTCGGCGCGGAGTCGGTGTACGGGAACATGACGACGTTCCTGCTGGAGAAGGCGCCGGGCTTCGGCGAGAACGAGCTGCTGCCCGGCCTGACCATCCCCGGGAAGATCGAGAAGATGGGGTACAAGGGCGTCGAGACGACCGAGATGGTCCTCGACGGTGTCCGGGTGCCGGCGACCGCGGTCTTGGGCGGCGCTGACCAGGCGGGTCGTGGCTTCTACCAGATGATGGACGGTATCGAGGTCGGCCGGGTCAACGTCGCGGCCCGTGCGTGCGGGATCTCGATCCGCGCGTTCGAGCTGGCCATCGCGTACGCCCAGCAGCGTCAGACGTTCGGCGCGCCGCTGGTCAAGCATCAGGCGATCGCGTTCAAGCTGGCCGAGATGGCGACGAAGATCGAGGCCGCGCACGGGCTGATGGTCAACGCCGCGCGGCTGAAGGATGCCGGCCGGCGCAACGACGTCGAGGCCGGCATGGCCAAGCTGCTGGCGTCGGAGTACTGCGCCGAGGTGGTCCAGGAGTCGTTCCGCATCCACGGCGGCTACGGCTACTCCAAGGAGTACGAGATCGAGCGGCTGATGCGCGAGGCCCCGTTCCTGCTCATCGGCGAGGGCACGAGCGAGATCCAGAAGACCATCATCAGCCGGGGGCTGCTCAAGGAGTACGGGGTCGTTCGGGGGCACTGATCGCGTGGACGGCCCGGATCACGGCGATGCACGTGTCCTCGACGTAGTCGATGCCGGCGGCCGCGGCGAGCGCCCGGCCCTCGGCGGAGACGATGTCCTGCTGGAGCCAGACGGCCGGCGCGCCGATCGCGATCGCTTCCTTGACGACCTGGGTGGCGTCGGCCGACGGCCGGAACACGTTGACCAGGTCGACCGGCTCGGGGATGTCGGCCAGCGTCCGGTAGGCCTTCACGCCGAAGATCTCGTCCGCGAACGGGTTCACCGGGATGATGCGCCACCCGTGGCGTTGGATCTGCAGTGGTACCGCATGGGCCGTCTTCGTACGGTTTCGTGAGGCCCCGACGACCGCGATCGTGGTGGCTTCCCGGAGGATCTGCTCCGCGCTGCGCATGGACGCAACGGTAGCTCGCCTCATCGATCGGCTTGCAGCCGTCCACGCACGGCCGCGCTGACCACGGCCACGGCGCTACCGATGAACAGCAGGTTGAACACGATCTGGCAGATCACGAGTATGCGCGCGGCCTGCCCGGCGGCGTGCACGTCGCCGTAGCCGACGGTCGCCAGGGTGGAGAGTGTGAAGTACAGCGCATCCGTGCGCGTCCGCAGGTCGACGAACTGGTGCGGGTCGGCCGAGACGATGAAGTACGCGAGCGAGAACCCGAACACGGCGAGCACCATCAGCAGCACGAGGCTCTGGATCCGCACGTCGTTGCGCGACCCGGCGCGGACCTGCCGGCGCAGCTGCTGGGCGAACAGCACGCAGAGCACAGCGATCCCGGCGACCGCGACCGCGCCGCGGACCCACTCGTCGGCGGCGCGGATCCTGCTGAGCGGCACCAGGTAGTACACGAGAGCAGCCACGACCAGCGCGATCAGGGCTCGCCCCATGGCTCCAGCGTGCCCGCCCGGGATGTGACTCGCGGGGTGGTCTATGGGATGGCTCGCGTCGCCAGCGTGCCGCGGAGGCGGTCGAGCTCCTCGGGTGTGCCGATGGCGGCGCGATGCTCGGGATGGGTGACGTAGTCGTAGATCGACAGCGAGAGGAACCACAGCGACACGTCGAGCGGCACGGCCTGCCCCGGCTGGAGCTGGCGGATGCGCCGCCCCTCCACCAGCTCGGGCCGCGCGAGCGTCCACAGCGGACGGTCCGGCCCCGGCTCCAGCGCCGGCCACGGCACGAACGTCCGCCCGCCGTCGATCCCGATCCCGTCGGCCGTCAGCAGCAGCGGCCCGCTGCGCAGCATCCGCTGCACCAGCAGGAGCATCGCGGTCGCGTTGAGCGCCAGGATGGCCCACGCCACGAGCGGCACGATCCGCCCCGGCACGCGCAGCCCGGTGACGGCCATCAGCACCAGCGCGGCGCTGAGCAGGCCGTTGAACAGGCACTGCCGCCGGAAGTTCGGCGGCACCCCGAACGCCACCCGCCCGTCGTGCGCCACCAGCCGGAACGTCGACGGGCCCCGGGCGGTCCGGGTGAGCTCCACCAGCCCGATGACGATCCCGAGTGTCGTCAACGGCTGCAGCACGATCATGAGCGGCAGGAACGCCTCTGGCTCGTCGGCCAGCACAACCACCCCGACGGCCGCCCCGACGGCCACCGGTGGCCCGATGAGCACCAGATAGTCACCGGCACGCGCCCCCATGCGGCCGACCCTAGCCAACCAAGCTGACCGTTAGCTGACCGTCAGGCAGCGGATTCCCGGCGACCGTCTTCCGCTTCCTCACAGCAGGGTCAGTTGTTCCACGTCGGGGCCCGTGCCCACCCGCCTGGTCCGCTCCGGTGCGGCCGTCTCGGGCACGCCGAAGCCCTCCGGGGAGTCCGCGGACGGCATGCGGGTGGTGCCTATGTCGCCGCTGCGTAACCCGTGCCGGCGCGACGCCATGCGGACCCGGGCCGACACCTCCCGCTGATACGCCCGGCTGGTGTAGAAACCGTCGCCATACAGCTCCCGATACTGCGGCACCAGCTGCGGATGCTCGCGGGCGAGCCACCCCTGATACCACTCGCGGGCGCCCGGGCGCAGGTGCAGGGTGATCGGCACGATGGAGGCCGCGCCGGCCGCCGCCAGCTCGGCGACCGTGGCGTCGATCGACTCGGCGGTGTCGGTCAGGCCGGGCAGGATGGGTGCCATCAGCACGCCGACGCGGAAGCCCTCGTCGGTGAACCTGCGGACGACGTCGAGACGGCGACGCGGGCTGGGCGTGCCCGGCTCGACCGAGCGCCAGAGGGCCTCGTCGAGGAACCCGATCGACATCGACACGCTCACGCTGGTCACCTCGGCGGCCTGCTTGAGCAGGTCGAGGTCGCGGGCGATCAGGGTGCCCTTGGTGAGGATCGAGAACGGGTTGGCGTGGTCGCGCAGCGCGGCCAGGATGTCGCGCATCAGCCGATAGCGGCCCTCGGCCCGCTGGTAGCAGTCGACGTTGGTGCCCATGGCCAGGTGGGCGCCGGGCCAGCTCTTCGACGACAGCTCGCGGCGCAGCACCTCACCCGCGTTGACCTTCACCACGATCTGCGAGTCGAAGTCGTGGCCGGCGTCGAGGTCGAGATAGGTGTGGGTCCGGCGGGCGAAGCAGTTGTGGCTCACCACGCCGTTGGCGATGAAGTCGCCGGTGCCGGTGGTGATGTCGAACATCGGCACCTCGACGCCCAGCGCCTCGATGGCGGTGACCCGCAGCGACTCGTCGCCGCGCACCAGGTCGCCGACCGCCGTGCCGGTCGCGGTGACCGGCGCGAACAGCAGGCCGAACCGCACCCGCTCCCGCGTGCCGCCGAGCACCCGCACCCCGCCCATGCCCACGTCGTCGGTCACGCAGGCGAAGCCCAGCACCGCCAGGCACTCCACCAGCCAGTCGACGACCACCTTGTCGACCGAGTGGAAGCGGGGCAGGCCGTCGGCCATGCCGCCGGCCGCGTCGAACAGCCCGGCCACGAACCCCTGGCGCCACCTCCGCGTCGGCGCCTCGGGCCACTCGAGCACCGCGCTGGCGTCGCGCACGCTGGCCCCGGCGAACTCCCGGTCACCTCCGGCCATCGCGTGCAGCCCGCCGCAGGCCGCCGCGTAGGCGTGGGCGCGGCGCAGCGCCTCGGGGGCGACCGGACCCACGTGGCCGTCACCGTTGACGAAGCCGCACAGATATCCCCGCTGATACTCCCGGTCCTCCACCGGCCGCTCCGGCAGCGCCCCGAAGCCGGTGAGCCGGTTGGCGGTCGTCAGGTGGGGGCGGCGGCTGCGCCCGTGCCGCGCGCCGGTGACGTGCTTCCAGCCACGGTCGGACAGGAACCGGTGGTCGGCCGAGGCGATCAGCGTGGTGCCGTCGGCGAGCGTCACCCGGTGCGCCGGCTTCACGGTCGACCAGTGGGCGAGGACCTTCGTCGTGACATACCGCCGGAGGCGTCCGTCGCGCACCGTGCCGACGATCTCGTCGCCGACGGCGAGGTCGGCCAGCGGGCGGGTCGTCCCGTCGGCCATGAGGATGGCGGTGTCGCCGGTCAGGCAGTAGACACACGCGTGTGAGCAGCCCCGATAGGGGTTGATCGTCCATTCGAACGGCACTCTTGAGGTGCCCGGCACGCGGTTGACCAGGGACTTTGCGCGCACCTCGTAGAACGTGACGCCCCGGAACTCGGGCGTGTCGAAGGTGCGGGCGACGGCCCCGGGCAGCGCGAGCGGAAGCACTCGCGACTGCCCGGTGTCACCGGTGCCGGGACCGCCAGTCGCCTTCAGGTTGTCCCATCGCACGGGTTCATTCGAACACGCGTACGAAGGGGATGCAAGCACCCCGCGATGGTGGTGACGCGGGGCGCTCGGGCGGTTACGCTTCGGCGTCTGCGGCGGTGTTGGCCTCGGCAACCTTGGCCCGGACCTCGTCCATGTCCAGGTCGCGGGCCTGCTGGATGAGCGACTCGAGCGCCTGCTCCGGCAGCGCGCCGGGCTCGGAGTACAGCGCCACGCCGTCCCGGACGATCAGGAGCGTCGGGATGGAGCGAATGTTGAACTCCATGGCGAGCTGCTGCTCAGCCTCCGTGTCCACCTTGCCGAACGTGATGTCGGGGTTCTTCTCCGACACCCGCTCGTACACGGGGGCGAACCGCTTACAGGGTCCACACCAGTCCGCCCAGAAGTCGACAAGGGCGATGCCCTCGCCACCGACCTTCTCGGCGAAGTTCTCCACGGTCAGGTCTACGGTCGCCATGCTTGAAGCTCCGATCCTTCTCGGGCGTCGCGTCGGGTACGCACCGTTGTAACCGCGTACCCCTTACCGGCATTCCCAACCGGTGGCCGGGCTCACCCCGGCGCAGCGGTCCGGATGATCCATGATGAAACCATGGACCGGCCGACCTTCCTCTTCGACGGGGACTGCGCCTTCTGTTCATCATGCGCCCGCTTCATCGAGAATCGCATCAGGCCTCATGCGGATGTCGTCGCCTGGCAGTTCGCGGACCTCGACGCCCTGGGCGTGACGGAGGCCGAAGTGAGCTCGGCGGTCTACTACGTGGCACCGGGCCACCCGCTGACCGCGGGCCCGGCCGCGATCGCCGACCTGCTGCGCCAGTCCACGCTCCCGTGGCGCATGGCGGGCGCGGTCCTGGGCTTCCGCCCGGTCACGGCGCTGGCCTGGCCGGTCTACCGCTGGGTCGCCCGCAACCGCCACCGCATGCCCGGCGGGACAGCCGCCTGCGCCCTCCCGCCGAACCACCCGGCTCGCGCCCGCCCGTCGGTCGGCTGACCGGCCCACGGGGCGAGCGCCCGGGTCAGTGGGCGCCGCCGACCACCGCCTTGCCCTCGCGGGCGGCCTGGCGGTAGAACGCCCGCACGTCGTCGAAGTCCTGGTCGAACTCGAAGTCCTCGTCGGCCTCCAACGCCAGCTCGATCGAGTTCGGCAGGTTTGCCGCGATCTCCGCCACCGCCGCCGGATCGTGCACGAACGCGCCCCAGTAGCGCAGGCCGCAGTCGATCTCCGCCGTGCCCGTGCCCCTCGTCGCCCGGGCGATCCACGGGTGCGGGGACGACGGGTCGGCCATGTCGACCAGGTCGTCGAAGTTGTCGATGCCCAGCACGTCCTCGTCCGGATCGACTCCCGTCGACGCCGGTGAGTCGAAGAACAGCGACTCCAGCAACGGCGGGGTCGCCGGCAGCAGCGCCGGGTCCAGCTTGATCAGCGTCAGCCACACCGACATCGCGGATCACGCCACCTTTCGGGCCGGGGCGAACAGGCGGCGCACCCAGACCACCGGGGTCACCTTCTCCAGCGGCAGGAAGCTCGCCATCGCCACCTGATGTGGGATGAACGAGATGGTGATCAGGCTGAACGTGAACAGGTGGAACAGGTAGAAGCCGAAGACCAGCGCATAGCGCACCCGCGGCTTGACAAAAAACACCACCGGGCTCAGCAGCTCGAAGCCCATGATCCCGAACTGGCTGGCGACCGTGAAGCCCGGAATGTTCAGTAACCAGTGCGCGAGTGCCGTGCCGCGGCGGATGAAGGCCCGCGTCAGCGTCGCCCCCGTGAACCAGGCCAGACCGCCGTCGCGCAGCTTGGCCACCGCGGCCAGGAAGTATGTGCAGATGACCCCGATCTGGGTCAGGCGCAGCGCGAAGCCGCCCGCCTCTGTCAGCTCGGTGTCGCCGTGCCGGGCGCGGCCGGCCGTCGGCAGCACGGCCAGGGCGACGAGCAGGCCGAACCGGTCATGGTCGATCTTGCCGTAGCTCATCGCGATGATCATCCACTCGAGGTACAGGACGAACACCGACCAGCCGAGGAGGCGATGCGCCCGGCCCGTCGCGGCCAGCAGCGACAGCGGGATCAGGGCGAAGAACGTCACGTCGACGATCACCCGGTTCGGCGCGGGGAGGTGCAGCAGGTCGCCGATCACGAGCGGCTGGTAGAGGTTCTGCGGCAGGTCGGCGTGGGAGCGGATCCAGCCGCTGAAGAAGGTGACGTCCAGCGCGACGAACGCGTAGACCAGCGTGCGGAAGGCCGCGATCCGCCCCTTCGGCACCGCGGCGAAGAGCCACTTCGTCAGGGCCGCCATCGAGCCAGCACCACCTCGGTGATCTCGCCGGTCGGCTGGGCGTTGTGCAGGTGGTGGCGCTCCTCGACGATGTCGACCTCCACGAGGGGTGGCTGACCCGGGTTGCGCGCCGCATACGCGTCCTGGATCGAGCGCAGCAGCGACGGGTCCTGCTTGAACCGCTCGACCTGCGACTCGATCTCGGCCCGCCGGACCCCGGCGTTGCGCTCGTTGAGTTGGATGCGCCGGCCGGTGGCGTCGACGCCGTCGGTGCGCAGCACCGCGATCGGCTCGTTGGGCGGGTCGGCGTTGGAGAACTGACGCATCGGCGAGAACGGGAACCACCAGTCGTTGCCGACGGTGGACCCGAGCAGCGTCAGGACGCCGAACACCAGCGCGGCGACCAACCGGCCCGCGCGCCCCCGCGAAGTCAGGCGTTCCATCGGCGCCAGACTTTACCGTCCGGTACCGACGAAAACACGTCCACCGTTCGGTGGCCTATCACGCTGTGTAGTGAGAGTGGCGCCACAATCCGTAGTGGTAACGCTCAATTTGGGTCTCATTTTGGTAACTGTGACTTGCGTCTCTATACGGAGCGTTGCGATCTACCCGGAGGCGGACCAAGATACTCATCACAGAGCGTGGGCGGCGGGTGCCAGGGAGGGCCCCGCCGCTCACTGCGTTTCCGCACAGTTGGTCACTTTCTCTACCCGGGCTCCCGGGACGACCTGCATGCTTCGGCCGAAAGGCCCGAAAAGGCCACCGACATCGCCACCGACATCGGAGGAGCGCGAAGATGCAGTTCGGCCGGTACTACGAGGAGTTCGACGTCGGCGCGGTCTACCGGCACTGGCCCGGCAAGACCGTCACGGAGGCGGACGACCACCTGTTCTGCCTGCTGACGATGAACCATCACCCGCTGCACATCGACGCCCATTACGCGGAGACGTCGACGCAGTTCAAGCGCAACGTGGTGGTCGGCAACTACGTCTACTCGATCCTGCTGGGCATGTCGGTGCCCGACGTGTCCGGCCGGGCCATCGCCAACCTGGAGGTCGAGTCGCTGCGGCACACCGCGCCGACCTTTCACGGCGACACCATCTACGGCGAGACCGTCGTGCTGGACAAGCGCGAGTCGGCGTCGAAAGATGACCGCGGCGTCGTAACCGTGGAGACCAAGGGCTACAAGCAGGACGGCACCCTTGTCTGCGTCTTCCGGCGCCGGGTGATGGTGCCCAAGAAGTCGCACGCGGGTCCGGAGATGCCGAGCTTTCCGGAGCCCAGACCGTAGTTCGTCAGGGAGGACGGCTGTGGGTTTGCTCCGCAGGCTGCTGGGTCGGGAACAGGCATGGGTCGAGCGCTGGGCGGTGTACCCCGGCGAGGTCGGCGGCCATCTCGCGATGTACAACATCGACCTCGGCGCGGTGGAGGCGGCCCCGGTCGCCCGGCTGTCGCGGCGGCTGGACGTCGAGTTCCGGTACAAGGGCGAGGGCGCGACCGGCATGCCCGACGCCGCCGAGCTCGGTGCGATCCACGCTCTGGACGAGGCGGTACGGCAGGCGCTGCGCGCGGTCAAGGGAGCGTTCGTCGGCCGGGTCCTGTCCGGCAACACCGGCCGCATCACCGGCTACCTGCCCGACGGTGCGACCCCGCCGCCGCTCACCGACGTGCCCGGCCTGACCCCGGAGACCACGCTGACCCCGGATCCGGGCTGGACCCGGGTCCGGGAGCAGCTGACCCCCGACGCCTGGCAGCGCAACATCATGGACGACAACCAGGTGGTGCAGGAGCTGGAGGCGCACGGCGACCGGCTCAGCACCCCGCGGGCGGTGGAGTTCCTCTCGTACTTCCCCGACCCCGACCGCGCCGAGGTCGCCGCCGAGGAGCTGCGCGCCGACGGCTTCGCGGTCACCGTCGAGCGTGGTGACGAGGGCGATTTCGTGCTGCAGGCGATCCGTAGCGAGGCGGTCGAGCCGCCGGCCCTGCATGAGGTGACCTGGAAGGTCCGCGGCGTCGTCGAGCGCCACGACGGGCTGTACGACGGCTGGGGCTGCATGGTGCAGACCGGCTGATCCGGATTTGCCCGCAATCCGCGGTTTTTTCGGCATACGCTCGATGTGGGAGGTTGCCATGCCGAGCCAGCCCGCCAGCCATGTGACCCGCGTCGACCTGCCCCTGCGGCGGGCCGAGTGGGACCTGCTCGTCCGGCTTCCCCGTAGCGTGCTCGTCGCCGCCTGCGCGGGGGACGAGCGGGTGGACGCCGTCGCCGGCGTCGAGGCCATCGCCGCCGGCCAGCGGTCGCGCGCCCTGCTGGTGCGCGGGGTGGTCGCCGCGATCTTCGCCGAGCAGCTCACCGACGCCGACATCGACGCGCGGTCGGCGGACGCTTCGACGGTACTGGCGGACTGCGGCCACGCAGTGCGGCTGCTGGACGAGCGACTGGGCCCCGACGTCGCCCACGCCTACGGCGAGTGGCTCATGGACATCGCCGGCAGCGTCGGCCGCGCCGCCTGGCAGTCGGGCGTGGTCCGGCTGGGCGGCATCGACGTGCAGCTGGCCGAGCGCCGGTTCGTCAACGCGATCGGCCACGAGCTGGCCCGTGCCCTGCGCCGCTGACCCCCTGGCGCACCGGCGCGGTCCTGGGACGCCGGTCGGGTGAGCTGGACAGCCTTCTCATCCGGCCGGCCTCCATTCAGACGCTTTCCTCGGGCCGCGGCCCTCGGCTCCTGGCCGGGTAGTACCGTCTGCGCCGATGGAGCCAGACGTCGAGCTCGCGGTGGGCATGGGTCCCTGGCAGGGGCCCTGGCCGGACGAGCCGCACTACGACCCCCACCTGCTCGCCGAGGGTGATCGGCGCAACGTCGTCGACCGGTACCGCTATTGGCGCCTCGACGCGATCGTCGCCGACCTCGACATCCGCCGGCACGGCTTCCACGTGGCCATCGAGAACTGGCAGCACGACCTCAACATCGGCACCGTCGTGCGCAACGCCAACGCCTTCCTGGCCGCCGAGGTGCACATCGTCGGCCGGCGGCGGTGGAACCGGCGGGGTGCCATGGTCACCGACCGCTACCAGCACGTGCGCCACCACGCCACCGTGGAGGAGTTCCTGGCCTGGACCGAGGGCGAGGACCTGCCGCTCATCGGGATCGACAACCTGCCGGGGGCGCTGCCGCTGGAGCGGGCCCGCCTGCCGCGGCGCTGCGTGCTGCTGTTCGGCCAGGAGGGGCCCGGGCTGTCCGAGCCGGCCCGGCTGGCCTGCCGGACGGTGTACTCGATCGCGCAGTACGGCTCGACCCGCTCGATCAACGCCGGCGTCGCCAGCGGCATCGCGATGCACGCCTGGATCCGCGAGCACGGAAACCAGTAGCCCAAGGGTGCTCCAACCCGGCTCCGGAGCCCTTACCGTGGGTATATGGGCGTCGCAGTCAGCTGTCCCCGTTGTGGCGGTCCGGTGCGGCCGCCGGACCTGATGCACACCGAGTGGCGGTGCGATGACGACGGCGCGGTGCTGCCGTTGCACGTGGCCCACCACATCGGGCCGGAGATCGTCGAGGCCACCCGCGCCAAGCTCATCGCCGCGGCCCAGCGCGGCGGCGACCGGCGGCCCACGCCGATGTGGTGCCCCTGGCCGCTGCCCAGCGGCTGGACGGTCACCGGTGTGGGCGTGGTCGGTGACGATCGCTCGGGGTACCGTGCGACCGCTCTGGCCTGCAGCGGGCCCGGTCCCGTCGAGCACGGGCCGGCCGACTGCGTCATCGTCGCCGAGGAGCCGGGCGTCGGCCTGGGCAACCGCTTCGCCGGCATGCCGGGCACCGATCCCGGCCCGTTCTTCGACGGTGACCTGGCCACCACGACCGCCCACGCGAAGGTGCGGGCGGCGGGCTGGCCGACCCCGCTGTGGATGGCCAAATCACCCCAGGACCGCTGCGCCTACGTCGGTGAGGCGATGGGCATGTGGATCTACGTGGTGACCTGGCCGGCCGCCGCCGGATATCTCCTTGAGGAAGGGCTTGACCTGCACGATCTCGTCGAAGATGTGCCAACCCATCTCGTCTTCGGCGCGCCGTCGCCCTATCTTCACGGCAAGGCGTAGACACTCGCGACTAGGATCAAGGTCCGAGTCGATGTCGGCGCGGCAAACCTTAACCGTCAGCCGTGCGACTGATACGCTGAGTTCGCTGCAACGGGGGTGCACGACGTTGTAGCGAGAGGGGATTGACGGCGATGGTAAAGAAGGTCCTCACCTGGGGAAGCATTGCCTTCCTCATCTTCTTCGTGGCATATCGGCCGCAGTCCGCGGCGGAGGTCTTCAAGTCCATCGGTGGCGGGATCATGGACATCGCCGTCGGCTTCGGTGACTTCTTCTCCAGCCTGGTTGCCTGACCGTCATGACCACCGGGCCCGAGCCTCCCGAGGACGAAGGGCGTTCGCGCCGCTTCGAAGATCGTGACACGGAGCCGATCCCGCGCGCCCGGCCGAACGAGCCCCCTTCGGCGCCCAGCTATCCCGAAGACTTCGACGACGCGCCCTACGACCCGATGACCGACGGTGTCTACGCCGACCGGGCCCGCTATGACGGGCCGCCCTCGTTCACCGAGGACGAGTTCGCGGGCCTGCGCAGCGGTGAGGTCGGCCCGGTCCCGGTCGGCAGCCGCGTCGCGCCCCTCGACGAGGAGGCCAGCCGGCACGCCGCCCGCTACCTCTTCCCGACCGAGAAGTTCCGCGGCGAGTGGAAGCGGCACTGGATCCAGCTGGCCAAGGAAGGCCTGG
The DNA here is from genome assembly GCF_022095675.1 of Dactylosporangium sp. AC04546. Lineage (GTDB taxonomy): Bacteria > Actinomycetota > Actinomycetes > Mycobacteriales > Micromonosporaceae > Dactylosporangium. Next base: position 7,038 of record NZ_JAHYSG010000128.1, on the reverse strand, counting down.
TCGCGATCGGTGCCACCGTCGCGATGGGATACGTCGCCGGCTGGCTGACCAAACACAACCAGACCCAGTTGCGCACCGTGGTCCTCATCATCTGGGCCGTGGTCATCCTGTGGTGCGCGTGGCGCGTCGCCGACTGGTGGTATGACCGCTTCATCCTGACCAACAAGCGGGTCATGGTCGTTTCGGGAATCTTCACGCGCAACGTGGCCATGATGCCGTTGCTGCGGGTCACCGACATGAAATACGTGCAGTCATTGACCGGCCGCATGTTCGGATACGGGCATTTCGAGCTGGAATCCGCGGGTCAGGACCAGGCGCTGCGAAACATTCGCAACCTGCCGAATCCGAATGAACTCTATCTGCGGATCGTCGAGGAGATGTACGAGCCGGAGGCCGTCGAGGCGCGGCTCGGGCGCGCGGCGACCAGCGAGGATGACGGCACCTGACAGATCGCCCGGAAAAATCTTCCGGTCGGCTGCAACCGTGCCCCACCCCCACCGCGTCTTCGAACGTGGGCGGTCGGGGGAGGGGAGCGGCGGTGCCGGACGAGGCGGTATTCCGTGAGGAAGAGTTCCGTGAGTTCGTTGCACAGCGGTCCGGTGCGTTGTTGCGCACCGCATACCTGCTGGCGGGAGATTGGGCAACCGCAGAAGATCTGTTACAGATCGCACTGACCAAGACCTTCCTCGCCTGGAAACGGCTCGGGCACATCGATGCGGTCGAGCCCTACGCGAGGCGCGTGCTCGTGAACACCTCCACCAGTTGGTGGCGGCGGCGCTGGCACGGTGAACGCCCTACCGAAGTACTCCCGGAGAGCCCGGCCGCCGACAAGCTCGAGGAGACCCTCGAGCGCGACGCGCTGTGGCGCCACGTGCGCGCGCTGCCCAACCGGCAGCGGGCCGTGCTGGTGCTGCGGTTCTACGAGGATCAGTCCGAGGCGGAGACCGCCCGGCTCCTCGGCGTCTCGGTCGGCACCGTGAAGAGTCAGGCCTCCCGGGCACTCGCCACCCTCCGTCAGCGCCTGAGCGCCGAGGGTGTCGAGCCGGCCGCTCGTGTGCAGCCGGCCCGGCCGCCAACCGTGACGATCCCGCGGCCTGCCGCTGTAGTTGACGAGCCCGTGGAAGTGGGACTGGGGACGTGACCATGCTGGAAGACGCACTCCGCGATACGTTCGCGGCCAAGGCGGGCTCGACGCCGCCCGGGTCGCTGGACGACTTCGCCGATGCCGCCATTCGTGGTGCCGGACGGATCCGCCGACGGCAGCGCGCGATGACCGGCGGGCTCGCCGGGATCGTGGTGCTGGCGCTGGCCGCCCTCGCCATGTTCCAGGTCGTCAGCCCGCAGCACCCGGGCGGCGCCGGTCCGGCCGACGACCTGGCCCTGCCGCCGCGCACCGACGTGCCGTCGCAGGCGCCCACGAGCACCGTCGCGCCGCCGCAGGTGGCCCGGGAGGTCTACGCCTACCCCGGGACCGCACAGCCGGCCAAGAGCGTGCGCATCCAGATTCCGGAGAAGGGCTCGGTCGCCGCCGCCTACCAGGCGAAGGACGGCTACCTGGTGATCAACAACCAGCCCGACGGCGACAAGCAGCTCGTCCTGCAGAACGACGACAACAAGCAGCAGGTGCTCGTCGACGATGCCCACGACATCGCCGTCGACAACGAGGGCAATCAGGTCGCCTGGGCCGACGAGGGGACGATGACCGTCGCCAAGCGCGGCGACGACACGCAGCAGCTGACCAAGAGCAACACCACCGACGTGCCGCCGTCCGCCGTCCCGGTCGTGTTCGTCGGGCCCGATCTCGTCCTGGGCAAGGACGACGGCAGCGCGTTCGACGTGTGGTACACGAGCCGGAAGTATGAAGAGAAGTGGGACCAGAGCGTCCTGCGGGTCTTCGGCGCCCATCCGGACGGCAAGAGCATCTACGCCGAGGTGCGGGCCCAGTCCGGCGAGCAGGCCATGTGCCTGGCGCTGCTGTCGCTCGCCCAGCCGTTCAAGGTGAAGAACCGGGTCTGCGGCCTGCCGAGGGCGGCGAAGGCGGGCAGCCGGATCTCGCCTGACGGGCACTGGCTCGCCTACCCCGTCGAGGGCCAGAAGCAGGTCGCGATGCTCGACCTGACCGCGGTCTTCACGCCCGGCAGCAAGACGCCGCGGATCTGGGACTTCACGGTCACCACCAAGACGGTGTGGCTCAACGCCACGACCTTCCTGGTGGACAACGGCACGCGGTTCCAGGCGCTGTACCCCGACGGCAAGTCCGAGAACCTCGACCAGATGAGCGCCGACGTGGTCCTGATCGAGCCGTTGACGACGACCGGCGCCACGCCCAGCGCCACCGGCTGACTACCCTTGAGCGGGTGCGGATCGATCTCCACGCCCACTCGACGGCGAGCGACGGGACGTCGACCCCGACCGAGCTGGTCGCCGAGGCGGCCGCGGCCGGGCTCGACGTCGTCGCGCTGACCGACCACGACACGACGGCCGGGTGGCCCGCGGCGATCGCCGCCCGCCCGGCCGGGCTCACCCTCGTGCCGGGGGCCGAGCTGTCGTGCCGCTGGCACGGTGGGCCGTGGCCGATCTCGCTGCACCTGCTCGCCTACCTGTTCGACCCGGCCGAGCCGGCGCTCGCGACCGAGCTGGCCCGGGTGCGGCTGTCCCGCGAGACCCGCGCCGAGCGGATGGTCGACCTGCTCCAGGCCGACGGCATCGACGTCACCTGGGACGAGGTGCTCCAGCACGCCGCGGGCGGCACCGTCGGCCGGCCGCACCTGGCCCAGGCCCTGATCCGCCGCGGCCTCGTCGGCACGGTGTCGGAGGCGTTCGAGCCGAAGTGGCTCGGGCGGCGGTACCGCGTGCCCAAGGAGGACATGGACGTCTTCGTGGCGCTCCGGCTCGTCCTGCGGGCGGGTGGCGTGCCCGTCTTCGCCCACCCGCGCGCGACCACGCGCGGCCCGGTCGTGCCCGACTCCCTCATCGTCGAGATGGCCGGCGCCGGCCTGTTCGGGCTGGAGGCCGACCACACCGACCACACGCCCGAGGAGCAGCAGCACGTCCGCGCCCTCGCCGCCGAGCTCGGGCTGGTCGTCACCGGCTCCAGCGACTACCACGGACACAACAAGACCGTCCGGCTCGGCGCCCGGACCACGCAGCCCGCGGTGCTGGAGCAGATCGTGGCCGCCGCCTCCGGAAGCGGCGTGGTGGGGTGACCACCGAGGAGTACAGCGGGTCGGGCGACCCGCGGCGCAGCATCGAGCTGCTGTGGGGCACCGGCCCGGCACCGAAGCGGGGGCCGAAGCCGAAGTTCACGGTGGCCGGGATCGTGGCGGTGGCGGTGTCGCTGGCCGACGGGGAGGGCCTGCCGGCCGTCTCCATGCGCCGCGTGGCCGAGCAGCTCGGCGTCACGGCCATGTCGCTGTACACCTATGTGCCGAGCAAGGCCGAGCTGCTCGACGTCATGGTCGACACGGTCAGCGCCGAGGCCGTCCCGGCGGCGTTCGCGACGTCCGGATGGCGTGACCGGCTGCACGAGGTCGCCAGGAACAACTGGGAGTTGTACCGCAGGCATCCGTGGCTGCTCCAGGTCGCCACCACACGGCCGGTGCTCGGCCCGAACGTCATCGCGAAGTACGACTTCGAGCTGCGGGCGTTCGACGGCGCCGGGCTGTCCGACGTCCACACCGACATGCTGCTGACCCTCGTGCTCAACTATGTGGCCGGCGCGGCCCGGGCGGTCGTGCAGGCCGACCGGGCGGAGGCCCGCACGGGGATGACCGAGGAGGAGTGGTGGAGCAACTACGCCCCGCTGCTCGGGGAGGTCCTCGACCCGGAGCGCTGGCCGACGGCCGCCCGGGTGGGTCAGGCCGCCGGCGAGGAGTACGGCGCGGGCGACCCGCTGCGGGCCTACGAGTTCGGGCTGCAGCGCGTGCTCGACGGCATCGCCGCCCTGCTGTGAGAGGGACCTCGCCGCGGCGCCGGTGACCCTGCGGCGCCGCGGCGAGGGGGCTTGCTCCTCCTAGCGGAGGGTCGAGTAGATCGTCTTGGTCAGCGTGCCGTTGGCGTCGTCGCCGTCGAGCGACCACACCATCGCGCCGCCGTAGCCGCCGAGGCGGATGTACAGCGACTTCTGGGCGACGACGAGCGGGTCGTCGAAGGTCCAGAACGTGGTGCCGTTGAAGAGCCACGCGCTGCCGGACAGCGGGTCGTGGTACACCTTGTAGCCCTGCTGCGGCAGCGTCGCCAGCACCTTGTAGTCCTCGTTGCCGGCGGCCCAGGTGGCGGGCGCCGGGCCGGTGGCCGGCTGGAACAGGCCGCGGTTGGCGTTGGTGACGCCGGTCCAGCCCTGCCCGTAGTACGGGATGCCCAGGACCAGGGCCTTCTTCGGCGCGCCGCGGTCGGTGTACGCCTTCAGCGTGGTGGCACCGCTGAAGTCGGGCGTGGTCGGGTTGTTCCGCGGGATGAACAGCGCGGACTGCTGGTTGGTGGTCGTCTCCCACGTGCCGTGGAAGTCGTACCCCTGGATGGTGGCGAAGTCGAGGTACTTGAAGATCTTCTTGACCTCGAAGCCGGCGTCGATCTTCGCCGGGTTGGCCGGCAGGAACGCCGTCAGCGTCGCCTTCTTGCCGAGCTGCTTGCGGAACTCGGCGACCATCAGCGTGAAGTTCTGCTTGTCCTCGGGCCGGATCACGTTGCCCGGGTTGCCCTCGGAGCCCGGCCACTCCCAGTCGAAGTCGAAGCCGTCGAAGACGCCGGTGTTCCAGAACGTCTCGATGCAGGACTTGACCAGGGCCTTGCGGGACTCGTCGGTCAGCACCGCGTTGGAGAAGTTGGCCGACAGGGTCCAGCCGCCGAGCGACAGGAGCACCTTGAGGTTGGGGTGCTTCTTCTTGAGCTTGAGGAGCTGGTTGAAGTTGCCGGCGAGCGCCTGGCCGGGCTCGTCGGCGACACCGTCGACGCTCTCCTCGGCGCCGACGGGCCGCTGCCAGTCGGCCCACGGGTCGGCGGACGCACACTTGCCCGACGCGTCGACGTTGCCGAAGGCGTAGTTGATGTGGGTCAGGCGAGCGGCCTGGCCACTCGTCTCGAGGTTCTTCACGTAGTACTGGCGGCCGTAGATGCCCCACTGGATGAAGTACCCGACGCGCTTGTACTGGTCCTGGTGGGGTGTCGAGTGTGCGGAAGCGGTGCCCGGCACGAGCGCGATCGACGCCAGTGTGAGGGAGACCGCGGCCCCGGCCAGGAACGAGCGTTTGCCCATGCACCCTCCATGACTGTTAGGAAACTTCACTGTTGAGTGGCAACGTAGGGGCACGGCTCGATGCCGTCAAGGCTTGGTGGTTCGACGGGGGTGGATCGCGGACAATTCGGCCGTGGATCTCAAGCTGCTCGGCGAAGTCTTCGTTACCCTCCTCGTCATCCTGGACCCACCGGGCGCGGTGCCGATCTTCCTGGCGCTGACCGGGACGATGACGCGCGAGCACCGGCACAAGGCGGCGCTGCAGGCGGTCGCCCTGGCGTTCGGGGTGATCGTGGCGTTCGCGCTGGTCGGCCGGCAGATTCTGCAGTACCTCCACATCGATCTCCCGGCGCTCCAGGGAGCCGGCGGGTTGCTGCTCCTGCTGGTCGCACTCGAGCTGCTGACCGGCAAGACGGACGCCTCGCGCAACGAGGTGACCTCGAACGTGGCCCTGGTGCCCCTCGGCACGCCGCTGCTGGCCGGCCCGGGCGCGATCGTGGCGACGATGCTCTTCGTCCGCCGCACGGACGACTGGTCGGGCTACACGGCCGTGGCCGTCGGCATCGTGGCCGTGATGCTGGTGGTCTGGCTGGTCCTGCGCTTCTCGGGCATCCTGGTGCGCGTCCTGCGCCCGAGCGGCATCGAGGTGCTGACCCGCATCGCCGGCCTGCTCGTCGCCGCCATCGCCGTGCAGCTCCTGGCCGACGCGATCGGCGCCTTCGTCACGGAGTACCTGCACCAGCCCCACTGATTCCGGTTTTGTCGTACCGGGGTGGCAGGATCTGGGGCGTGGACATGGAGCAGCTCGGCCTCTTCGCCCCGCCCCGGCGGCTGTTCACCTGCACGCCCAGCAAGCTGGGCAGCTACGAGGACTGCCCCCGTCGCTACCGGTTCTCCTACGTCGACCGCCCGGCCCCGCCCAAGGGCCCGCCGTGGGCGCACAACTCGCTGGGCGCCTCGGTGCACACGGCCCTCCGCAGCTGGTATGCGCTGGATCCGGAGCGCCGCGTCCCGTCCGTCCTGCCGAAGCTCCTCCAGGCGACCTGGGTCAAGGAGGGCTATCGCGACGACGAGCAGGAGCGCGAGGTCTTCCGCAAGGCCCTGACCTGGCTGGAGTCCTATGTGGACTCGCTCGACCCCCACGACGAGCCGGTGGGCGTCGAGCGCACCGTCGCCGCCCGCACCGAGACGCTGGCCCTGTCCGGCCGTGTGGACCGCATCGACCAGCGCGGCGAGGAGCTGGTCATCGTCGACTACAAGACCGGCCGCACCCCGACGACGCCGGACGAGGCACGCGGCTCGCGCGCCCTGGCGCTGTATGCGATCGCCGCCGAGCGGGTCTTCCGCCGCCGCTGCCGCCGGGTCGAGCTCCACCACCTGCCTTCGGGCACGGTGGCTGCCCATGACCACACCCCGGAGTCCCTGGAGCGGCACCTTCGTCGGGCCGAGGAGACGGCGGCCGACATTCTGGCTGCCGAGGCCGCGGTGCAGGAGGGGACCGATCCGGATGCGGCCTTTCCGACCGCCTCCGGCCCCTGGTGCTCGTGGTGCGACTATCGCAAGTCCTGCCCGGTGGGCCAGGAGCATCCGGTGCGTGACCCCTGGACGGCGGTGGAGCGCCGGCCGGCGACGGAAGACCTCTGACCGCGAGGGGCAGCGCGGGCGCCGCGCGCTCCGGGCCGGTGCGCCGCGCCAGGTGGGGCCAGGTCGCGCCACGTTGGGCTAGGTCGTGCCGGGTTGGGCCAGGTTGGGGTCGCTCCGCGCCAGGTGGGGGCCGGGTCGCGCCGCGTTGGGCTAGTTCGTGC
>NZ_JAHYSG010000127.1 GCF_022095675.1 Dactylosporangium sp. AC04546 | reverse complement strand
GCGGACCGCTCGCCAGCCGCCGCGCCCACCGCCCGGCCCACCGCCGTCCGCCGAGCCGACCGGCACGCCATCCGCGCGCAAACCGGGCCCATCGCCCGAGCCACCGCCCACGCCAGCCGAGCCGAAGGGCCCATCGCCCGTGCCGCCGGCCGTGGCGGTGGGCGCGGCGGCTGGCGAGCGGTCCGCCGGGGCCGTGGACAGGCGGGTTGCCACCTCGGTCACCTCCAGGTCGACGATCTGGAGGAGGTCCGCCTCCGTGAGCGGGGTGAAGACGATGACCTCGTCGATGCGGTTCAGGAACTCCGGGCGGAAGTGCTGGCGCAGGTCCGTCTGAGCGGTCAGGTCCGCCAGGTCGGCGGCGGCGGCCGGGTGCGTGATGAAGCCGGCCGGGGACGTGAAGCGCGTGCCCAGGTTCGTGGTCAGGACCAGGACCGTGTTCGTGAAGTCGGCGACGCGGCCCTGGCCGTCCGTCAGGCGGCCGTCCTCCAGGATCTGCAGCAGGGTGTGGAAGACGTCCGGGTGGGCCTTCTCGATCTCGTCGAACAGGATCACCGACGACGGACGGCGGCGGACGGCCTCCGTCAGCTGGCCGCCCTCGTCGTGGCCCACGTAGCCGGGTGGGGCGCCCAGGAGGCGGGAGACGGTGTGCGGGTCGTGGTACTCCGACATGTCCAGCTGCACCAGCGCGTCCGGTGTGCCGAACAGGAACTCGGCCAGGGCCTTGGCCAGGGACGACTTCCCCACGCCCGACGGGCCGGCGAAGATGAACGAGCCGGTGGGGCGTTTCGGGTCGGCCAGGCCGGCCCGGGACCGGCGGATCGCGCGGGACACCGCCCGCACCGCGGGGTGCTGGCCGACGATGTGGCGGTGCAGCTCGTCCTCCATGCGGACCAGCCGCGTCGTCTCCGCCTCCGTCAGCCGCTGGACCGGGATGCCGGTCCACTGGGCGACGACCGTCGCGATGTGGTCCGGGCCCACCTCAAGGCCGGCCGGCGCGGCAGGTGACCCGGCGCCCGTGATGCGCAGGCGGGCGCCCGCCTCGTCCAGCAGGTCGATCGCCTTGTCCGGGAGCTGGCGGTCCGGAAGGTACCTCGTGCCGAGGTCCACCGCCGCCCGCAGGGCCGCCTCGCTGTACGACACCTGGTGGAACGTCTCGTAGCGGACCCGCAGCCCGTGCAGGATGTCCAGCGCCTCCGCCGGGGACGGCTCGCCGATCTCGACCGGCTGGAGGCGGCGCTCCAGGGCGCCGTCCTTCTTGATGTAGCGGCGGTACTCGTCGTGGGTCGTCGCGCCGATCGTCTGCAGCTCACCCCGGGCCAGTAACGGCTTGAGCAGGGACGACGCGTCGATCGCGCCCTCGGCCGCGCCCGCGCCGACCAGGGTGTGGATCTCGTCGACGAACAGGATGATGTCGCCGCGGGTGCGGACCTCCTTGAGGACCTTGCGGAGGCGTTCCTCGAAGTCGCCCCGGTACCTCGAGCCGGCCACCAGCGAGCCGAGGTCCAGCGACCACAGCTGCTTGCCGGTGAGAGTGTCCGGCACGGTGCCCGCGACGATGCGCTGGGCCAGGCCCTCGACGACGGCCGTCTTCCCGACGCCGGGCGCGCCGGTGAGCACCGGGTTGTTCTTGCGGCGGCAGGACAGGACCTGCACGACGTGGTCGATCTCGCGGTCGCGGCCGATGACCGGGTCGAGGCGGCCGGCCCGGGCCGCGTCGGTGAGGCTGTGGCCGAACTGGTCGAGCACCGGGTTGCCCGTGGGGGGCGGGGCGTCGGCGGCAGGGGCCGACGGGTGGCCGGTCAGCGAGCCCAGCACCTCGGCCCGCACGTCGGTGAGCTTGACGCCGAGGCGGGCCAGCACCCGCACCGCGGTGCCCTCGCCCTCCCGGATCAGGCCGAGCAGCACGTGCTCGGGGCCGATGAAGTTGTGGCCGAGCTGCAGCGACTCGCGCAGGGCCAGCTCCAGGACCTTCTTGAACCGCGGGGTGAACGGGATGTGGCCCGACGGGGCCAGCTGGCCGTGGCCGATGAGGTCCTCGACCTCGCGGCGGGCCCGGTCGAGGGTCACACCCAGCTCCTGCAGGGGGCCCTCGCCCTCCTGCACCAGCCCGAGCAGCATGTGCTCGGTGCCGATGTAGTTGTGGTTGTGGGTCCGCGCCTCCTCCTGGGCCAGCACGACGACCCGGCGGGCACGGTCGGTGAACCGTTCGAACATGCGCCATCACGCCTCTCCGGCGGGCCCGGCCGGAAGAGGACCGCACCCGCCATCCGGTGAACGGAAGGTGGATGCGCTGAGTCGAAGCCTCTTGGCCGCAAGGCGCGGGCAGGCGCACTGCCCACCACCACCTTAGCCCGCGTTGCGGCGGTGGTGATAGAAGGATGCGGTGACGGCAACGACGCTGTTCCAGCGCACCTCCGGCCCCCTGGGGGCGCCCACCCTGCTGCTCGGCGGCTCGCTGGGCAGCAACCTGGACATGTGGCGGCCCCAGCTGGCCGCGTTCGGCGACCAGCTGCGCGTGGTCCGCTTCGACCACCGCGGCCACGGCGGGTCCCCGGTGCCGCCCGGCCCCTACTCGATCGAGGAGCTGGGCCGTGACGTGCTCGCGCTGCTCGACCGCCTGGGCATCGAGCGGGCGTCGTACTGCGGGCTCTCCCTCGGCGGCATGGTCGGCATGTGGCTGGCGGCGCACGCGCCGGAGCGCATCGACAAGCTCGTGCTCATCTGCACGGCCGCCCACCTGCCGCCGGCGGAGAGCTGGCGGGCGCGGGCCGAGCAGGTCCGCACGGTGGGCATGGCCAGCGTCGCCGACGCGGTCCTCGGGCGGTGGTTCACGCCGCGCTACCGTGCGGCGCTCCCGGCCCGCGTCTCCCCCTACCGGGCCATGATCGCCGCCTGCCCCGCCGAGGGCTACGCCGGCTGCTGCGAGGCGATCGCGGCCATGGACCAGCTCGCCGACCTGCCCCGGATCACCGCGCCGACGCTGGTCATCGCCGGTGAGGACGACCCGGCGACCCCGCCGGAGCACGGTGAGCGCATCCATGCGGGGATCGCCGGCAGCCGCCTCGTCGTGCTGCAGGGCGCGGCCCACCTGGCCAACGCCGAGCAGGCCGAGGCGGTGTCACAACTGATCTTGGAGCACGTGACGAAGGAGCAGGTGACGTAAGGATCACGTGATCGACTGATAGACCGCGTGGGTCCGGTCGGCGATCGCGGCCCACGAGAAGTGGTCGACCGCGCGCTGGCGGCCGGCCCGGCCGAGCTCGGCGGCCCGGGCCGGCTCCTCGACGAGCTGGAGCATCGCGTCGGCCAGGTCGGCGACGAAGCGCTCCGGGTCGAGCGGGGTGCCGCTGCCGTCGCTGACCTGCTCGATCGGGACGAGCAGGCCGGTCTCCCGGTCGGCGACGACCTCCGGGATACCCCCGGTGGCGGTGGCCACGACCGCGGTCTGGCAGGCCATCGCCTCCAGGTTGACGATGCCCATCGGCTCGTAGATCGACGGGCAGACGAACAGCGTGGCGTGGGTGAGGACCTGGATCACCTCGCGCTTGGGCAGCATCTCCTGGACCCAGACGACGCCCTCGCGGGTGGCGCGCAGCTCGTCGGCGAGGCCGGTCACCTCGGCGGCGATCTCGGGCGTGTCGGGCGCGCCGGCCAGGAGGACGAGCTGGACGTCCGGCGGCAGCCGCCGGGCCGCGCGCAGCAGGTACGGCAGGCCCTTCTGCCGGGTGATCCGCCCGACGTAGACGACGGAGGGGCGGCCCGGGTCGACGCCGAGGCGCTGCAGGACGTCGGTCGCCGGGTCGGGCGCGTACTGCTCGGTGTCGATGCCGTTGTAGACGACGTGCACCTTGTCGGGGTCGACCTGCGGGTAGGCGCGCAGGACGTCGGCCTTCATCCCGGCGGAGACGGCGATGACCGCGTCGGCGGCCTCGACCGCGGTGCGCTCGCACCAGGAGGACAGCGCATAGCCGCCGCCGAGCTGCTCGGCCTTCCAGGGGCGCAGGGGCTCGAGGCTGTGGGTGGTGACGACGTGCGGGATGCCGTGCAGGAGCTTCGCGGTGTGTCCGGCGAGGTTGGCGTACCACGTGTGGCTGTGCACGAGGTCGGACCCGGCGCAGCCGGCGGCCATCTCCAGGTCGACCCCGATGGTGCGCAGGGCCGCGTTGGCGCCGGCCAGGCCGGGCGGGTCGGCGTAGCCGGTGACCCCGGCCTCGGCCCGCGGCGCGCCGAAGCAGTGGACGCGGACGTCCAGCGGGAGCCGGCGCAACTCCCGGGCAAGGTACTCGAGGTGGACGCCGGCGCCACCGTAGACGTCCGGGGGATACTCTCGAGTGAGCAGGTCTACTCGCACCTCCAAACCATAATCCCGTTCGTCTGGCGCAACGCGCCGGACCCGTTTAGCGTCTGCGCCATGGCTGCCAAGAAGGTCCTCGCGATCGTCCTCGCCGGCGGTGAGGGCAAGCGACTGATGCCGTTGACGACCGACCGGGCCAAGCCCGCGGTCCCGTTCGGCGGGATCTACCGGTTGGTCGACTTCGTGTTGTCGAATCTCGCCAACGGCGGCTATCTCAAGATGGTCGTGCTCACCCAGTACAAGTCGCACTCGCTGGACCGGCACGTCACGAAGACCTGGCGGATGTCGACGCTGCTCGGCAACTACGTCACCCCGGTCCCGGCCCAGCAGCGGCTCGGCCCGCGCTGGTTCGCCGGCTCGGCCGACGCGATCTACCAGAGCCTGAACCTGATCAACGACGAGCACCCCGACTACGTCATCGTGTTCGGCGCCGACCACATCTACCGGATGGACCCGGAGCAGATGGTCCGCCAGCACATCGAGTCGGGGGCGGCGGCCACCGTGGCCGGCATCCGGCAGCCGCTGTCGACGGCCGACCAGTTCGGCGTCATCGAGGTGGCGGCCGAGGACAACCGGCGCATCAGCGCGTTCCGGGAGAAGCCGAAGGACGCCAAGGGCCTGCCGGACGCCCCCGACGAGATCTACGCGTCGATGGGCAACTACGTGTTCACCGCCGACGCGCTCATCGACGCCGTCACCCGCGACGCGCAGGACCCGGCGAGCAAGCACGACATGGGCGGCAACATCATCCCGTTCTTCGTCGAGAGGAAGGAGGCCGCCGTCTACGACTTCAGCACCAACGAGGTGCCGGGCACCACGGACCGCGACCGCGGGTACTGGCGGGACGTGGGGACCCTCGACTCGTACTACGAGGCGAACATGGACCTCATCGCCGTCCACCCGGTCTTCAACCTGTACAACTTCGAGTGGCCGATCTTCACGGGCAACAGCCCGTGGCCGCCGGCGAAGTTCGTGCACGGCTGGGGCGAGCGGGTCGGCCGCGCGGTCGGCTCGATGATCTCGCCCGGCGCGGTGATCTCCGGCTCGCTCGTGGAGAACTCGGTGGTCTCGCCCAACGTCAAGGTCCACTCGTGGGCACACGTCGAAGGCTCGGTGCTCATGGAGGGCGTCGACATCGGGCGGCACGCCGTGGTGCGCAACGCCATCCTGGACAAGAACGTGATCGTGCCCGAGGGCGCCGAGATCGGCGTCGACCTGGAGCGCGACCGGAAGCGTTTCACCGTGTCCGACGGGGGCATCGTGGTCATCGGTAAGGGTCAACGCGTCGAACCCTGACCGACCGTACGGCCAACCCTCTGGACAAACCCTGCCAACCCGGCCCCGATTCGATACGGTGAGGATCATGGGTAACCCCGCGGACCCCGACACCCGCAAGGACGACACCCTCAAGACGGAAGCGCGCAAGCCGGAGGGTGTCCGACCGGAAGCGTTCAAGACCGAGATCGCCACGACCGAACCCACCCCCACGGAGGTCGCGCTGGCACCCGACCGCGCCGACGACGCCGTCGACACGGCGCAGAGCCCGGCGGCCAGCTTCCAGCCGGCCCCCGACGGCGCCCCCTCCTGGGCCGACGTCTACGGCGCCGGGCAGCGGTTCCAGATCGAGCAGGTCACCCCGGCGGTCGACGGCGGCCGGTTCCCGGCCAAGGCGGTCGTCGGCGAGGCCGTCCCGGTCTCCGCGGTCGCCTACCGCGAGGGCCACGCGATGATGGGCTGCAACGTCGTGCTCATCGCACCCGACGGGCAGGAGGGGCCGTTCACCCGGATGAGCCCCGGCGCGGCCGGCACCGACCGCTGGTTCGCCGAGGTGCGCCCGGACGCGGTCGGGGCCTGGACGTTCGCCGTCGAGGCGTTCTCCGACCCGTACCTCACCTGGCACGACGCCGTGTCGAAGAAGATCGCCGCCGGCCAGGGCCTGGAGGACCTCGCCAACGACCTGGCCGAGGGCTCGGCGCTGCTGCGCGAGGCGGCCAAGGGCGTCCCGGCCCCCGACCGCGACCGGGTCGGCGGCGCCGCCCGCGCCCTGGCCGACACCGGCATCCCGCTGTTCGCCCGGGTCTCCCCCGCGCTCGCGCTCACCGAGGTGCTCTGGCGGCACCCGCTGCGCCAGCAGGTGGCCCGCTCGGCGCCGCTGCCGATCTGGTGCGACCGGGAGCGGGCGCTGTTCTCCGCGTGGTACGAGTTCTTCCCCCGCTCCGAGGGCGCCGAGGTCGACGAGCGCGGCAAGCCGGTGCGTCACGGCACGTTCGCCAGCGCGACCCCCCGCCTCAAGGAGGTCGCCGACCTGGGCTTCGACGTGGTGTACCTCCCGCCGATCCACCCGATCGGCCGGGTCAACCGCAAGGGGCCGAACAACACCCTGGTCGCCGGGCCGCAGGACGTCGGCTCGCCGTGGGCGATCGGCGCGGCCGAGGGCGGCCACGACGCGATCCACCCCGACCTCGGCACCCTGGAGGAGTTCCGGGCGTTCGTCGCCGCCGCGAACGACGCGGGTGTCGAGATCGCGATGGACCTGGCCCTGCAGTGCGCGCCCGACCACCCGTGGGTCACCACCCACCCGGAGTGGTTCACGACCCGCGCCGACGGCAGCATCGCCTACGCCGAGAACCCGCCCAAGAAGTACCAGGACATCTACCCGCTGAACTTCGACAACGACCCGGAGGGGATCCGCGCCGAGGTCAAGCGGGTCGTGCTGCACTGGGTCGCGCAGGGCGTCAAGATCTTCCGGGTCGACAACCCGCACACCAAGCCGGTCGGCTTCTGGCACTGGCTCATCGACGAGGTCAAGCAGGTCGACCCCGACGTGCTGTTCCTGGCCGAGGCGTTCACCCGGCCGGCCATGATGCACGGCCTGGGCAAGATCGGCTTCAGCCAGTCCTACACCTACTTCACGTGGCGGGTGCAGGCCTGGGAGCTGCGGGAGTACGTGCAGGAGCTGATCGCGGCGGCCGACTACATGCGGCCGAACTTCTGGCCCAACACGCCCGACATCCTGCCGGAGCACCTCCAGCACGGCGGCCCGCCGATGTTCAAGATCCGGGCGGTGCTGGCGAGCCTGCTCAGCCCGTCCTGGGGCATGTACGCGGGCTTCGAGCTGTTCGAGCACGTGGCCCGGCCGGGCTCCGAGGAGTACCTGGACAACGAGAAGTACCAGCTGCGCCCCCGCGACTGGGCCGGCCGCGAGCGCGACGGCGAGTCGCTCGCGCCCTACCTGCGCAAGCTCAACACGGTCCGGCGGGACAACCCGGCGATGCACCGGCTGCGCAACACCGTCTTCCACGGCATCGACAACGAGCAGGTGCTGTGCTTCTCGAAGCGCGACGCCGAGACCGGCAACACGGTCCTGGTGATCGTGTCGACGGATTCGCACAACGTGCAATGGGGTAACACGACGCTGGACATGCCCGCGCTGGGGTTCGACTGGCACGAGCGGTTCACGGTCCGTGACGAGATCACGGGCGCGACGTTCGACTGGGGACAGCACAACACGGTCCGGCTCGACCCCCTGTACGAGCCGGCTCACGTGTTCACGGTGCACCGCCATCGGTGAGCGTGACCACCGCAACAGCAGCAAGGTAGGTGGCGACAATGACGGAAGCGGTCGAGGGCACCCACGTCGCGGACGGCACGGTCGAACATCCGTCGTCCAGTGACTTCGGCCAGGCGCGGGTGCTGCCGGCTGACACCACCTGGTTCCAGCGGGCCGTGTTCTACGAGGTGCTCGTCCGGGCGTTCGCCGACTCCAACGCCGACGGCTCCGGCGACCTCAAGGGCCTCATCAGCCAGCTGGACTACCTGCAGTGGCTCGGCGTCGACTGCCTCTGGCTGCCGCCGTTCTACGACTCGCCGCTGCGCGACGGCGGGTACGACATCCGCGACTTCTACAAGGTGCTGCCCGACTTCGGCACCGTCGAGGACTTCGTCGACCTGCTCGACGCGGCCCACAAGCGCGGCATCCGGGTCATCACCGACCTGGTCATGAACCACACCTCCGACGCGCACCTGTGGTTCCAGGAGTCCCGGCGGGACCCGGCCGGCCCCTACGGCGACTACTACGTCTGGTCCGACAGCGACAAGGCGTACTCCGACGCACGGATCATCTTCGTCGACACCGAGGAGTCGAACTGGACGTTCGACCCGGTGCGCCGGCAGTTCTACTGGCACCGGTTCTTCTCCCACCAGCCGGACCTCAACTACGCCAACCCCGAGGTCCAGCGCGACATGATCGACGTGCTGCGGTTCTGGCTCGACCTGGGCATCGACGGCTTCCGGCTCGACGCGGTGCCGTACCTGTTCGAGTCCGAGGGCACCAACTGCGAGAACCTGCCGGAGACGCACGAGTTCCTGCGCCGCTGCCGCAAGGTCATCGACGACGAGTTCCCGGGCCGGGTCCTGCTCGCGGAGGCCAACCAGTGGCCGGCCGACGTGGTGGAGTACTTCGGCGACGGTGACGAGTGCCACATGGCGTTCCACTTCCCGCTCATGCCGCGCATCTTCATGGCGGTGCGGCGCGAGTCGCGGTTCCCGATCTCGGAGATCCTGGCCCACACGCCGGAGATCCCGTCGAACTGCCAGTGGGGCATCTTCCTGCGCAACCACGACGAGCTGACCCTGGAGATGGTCACCGACGAGGAGCGCGACTACATGTACGCGGAGTACGCCAAGGACCCGCGCATGCGCGCCAACGTCGGCATCCGCCGGCGCCTCGCCCCGCTGCTGGAGAACGACCGCAACCAGACCGAGCTGTTCACCGCGCTGCTGCTGTCCCTGCCGGGCTCGCCGGTGCTGTACTACGGCGACGAGATCGGCATGGGCGACAACATCTGGCTCGGTGACCGCGACGGGGTGCGCACCCCGATGCAGTGGACCCCCGACCGCAACGCCGGCTTCTCCCAGTCCAACCCGGGCCGGCTCTACCTGCCGGTGATCCAGGACCACCTGTACGGCTACCAGTCGGTCAACGTCGAGGCGCAGAAGGAGAACTCGACGTCGGTGCTGAACTGGACCCGCACGATGCTCGCCGTGCGCCGCCGCCACGAGGCGTTCGCCGCGGGGCAGTTCCGGGAGCTGGGCGGCTCCAACCCGTCGATCCTGGCGTTCGTGCGCATCCACGGCGACGACGTCGTGCTCTGCGTGAACAATCTGTCACGCTTCCCGCAGCCGATCGAGCTCAACCTGCAACAGTGGGCGGGGTACACGCCGGTGGAGCTGACCGGTCACGTCCAGTTCCCGAACATCGGTCAGCTGCCGTACCTGCTGACCCTGCCGGGGCACGGCTTCTACTGGTTCCAGCTGGCGCCACCGAGCGAGCAGCCTTGGGAGACGCGATGACGCACCTGCCGTTCAGCGAATGGCTGCCCCACCAGCGGTGGTACGCGGGCCGCAACCGCACCCTGACCGCGGTCGAGCCGGCCGCGGTGACGCCGCTGCCGGACGGCCTCGACCAGTTCCTGCTCGACGCGCACTACGCCGACGGCGGCACCGAGCGCTACCAGGTCTTCGTCGGCTGGGACCTCAACGTCGCGGCGGAGCTGTCGGCGGCCGCCCTGATCGGCGCCGACGGCGACCGCAGCGGCTCCGACGCGCTCTACGACGAGCACTCGTCCCAGCGCCTGCTGGCCCTCATCGACACCGGCGCGGTCGTCGACGGCGTGCGGTTCGTGCCGGAGCCGGGCGTGACGCTGCCGGTCGACGCGCCCGCCCGGGTCGGTGGGGCCGAGCAGAGCAACACCAGCGTGATCTTCGACAGCGCCGCGATCCTCAAGGTGTTCCGCCGGGTGAGCGCCGGGCTCAACCCCGACCTCGAGCTCAACCGGGTGCTGGCCCGGGCGGGCTGCCCCAACGTGGCGCGGCTGCTCGGCGCGATCGAGAGCAGCACCGCCGAGGGCGAGCCGGTCACCCTGGCCATGGTCACCGAGTACGCGCAGAACTCGGCCGAGGGCTGGGCGATGGCCGCGACCAGCGCCCGCGACCTGCTCGCCGAGCACGACCTGAGCCCCGAGGAGGTCGGCGGCGACTTCGCGAGCGAGTCGGCGCGCCTGGGCGAGGCGGTCGCGCACGTGCACCGGACCCTCGCCACCGAGCTCGGCACGCAGACCGCGCCGGCGCCGCGGGCGGCGATGGCCGAGCGGCTCGACGCGGCCGTCGAGGCCGTCCCCGACCTGGCCGAGTTCGTCCCCGCCATCCAGGCGATGTTCCGCGACGCCGGCGACGACCCGGTCGCCACCCAGCGCATCCACGGCGACCTGCACCTCGGGCAGGTGCTGCGCACGCCCGAGTCGTGGCTGCTCATCGACTTCGAGGGCGAGCCCGGCATGCCGGTCGAGCAGCGCCGCCGGCCCGACTCGGTGCTGCGCGACGTCGCCGGCATGCTGCGCTCCTACGAGTACGCCGCCTACCAGCTGCTCATCGGGCAGGAGGACGACGAGGGGCTGGCCCGCCGGGCGCGGCAATGGGTCGACCGTAACCGGGATGCATTCTGCGACGGCTATGCTGCCGCGGCCGGGTACGACCCGCGCGACGACCAGGCGCTGCTGTGTGCGTACGAGCTGGACAAGGCGGTCTACGAGACGGCCTACGAGGCCCGGCACCGGCCGAGCTGGCTGCGCATCCCGCTACAGTCGATCGCGCGTCTGGTGAACGGCTCCGACCTGAGTGCAGGACGCTGACGAACAGGGTGATGGATCACATGTACTTCGACGACCTGATCGCCGGCCGCGCGCACGACCCCCACGGGGTCCTCGGCGCGCACCCCGGCCCCGAGACGACCCTGGTCCGCACGCTGCGGCGCGGCGCGTCCGAGGTGGCGGTGGTCGCCGACGGCGAGCGGCACCCGATGCACCGGGTCCACGACGAGGGCGTCTTCGAGGCCGAGCTGCCCGGCGTCGTCGGCGACTACCGCATCGAGACCGACGGGGTCCTCGGCGACGACCCGTACCGTCACCTGCCGACGATCGGCGAGCTCGACCTGCACCTGATCCGGGAGGGCCGGCACGAGCGGCTGTGGACCGTCCTCGGTGCCCAGGCGCACCCCGACGGCGTCGCGTTCGCCGTGTGGGCCCCCAACGCGCGGGGCGTCCGCGTCGTCGGGGACTTCACCGGGTGGGACCCGCACGCCGGCTGGCCGATGCGCTCGCTCGGCAGCAGCGGCGTCTGGGAGATCTACGTGCCGGGGGCCCAGCCGGGTCAGCGGTACAAGTTCCGCATCCTCACCCCGAACGGCGACTGGGTGGAGAAGGCCGACCCGCTGGCCCAGCACACCGAGACGCCGCCGGCCACCGCGTCGGTGGTGTACCGCTCCAGCTACGACTGGAAGGACCAGGACTGGATCGCCCAGCGGGCCGAGCGGCGCTCCTTCGAGGAGCCGGTGAGCGTCTACGAGGTGCACCTCGGCTCCTGGCGCCCCGGCCTGTCCTATGTGGAGCTCGCCGACCAGCTCACCGACTACGTCACGGACCTCGGCTTCACCCACGTCGAGTTCCTGCCGGTGATGGAGCACCCGTTCGGCGGCTCCTGGGGCTACCAGGTCACCGGCTACTACGCGCCCACCGCCCGGTTCGGCTCCCCCGACGAGTTCCGCCACCTCGTCGACCGGCTGCACCAGGCCGGCATCGGCGTGATCCTCGACTGGGTGCCGGCCCACTTCCCGAAGGACGCCTGGGCCCTCGCCCGCTTCGACGGCACGCCGCTCTACGAGCACGGCGACTGGCGCCGCGGCGAGCACCCCGACTGGGGCACGTTCATCTTCGACTTCGGCCGCAGCGAGGTGCGCAACTTCCTGGTGGCCAACGCGCTGTACTGGTGCGAGGAGTTCCACGCCGACGCGCTGCGCGTCGATGCCGTGGCCTCCATGTTGTACCTCGACTACTCCCGCGAGCACGGCCAGTGGGCGCCGAACCAGTACGGCGGCCGGGAGAACCTCGACGCGATCTCCTTCCTGCAGGAGGCGAACGCCACCGTCTACAAGCACCACCCGGGCATCATGATGATCGCCGAGGAGTCGACCGCCTGGCTGGGCGTGACCCGCCCCACCGACCAGGGCGGCCTGGGCTTCGGCTTCAAGTGGAACATGGGCTGGATGCACGACACGCTGACGTACGTCGGCAAGGACCCGATCTACCGCCAGTACCACCACAACCAGATGACGTTCGCGACCGTCTACGCGTGGAGCGAGAACTACGTCCTGCCGATCAGCCACGACGAGGTCGTGCACGGCAAGGGCTCCCTGGTCGGCAAGATGCCCGGCGACCTGTGGAAGAAGATCGCCAACTCGCGCGCGCTGCTGGCGTACATGTGGTCCTTCCCCGGCAAGCAGCTGCTGTTCATGGGCTGCGAGCTGGGCGACGAGGAGGAGTGGAGCGAGGAGCGCGGCCTGAACTGGGGCCTGCTCAACGACCCGTTCCGCTCCGGCCTGCAGCGCCTGGTCCGCGACCTGAACGCCACGTACCGCCGCACCCCGGCGCTGTGGAGCCAGGACACCACGCCCGACGGCTTCCGCTGGATCAACAACGAGGACTCGGGCAACAACGTCTTCTCGTACCTGCGCTGGGGCACCGACGGCTCGGTGGTCGCGGTGGTGATCAACTTCGCGGCGCACCCGCACGAGCTGTACCGCCTGGGCCTGCCGTTCGCCGGCCGCTGGACCGAGATCCTCAACACCGACGCCGAGACCTACGGCGGCTCGGGCGTGGGCAACTTCGGCGCGGTGGAGGCCGAGCCGGCCCCGTGGAACGGCCTGCCGGCCTCGGTCCAGCTCCGCGTCCCCCCGCTGGGCGCCATCTGGCTCAAGCTCGCCTAGCGCTCGGCCCGAGCTGCCGCGGGATCTCGGCTAGTCGCCGTGCTCGTCGACGAAGAGGGCCGAGCCGGGCACCTTCGGGGGTAACGGCGGGCAGTGGGCGTGGGCGGCGGCGATCAGGCCGCCGCACTGGGCCGGGAGGTCGACCAGCAGGTTGTGGTCGTAGACCAGGACCGTCCAGCGGCCCAGGTCCTCGCGGTGGCGCGGCGGGCCGAACTGCTCGACCGCGTCGTCCACCGTGCCGTACGCCGCGTGCTGCAGGTCGATGACCACGAAGCGGGCGTCGTGGAGGGTCGCGTCGTACCACGACGCCTTCGACTCCCAGCGGAACGCGCGGATGTCCGGGCCGACGACCGGGGCCACCTGCACGGCGCCGCCCGCCGCGACGGTGACGTTGTTCGAGGCCCAGTAGCTGCCCAGGCCGTAGCGCAGGTCGTGCGCGACCAGCCAGTCGGCGACGTGCGCCGCCTCGGCCGGGCGGGCGCGCGCCGTCACGGTCTGGCCGGCGAAGGCCGCGACCAGGACCGCGGCCAGGGCGCCGGCCACCCAGCGGGCCGGTGGGCGGGTGACGAGCGCGGCCAGGCGGTCGCCCCAGACGCGGGCGGCCAGGGCCGCGCCGAACGGCAGGACGGCCACGATCTGGCGGGAGCTGGACAGGTTCTCGCCGGCCTGGGTCGAGATGACATACGCGCCGAGGTTGCACAGGATCGCGGCGGCGAGCAGCTCGGCGACGGGATCCGAGGAGGACGGGGAGGACGCGGAGGAGCGGCGCACGGCCCGGGCGCAGACGAGCAGGATCGCGGCCGCGGCCAGCAGGAGCAGGGCCAGGTTCACCACCCCGCCCGCGATGTCGAGGGGCGCGAGGGGGCCGTCGTTGAGGTGCGGGAAGTACGCGCCGTAGTTCAGCGCCGTCGCCTGCGCGGCCCGCCAGGCGTGGTCGGGCAGGTCCCGCCAGTCGGCGAGCTTGGCGATCGGCGAGTGCAGGGCGAACCCGCCGGCCCGCCAGATGAGCGCGAGGGCGGCCTGGGCCACCGCGACCGAGGCGACCGCGGCCAGCAGCAGGTGGACGTCGGGGCCGCGCCAGGTGCGGTCGCGCAGCAGCCGCAAGGCGCTCACCAGCGCGAGCGGGACGGCGCCGACGAACAGGGCCAGGGGGTCGGCGACCTGGGCGATCGCGAGCAGGGCGGCGACACCGGCCGGCCACCAGCGGCCCAGCGGCGTGCGGGCCCGGCGGTCGGCCAGCAGGAGCATGACGAGCAGCGGCACGGCGGTGCCGGTGTGGTCGGGGACGTACAGCACGACGGCCCAGCCGCTGTGCGGCTCGGGGACGAGCAGCGCCGCGACGACGAGCGCGACCCGGGCCCAGGCGGCGCGGCCGGTGGCCTCGCCCTTGGCGACGAGGGCGGCGAAGACGATCAGCAGCGTGTAGGTGATCGCGGACGCGACGTGGATCACGTCCTGGTTGAGGCCGTAGACGAGCTCGATCAGCGCATACTGCACCAGCTCGGTCGGGTAGAACGACACGTCGCTGAGCGTCCAGCCGCGCAGCAGCAGGTTGCCGTGCAGCATGTCCCAGGCCTGCAGGGCGTTGGCGCCGCCGTCGGCGTTGGTCGGCGTGGCCCGGGCGATGCGCAGGTAGCCGAACAGCAGCACGGCCAGCGCGGACACGACGAGGCCGGCGGTGGCGAAGCGGCGCCGCGGGCGCGGCTCCGCGACGACCGGGGGCAGCGTCCGCTGACGTGGGATGGTGAGGGCAGGCGCGGAGGAACGGCTGGCGGGCCCCGCAACACCGCCAAGAGTGTGGCTCACACAGCCTCCGACGCTTCCTGTCCGCCGCGAGGTTCGCGGCACCCGGCAACAGTGACCCAGTTGTGATCACCGATCGACCCATTGTGGGCCACCGCCGCCAGGGGCCGCTGTCCCGGATGCGCGGAGCGAGCGGCGGATCACCGACCGTGGTAGGTCGCGTCGGAGAAGTACGCGGGCAGCCCGCCACCGGTCCAGTCGTGCGCCCACAGCCCGAAGAACATGCCGGTGAAGCCCCAGTGGGTGGCCTGGCCGTCGTGCTCGAACTCGCGGGCGTACTCGTCGGAGAGGATGCTCGCGTCGAACGGCCCCCAGGAGGCGTCGTCCACCGCGAACGTCAGCGACGCGTGGTCCAGGGCGAGGGCGAGGCGCGGCGGCCCGTCGACGGGCACGCGGGGGCCGTGGACGCTCACCCGGCCGCGGTCGCAGGCGAGCACGTCGCAGTACACCTGCCGCTCCTCGTCCGTCGTGACCCGCAGCAGGTACCAGTTCCGCGAGTTGTAGTACGCGGTGATCCCGGCCATCTGCTGGAAGCTCACCGGCGCCACGTCGACGGTCGCCGCGAACGAGGCCCGGAAGTGCTCGACGCGGCGCCCGACGAGGCTGGCGCCGTCGCGAGCGGTCGCCGACCGCCCGCCCGCGACGCGCAACCGCCCCGGGCGCCCGTCCAGCGTCTCCAGCGACACCCAGTCGCCGGTCGCGGGCCGCCGCAGGGTGCTCCACTGTGGACCGAGTGCCGGCCCCCTGAAGTCGTCGTGGACCGGTGCCACCGGCGCCGCCGGCAGCGCCGGCCCGTCGACGGTGACGTGCGGCACGCCGCCCGCGATCCGCGGCCAGCCGTCATCGGTCCAGGTGACCCGCTGGATCGCGGTCTCCCGCCCGAGAATGCACGGCCCGCGCTCGGTGAGCGGCCGGCCGACGAGGTGCGCGAAGAACCACTCGCCGCCGGGCGTGTCGACGAGGCTGCCGTGCCCAGCCTTCTGCAGCTCCAGACCGGGGTCGTGCACCGACGTGACGAGCGGCCCGGCGGGGTCCGTCTCGTACGGCCCGAACAGGTCCCGCGACCGCGCCACCGTCGCCTGGTGCTCCCAGATCGTGCCGCCCTCGGCGGTGACCAGGTAGTACCAGCCGTCGCGGCGGTACAGGTGGGGGCCCTCCGTCTGCCCGACGGGCGTGCCCGCGTAGATGTCGACGGGCTCGCCGACGAGCTTGCGGCCGCTGCGGTCGTACTCCTGGATGATGATCCCGTTGGCCCACGGGCGCCCCGGCCGCCAGTCCACCCGGTTCGACACGAGCCAGCTCCGCCCGTCGCCGTCGGGGCCGCAGTCGTGGAACAGCGACGGGTCGAAGCCCCGCGCGTGCAGCGGCACCGGGTCCGACCACGGCCCGTCGATCGACGCGGCGGTGACGACGAAGTTGGGCACGTCCCAGAAGCCGCCGGCGTAGGAGCGCACGTCGGTGAAGACGAGGTGGAACAGCCCGTCGGCGTAGGACAGGCACGGCGCCCACACGCCGCCGGAGTCCGGGTCGCCGGCCAGGTCCAGCAGGTGGGTGCCGTCGAGCGCCCCGCCGAGCGGGCGCCAGTGCGCGAGGTCGCGCGAGTGGTGCAGGCGGACCCCGGGGTACCACTCGAACGTCGAGGTCGCCAGGTAGAAGTCGTCGCCGACCCGCAGGATCGACGGGTCTGGATGGAATCCGGGCAGGACGGGATTGCGGATCACCGTGCCGGTCATCGCCGCTCCTCGAAAGTTTCGCAGGAGTTTCGGTCTGTGGTCCTTCGGGTGTACGGTCCCGATCAAAGGACAGCCAGGCTTTCCCGGCAAGACTTTTCGAAACCTAGGACGGGCTCATGGTCACCAAACGCCCCACCATGGCCGAGATCGCGCGCGAGGCCAACGTCGCGATCTCCACCGTCTCGAAAGTGCTCAACGGCCACACCGACGTCTCCGCCACGACGCGGCGGCACATCGAGCAGCTGCTCACCGACCGCGGCTACGAGCGGCCCCGCGCGTCGCGCCGCCCGGGCCGCCGCAGCGACCTCGTCGACCTGGTCATCAACGAGCTCGACAGCGTCTGGGGCCTGTCGATCCTCAGCGGGGTCGAGGAGGTCGTCGAGGCCGCCGGGCTGGGCCTGGTCGTGTCGTCGGTGCACAACCGGGAGAGCCTCACCCGGCGCTGGCTGGAGTCGCTGCTGGCCCGCGGCTCGCAGGGCGCGATCCTGGTGCTGTCCGAGCTCACCGAGCACCAGCGGGCCGAGCTCGGCCGGCGCAACATGCCGTTCGTGGTCGTCGACGGGGTCAGCCAGCCGCCGCCGGACGTGCCGTCGATCGGCGCGACGAACTTCGCCGGCGGGTTCGCGGCGACGGAGCACCTCGCCGGGCTGGGCCACCGGCGGATCGCGGCCATCGGCGGGCCGGAGCAGCTGCAGTGCACCCGGGCCCGGATCGCCGGCTACCGGGCGGCGCTGGAGTCGGCCGGGCTGGCCGCCGACCGGCAGCTCGTGCGGTACGGCAACTTCCACCACGACGGCGGGCTGCGGGCCACGCAGGGGTTCCTGGCCCTGGCCGACCCGCCGACGGCCATCTTCGCCGGCAGCGACCAGCAGGCGACCGGGGTCTACGAGGCGCTGCGGCAGGCCGGGCGCAGCGTGCCGCACGACGTGAGCGTGGTCGGCTTCGACGACCTCAACTTCGCCGAGTGGACGGCCCCGCCGCTCACCACGGTCCGCCAGCCGCTGCACGAGATGGGCGTGGCCGCCGCCCGCACGCTGCTGCGCATCATCGGCGGCGAGCGCCTGGAGTCCACCCGCATCGAGCTGGCGACGCGGCTGGTCGTGCGCGAGAGCACCGGCGTGCCGGCCGCCCTGGGCGTCCGCTGACCCGGCGGCCCGCTTGAGGCCTTCGGCCTGCCGCTGGAGGAGGATGGGGGCCATGGGGAAGTACTACGAACAGATCGACGGCCGGCTCCGGGAGTTCATCGAGGCGCAGCACATCTTCTTCACGGCCACCGCGCCGCTGTCCGGCGACGGCACCGTGAACCTGTCCCCGAAGGGGCTGACGGGGTCGTTCGCCGTGCTCGACGAGCGCACGGTCGCCTACCTCGACTACGCCGGCAGCAACGCCGAGACCATCGCCCACCTGCGCGAGAACGGCCGCATCACGCTCATGTGGTGCGCGTTCACCGGGCCGCCGAACATCGTGCGGGTCCACGGCCGGGGCGAGCCGGTGTTCCGCGACGACCCGCGCTTCGCGGACCTGCTCGCCGCCTTCCCGGGCGCCCCCGTCGACGACCACGGCCTGCGCGCGATCATCGTCGTGCACGCCGAGCAGATCCGCGACACCTGCGGTTACGCGGTGCCGTTCATGACCTACGACGCCGACCGCGACCTGCACGGGAAGCGGTTCGCGCGGGAGGACGACGCCTCCCTCGACGAGTACTTCCGCAAGAAGGACCACGTGGCCACGAGCATCGACGGCCTGCCGGGCCTGCCGCTGCCGCTGCCCCCGTTGCGGAAACCGGCCGGAGCCTGACCGGATCCCGCGCGAAGATGGTCCGTGACGCAGTCCGCGACAGCCGAAGGGGATCGAGATGCCGGGCAACGTGCCACCGGTCAAGGACGAGCGCGAGGGCCTGCTGGCCTTCCTGGACCAGCAGCGGCAGGCGGTGCGCGTCGCCGCCCACGGGCTGAGCGGCGAGCAGGCCCGCCGCGTGCCGGGCCCGGGCACGCTCAGCGTGGGCGGGCTGGTGAAGCACCTGGCGCAGATGGAGCGCAACTGGCGCTGCATCATGGTCCAGCAGCCGGCCCCGCCGGTCGACTACGCGAACGGCTTCCGGCTGCTGGAGGACGAGACCCTGGCCCAGGTGCTCGCCGACTACGCCGAGGTCGCCCGGGAGACCGAGGCGGCGGTCGCCGGCATCGCCGACCTGGGAGCGCCGGTGCCGGTGCCGAAAGGCGTCCCATGGTTCCCGGACGACGTCGACGCCTGGTCGGTCCGCTGGGTGCTGCTGCACCTCA
Organism: Dactylosporangium sp. AC04546; assembly: GCF_022095675.1. Lineage (GTDB taxonomy): Bacteria > Actinomycetota > Actinomycetes > Mycobacteriales > Micromonosporaceae > Dactylosporangium. The sequence goes on along the minus strand of NZ_JAHYSG010000127.1, from coordinate 14,288 downwards.
TCGAGGAGACCGCCCGCCACGCCGGCCACGCCGACGTCGTCCGCGAGGGGGTGGACGGTGCCACGGCGATGCCGCTGCTCGCGGCGGCCGAGGGCTGGCCGGCGTCGCCCTGGTTGCAGCCCTGGCAGCCGCCGTCCTGACCGCCTCGCCCGGGCCCGGCCCGCGGCGACACCTTGACAGCGCCGCCCGTGCTGGCACGCTTCGGTCATGCGGAACGGGTGGGCCTGGGCGATCGCCGTCACGGTGGTCGGCGGCTGGACCGTGGCGGCGGTACTGCTGGTGGTGGCGCTGCTGCACGTGCCGCTCCTGACCCAGCCGACCCGGGCCGAGCAGTACCACCTCCTCTTCGCCCTCCTCGGGGCCCAGCTCGTCGGGGTGGCGACCCCGGCGGCGGCCGCCTGGATGGCCGCGCGGCAGGGCTGGCGGGCGGTCGCCTGGACGTTCGGGGGCCTGGCGACCGGGTTCGCCGCCGTCGGCGCCTGCTGGGACCTGCTCCAAGCGACGGCTTAGGCCGCCGTGGCCGGGTCGGCGTACGCCTGCATGCGCACGACCCGGCCGTCGGCGACGGTGAAGACGTCGGCGACCGTGACGTCGCGGATGCTCAGGTCCTGGACCACGCCGTGGACGTGGTGGACGACCACGATCCGGTCGCCGCGGCGGGTCGCGGACGGCTCCGAGTGCAGCTCCAGCCAGTCGTCGTAGGAGGCCTGGAGGTACCGCGCGACGGCCGCCGGCCCGACGTGCCGCCCGCCGTTCGGGAACTCGTCCGGCTCGATCCACTCGACGTCCGGGTGCAGGTCGCGCACCGCCCCGGCGATGTCCCCGGCGGCGAAGGCGGCGTAGGCCCGCAGCACAAGCTCGACGTCCGCGTCGGCGGCCGGCTCCGGGTCGAGGAGAGCCTCGGTCCAGGCGCCCGCCGGTGCATCCGAGTGTGCCGGGGCCGGCCGGTCGGGGCGGTCCCTCCCTTGGTCCAGGGCGGTCGCGGTCCAGGCCGCGGGCGTGGCGTCCGAATGCTCCGGGGCCGGGCGGTCCGCCTCCGGGGTGCGGGACCACAGCCGCTCCCCGCCGCCGAGCGGAGTACGGCTGGTGGCCCGCAGCGCCACCAGGTGGACCCCGTCGGGCGGGGTGGCGAAGCGGCCCGACCCCCACCGCACCCACAGCGCCAACCGGCCGGCGGCGGCCTCGGCGGCGAGCTTGTCCAGGGTCCGCCGCCGGTCGGCGTGGTCGATCTCGACGACGACCGGCGAGCCGTCCGCCCGGGCGAACCCCACGTCGACGACGGAGCGGCGCTGCTCGTACGGCGGCGGCAACGGCACCACGCTCGCCGCCCGCGGGTACACCCGCCAGCCGAGCGACCGGCCCCAGTCCTCCACCGCCGTGATGACGAGCCGGGTCACCCGGGCGTCCGTGCAGTCGCTGAAGGTGAGCCGGTCGAGCCACGAAGCGAGTTGCGCCGCCTCCATGGCCAGAGCCTAACGCCGCGCCGCAGACTGGTCGGGTGACGGCACCAGCGGCGCGGATCCGGCGCGCGTACCAGCGGCAGAAGGCGAGGGCCGGCGGCGCCTGGCACAGCCATGTCGCGCTCGCCGACCCCGCCGGCGAGGACGGCGTGCCGCGGGTCGTCGTCGAGGACGACGCCGATCACCTGACCAAGGGGTACAGCGTCCAGAAGCTCGCCGTCGCGACCGCCGTGCTGGAGAAGGTCGACCGCGGCGAGCTGCGGCTCGGGCAGCGGCTCGACCTGCCGGCCGGCATCGTCCTGGGCGGCAGCGGCATCTACCACCTCCAGACCGTGTGGGGCGACGAGGTCACCCTGGCCGGCGTGCTCACCGCGATGCTGCTCGTCTCCGACAACACCGCGGTGCGCATGTGCGGGCGGGTCGTGCCGGCGGCGGAGGTCAACGAGATCCTTGCCGCGAAGGGGTTCACCCAAACCCGCGTCGAGCCGGTCGCCGACCCGCACCGGTTCTTCCTCGGCGACACCACGCCCCGCGAGACGCACGACCTGCTCTGGCGGCTGGCCACGCGGACCCTGCTCAGCCCGGCGTCCTGCGACTTCCTGCTGCGCGTCCTGCGGTGGACCAACGGGTACCACGACGGCATCCGCCGGAGCATGTCGTCGCAGGAGCGCGGCCGGGTGGCCACGAAGCACGGCGCCGACGTCGACGCCGGGGGCGCCGCCCGCCACGAGGCCGGGATCATGTTCGGCCCCGCCGGCGCGCCCGCGCTGACGTACGCCCTGTTCGCCGACGGCCTCGGCGACGCCGGCAACTACGGGGCCACCCACCCGGCCGTGCAGGCCCATGCGGCGCTCGGCCGCGCCTGGCTCGACGCGACAATTTCAGCCCATGCCGCACGGGCGCTCGACGGCGGGTGAATTGTTGTTAGGTTCGATGGATGCAGCAGCGGTACCGCGAGCAGACGCGCTTCAGCGACCCGGGACGGTTCGCCGCCCTGCTCGATGACCTGCCGGCCGACGTGCCCGAGCTCATGACGGTCATGCGCAACGTGCTGGTGCACTACCAGGCGGCCGGCCTCACGTTCACCGGGCCGCGCCTGGCCGAGATCGACTCACGGCGCGTCGAGCGGCTCCTGGAGCTCGACCAGAGCCGCTTTCCGGTGCCCCTCGCCGAGCCGCGGCCGGAGCCGGACCGGGTGGTGGTCTGCTGCCGCGACTTCGCCCTGCTCACCGTGGCGGCGCTGCGCCACCGCGGGGTGCCGGCCCGGGTCCGGGTCGGCTTCGCGGCGTACCTGGCCGAGGACTGGAACTACGACCACGCCGTCGCCGAGTACTGGAACGGCACCCGCTGGGTCCTCGCCGACGCGCAGCTCGACCCGTGGCGGTACCCGTTCGACACCGCCGACCTGCCCCAGTTCCTCACCGCCGCGCAGGCCTGGGACGCGCACCGGCGCGGCCTCATCGACGCCGACACCTACGGCGTGAGCCCCGACCAGCCGTTCCGCGGCCACCAGTTCCTGCTCGACCAGGTCCTGCTGGAGGTCGCCCACCGCCGCGGCGACGAGGTACTGCTGTGGGACCAGTGGGGCGCGATCACCGACCGGGTCGCCGACGAGCTGACCCGCCTGCTCCTGGCCGCCGACCGCGGCGACGCGACGGCGGAGCGCGCTCTCGCCGAGCGCTACGCGACCGACCCCGACCTGCGCCTGGACGGCCGCGTCCACTGCATGTCCCCGAGCGGCTTCGACGGCTGGGTCGCCGTCTAGCGCCTAGTCCTTGAGCTCCTGGAGCAGGTAGAACGCGGTGTCGCTGCCGTCCGCGTCGAGGGCGGCGCGCAGCGCCGCGCGGTAGGCGGTGCACTCGTCCTCGGTGCGCCGCGGCTCACGGTACAACCGGAACAGGCCCTGCAACGCGAGGTCCCGCGAGTCGGGGTTGAGCCCGGGTGCCAGGGCCATCAGCTGCGCCCACGCGCCGGGCAGGGCGGCCGCCGCCCGCTCGATCGGGCCGCTGAAGTCGTCGAAGTGGCACCCCATCGGGCTCCCGCCGACCCGGACCAGGGTCTCCAGGGCCTCGGGGCTGGTGGTCGTCATCCGCGCCAGGTACCAGCCGGCCTGGACCGCGGCGTCCTTGTCCTCGCCGCGGAGGTCGCCGAGGAGCGTGTCGAGGACGCCGGGATCGGGGCGCAGCATGGTGCACACCCCGCAGCCGCAGCGCTCACGGGCGGCCTCCACCACGGCCGCCTCCTCGTCGGTGAGCTCGTCGAGGGCGAGCATCTTGTCGTCGCCGGTGAGCCGGCCGTCCTCGATCAGCCACAGGTAGCCGCGCAGGACCACGAACCGGCTGGTCGCGTCCTCGCGGGTGGGGCGGTCCTGGGTGATGCGCACGCCGTGGCGCTCGGCGCGGTGGACGAGGAAGCGCCAGTCGATCGCGGCGGCGAGCTGGCACCAGTGCTCCCAGGCGAGCATCGAGCGCACGCAGCAGCCGGCGTAGTCGGGCAGCCACCAGTACATGCGGGTGTCGCCGGGCTGGTGCGGGTCGTTCTCGGGCCGCACGTCGTCGAGGTAGTCGTCGACCTCCTCGTAGACGGGGCTCGTCGTGCACCACCGCGCGAACGACTTCGTGTAGTCCCAGATCGCCGACCGCGCCGCGTCGACGTCGCCGTCACCGCTGATGCCGAGCGAGTACCCGATGCCTCCCATGCGCGGGGACGCTATCAAGGGCCCGCAACCCGGGTCCGGCAGCCGGCCAGCACCGTGAGTGCGGTCAACGCCACGCCCCGGATATCCCTTTGAAATGTGCATATGCGGTCATATCGGGGGTGAGGTCGGGGTGAGCCTTCTCACGACCGGCGGCGACTCGCCAACGACCTGGCCTAGCGTCACGGACGGCCCCCATCGCGGCCGGTGTGATCGATTGTCCGTTTCGCCCGGTACTTCGGGTCCCGGCACCGCTGTTCGGCGGCGCCGCTCCACCCGAGACACGCGAGAGTGCACCGGGCCGTCCCAGGAGTCGTCCTGAACGCATCGCAGCCGCTGCGCCGCATCGCAGCGGGCACCACTGTCCTGGCCCTCTCCGCCGTCTGGCTCGGCTCCTCCGCCGCCGCGGCCCAACCAGCACCGACGAATGTGACGGCCACCGACGAGGTGGCCACTCTGCAGGCCGAACTGCTCGCCGACGAGGAGGCCCGCATCGCGGCCTTCGAGAAGGCGGACCGTGCATATCGTCCGATCCATCTCTCCTCCCGTGACACCGCCTCGAGGGTCGTCGTTGCGCCGCCCGCCCCGGCGAAACCGCCCGTCCCGGTGAAGAAGAAGCCGCCGGCCACCACCAAGGCACCGTCCGTCGCGCCGCCGTCCGGCGCCGCCGGCACCGTCGTGTCGTGGGCGCTGGGCCAGGTCGGCAAACCGTACAAGTGGGCCGCAGCCGGACCGAACGCGTTCGACTGCAGCGGGCTGGTCATGGCCGCCTACGCGAAGGTGGGGGTGAAGCTGCCGCACCAGAGCGAGCAGATCGCCGCCCGCGGCCGCAAGGTGCCGGCCGGGCAGTGGCGCGCCGGCGACGTGATCCACACGTCAGGGCACGTCGCGATCTACCTCGGCAACGGCAAGATGGTCGAGGCGGCCAACCCGCAGGCCGGGGTGCGCGTCGCCCCGGTGCGCGGGGGCACCGCGTACCGCTTCCTATAAATCTGTGGCGGCGGGTCGTGTTCACGGCCCGCCGCGCACGGATCCTCAAGAATGCGTGGCGATCGCCGAACAGGGCGATATGAGTGGATCGCGCGGTCCGGTGCTGCTCCGCCCGGCGCTGTGGTTGTCGGACCGGGTGCGCACCAGCACCCGCCTGGCCGTGCTGTGTGTCGTGCTCCTCGTGCCGGGCCTCGGCGCGACGTGGGCGTACTCGTCGACGATCGGCGGGCAGGTCGACTTCGCCGCCGACGAGCTCGACGGTACCGAGGTGGTGCACTCCGCGCTGTCGGCGATGACCGCGATCACCGCCGGCGACGCCCCCGACCTGGCCGAACTGCGCACCGTCGTGGGCAAGCACCCGAAGCTGGAGCTCACCGAGGAGCTCGGCGCGATCCCGTCCGGGGGCGGCGTGCCGGCGGCGACCGCGCTCGCGGCGCTCATCACCGAGGCCGGCAACACCTCCAGCCTGATCCTCGACCCGGACCTGGACTCCTTCTACGTCATGGACATCCAGATCATCGAGCTGCCGGACGCGCTGCTCACCGCGGCCCAGGCGGCCAACCCGGACACCACGGCCGCCGCCGGCGACCGGATGGCCGCGCAGGCCGTCGCCGCGGGCCGGCTGCGCAGCCGCGCCGACGCGCTGCGCAGCGCGGTGAGGACGGCGCTCGCCAACACCTCGGACCCGGCGCTCGCCGGCAGCCTGGCCCCGGTCGCCGCGGCCGCCGACGCGGCGCAGGCCCTCGGCGACGCGCTCACCGCCGGACTGGCGAACCCGTCGGCCGCCGACGCCACCGCGCTCGCCACCGCGGTCGGCGGCGCGCTCGGCCCGAGCCGGGCCGCGCTGGAGCGGCTGCTCAACGAGCGGCACGACCGGCTCGCCCGCGACCGGGTCCTCAACCTGACCGTCACCGGCGTCGGGCTGCTCGTCGCGTGGTGGCTGGCGGCGGCGGTACTGTGGCGAACCCGGCACGACGTGGGACTGGCCGTGTCGGGCGTGACCGCCACCGCCGACGGCGACCTCAGCGAGCGGGAGCTGCCGTCGGGCCGCGACGAGCTCGGCGACATCGGCCGGGCCCTGCGGAAGGCCCGCTCGCGCCTGGCCGAGCAGGACGCGGCGCTGCAGCGCGGCCAGCGGGTCCGCGAGGAGCAGCTGCACGCGAGCTTCGAGCAGCAGCGCGAGGGCCAGCGGCAGCTGCGCGAGCGGGCCCAGGGCGTCGTCGACGAGTCGGTCAACGCGATCGCGCAGGAGCTCAACGACGTCGTCGCGCAGGTCGACGAGGTCCGCGGCGCCGCCCGCACGATCGAGGAGCGGGTCACCGAGGCCGACCGGGCCACCGCGTCGGTCGTCGAGCGGGCCGGGCAGGCCGAGCGGGTCGTCGCGGCGCTCGGCGACAGCCTGCGCCAGGTCCACGGCACGACCCAGCTCATCGCCGGCATCGCCGCGCAGACCCGGCTGCTCGCGCTGAACGCGACGATCGAGGCGGCCCGGGCCGGCGGGGCGGGCCGCGGCTTCACCGTGGTCGCCAACGAGGTCAAGGACCTGGCCAGCAACACCGCCGAGTCGACCGAGCAGATCAGCGCCACGATCACCTCGCTGGAGCGCAACGCCGCCGAGATGGCCAGCACGATCGCGGCCATGGTGGCGGGCGTCGGCGGGATCGGCGAGGCGACGAGCGTGCTGCACACCGTGGCCCAGGACCAGCACTCCGTCGTCGAGCGGCTCAACGGCCGGGTCAACGAGACGATGGAGCGCATCCGCGGCATGTCCGCCCTGGCCGAGAAGCTGGAGCGGCGCCACGCCGAGCGGATCGCCGCGACCGGCCCGGTGCGCATCACCGTCGACGGCGCCGACACGGTCACCGGCGAGCTCATGGACCTGAGCGCCGGCGGGCTGCGCTGCTGCGCCGACGGCGCGGTGCCGTTGCGCACCGGCGACACGGTGAGCGTCGACCTGAGCATCGACCAGGGGCCGCTGCGGCTGCACGCGCAGGTGATGCACTGCGTGGCGCAGGGCTCGCAGACCGAGATCGGGCTGCAGTTCCTGACCCCGTCGCAGGACGCCGTCGAGCGGATCAAGCGGTTCGTGGCGACGACGACCTGAACGCCCTCGCCGCGGTTCTTCGCGACGGCGACCCGAACGCTTTCGCCGCGGTTCGTCGCGGCGTCGACCCGAACGCTTTCGCCGCGGTTCTTCGCGACGGCGACCCGAACGCTTTCGCCGCGGTTCGTCGCGGCGTCGACCCGAACGCTTTCGCCGCGGTTCGTCGCGGCGTCGACCCGAACGCTTTCGCCGCGGTTCGTCGCGGCGTCGACCCGAACGCTTTCGCCGCGGTTCGTCGCGGCGTCGACCCGAACGCCCTCGCCGCGGTTCGTCGCGACGGCGACCTGAACGCTTTCGTCCGGGAAGGGGTAGAACGGGGTATGACCATACATCGACGCGTGATGGTTGGACTGACCCTGGCCGCAACGATCATGGCCACGCTCGTGGCGTCCCCGGCCGCGGCCTCCTCCCCGGGCCACCGGCCGCTGCCGGCGACCCTGAACCTGCCCGACGGCTTCCAGCCCGAGGGCATCGCGATCGGCCCCGGCCCGTTCGCGTACTTCGGCTCCCGCGCCGACGGGCGCATCTGGCGCGTGAACCTGATCTCCGGCGCCGGGTCGGAGCTCAGCCCGGCGGTCGGGACGGGCTCGCTGGGCCTGAAGACCGACGACCGGGGCCGCCTCTTCGTCGCCGGCGGCGGCGCGGGCAACGCCCGGGTCGTGGACCTGCGCACGGGTGCGGTGCTCGCCTCGTACCAGTTCGCCACCGCACCGACCTTCGTCAACGACGTGGTGCTCACCGGGTCGGCCGCGTACTTCACCGACTCGCGCAAGGCGGTGCTGTACAAACTGGCCCTCGACCGGCACGGCAAACTGCCGTCGTCGTTCACCACGATCGCCCTCACCGGCGACTTCGTGCTGACCCCGGACGTCAACAACCTCAACGGCATCGCCGAGACCCCCGACGGCAAGGCGCTCATCGCCGTGCAGTCGAACACGGGGTTGCTGTTCCGCATCGACCCCCGCACCGGCGCGACCACGCGCATCGACGTCGGTGACGCGCTGTTCACCAACGGCGACGGCCTGCTGGTCGCCGGGCGCACGCTCTACGTCGTGCAGAACCGCCTGAACACGGTGGCTGCGGTCGAGCTGGACCGTTCGGGCCGCACGGGCGAGCTGCGCGCGACGACGACGGACCCGGGCTTCGACGTGCCGGCGACGGTGGCGAAGTTCGGCAACCGGCTGTACCTGCCCAATGCCCGCTTCACGACGCCGCCGACCCCGGCGACGCCCTACACGGCGGTGGCCATCCAGGCGTTCTGACCCTGCATCTCAGCGGGTACGTCGACGAGCGGGAAGTGGTACCGCACCAGCCCGTCGACGTACCCGCCCTCAGGCCCTCTGCCGGCGCCGGCCAACGCCCGGACGAACGCCTGCACGTCACGGTTCTCGGGCAGGACCTCGGCGTACACCTGCCGGATCCCGGCCGCGGCCATGCGCTGGACGAGCGCCCGGATGAGCCGCGACCCGACGCCTGCCCGCTGCCAGCGGTCGGCGACGATGACGGCGAGGTCGGCGCTGCCGCCGGTGCCGGGGATGGTGCCGTACTCCGCCCACCCGCACAGCCGCTGGCCCTCGACCGCGACCTGCGCGTCCCACTCGGGCGGCCGGGCCCCTCTGGCGATGTGCGCGAGGTAGGCGGAGGGCAGCCGCCCGCCGGTCCCGACGAGGAACCGCCGGTTGAGGCTCCGCTCGGACAGGTGCTCCTGCGCGTCGGCGACGAGCCGTTGGTCCCCGCACGCCCAAGGCCGGATCAGCATGCCTCGCACCCCCGCTCCCGCGTCGCCTGGCCGCCTGAGTCCAATTTTCGAACCCAGTCTAGGCGTCTTGCACGGATGGAGATCCCGTGTCCTGCGTCACGGCCCTGCCCGACCACCCGGAACCCCACTCGGGCCCACCCACGCCACCCCGCCGGCCAGCACTACCCCGACAGACGCCCCGAGCACCCACACGACGCTGGGCGGCCGGGTCACGCACACATCAGCCTTGATACATCATGATTGATGCATCAAAAATGATGGATCACAACCGATGGAACCGCCCGCACCCACGCGACGCCACGCGGGCAGCGCGCGGACGGGCGGGCGGCATGCGGGCGGGCAGCGCACGCGCGGGCGGCAGGACGGCGGCGCGGACGGCGGCGCGGACGGCGGCGCGGACGGCGGCGCGGACCGCGGCGCGGACCGCGCGGAATGCGCGGACAGCGCGAACCCGCACGGCGGACCGGAAGTGGGAGCAGAGCGTGGAGCGAAGGCCGGGTTGCGCGGCGAAATGATCACCGCGCCATGATCGAGGGAAACTTCTGGCTGCCATGACAGCCAAATACTTCCCTCGATCATGGACGCATCCAAGTCAGCCGATGGCAGCGAACCGAGGACCCCGCCCGAAGCACCACAGCGCCGGCTCCGCGCCGCGCGTTGCGCGAGCCGAGCCGAAGCCGAAGCCGCGGCCAAAGGAGCGCCGATACATCAAAAATGATGCATCACGCTTGATGCATCAAGAATGGTGGGGACGACCCGCGGTGCGGCGGTAGCGCAGACCGTCCATCAGCAGGTCCAGCAGCCTCGCCGCCTGGTCGCGCTGCGCCGGGTCGCCCGCCGTCAAGGAGATGCCGTTCAACGACATCAGGACGTCGTCCGCCGACGAGGCCCCCAGCCCCGCCGCCGGCAGCAGGACCGCCAAAGCACCGACCAGGCGTTCGCGGCTGTGGGCGAACGGCTGGCCGCCCGCCGCGATCACCACGCGCAGCGCGTCGGCCAAGCCGCGCTTCGCCGCCACGTAGTCGATGAAGCGGTCCATCCACGAGCGCAGCGCCTCGTCCGGCGGGAGCGACTCCAGCAGGGCCGGCGCGGCGTCGCACAGGCGCGCGAGCTCCGCGCGGTACACCTCCTCGATCAAGGCCTCCCGCGTCGGGAAGTGGCGGTAGAGCGTGCCGATGCCCACGCCCGCCGTGCGGGCGATGGCGTCCAGCGTCGCGTCCGGGCCCTGCTCCGAGAAGGCCCGCATGGCCACCTCCAGCAGGCGCTCCCGGTTGCGGCGGGCATCGGCGCGCAGTGGGCGCTCCGTCACAGTTCCTCCCCACGGTGGCAATCGGAGGAGCCTCCGGATAACGTGGAGGAGCCTCCGTTTCACCATGGTACTGCCGGGAAGGGGCATCATCATGACCGAGCACATCACCACACCCTTCGGCGCCGAGTCGACGGCCGAGCAGGTCGTCGCGGGCGTCGACCTCGCCGGGAAGCGGGCCGTCGTCACCGGCGGCGCCTCCGGCATCGGCGTCGAGACGGCCCGGGCCCTCGCCGGGCGCGGGGCCGAGGTCGTCCTGGCCGTGCGCGACACCGGCGCCGGCGAGCGGGTCGCCGAGGACATCGTCGCTACGACCGGCAACAAGCAGATCAGCGTGGCCCGGCTCGACCTGTCGGACCTGGCCTCCGTCAACGCGTTCGTCCAGAACGGCGATCCCGGCCCGCTGCACATCCTCGTCAACAACGCCGGCGTCATGGCCGCGCCGCTCAGCCGCACCGGCAACGGCTGGGAGCTGCAGTTCGCCACCAACCACCTCGGCCACTTCGCGCTGACCCTCGGGCTGCTGCCGCAGCTCAGGAGCGCCGGCGGCGCGCGCGTGGTCTCGGTGGCCTCCAGCGCCCACCTCCGCTCGCCGGTGGTGTTCGACGACATCCACTTCGAGCGGCGCGAGTACGAGCCGTGGTCCGCGTACGGGCAGTCGAAGACCGCGAACATCCTCTTCGCGCTCGAGGCCACGCGGCGCTGGGCGGGCGACGGCATCTTCGTCAACAGCCTGCACCCGGGCAGCATCCGCACCGCCCTGCAGCGGCACGTCACCGACGAGGAGATCGCCCGGCTGCGGGCGGCGGCCGGCGCCGGGCTCAGCGAGTGGAAGACGGTCGAGCAGGGTGCGGCGACCTCGGTGCTGCTGGCCGCCTCACCGCTGCTCGATCACGTGGGCGGGCACTACTTCGAGGACTGCAACGAGGCCCTGCCCAACCAGCCCGGCACCCGGTTCGGGGTCGCGGCGTACGCGCTGGACCCCGAGGCGGCCGCCCGGCTGTGGGACGTGTCGGTGGCGAGCGTCAGGTGACGTTCAGCCGGCTCAGCGGCTCGACCAGCTCGCGCTCCTCGTAGGACAGGTGCGAGAGCAGCGTGTCGGTGAGCAGGTCGACGGCCTCCTGCACCTCACCGATGCCGTCGGGCTTGCCCACCAGCGACACCAGCGCGGCGTCGACGCGTTCGAGGACGTCGGCGATGACGTGGTGCTCCGCCTCCAGGCGGTCGACCACCGGTGCGAGCCGGGGGTCGGCCGCCCGCAGCGCCGGGAACAGTGACACGTCCTCGATGGTGTGGTGGGTGGTGACGACCCGGCAGTAGCTCTCGCAGTACGTGCCGAGGGTCCAGTTGTTCTGCCGCATCGCCATCGTGTTGATCATCGATCGGGCCCGGCCGACGTCGAGCGAGCCGGCGGCCACCTGGCGGACGAGGTCACGCACCTGGTCGAGCTCCTCGCGCAGGTGGTTGTGCACGTCGACGAGGTGCTGACCCTTGGCCTTCTGGCGGTCGGTGTACCGCAGCGCCGGGTCGAGGGCGGGCCCGGCCGGGCGCTCGGCCTCGTCCCAGAGCCGCACCGCGGACAGCCGGGTCCCGTCGTCGGGTGTGGGCGTGGCGAGGTTTGCCGAAACAGCGATCACGGGTGGAGCGGAGGCAACGGGGGCAGCGGGGGCAGCGGGCTTCGAGACGCCGGAGCGCTCCCGCGCCACCAGGTCCCGCACGGCCGGCGCCACCTCCACCGCGAACCGCCGCAGGTCGTCGTCGCCACCGGCGCGCACCATGAGGACGAACCCGCTCACGCCCTCGCTGACCGCGAGCTCGGCGAGCTGCTCGACCCACACCTTCGGCGGCCCCTGCAGGAACTCCTGCCCGCGCCCGGCGAACGTCCCCGCGATGTTGTACAGCCGCAGCACGTCCTGCGGCCGGCGCCCCGCCGCGACCGCGGCGTCGTCGATCCGCGCGTTGGCCTCGCCGAGCTGCTCCGGCGGCAGGTACGGCGAGCTGGGCAGCCACCCGTCACCGACCCGCCCGATGAGCGACAGCATCCGCGGCTTGTACCCGCCGATCCAGATCCCGATGTCGTGCGCCGGCGCCGGCCCCGGGTGCGCCCCGCGCAGCTGATAGTGCTCCCCGTCGACGCGGGACGACCGCTCGTCACTCCACAGCGCCCGGAGCACCGCGACGGCCTCCTCAAGAGCCTTCAAGGACTCAGCAGGTGTACGGCGGGTGCCGCCCATGCCCACGATCGCGTCCCAGAAGGCGCCGGCCCCGAGCCCGAGCTCGACCCGCCCCCCGGTGAGCACGTCGAGGCCGGCCGCGGCACGCGCGAGCACGGCCGGCGGCCGCAGCGGCAGGTTGGCGACGTTGGGAAAGACGGAGATCCGCTGAGTGGCCGCGGCCACCACGGAGAGCAGCGTCCAGGCGTCGAGGAAACGCCCCTGGTACGGATGGTCCTGCACACTGGTGAGGTCGAGCCCGAGCGTCTCGGTCAGCACCGCAAGCCGCACACTCTCATCAGCGGTGGAGGCCTCGGCCGGCAGGAACGTCCCGAACCGTAGCTCGTGCCCATAGTCGGTCATGCAGATAGTATGGCAGACAGAAGATCCGCCGCCAAACTTACCCGAAGTGACGCACGGCATGATCCGTTCGCCCGATCCTGTCCGGGCCGGGCGTTCCTATGCTCGCCGTGTGCCGCAGACCGCGTTGGGAATCGACTACGGTACGTCGAGCACGGTGGCCGTCGTGCGCCACGGCGGCGGCAAGATCCGGCCGCTGCTGTTCGACTCGTCGCCGCTGCTGCCCTCCGCCGTGTTCGTGAACAACTCGGCGCGGCTGGTCGCCGGCCGGGACGCGGAGCACTCGGCGCGGCTCGACCCGGCCCGCTACGAGCCGCACCCGAAGCGCCGCATCGACGACCTCGACGTGCTGCTGGGCGAGCGGGCGTACCCGGTGCCCGAGCTGGTCGCGGCCGCCCTGTCCCGGGTGCGGGCCGAGGCCCTGCGCACGCTCGGCGGCCCGCCGGGCGCGGTGACCATGACCTGCCCGGCGACCTGGGGCACGGCCCGCCGGCAGGTGCTCCTCGACGCCGCCGCGCTCGCCGGCCTGCCCACCCCGGCGCTCGTCGCCGAGCCGGTCGCCGCCGCCACGTACTTCGCGGCGGTCCTCGGCCACACGGTGGCGCCCGGCCAGTGCGTCGTCGTGTACGACCTCGGCGCCGGCACGTTCGACGTCAGCGTGGTACAGCGCACCCCGGACGGCTTCCGCGACCTGTCCTGCCGCGGTCTCGACGACGTCGGCGGCATCGACCTCGACGCCCTGGTCGTCGCCCACGCCCGGACACTGCTCGACCCGGCCCTGTGGGCCCGGCTGGCCGCCCCGTCCTCGGCCGCGGACCTGCGCCACACCACGATGCTGTGGACCGACGCCCGCCACCTGCGCGAGACCCTGTCCCGCGAGTCCTCGGCGAGCCTGTTCATCCCGGTCGCGGACCAGGAGGTCCTGCTCACCCGCCAGCAGTTCGAGACGGCGGCCGAGCCGGTCCTGCGCCGCACGGTGGACCTCGCCCTGACGACGCTGCGGGAGGCGCGGGTCCGCCCCGAGTCGGTCGCCGGCTGGTTCCTGGTCGGCGGCGGCACCCGCACCCCGCTCATCGCGACGATGCTGCACCGGGCGACCGGGGTCCCGCCGACGGTCCTGGAGGAGCCGCAGCTCGTCGTCGCGGAAGGCGCCCTGCACCTGGCCGAGCTGGCGGCCGCTCCCGTCGCGGCCCCTCCCCCGGCGGCCCCGGCCGTCGCCGCGCCCTTCGCCGCGCCGCTCGCTCCGGTGGCGACCACGACGGTCGGCGCCGCGGAACCGATCAGCGTCGCGATGGCCGCGGCCGGCGACGACCCGTCCTGGCCGCAGTTCACCCCGGTGCCGGCCCAGCCGACCGCCCGGGCCGTGGCACCGGCCGCCGCGCCCGCCCCGGTCCCCCCGGT
>NZ_JAHYSG010000126.1 GCF_022095675.1 Dactylosporangium sp. AC04546 | reverse complement strand
CGATCCCCCTGCCGGGCTTCTATACCAACTGCACGATCGAGCTGGTGTACGTCCAGTCGAACATCCTGCGCGCCCCGGACATGGACATCGCCTACGCGACCTGACACCCCACGGTCCCCGAAGCGCCCGGTCAAGCACCAGACCGGGCGCTTCGCCGTTCCCTACGCCTTCTGGATCGCCTCCTCCAGCGTGGTGGTCGGACGGCCGATGAGGCGGCTCAGGTCGCCGGTGACCACGTCGAGGGCGCCCTCGACGATGGCCGCGTCGGAGCCGGCGAGCGCCTTGGCGAAGCCTTCCGGAACGCCGAAGCCGGTCAGCGCCTGGGCGTAGTCGGCCTCGGGCAGGTCGCGGTACACGACCTCGCGACCGGCGTGTGCGCTGATCGCGGCGGCCACCTCGGCCAGCGTGAACGCGTGGTCGCCGCCCAGCTCGTAGGTCTTGTTCGCGTGGCCCTCGCCGGTGAGCACGGCCGCGGCCGCCGCGGCGAAGTCGGCCCGGGTGGCGCCGGCGATCCGGCCCTCGCCGGCGGCGCCGAGCAGCACGCCGTGCTCGATCGTGGAGGCCAGGTTCCCCGTGTAGTTCTCGATGTACCAGTTGTTGCGCAGGAACACGAACGGCAGGCCGGACGCCTGGATGTACTCCTCGGTGAGCTTGTGCTCGGGCGCGATCGGGATCGCCGAGGTGTCGGCCCGGGTGATGCTCGTGTAGACGATCAGCCCGACGCCGGCCTTCACTGCCGCGTCGACGACCGCCCGGTGCTGCGGGGCCCGCTTGCCGAGCTCGCTGGCCGAGATGAGCAGCAGCGCGTCGGTGCCGGTGAAGTCGAGGGTCTCCGGGCGGTCGTAGTCGGTGTGCCGTGCCGGGACGCCGAGATCCTGCGTCGTGTCGCGGACGGCCGCGACGACGTCGCTCCGCCCCGCCTGCCGCAGCTCGGCGAGGACGAGACGGCCCAGGTGGCCGGTGGCGCCGGTGACGGTGATCGTCATGAGATCGCTCCTTCGGTAAGTGCTGGCCAAACTGTAGGCACTAACTTCTAGAAAGTGCAACCCTTCGGTTATCGTTATGGCCATGACCCCCAGGGACGAGCTGGTGTTCGACGTGTTCGCGCGCAACTGCACGTCGCGCCCCGTCATGGACACGGTCGCCGGCCGGTGGGGCATCCTGACGCTGGCCGCCCTGCTGGAGGGCACGCACCGCTTCAACGAGCTGCGCCGCCGGGTCGACGGGGTGAGCGAGAAGATGCTGTCCCAGACGCTGCACGCCCTGGAGCGGGACGGCCTGGTGACGCGCTCCGTGCTCAGCGCCATCCCGCCCCGGGTGGAGTACAGCCTGACCGCCACCGGCAAACGCATCGCCGACAAGCTGACCGAGCTCATCGACCTGGTCGAGGCCGAGATGCCGGGCATCTCGGAGGCCCAGGAGCTTTACGACACGGCGCGGGAGTAACCCGGGTTCAGAACGCCGCCGCCACCGTTGCCAGGCCGGCGCCCACCAGGGCGATCGCCCAGACCCGGTCCAGGTTGAGCCACGAGGCCTGGAGGATGGGGCGGCCCGCCAGCTGGTAGACGAGCAGGGCAATGGCGCCGGCCACCGCGACCATCGCGGCCGTGTGCACCGTCGTTGCCAGGAGGCCCGTCCACAGGGTCGCCTCGCCGGTGGCGTGGGCATGGCCGGAGGACGGTGCGTTCGTCACCAGAACCGGGACCAGCATCAGGCCGGCGCCGTGGACGCTCGACATCAGGAACGACCACGCCGTCAGTTGCAGCGCGGAGAGGCGCAGGCCCGGTGGGCCGGTGTGGCGTTGGGACAGGGCGCGCCACAACCCGAAGGCGACCAGGACCGCGCCGCCCGCGATGGCCACCGCGCGGGTCGCCAGGACCGACTGCAGGGCGCTGACCAGGCCGGCCACGACGAAGATCGACAGGGCGTGGCCCGCCGCGATGGGGGTCAGGGCGCGGACGATCGCGCGCCTGCTCCGCTCCTGAAACCCTGTCGCCACCGCGAACAACCAGCCCATGCCCGGGTTCAGGCCGTGGAACGCGCCCATGGCGGCGAGTGCTAGGTACGCCCCGATGCTCACCGCCGCCGACCCTACGCCTCTTCCCGGGACTCGCCGTGGCGGCCGCCCTGTTCGTCGTCGCCCCCGGCTGCCCCGGCCTCGGCGGGCCAAACTGCCGCCGACGGTGAATCCTCCGCCACGCCGGGCCGGACCATGAAAGGGGCGGCTGTTCCATCGAACAGCCGCCCCTGCCGCGCCTAGACGCTGGAGCTGAACGTTGACAGGTACGGCAGATCAACCGGCGCACCGGCGTTGGTGAAGCAGGCGGCAGTCACCACCGCCGTTCCCCCGGCGTCGATCCACAGATCCTTCAGCCCGCAGTAGCCCGACGTGTCGCCGTACGCCGTGACCTGCGCGTGGGTCTGCTTCTGGTGCAGGTCCGGATACTTCACGACCGGCCCGCCGATCCCGTTGGCGCCGAAGCCGTAGATGCTGTTGAAGTTCGTCTGGCCGGGCGGCGCCCAGCTGGCCACGTAGCCGAAGTACCGCGGCGGGTAGGCCGCCGCGTACACCGACCGCTCCCGGTGGAACGACGCGGTGAACTCGGAGTCCATGAGCGCACCCGTGGCCGGGTTGAAGCAGGCGACGAGCGCGATCACGTCGGTGCCGCTGAAGGTCCAGCGGGCGACCTTGCACCGGCGCGGCTGGGCGTTGGGCTGCACCGCGGTGACCTGGAGGTTGCCGGAGAGCAGGCCGGCGGCGCCGACGCCCTTGAAGCGGACCTGGTAGTACCCCGGCGGGCTGGCGGTCACCGAGTTGGCACTGCCGGTCGAGTTGTACTGCTGGACGATCCCCCCGAGCGCGTTGGCCTGCACCGATGCGTACGCGCCGGGCACGGCCGTCCCGGAGCTCACCGTCCACAGCACCGTGAACTGGCTGTCGATCGGGGCGCCGCCGGGCTTGAAGCACTGGACGTCGACGATCTGGTCGGCACCCGTGGCGTACCAGCGGACCGCCTCGCAGAACCGGCCGTCGGCGCTGACGGCGGTGACGTGCGGGATGCCCCGCGACCCGGTGCCGATCTGCGGGAAGCGGACCAGGAACCGGCCGGTGGCGATCTTGATGCCGTCGGCCTGGAGGCCGGGCGCGAACGTCATCCAGCTGCCGTACTGGTACGCCGGCGGCAGCGGCGTCCAGGCGACCGTGGTCGGGTCCTTCACGTACGCGAAGCCCCACCGATCCGGGGCGGCCGCGCTCGCCGGCGCGGCAGGAATGAGGAGAACGGCTGCCGCCATGGCGGTGGCGGCGGTGAGAGTGATTCTCATCAATGTAATGTGCGCGATGATCCGATTGAACACTGTCGGTTTCGCTACATTGACACAGAGCTATTTCAGGATTCGTGACAACGTACCGCCCGGTCTGCACCGTCCACTGTGGCGTGGAGGTGTCGATGACCCAGGGTGGTATTTTCGCGATCACCCATTTTCGGGCACCCGAAATCCGGCTCCGGTCGATACCCTGGGCGGGCTTCGATCGGCTCGATCTGGGGGTTGCACCGGTGCGAAGACTGTTGTCCCTATTCGCCGCGCTCGGCCTGCTCGCGGCCTGCACGCCGTCGAGCGCCGAGGAGCGGGCCAATCCCGCCCTCGCCGAGCGCGGCACCGCCATGACCACCGTCAAGCCGACCCGGCAGGACCTCACCAACCGGGTGAGCCTCAGCGGCAAGGTGCAGCTCGGCCCGACGTTCGGGCTGGTCGCGCCGATCGACGGCGAGGTCCGCTATCTCGACGTGAAGGCGCAGACGTCCACGCCCACGAAGCCGACGAAGGTCGCCAACGTGTGGGCCAACGGCAAGGCGACCCCGATCGAGGTGCCGGCCGGAGCGCTGTTCTCGGGCCGGCTGGTCGACGACCGGTCGAAGGTGACGGCCGGGATGCCGATCGTTTCCGCCAAGCACGTCGGCTACGGGATCGTCGCCGAGATCGACGGCGCCCAGGCGTACCAGATCAGCGACACCCTGGAGTCGGTCCAGGCCCAGATCAAGAGTGGTCCGGGGCCATTCCCCTGCAGCGTGCTGGGGACGCTCGCCGCGCTGCCCGCCGGTACAATTCCGGAACCGAAGCAACCGGCGGCCAATCCCAGCGCGAGCGCACCTCCGCCGGTGGTCGAAAAGAACCCGCAGCAGCCGTCGGAGTCGACCGGCATGCGGCTGGTGTGCATCGGCCCGGCCGACGCGAAGCTCATCAACGGCGCCTCGGCCACCGTCGAGGTGGTCACGGCGAAGGTGAGCAACGTGCTGGTGCTGCCGGTCGAGGCGGTCGCCGGCTCGCAGGGCCAGGGCCAGGTCGAGGTGGTCAACGCCGACCAGTCCCGTGAGGTCCGGCAGGTCACACTGGGCCTCAGCGACGGCAAGGTCATCGAGATCAAGTCCGGGCTCAACGGTGACGAGACGATCGCCGTGCCCGGCCCCAGCCTGCCGGCCGCCAAGCCGAACCAGAGCGGCGGCATGCCGTTCCCGGGCAAGTCGTGAGCCCGCTGATCGAGCTGGTCGGCGTCACCAAGACGCTCAAGGGCCAGCAGCAGCCGCGCACGATCCTCGCGGGCGTCGACCTCACCGTCGAGCCCGGCGAGAGCGTCGCCATCCTGGGCCGCTCCGGCTCCGGCAAGAGCACGCTGCTCAGCCTCATCGGCCTGTTCGACCGGCCCGACCACGGCCACTACTTCATGGGCGGCCGCGACCTCGCGCGCCTCCCCGAGCGCAAGGCAGCCGCGCTGCGCAGCGCCGAGTTCGGCTTCGTGTTCCAGCGGTTCTTCCTGCTCAAGCACCTCACCGCCGCGCAGAACGTGGCCATGGCGCTGGTCAACGGCCAGGGCTGGCTGCCGCGCCGCAAACGCAAGGCCCGCACGCTGGAGGCGCTCGACCAGGTCGGCATCGCGCACCTGGCCAAGCACCGCCCGGCCAAGCTCTCCGGCGGCGAGCAGCAGCGGGTCGCCATCGCCCGGGCGCTGGTGCGCAACCCGAGCGTGCTGCTCGCCGACGAGCCCACGGGCGCGCTCGACACCGAGACCGGCAACCTGGTCATCGAGGTCATGCGCGCCGCCACCGAGCGCGGCTGCGGCCTCGTGCTGGTCACGCACGACCAGGCCCACGCCGCCAAGATGCACCGGGTCCTGCGCCTGCAGGACGGCGTGCTGGAGCTGGCATGATCAGACTGTCGGGCCGCCTCCGGTCGGCCGTCATCATCGGCGGGCAGGGCATCCGAGCCCGCAAGATGCGGACATTCCTGTCCATGGTCTCGCTTTTCCTGGGTGTACTGGCAGTGGTCGCCGTGCAGGCCGCCGCGGAAACCGCCAAGACGCTCCGCCTTGCCGACCTCGAGCTCCACGTGGGCAAGGACGGCACACGGCAGCTGTACGTGCCGCCGATGGGCGACGCCGTCTCGACCACGTTCGACACCATCGCCGGCAAGCCCGGCGTGGCAGCGCTGATGAGCTACCAGGCGATCATCGGCGAGCCGAAGGTCACCCCGATCAACCCGGGCGCGGCGCCGTTCAACAACGAGGCCGCCTACGGCTACGGCCCGATGCCGGGCTCGTTCGAGATGCAGTGCGACTCGTCCGGCCTGTGCCGGCCGATTCCGGTCAATGCGGGTGACATACCGCCGAAGGGCCAGGCCATCGAGGTCGTGCTCAACGCGGTCGCGGGCGACGTTCGGCAGTTCCGCCCGTTCCGTCCGGTGAGCGGCTCCTGGCTCGACGAGTCCGGCCCGCCGTCGTTCGCCCCGCGGCTGGTGCTCAACAAGGAGGCCGCCCGGGGCTTCAGCGAGCACGTGGTCCCGGCCGAGATGCGGATGGAGGGCGCGACCGCCAACCCCACCCCGCGCATCATCGGCGTCGTCGACGACGGCAACCCCCAGCCTACGGCCTACGCCCGCATGGACGAGCTGCGCAACTGGCTCCCGGCCTCGGCCGGCACCGGCCAGTTCGGCGGCGGTTCCCTGCTGGTGCTGCTGTCCCCGTCGGCCGGCGAGACCGAGCGCCTGCTGATGCGCCGCCTGACCAGCGCGGGCCTTCCGGGCGAGGCGCTGCAGGTCCAGGTGGTCGACGCCCGCAAGACGATCGAGTCGGAGCTGTCGATCGTGCGCTGGATCTTCCTCGGCATGGCCGGCCTGGTCCTGCTCATCGGCGTGGCCGGCATCCTGAACGTCGGCCTGGCAACGGTCGGCGAACGGGTGGAGGAGTTCGCGCTGCGCCGCGCGGTGGGCACCCCGAGATCACTGCTCGCGGGCATCGTCCTGGCCGAGACGCTGCTGACCGGCCTGCTCACCGCGGCCGCGGCCATCGGCCTGTCGGTCGTCGTGCTCGACGTAGCGTCGGGGATGTTCGCGTACCGGTTCCCGGAGTTACGCGACATGACCTTCCCCTGGCAGGCAGGCGTAGCCGGCGTCATCGCGGGCCTGGTCGCGGGCCTGCTCGGCGGCGCGATCCCGGCGGCGCGGGCCGCCCGCATCCCGATCGCGACGGTGATGCGCGCCTGACCACCGCCCCGCTGTCCCGCCCCGATCACCGGGGCGGGATGCTGCGATGAGCCCAGCCCGGGGCGCGCAGGTCCCCGCGCGTGCCGTCGTCCTGTTGGCTTCGCCCGTTCGTTGAGCCACGGCGGCGGCGGCCTCATGACCACGGCGGCGTTGCGCGCTTTGTCGAGGACGACACCGCGTGGCACGACCATGGCGGCTCCGCCGATGACGAAGAAAGTGGACAAGCCGATCACCCAACGCGATGAATGCCCGCGCAAGCGCGGCCCGGCCAAGGAGCCCGTCGTCACTTGCGCCGTGGGTGAGCGTCCCACCGCTCAGGCGTGCACGCTCTCCCGGGCGTTGTCGAAATGACACTGAAACGACGGACGGCCGGTCGCGTCCGAGGGTACGGCCGGGCGTTCGTGCTGGCCAGAGGGCGGTGGCGCGGGGATTCGAACCCCGTTATCTGTAGCGAGGCTTCATGTCCGCGACCGCGGCGCTGAATCCGGTGTAGTTGCGACGTAGCGCGTGCTTCGTGATCGAGGCTGCCCGATCATGCGAACATGACCGCGGTCCCGAAGCGACTGCAGCGCACGCAGCACCTGATGACCTTTCAGACCGGTTTGCCGCTCGATGTCCGTGCGCGACAATTCGGTGCTTGAGAGAACGCTCAGCACAAGCGTCTCACTGTTGGTGAGGGCGGCAGCCATTGGAGCGGTCTCATCGGCGTTTTGGTCGTCGAGCCGGGTCAGCGTAAAAAGATCTTCCTCCTGCTCGAACGTCCTGCCGTCCGAATGCCGGTAGGTTGCCATGCCACGCGTGCCCTGCTGCTCGACCAAGCCGCGTTCCACGAGATCGCGGAGTTCTCGGCTCACGGTCCGGCTGTCCTGGACCCCGGTGGAAGCGCGATAAGTGCCGTTGGTCAGCACCGCGCCGTTGCGCATCATGACGAGCGCGGTCATTTGAGACCGCGACAACGGCCGGTTGTCCAGCGACTGCAACCACTCAATCGCGTCCTGGTCGAGCAGTGCATGGTTGGGAAACTCGACGGTGAATGAGGAGATCCCGTCAGTGAACTCCGGAGGTTCCATGCCGGCTTCGGTCAGGACCATTCGGATTCGAGTGATCCCGCTTCCGCGGTTCTCGCACACCATGTGACCATCGAAGTACGGCGTATCTTCAAGAATCTTGAGCAGCGCCTTGTTCCTGGAGGACGTCACCGTCGTCGTCCCGAGTGCACCCACGTCGACCGGTCCGTACAGCCCGCCGGGATTCCGGATCACCAGCCGATCCGGATACATCTCGACCTGAACCTGCGTGCCGCGGGCGAAGCCCGAGTAGTCGCGATGCACCAGCGCGTTGACCAAGGCCTCCCGCAGGACCTCCTCGGGGTACTCCCACTCATCGATGCGAAAAATGCCAGAAACGATGCTGCGACGCTTCATATTCCGCTTGAGGATGCGCACGCACTCGTTCACGATGAGGGGAATCGAGCCGTCCACCGATCGGTTCTCGATGAACCGCTCTCCTGCTGGGCCGAGCACGCCGGGCTCTGTGCCGGGATAGGCCACGAACGTAAGGTTGAGTTGCGGTTCAAACGACTGGGGATAGATGCCAAATGCGAGCAGCCCGGCCAATGTCGGGACGAGCACCCCGTCGTGCATCGTCAGGACGTTGAGCATGGTTAGCGCGTGCTCGTCGTCGATCTTGCGAAAAATCTCGCCCTTGGTGTCGCGGATTCGGCTCAGAAACCGACCGATCGCCGACTGGTCCAGATCCGCGAAGCTGCTGCCAGGCACGGCTTGGACGTCGTACTTCTGTTCGGTCCGATTCGCCAGCAAGAGCGCGACCTCGTAGTCGGTGAGCTTCCGGTCGCCGTCTCCCACCCGGATCCGCGAGCCAGCCCAGGGGCCGAGACTCCTGCGGTGGCACGGGCGCTGATCCCGAGGCGTAGGAGGCACATAGCAGGCGACCACGTTCTTGTCGTCGATGGTTGCCGTGAAGATCTCCGCCCGGACTGCAGGCTCCAGCTCGGCGCAGACCGCGCCGAGCTGGCTCTCCATTGCGCCGGCGTCGTTGACACCCACCACAGTGAAGCCGGACCGCTCATCAACGCCGAGCAGGATGCATCCGCCCTGCGCGTTGGCGAATGCACTGATCGACTCCCACAGCGCGGCCGGCAGGCCGCCCTGCGAGCGCTTCACCTCGCAGAGGAAGTGATCATTGCCGACCCGCCGGAGCTCGGCGATGAGCGCCGGGATGTCCGCCGGGACCATGGGGCCTCCTCCTGTACAACACGTGTACTACGCATTGTTCCACAGTCGTGTGGTACAGACGCAAGGTTTCGTTGCACAGAGGCCGCTCTTGTTGTACAGGGCTTGCCGCCCTTGTACAGCGCAGGCGTGGCAACGCAAACCCCATAGGAGATGACGGAAGAACGCCGGATGTGGGTCGAGCTTCTTCTGACGCCTATGAAGGCGGCACCAAGGCGCCCTCCCGCCCACGCGGCGGCGATTCCAACTGAGACGAAATGAGACTGAAAGCGGGACGCCCGGCTCCGTCGTGATTGACGGACCGGGCGTTTCTGCTGGCCAAGGGCGGTGGCGCGGGGATTCGAACCCCGGGAGGGCGTAAACCCTCACACGCTTTCGAGGCGTGCTCCTTAGGCCACTCGGACACGCCACCGCCGAAGACCTTACATGACCCCCCACCCGTCCCACACGGGGGACCGGCATTTGGCAGGATCGTGGGTATGAGCACGCACATCGGGGCCCAGGCCGGTGAGATCGCGGAGCGGGTCCTGCTGCCCGGCGACCCCCTCCGGGCCAAGTGGATCGCCGAAACCTTCCTCAAAGACGCCCGTTGCTACTCGACCGTGCGGAACATGCTCGGGTTCACCGGGACCTATCATGGGGTCGAGGTATCCGTCCAAGGGTCCGGCATGGGCATGCCCAGTGCCAGCATCTACACCCACGAGCTGATCAACGACTACGGGGTCAAGAGGCTGATCCGGGTCGGCAGCTGCGGGGCGCTCGTCGAGTCGCTCAAGCTGCGCGACGTGGTGGCCGCCATCGGGTCCAGCACCGACTCCATGATGAACCGGCAGCGGTTCGACGGGCTCATCGACTACGCGCCGGTGGCGGACTTCGAGCTGCTGCGGACGGCCGTCGATGTCGCGAAGCAGCAAGGGATCGAGATGCGGGTCGGGCCGATCCTGGCCGCCGACGCGTTCTACACCGACCGGCCCGACCTCTACGACCGTCTCGCCGACTACGGGGTGCTCGCCGTCGAGATGGAGTCCGCGGCCATCTACACGATCGCCGCGCGGTTCGGGGCCAAGGCGCTGACCCTGCTGACCGTCAGCGACCACATCAAGACCGGCGAGCGGACCACCGCCCAGGAGCGGGAGCAGACCTTCGGGCAGATGGTCGAGGTCGCGCTGCGGACCATCATCAGCTAGCCGCCAGCGCGACCGTGGGGGAGAGGCGGGCCGCCCGGACAGCCGGGTAGAGGCCCGCCAGGGCGCCGACGACCAGCGTCACGGCGAAGACCCCGACAACCGCCCAGAGCGGCACGACGAACAGCCAGTCCCGCCAGGCCGCGTAGGCCAGCGTGACCAGCACGCCGAAGAGCACGCCGGCCAGGCCGCCCAGCACAGACAGCAGCAGCGACTCGGTCAGGAACTGGAGCCGGATCTGGCCGCGCGTCGCTCCGAGCGAGCGGCGCAGGCCGATCTCGGCGCGGCGTTCGAGCACCGAGATGACCATTGTGTTGGCCACCCCGACGCCGCCGACGAGCAGGGCCACCGCGCCGAGGCCGAGGAGCAGGCCGGTGAACGCCGCGTCGGTCGCCTCGCGGGCGGCCAGGGCGTCGGAGGGGCGCGAGACCTGCACCTCGTTGGGCGCCGACGGGTTCGCGGTGGCGGCCAGGACGTCGGCGACCGCGGTGACGGCGTCGTCGCGGGCGCGGGCGTAGATCGTCGTCGCGTACCCGTCGAAGCCGAGGACCTGCTCGGCCGCCGGCCAGCCGATGAGCGCGGCGGTGTCGAGGGCCGGCACCAGGGGTACCGGATGGAGAATCCCGACGACCGTGAACCAGTGGTCGCCGAGCCAGACCGTGAGGCCCAGGCCGTCCTGGAGGCCGAGCAGCGCCGCCGCGCGGGAGCCCAGGACCACGGTCGGGTAGGTGGGCGCGGTCAGCCAGGTGCCGGTGCTGACCGTGGCCCCGACGGTGCCCAGCAGGCCGGGCCGCGCGGCCAGCACCGCGATGCCGCCCGACTCGGCGGCCGGAATGCGGTCGGTGCGGTAGACGTGGGCCGTCGTCACCTGACCGGTCGCGGACACCGACGTCACCGGGCCGATGCGGGCGACCATCGCCTCCGCCGAGGACGGCAGGTGCGAGGAGTCGCCGAAGAAGGACTTGCCCGGTCCGGCGGTCAACAGGTTGGTACCGAGAGCATCCAGCTCCTGCTCGAGCTGCGCGCGGCTGGACGTGGAGATCCCGACGACGGCCACCATCGCCGCGATGCCGATCGCGATGCCGAGGGCCGACAGCACGACCCGCAGCGGCCGCGTCCGCAGGCCGGACCCGCCGACCCGAACGACGTCCCAGAACGACAGCCTCATCCGACGATCCTTCCGTCGCGCATCTCGACCCGGCGGGGCAGCGTCGCGGCGATCTCCCGGTCGTGAGTGATCATCACGACCGTCGTCCCCTCCAGCGACAGGAGCAGGTCCAGCACGACGCGACCGGAGACCGAGTCCAGGTTGCCCGTCGGCTCGTCGGCGAGCAGCACCGACGGCGACCCGACCAGTGCCCGCGCCACCGCGACCCGCTGGCGCTCGCCGCCGGAGAGCTGGTGCGGCTTGTGGTCGACGCGGTGGGCCAGCCCGACCCGCTCCAGCGCCGCGGCCGCACGGCGCCGGCGATCGCGGAACGGCACGCCGGAATACAGCAGCCCGTCGGCCACATTGTCCAGCGCCGGTACCCCGGCCGCCAGGTGGAACTGCTGGAACACGAAGCCGATCGCGGTGGCCCGCAGCCGGCTCAGCCCGGCGTCGCCGAGCGCGGCGACGTCCTGCCCGGCGACCGACACCGTCCCGGACGAGGGGCGGTCGAGCGTGCCGATGAGGTGCAGCATCGTCGACTTCCCCGAGCCGGACGGCCCGACGATGGCGACCATCTCCCCGGCCGCGACGTCGAGGTCGACGCCGTCCAGCGCCGTGACGCCCCCGGGGTACACCTTCCGCACGTCACGCAGGCAGATCATGCGGCCACCCCGACGGTCAGGCCTTCGGACAGGTCGGCGCCGGAGACCTCGACCCGGCCGGCGGCGAACAGGCCCGTCTTGACCGCGACCGTGCGCACGCCGCCGGCGTCGTTGACGATCTGCAGGCCGTAGCCGCCCTCGGCGAGCGCGACGAGCGCGGCGACCGGCACGGTCAGGACGTTCTCGCGGGACTCCGACACGAGGGTCACGTCGACCGGCGCGGCGTCGTACGTGCCCAGCTTGTCCTGCGCGGCCAGGGTCACGGTGACGTCCACGGTCACGGTCGTGGTGTTGCCCTGGACCGACGCGGTGGCGACCGCGCCGATCGCGCTGATGGTGCCGTCGACGACGGTGTCATTGGGCAGTCGTACCCTGGCCGCGTCCCCGACCGACGCGAGCTCCTGCTTGGTGACGTCGAGCCGCACCGTCACCACGCGAGCGGAGCCGGTCCAGTCGAGGACCGCCGTCGTGGCGTTGTCGCCGAGGTGGGCCCGGACCTGGCCGACGCGTACCGCGCCCGGCGCGACGACGATCCGGCCCACCTCGACGGTCCCGGTGCGGGGCAGCCCCAGCGACTCCTGCCAGTCGCGCACGGCGTCGGCGGTGGCCGAGGTGTAGGAGTCGTCGGCCGTGAACCCCTTGTATCCGAGTGCCGCCAGCCCGGCCTCGAACATGGCGACGTCCGCGCCCTCGTCGCCGGGCTTCAGCGTGCGGTACAGCGGGGCCGTCCCGTACCAGAGGAGCACCGGCCCGCCGTCCACGCGGTACAACTGCTGCCCTCGCTGCACCGTGGTGCCCTCTCCCGGCAGCCCGGTGACCATGCCCGGCAGCCGCCCGACGACGGTCGTGGCCGTGCCGAAGCCGAGGGTCCCGTCCACGTCCTCGGTCACGGTCAGCGTTCCCCGGGTGATCTTGGTGGTTGACGGCTTCACCGCCGGCGCCGGATCGGCGTGCCGCGGATAGAAGATCGCGCCGGCGAAGACCACCGGGAGCGCCAGCAGCCACCAGAGGCGCTTCACCGGCCCACCGTCCCCTTGCAGGCCTCCGCCGCCGCCTTGAAGGCCGGGCTGTTGACGTCGATGTCGCTCTTCAGGAACGAGCTGAGCCCCGTGTTCGGGTCGGGGTCCGGCATGTTGACGCCGTGCTCGCGCATGCACTTGGCGAACGCGCGGGCCTGCTCCAGCTGCTCGGGCGAGAGGTTCTTCAGCGCCCCGCCGTTGGGCAGGAACTCCTGGCAGGCCTCGCTCGCCTCGAGCACCTTCGAGCGGTCGGCCCCCGTCGCGATGGTGAGATTGCCGTCCGGGCCAGGGTCGGGCACGTCGACGCCGTGCTCCCGCATACATTTGGCGAACCGCCGGTTGGCCTCGGCCTTGTCGGCGGACGGGGAGGCCGACACCGACGGACCTCCGCCGGCGCTGGCCACCGACGGTCCGTGCGCCGGCGAGCAGGCCGCCAGCAGCAGCAACGTCAGCAGGACAATGGTCTTCTTCATGCCGGACAGTGCAGGGCAGCGGCCATAAGACGGCCGTCAGCCGGGCAACTTATCCCGCGCTTACAGCCCTTGGCGGCACCATGGACGGCGTGCGGGTTCTCGTGGTGGAAGACGAACAGCTGCTGGCCGACGCGGTGGCGGAGGGGCTCCGGCGGGAGTCGTTCGCGGTCGACGTGGCCTACGACGGTGACGGCGCGCTGCAGCGGCTCGGCGTCAACGAGTACGACGTGGTGGTCCTCGACCGCGACCTGCCCGAGGTGCACGGCGACGAGGTGTGCCGCCAGGTGGCGAGCGCCATGCCGGAGACGCGGATCCTCATGCTGACGGCCGCGTCGGCGGTGGCGGACCGGGTCGACGGGCTGGCCCTGGGCGCCGACGACTACCTGGGCAAGCCGTTCGCGTTCGCCGAGCTCGTCGCCCGGGTGCGGGCGCTGGGCCGGCGGGCGCGGGCCGCCACCCCGCCGGTGCTGGAGCGCGGGGACCTGCGCCTCGACCCGAACCGGCGCGAGGTCTTCCGCGGCGGGCATTACGTTGCCCTGACCCGCAAGGAGTTCGCGGTACTGGAGGAGCTCCTGCGGGCGGACGGCGCGGTGGTCTCGGCGGAGCAGTTGCTGGAGCGCGCGTGGGACGAGCACATCGACCCGTTCACCAACGTGCTCCGGGTGACGGTGATGACCCTGCGGCGCAAGCTCGGCGACCCGCCGGTCGTCGAGACCGTCGCCGGTGTGGGGTACCAGATCCGATGAGGCACCTCGGCATCCGGACCCGGCTCACGCTGCTCTACGGCGTGCTCTTCCTGGTCGGCGGCACGATCCTGCTCGGGCTGACGTACGTGCTGGTCAAGCAGAACATCCACCAGCGCAACTCGGGCTCGGTGTCGACCCTGCCGGCCGAGCTCAAGGTGGGGATGGGCGACCAGTCGATCCGGGTCAACGAGATCCTCAAGGACCTCCAGGCGCGCCAGGAGCGGATCGAGCAGGACACCCTCGACGCGCTCATCACCCAGGGCTCGATCGCGCTCGGCCTGGTGACCGTCATCGGCGTCGGGGTCGGCTGGCTCATGGCCGAGCGGGCGCTGCGCCCGGTGCATCGCATCACCGAGACCGCCCGCCGGGTGGCCGGCGGCAGCCTGCACGAGCGGATCGCGCTGCACGGGCCGGCCGACGAGATCAAGGAGCTCGCCGACACGTTCGACTCCATGCTGGAGCGGCTCGACCAGGCCTTCGACGGGCAGCGCCGGTTCGCCGCGAACGCCTCGCACGAGCTGCGCACGCCGCTGACGATCAACCGGACGCTGATCGAGGTCGCGCTGGGGCGGCCGTCGCCGCCGCCGGAGCTGGTGCAGCTGGGGGAGACGCTGCTGGCCGTCAACGCCCGGCACGAGCGGCTCATCGACGGGCTGCTGACCCTGGTGGCATCCGAGCAGGCGCTGACCGTGCACGACCCGGTCGACCTGGCCGAGGTGGCCCGGCACGTCGTCGGCGACCGTCCGATCAGCGTGTCGTTCGACGATGCCCCCGCCGTCGGCGATCCGGTGCTGCTGGAGCGGGTCGTGCAGAACCTCGTCGACAATGCGCTCGCCTACAACGTGCCCGGCGGGCAGGTCTGGGTCTCGACCGGCCCGACCTGGGTGACGGTCTCGAACACCGGGCCGGTCGTCCCGCCCTACGAGATCCCGGGGCTCTTCGAGCCGTTTCGGCGGCTGCGCTCGCGGACGGGCTCGGCGCACGGCACCGGCCTCGGGCTGTCGATCGTCCGGTCGGTGGCGGTCGCCCACGGCGGCACGGTTGACGCGAAGCCGCGCGACGGTGGCGGGCTGACGGTGACGGTGACGCTGCCCACAAGAAAATGACCGACCGATCGGTCGCATTGTTGGTACCGTCAGCGCATGACCGTTGACGGACGCCTGGTCCGCGGCGAGCGGGCCCGCGCCGCCGCGCTCGACGCCGCCGTGGTGCTCGCCACCGAGTCCGGCCTCGACGGGCTCTCCCTGAGCCAGCTCGCCGACCGGCTCGGAGTCAGCAAGTCGGGCCTGTTCGCGCACTGGCGGACCAAGGAGGAGCTCCAGCTCGCCGCGGTCGGCCACGCGCAGCGGCGGTTCAGCGACGTCGTCATCCGCCCGGCCCTGCACGAGCCGCGCGGGCTCCGGCGGCTGTGGGCGCTGCACGACTACCGCCTGCGCGACATCTTCTCGGGCGCCCTGCCGGGCGGGTGCTTCTTCTGCAATGCCCAGTTCGAGTACGTCGCTCGGCCCGGCGCCGTCCGGGACGCGCTGACCGCCGCGTTGACCGATTGGCACGTCCTGCTGGAGCGGCTCATCACCGAGGCGATCGAGCTCGGCGAGCTGCGGGCCGACGTCGACCCGGCCCAGCTGTCGTTCGAGCTCAACGCGCACGGCACCGCGGCCGTCTACGAGTCGCGGCTGCTCGACTCGGACGAGATCCTCACCTACGCCCGCACGGCCGCCCTGGTGCGGCTGCGCGGCCTGAGCCCGACTCCTGACCTACTCCCTGCCGGAGGTTGAGTTGACCACCATCGAAGCCGTCGGACACGTCGAGCCCTTCACCGTCCACTTCGACGACCTGGACGCGATGGGCATCGTCCACAACGCCCGCTACGCCGTCTTCCTGGAACGCGCGCTGTCCAACTGGTGGGTGGAGCGCGGCCACTCCTACGCCGGCGGCCGCCCGACCACGTCGGACGTCATGCACGCCGTCGCCGAGTACTCGATCTCGTACCGGACGCCGGTCCGCGGCACCGGCGACATCGGCGTGCACTTCTGGCTGGAGTCGCTGGGCGAGAGCTCGGCGGTCTACCGCTTCCGGATCATCTCGGCCGACGGTCAGACCGTCCACGCCGAGGGCCGGCGGGTCAACGTCAAGCTCGACCCGCGCACGCTGCGCCCCGCGCCGTGGAGCGACCACGCCCGGTCGGTCTGCCAGGAGCTACTAGCCCCGGTGCCCGCGGAAGAACTCGCGCAGCAGGTCTGAGCACTCCTTCTCCAGCACCCCGGCGATCACCTCCGGCCGGTGCGTGAGCCGCCGGTCGCGCAGGACGTCCCACAGCGAGCCGGCGGCTCCGGTCTTCGGCTCCCACGCGCCGAACACGACGGTGCCGACCCGGGCCAGCACGATCGCCCCGGCACACATCGTGCACGGCTCCACCGTGACGACGAGGGCGCAGTCCTCCAAGCGCCAACCATCCAGTGGTACCGCGGCCCGCCGCAGCGCCAGCAGTTCGGCGTGCGCGGTCGGGTCGCCGGTGAGCTCGCGCTCGTTGTGGGCAGCGGCCAGCTCGGTGCCGTCCGGGCCGAAGATCACGGCGCCGATCGGCACGTCGGCACCCGCACCGGCGGCCACCTCGATGGCCCGCCGCATCGGGGGCTCCCACCGTCGCACCACGCTCAGAGCTCGCGCAGTTCCTCGATCTCGTCGCCGGCGCCGATCGCCTGGCAGATCTCGGCGGTCAGGTCGGCCGGCAGCATGCCCTCCTGGGCGCACAGCTCGAGCAGCCGCCCGCTCGGCATGCCGAGGTCGGCCAGCAGCTCCGGATCGCCGACCGGCTCGATGTCGGGCTCGGCCGACGGGCGCTCGTCCTCGTCTTCGTCCTCCGACTCCT
Organism: Dactylosporangium sp. AC04546; assembly: GCF_022095675.1. Classification (GTDB taxonomy): domain Bacteria; phylum Actinomycetota; class Actinomycetes; order Mycobacteriales; family Micromonosporaceae; genus Dactylosporangium. The sequence goes on along the minus strand of NZ_JAHYSG010000126.1, from coordinate 16,437 downwards.
CCTCGTCGTCGGCGGCAGCGATCTCCGGCAGCTGCTCCTCGATGTCGCCGAGGAGGATGGCCCCGAGCCGCGACTCCTCGGCGAACACCGAATCGGAGCCGAAGACGCGCAGATCCTCCCCCTCGTCGAGGCGCAGGATCACCAGATAGGTGTCATCCGACTCGACGAACAGCAGCGACACCGCCGCGTCCGGATCGGCGTCGCGCAGACGATCGGTGATCTCCTCGATGTCGGAGACGCCGCTGAGGTCGAGCTCGGCAGCGGCCCAGCTCCCGGCGCCGCGCGTGACAGCGGCAGCGAAGTGCGACACGGTCCCCCCGGTCGGTGCTCGTCGTTACGCGTGAACACTATTCGAGCGGGTCGTTGGTTGGGCCGAAGGGCCCCGGATGTGTTCAATCGGCGAGTCGTCGCCGGTTCGCGATCAGCTCTCGGAGGCGGTCGGCCCGCAGCCGGCGGGGATGGAGCCGCTCGCGGAGCGACTTGGCGTCCGCGAGTTCCACCAGCAGCGCGAGCCGCCGGCGACGCCGCTCGGGGTCGAGCCGCTGCAGCCTCAAAGCCATGTTGCTGAGAGTGATGCGCGCCGGAATCCACGTCAAGAGCGCACGGCAAACTCTGCGTGTCGGTTACGGAACGTGCCTACCAGAGCACCCAGTCGCCGCCGGCCATGCGGTAGCCCACGACGATCCCGGCGATCGCGACCGCGACCCCGCTGGCCATCGCCACGCCGACCGCCACGCCCCGGTCACCGAAGCGGGCGAGCACCGCCGACGCCCCCCAGGCCAGGATTCCGGCGATGAGGGTGAGCCAGATGTACCCCCGGGCCGAGCCGGCGAGCAACCCGAACAGCAGCATCCAGGCGGCACCGACGGCGGCTCCGGCGGTCACCATCGGGCTGCGCACGGGGAGCGGCTCGCGGTAGGTCGGCCGGGGCTGGTTCACGACGAACACCGGCGGGCGCAGCGCGCCCTGCCAGGCCCCGTACTGCGCGGCAGGCGTCGGCGGCCGCGCGGGAACGGCCGGGCCGACGGGGCCGATCGGCCCCGTCGTGCGCCGCTCGCTCAGCTTGGGTGGCGGCCCGACCACGGGCGGGCCCATGGCACCGGGCCACGGCTGCCGGGCGCCCACGGGTGTGGACATGCCGGCGGTCGCGTCCGGCTCTTTCCACGGCGACTCGCTCACTGCCACACCAGCAGCTTATCCCGGCCGATCAGCCGAAGACGGCGAGCCGTTTCTGGGTGACTCCGCCCATGGTGGTGAACTCACCCCCGGCGACGATCACCCCGAGCGCCTCGCTCGTCGCCAGGGTGCGCACGCCGGCGATGCCGTTGGCCTGCGGGGCCCAGTCGAGCAGGCGGCCGTCCTGGCCGGCGGCGGCGAGCTTGATCCGGGAGACCGAGCCGTCGGTGCAGGCGCCCTGGGAGCCGTTCTTCGCCGTGGTGCAGGCCTTGTCGAAGTGACCGCCGATGTACGTCACCCCGCCCAGGGCCGTGATGGCCTGGACGTCGCCGTCGAAGACGCGGGTCCAGCGGACCTTGCCGGTAGGTGTGTAGGCGACCGCGCGGCCGCCCTGCCCGCCCATGCCGGCGTAGACGTTTCCGGCGGCGTCGACGGCCACCGCCAGTACCAGTGCCGAAGGACGGGGCAGGAAACCCTTGTCGAGCGTGCCGTTCACCGGGTCGACCGCGGTCAGGCGCAGCGAGTTGCTGACGTTGTTGGTCTTGTGGAAGGAGCCCGCCAGGTACACCCGGCCGGCGGTGACGGCGAGCGCCTCCACCCGGTCGTCGGTGGTGGGGGTCCAGCGCGGGTCGAGCGCGCCGGTCGCCAGGTCGAAGGCGGCGAGGTTGGCCCGCTTCGTGCCGTCGACGGTGCTGAAGCGGCCGCCGAGGTACAGCCGCCCGCCGCCGACCGCGATGGTCGCCGCCGAGCCGGACACGTCGTGGCTGAACGCATTGACGGCGCCCGTGGTCGCGTCGAGCTCGGCGAGCGAGTCGCGCTTCACCCCGGAAATCCTCGAAAAGTCACCGACCGCATACACAGAGTTACCTTTGGTGGCCAGCCCGCGGACCGTATCGTCGGCCGTCGGGGCCCAGTCGAGCAGTGCGCCGGTGCGCGCGTTGAACGCCGCGAGGCGGGTCCGCGGGTAGCTCTTGCCGGCCACGACCGCCTTGCTGAACGAGCCGCCCACGTAGACGTTGTCGCCCTGAAACGCCACTGACCGAACGGTTCCGTCGAAGCTCGGGGACCGCAGCGGGAGTCGCTGGACGGTGGCGGCGCCCGCGGCGGTGGCGCCCACGACGATGACGGCCGTGGCGGCGGCCGCGAGCCCGAGCGCGAATTTCCGGATGAGTCGCATGGTGCTCACGGTAACTGCTCGTAACGGACGAAATGCCCATGAACGGGGACGCACCGGGCGTTCGGTGGGGTGTCCCGAACCGAACGGGTGACCGGCGGGTGTGCGAGAGTTCCGCAGTGCGTGATGCGACGTTGAACGTGGCGGTGATCGGCCTCGGGCTGATCGGCGGGTCGGTGCTGCGGGCGCTGGCGGTGCACGGCCACCGCGTCAGCGGATATGACGCCGATCCGGCCACGCGCGCCACCGCCCGTACCGCCGCCGCGCAGGCCCCCGCGAACGCCCGCTGGCACGTGACCGGCACCGTCGCCGACGCCGTCCGCGACGCCTCGCTGGTCGTCGTCGCCGTGCCGCTGCCGGCGGTCGAGGCGGTGTTCGACGAGCTGGCGTCGCTCGCGTACGTCGGCGTGGTGACCGACGTGACCTCGGTGAAGGGCCCCGTCCGCGACCTCGCCGCCGACCGCCTGCGCACGGGCGGCCAGTCGCTGGCGACGTTCATCGGCGGCCACCCGATGGCCGGCCGGGAGACCTCCGGGTTCACCGCCGCCGACCCGCGGCTGTTCGAGGGCTGCGCCTGGGTGCTGTGCCTGACCGAGGACGGGGCCCACCTGCGCGACTGGATGGACCTGGCCGCGCTCGTCACGGCGCTGGGCGCCCGAGTCGTGCCGGCCACCGCCGACGAGCACGACCATGCGGTGGCGTCGATCTCCCACGTGCCCCACCTGGTCGCCGCGGCCGTCGCGGCCCGGGTGGCGAGCGATCCCCTCGCCGCGACGCTGGGCGCGGGCTCCTTCCGCGACGGCACGCGGGTGGCGGCCGCCCGGCCCGAGCTGACGGCCGCGATGTGCGGCGGGAATGCGGCCGCGGTGCTGGCCTCGCTGGACGCGGTCATCGCCGACCTGAACGCCGCCCGGGCCGTCCTGGACAGCGCCGACCCGATCGGCGGCCTGGCGCCGTGGCTGACCCCGGGCCACACCGCCCGCGTGGCCTGGCCGCCGGCCCCGGGCGAGACGGCCGACCTCCCGGCCCGCGCCGACGTGCTGCTGCGCCTGGGCCGCGTGGGCGGCTGGATCGAGTCGGTCGCGGCCGACCGCAAGACCGTCCGCGCCGTCCGCCCGGCCTGATCAGGCAGGCGGCGCGAGGTCGGAACGTCCAGGCCGGCACCTTCGATCCGGGAGTTCCGGTGGTCGGGCTGTCCTGTGTCTCGGAGTCGTGCTGTCAGGCGATCGACGGGCTCTGCTACGCCTTTATCGGCTCGACCGGCGGCTGAGCAGCCGCCTGGGACGGTCGCCAGATCCGGGTGTCGGTCACGATGGCCGTCACCAGGGCGGCCGGAGTGACGTCGAAGGCCGGGTTCACCGCCGCCGTGCCCGGCGGGGCCGTCGTGCCGGTGACCTCCGCGGCGCCGCGGTCCTCGATCTCCACCCGGTCGCCGCTCGGGGTGTCCGGGTCCACCGTCGTCTCCGGGGCCACGCAGATGAACGGGATGCCGGCCGCGCGGGCGCCCAGGGCGTGTGCGTAGCTGCCCACCTTGTTCACCACGTCACCGTTGGCGCAGATGCGGTCGGCGCCCAGGATCACCGCGTCCACCTCGCCGCGGGCCATCAGGAACGGGCCCGCCGAGTCGACCGCCAGGCGGTGCGGGACGCCGGCCCGGCCCAGCTCCCACGCCGTGAGCCGGGCGCCCTGCAGCAGCGGCCGGGTCTCGCTCGCGATGACGCCCGCGAGGGCGCCGCGGCGGTGCAGCTCGAAGACGACCGCGAGTGCCGTGCCCTCGACGACCGTCGCCAGGCCGCCGGCGTTGCAGTGGGTCAGCAGCCGCGGGGCCGGGCCGCAGAGCTCGAGCACCAGGTCGGCGCCCCGCCGCGCCATTTCCGCCGAACTGGTGATTTCCTCGTCGCGCAGCTTCCTTGCCTCGTTGAGCACGTTGTCGAACGACGGCAGCCGGGTCGCCGCGCGGTGGACGCCGCGGGCCAGGTTCACCGCCGTCGGGCGCGCCTCGGCCACCAGCCTGACCGCTTTGTCCAATGCGGCCGGATCGGCGTACTGCCGGGCCGCGAGGGCGACGCCGAACGCGCCGGCCACGCCGAGCGCCGGTGCGCCCCGGACGGCGAGCCGCTGGATCGCGTCGACGAGCGCCTCCACGGTCGTGAGCCGCAGGTAGACCGTCTCGCCGGGAAGGCGGGTCTGGTCGACGATGACGACGGCGTCGTCAATCCAGTCAATGGTGCGCATCAATGGTCCGTTTCGCGCCGCCCGCGCCGCCCGGGCGCGGGGAATTCGTCCGTTCGGTTTTGTGAAAGCGCCGACGCCCGACGTTGTCGAGCGTACATTCGGGATTCATGAGCACCGTATTGGCGCTCGCGACGGTCCCCTTCCTCATGACGGCCGGACTGCTCGCGTTGATGAAGGTTCCGACCCATCTCCAACTCACCGTCACGGATACCGCCCTGCTCATCGAGCCGCAAGGCCTCGATCGCTGGTGGACGCGGCGGGACCGGATCGAGGTGCCGGTGGCCGCGATCAGCTCGATCCGCATCGTGCCACGGTCCGAGGCACCTGGGGTTTCCTCGAAAGGCAAGGGCGTCCGTCTCAACGGCATCATCACAGCCGGCGTGCACGGCGACACCTTCTGGGACGTGCGCCGCGGCGACCAGCTGCTGATGATCAGCTGCAAGCCGGGTGGCGAGTTCAAGACGCTGGTACTCCAGTTCGCCAATCCGTTCGCCACGCTGACCCGCACGCGCACCGTGATTGCGCACAACGGATCGCGGAGCACTAGCGTCTGACGCATGCCGACCGCTCGTGACCCGCTCGCCGATCTGCGACGCATCGCGTACCTGCTGGAGCGGGCCCACGAGAAGACCTATCGCGTCCGGGCCTTCCGGGGCGCCGCCACCATGCTCGGCAAGCTGCCCGAGGGCGAGCTCGCGGCCCGCGCGAAGGCCGGCACGCTGACCGACCTGGCGGGCGTCGGCGACGTGACCGCCCGCTGCGTCGTCGAGTCGCTGGGCGGCGAGGAGCCGGTCTACCTGCGCCGCCTCGAAGCGACCGCCGGCCAGGACCTCGACGAGGCGACCAGGGGCCTGCTCGAGGCGCTCCGCGGCGACTGCCACGCGCACTCCGACTGGTCCGACGGCGGTTCGCCGATCGACGAGATGGCGCTGACCGCCGCCGGCCTCGGCCACGAATACCTCGTGCTCACCGACCACTCGCCGCGCCTCACGGTGGCCCGCGGGCTGTCCGCCGAGCGCCTGGAGGAGCAGCTCGGCGTGGTGGCCGACCTCAACGCGGGCTTCGCCGAGCTGGGCATGTCGTTCCGCATCCTGACCGGCATCGAGGTCGACATCCTCGCCGACGGCTCGCTCGACCAGACCGACGAGCTGCTGGCCCGGCTCGACGTCGTGGTCGGCTCGGTGCACAGCAACCTCAAGGACGAGCCCGAGGTGATGACCCGCCGGATGGTCACCGCCCTGGCCAATCCGCACCTCGACATCCTGGGCCACTGCACCGGGCGGCTCATCACCGGTGGGCGGGGCACCCGGCCGGAGAGCCGGTTCGACCCGGCGGCCGTCTTCGCCGCGGCGGTCGAGCACGACAAGGCCATCGAGATCAACTCGCGGCCGGAGCGGCTCGACCCGCCCAAGCGGCTGCTGCGGGTCGCGCTGGAGACCGGCTGCAAGTTCTCGATCGACACCGACGCGCATGCCCCGGGTCAGCTCGACTGGCTATCCAACGGGTGTGCGCGCGCCGTCGCCTGCGGGGTCCCGGCGGAGCGCATCGTCAACACGCTGCCGGCGGCTGACCTGCTCGCGTGGGCGGCGTCGCACGGCTGAGAACAGGCCCTGGGAGGCGCCGACGCCGGCCAGCACGATGAGCCCGCCCACGGGCTGGTGCCAGGTGAGCGTCTCGCCCAGGAACACGGTGCCGGCGACCGCCGCCACGAACGGCGGCAGGTAGGTGACCATCGAGCCCGTCGTGACGCCCGCGGTACGCACGACGTGGAAGTTCAGTGCGAAGGCGATGCCCGTGCCGAAGACGCCGAGGGCGACGATCGCCAGGTAGACACGCGGCGAGTGGCCGAGGGGCGACGGCGGCGCGCCCGCGATCAGGGGCGCGGCGATCAGCAGGTGCAGGGTCGACGTGACGAGCTGCCCGACCGACAGCTGCAGCGGCGTGACGTCGAAGTGCTTCATCAGCCAGCGGGTGTAGTTGAACGCGATGCCGTAGCAGAGCACCGCGCCGAAGAGCATCAGCTGGCCCATCGCCGAGCTGCCGCCGACGCCCTCCCACACGCCGAGCACGACCAGCACGCCGGCGAAGCCGATGAGCAGGCCGGTGATCTGCCGGCGGCTCGGCCGCTCACTGCGCACCGCGACCAGCGTCACCAGCAGGGTGGTCAGCGGGGCGGTGCCGTTCCAGATGCCGGCCAGCACCGACGGCACCCGCTGCTCCGCGTAGCCGAAGAGCGTGAAGGGGATGGTGCACGCGAACAGCGAGAAGACGAACAGGTGCGTCCACAGCCGGACGCCGCGCGGCAGCGGCAGGCGGCGGACCGCCAGGAAGGCCAGCAGCGTGAGCGCACCCAGCGCGATGCGGTACCCGGCGATGTACACCGGCTCCAGCTCCGCCAGCGCGTCCTTGATGAACATGAAGCTGGTACCCCAGATCAGGGCCACCGCGAGGAACGCGGGTAACCAGCGGCGCATCGGGGCGTCAGGGGCCGGACTCGTCATGGGCCTTACTCTGCTCCCCCTCCGGTCGCCCCGTCGCGCGGATTTCGGACCTCTGGGTGCAGGTCAAGCCACGGGTTCGGAATTGGCCTCCGCGGGACCCACGACGGGGCGGTGGTTCGCGTAGGGTCGGCGCGTGGGATCTATCGATGACATCGCCAACCGGTATGTCGAGCAGTGGGCGCCCCTTGACCCGATCGGGGCGACCTTCGTCGGAGTGGCCGGATACGACGACCAGCTGACCGACCTTTCACCCGACGGCTTCGCCGCCCTCGCCGCCCTCGACCGGCGCACCCTTGCCGCGCTCGACGCCGAGACGCCCGCCGACGAGTCCGAGCGCGTGGCCAAGGAGGCCATGCAGGAGCGCCTCGGATTAGCCCTGGAGCGGTACGACGCCGGCGACATCACGAGCGACGTCAACGTGATCTCCAGCGCCCTGCACGGGGTGCGCAGCTCGTTCGACCTCATGCCCACCGAGGGCGAGCAGGCCGCCGCGAACATCTCCGCCCGGCTCGCCGCGGTGCCCAAGGCGCTCGCCGAGTGGCGCGAGACGCTGCTGACCGAGGCGCGGCGGGGCCGGGTGGCGCCCGCCAAGCAGATCGTCGAGGTCGCCAAGCAGTGCGAGGTCTGGGCCGACGCCGACGGCGACAACTTCTACCCCGACCTGGCCTCCCGCGTCGGCGCCAGCACCCCGGCGCTCGCCGCGGAGCTGGCCCGCAACGCCGAGGCCGCCCGCGCGGCGACGGTGGAGACCGGCGAGTTCCTGCGCCGCGAGCTGGCCCCGCTCGGCCGCTCGAAGGAGGCCGCCGGCCGCGAGCGCTACCAGCTCGCCTCCCGCTACTTCCTCGGCGCGACCGTCGATCTCGACGAGGCCTACGCCTGGGGCTTCGAGGAGCTCGCCCGCCTGGAGAGCGAGATGCGCCAGGTCGCCGACAAGATCGTTCCGGGCGGCACAATCGACGAGGCGGTCGCCGCGCTCGACGCCGACCCGGCGCGCACGATCCGGGGCAAGGAGGCGTTCCGCGACTGGATGCAGGCGCTCGCCGACGCCACCGTCCGGGAGCTCAACGGCCGGCACTTCGACATCCCGCCGCAGGTCCAGCCGATCGAGTGCATGCTCGCCCCGACGTCCGACGGCGGCATCTACTACACCGGCCCCAGTGAGGACTTCTCCCGCCCGGGCCGGATGTGGTGGGCCGTGCCCCAGGGCATCGACAGCTTCTCGACCTGGCGCGAGGTCACCACGGTCTACCACGAGGGCGTCCCCGGCCATCACCTCCAGATCGGGCAGACCTACGTGCGGGCCGAGCTGCTGAACCGCTGGCGGCGCATCCTCGCCTGGTCTTCCGGCCACGGCGAGGGCTGGGCGCTGTACGCCGAGCGGCTGATGGATGAGCTGGGCTACCTCGCCGACCCGGGCGACAAGCTCGGCATGCTCGACGGGCAGGCGTTCCGCGCGACCCGTGTGATCGTCGACATCGGCATGCACCTGGAGCTGGAGATCCCCCGCGACAACCCGTTCGGCTTCGCGCCGGGCGAGCGGTGGACGCCGGAGCTGGGCTGGGAGTTCCTGCGCGCGCATTGCCGGGTCGAGGAGAAGAGCCTCCGGTTCGAGCTCAACCGATACCTCGGCTGGCCCGGCCAGGCGCCCTCCTACAAGCTCGGCGAGCGGGCCTGGCTCGCCGCCCGCGACGAGGCCCGGGCGCGCAAGGGGTCGGCGTTCGACCTCAAGGCCTTCCACCGCGACGCGCTCAACCTCGGCTCGCTCGGGCTCGATCCGCTGCGGGCGGCGCTGGCCCGGCTGTAAGTTTCGCCGGTGGGCGCACTCGACGGCATCCTCGTCGCGGACTTCTCGCGCGTCCTGGCCGGGCCGCTGGCCACCATGACCCTCGGCGATCTCGGCGCCGACGTGGTCAAGGTGGAGCGGCCCGGGCCGGGCGACGACACGCGCACGTGGGGCCCGCCGTATGCGCCCACCGGTGAGTCGACGTACTTCCTGTCGGTCAACCGCAACAAGCGCGGGCTGACGCTCGACCTGGCCTCGCCCGCGGGCCGGGACGCTGCGCTCGACCTGGCCCGCCGGGCCGACGTGCTGGTGGAGAACTTCGCGCCGGGCACGATGGAGCGCTTCGGGCTCGGCTATGAGCAGATCGGCAACCCGGCGCTCGTGTACGCCAGCGTCACCGGGTTCGGGCGGGGGCAGCCGGCTCCGGGGTACGACTTCCTGATCCAGGCCGTTGGCGGGCTGATGTCGATCACCGGTGATCCCGGCGGCCCGCCGACCAAGGCCGGGGTGGCGCTGGTCGACGTGCTTGCCGGCCAGCAGCTCACGGCCGGGATTCTGGCGGCACTGTACGTGCGGGAGCGCACCGGGCGTGGCCAGCGGGTCGAGGTCAACCTGCTGAGCAGCCTGCTCGCCGGGCTGGTCAACCAGGCCTCGGCCGTGCTCAACGCGGGCGCGTCGCCGTCCCGGATGGGCAACCGGCATCCGAGCATCGCGCCGTACGAGACGTTCGACGCGTCCGACGGCGCTTTCGCGGTCGCGGTCGGTAACGACGGGCAGTTCGCGCGGCTGTCCGCGGCCCTCGGGCTCGACCTCGCAGACGACCCGCGGTTCGCGACCAACGCCGCCCGGGTCGCGCACCGTCTTGAACTGGCCGGCGCACTGGGTGCGGTCTTCGCCGCCGAGTCGGTGGCGCACTGGGTCGCCGCCCTGACCGCCGCGGGCGTGCCCTGCGGGCCGGTGAACTCGGTCGCCGAGGCGATCGCGCTGGCCGAGCGGCTGGGCCTGGCCCCGGTCGTGGAGCTCGACGGCCGGCGCTCGATCGCCTCCCCGATCACGATGTCCGAGACACCCATGTCGTACCGCGCGGCGCCGCCTACCCACTAACGCAGTTGCCCGCCAGCAGCCATGCGTGATGTCGTTGACGCATAGTGCAGGGGGTGGTACGGCGAGTGGTCGTACTCCAGGTTGCGATATGGCACCTTGTGGTCTGGCGATCTGTGACGCGGCTAACTCATACTGGTGACGGGGCTGAGGGGGGAACCATGCCAACCGTCTTCTACCAGGGCCACGACGTCGTCATCAGCGACGACGTCTTCGCCGTGTGGAAACCGGCCCCCCAGGTCTACGACCTGGAGGGGTTGGAGAACGTCCACGTCGAACACAACGAGATCCGTCCGGCCGTGCCCGCGTGGCTGGCCGCCGGAGTGCTGGTCGTCGCCAGTGCGACGGCCAGCTGGGCGCTGGTCGGGGGGCCAGGCGCGTACGTGGTGACAGCCGTGGTGATCGTGGTGCCGCCGGTGGCGGGCCGCGCGCTGCGGGTGTTCACGCCGATCATGTGGTCACTGCGCGCCACGTATGCGGGCGCCGAGGTGACGCTCTTCGAGTCGGCCAACCTGCTCGTGTTCAACCGCGTGCGCCGGGGGCTGTTCCGTGCGTTCCGCGCCAACGCCGCGAGCCTGGAGCGGCTGGACCGCGCCGGCTATGGCGAAGCTTTCAGGAGGCTGAACCAGTCGCTGTAGGCATCGAATGTGATCGCTCGCTGGGGATAACCCCCGGCGGGCGCTCACTCATCTCCGTGTTGCCCGTTTTGTAGGCCTTTGAGGCATTCACGTAATGCCATATCCCGTGTTTTCGTGTGGCGCGCACCGCGGTACTTCGTATGCTGGGGATTCAGGTCTTAGGGCACACAGGGGAGGGCCCATGGCTGAGATCGTCTGGCGGCGAAGCACACAGTGCGGCACCAGTGCCTGCGTCGAGGTGGCGCGGCAGGACGAGAAATTTCTGGTCCGGGACTCAGCAGATCCGGACGGCGGCCGGCTGGCGTTCGACGCCGGCGCGTGGGCCGCGTTCGTGGCCGAGATCCGCGGCGGGGGGCTGCGGCCGGAAAGCGAATGAAGGTAGTTGAGCGCGAAGGCTTTCAACGAGGAAAGTCACCTCGCGCTCAACTGGGTGAGTCACTGGAAGTCGAAGTTTCCAGCCTTTACTCCGGCAACGAACGCGTCCCACTCAGCACGGTCGAAGGAAAGCACCGACGCGCTCGGGTTCTTTGAGTCACGCACAAGGAAGGAGTCGGCGTCGTGAGCGACTTCGACGCAGGCACTCGACCCGCAGAAGTCACTCTTGCGCCACTCCAGACGCGTGTCCGCTGGTTGCACTATTTATCTCACCCTTTCCCAGTCGGGCCCGCCGCGCGTGCGGCGGCCCCTTTCCCACTCCGGCCGACAGTTGACCGAAGATTCATTACCGGTCGGAGCCGTTGAGCTCCTCGGCGCGCGCCGAGATCATCTCTGCCGACCGGGCATCGCTGATGGCGGCCGACCACATGCGGTCCCACAGCGCGCGGTGCTGCTGGATTCTGGGTGCTTCTTCCACGATCTCGTCGAGCACCAGGCTCTCGCGGTACAGGACCGCGTGGGTGAGGTCTTCGGCTTCGAGATAGAGAATCTCGAATGTCCCGATGCCCGGGTGCGGCTTGTCGAACGGATAGATCCGCGCGGCGAGCCAACCATCCTTGATGGCCTCGGTGACCTCGGTGAGCTGCTTGCCGAGATTGTTGTCACCGATGCCGTTGGTACGAAGCAGCACCGATGCGTCCAACAGTGTGAAGATTCTGGGTCGGGGCTGGCGTTGTAGGAGCCCCTGTTTGCGTCGGATCCGGGCCTCGATACGGGCGTCCATCTCCTTTGGAGTCAGTTCATGGCTGTACTGCTCCATGATGCCCCTCGCGTATTCGCGAGTCTGGAGAACCCCGGGAAAGAACATCGGGTAGAAGTGGCGAATGACGGTCGCCTCGGCCTCGAATCCGATGAGCTGCCGCATGGCGGGGGTCAGCATCCCCTGAAAGCGCGGCTCGTCCCACCACTGGCGGCGCTGTTTCGACGCCTTCGCCGACTGCACGAGCGACTCGACGACGGCGCGGTCGCGGATGCCGAGGTAGTTCAGGAGCGGGCGCAGGTCGTTTTGCGAAATCGTGACCTCGCCGCTCTCTATGCGCATGACCTTGGACAGGGACCAGTCCATCGCGTCGGCGACCTGACCCTGCGTGTAGCCCTTGGCGTTGCGCGCATCGCGGATGGCCAGCCGGACTCGCCGGCGCGCCACCGCGGGCGTGTCACCCAGGCTCATGCGCGTGTGCCCCTCGTTGGACCCATCCGTTGACCTTGGAATACATCCGCTTGGCGTGTGGCGACTAGCTGTATCGCAGGTTGCGGTTCACCATACTGGCCTGCGTTGTGGCTTGGTTGCACGTCTGGGCGTGTCGCATGCCCCATCGGTGGCGGATCATGCGGGTTGCACGGCGGCCGTTTTTGAGCCGCCTGACATTGTTGCGCTCGGTTTGGCCGGACGCTACTAGGCTGCCAGCTTTATAGCAGATCGTGACCTACCGCACAGTAGGCCGCCTGCAGATGAACGAAGTCCCTGCAGGCGACCCTGACCTGCGGTTTCGCGGTGTCCGCGCAGGCGAGGACGTCAGGCGCGCCGCTCGGCGCGGTGCTCGAGCGCGCGGATCAGCGCTCGCCGTACGTGACCGAAGGTTGTCGCGTTCGTAGTGCTGAAGAGCCGGACGTCGCGGGTGCCGTAGCGGGCACGGATCTCCTGGGCCGGGCGGAAGCGGCCGGTGCGGGCGTGCTGGACGATGTACGGCTCGCGCACTTCGTCGAGCCGGTATCGCACCGGGTAGGGGCCGAGGATGATGAAGTGCTCGCCGGTCACCACGATGTCCGGACCTTGATAGAACAAGCGCATCTTCCCTCCGCTCTCGGTATTGCGGAGGCCTGTTCGATGCGTAAGGATTACGTCGGGTATCACCGTTACCCCTCCGCGTAAGCGTCCGAGGGTTAACGCAAACAGCACCCGGTCGCCGCCGGGTGCTGTTGCGTCTCCGCCTCGCGGGCCCATCTGGCTCGTACGAACATGGTCGCATGCCGCATCACCAGGCGCCAGATGACAACCTGCGATATCGCAGATTGCGGTGTGACCACTGGCGGTCCAGCAAGTAGCGGCGTGGTGTGACCAGCGGAAACAGCCGGTCCCTCGGAACCGGGTCGGCCGTTCGGCCGTCGTACCGGCATGGGACGAGTCGTTCTGGCGGCGCTGCTCGCGCTGGCCCTCGCCGCGTGCGGGCGGCCGGCCCTGCCGACCGGGCGTGTCGAGAATCAGGCGGACTATCCGATGTACGACAACATCCAGATGCTGCACGAACGGGCGACACTCGTCGTGGCGGGATCGGTGCTCTCGGATGAGGTCCGCTCGATCGACGGCCTGGCCTACACGGTGTACCGGGTGCAGGTCGACCGGCGCTTCAAGGGCACGTCGGCGTCGTTGATCGACGTCAAGCAGGTCTCCGCGGAGGCGGGCGGCATTCCGCTGCGGACGGGGACCCGCTACGTGCTCTTCCTGGAGACCTACCCGGACTCGCCGGCGTCGCTGCTGAACCCGGCCCAGGCCCAGTACGTCCTTCGGGACGGCGAGCGCCCCGAGCGGGTCGACCCGGCGGGCTTCGAGTTCACCCTGGCCTCGCTCGAGGCCCTCTGAAGACACCCGCGCCGGGCGGCCCAGGGGTCGGGCGCCCGGCGTTTTGCCTGGTCAGGCGGTGCGGAGGATACGAGATTCGAACTCGTGAGGGTTTTATCCCAACACGCTTTCCAAGCGTGCGCCCTAGGCCTCTAGGCGAATCCTCCGTGCGCCAGGATACCCATCGCTCGCACCGCCCGCGCACCGGGTATTGTGGTCCCCAAGCCACTCGTGCGGCGTCATCTTACGAACCTCCCCAGGGCCGGAAGGCAGCAAGGATAAGTGAGCTCTGACGGGTGCACGGGTGGCCTTCGTGCTTCCCCGTTTTTGTCGGTGGGCAGGGGTAGCGTGGTGCCCGTCCCGACGAGCGAACGGAGGAACGCTGGTGGCGCTCGCGTTGTATCGCAAGTACCGGCCGCGCACGTTCGCCGAGGTCATCGGGCAGGAGCACGTCACCGAGCCGCTGTCGCAGGCACTGCGCTCCGGCCGGCTCAACCACGCGTATCTGTTCTCCGGCCCGCGCGGCTGCGGCAAGACGAGCAGCGCCCGGATCCTGGCCCGCTCGCTCAACTGCGAGCAGGGGCCGACGCCCGAGCCGTGCGGCGTCTGCCAGTCGTGCCGCGACCTGGCCCCCGACGGTTCCGGCTCGATCGACGTCATCGAGATCGACGCGGCCAGCCACGGCGGCGTCGACGACGCCCGCGACCTGCGCGAGCGGGCGATCTTCGCCCCGGTGTCGAGCCGCTTCAAGGTCTACGTGATCGACGAGGCCCACATGGTCTCGTCCGCCGGCTTCAACGCGCTGCTCAAGCTGGTCGAGGAGCCGCCGGACTACGTCAAGTTCGTCTTCGCCACCACCGAGCCGGAGAAGGTGCTCGGGACGATCAAGTCCCGCACCCACCACTACCCGTTCCGGCTCATCCCGCCGGGTGTCCTCCGGCCCTATCTCGAGCAGCTCACCTCCGCCGAGGGCGTGAAGGTCGAGCCCGCCGTCTTCCCGCTGGTCGTCCGGGCCGGGGCGGGCAGCGCCCGCGACACGCTCTCGGTGCTCGACCAGCTCATCGCCGGCGCGGGCGACGAAGGCGTCACCTACGCACGGGCGGTCGCCCTCCTCGGCGTGACGGACGTCGCACTTCTCGACGAGATGTGCGAGGCGCTGGCCGCCGACGACGGCCGCGGCGCCTATGGCGTGATCGACCGCGTCGTCGAGGCCGGCCACGACCCGCGCCGGTTCGCCTCCGACCTGCTGGAGCGGCTGCGCGACCTGATCGTGCTCCAGCAGGTGCCCGACGCGGTGGACAAGGGCCTGCTCGACGCTCCGCACGACCAGCTGGAGCGCATGGGCATGCAGGCCACCCAGCTGGGCCAGGCGACGCTGTCCCGGCTCGCCGACATCGTCCACGACGGCCTGACCGAGATGCGCGGCACGACGGCGCCGCGGCTGCTGCTGGAGCTGATCACGGCTCGCATGCTGCTGCCGGGGGCGGATGACTCGAGCAGCGCGCTGTTGCAGCGGCTGGAGCGGATGGAGCGCCGCCTGATGGCCGGTGGCGTCCCGGCCGAGGCCCAGCAGGTCGTCGCGTCTGCTCCGAGCGCTCCTTCGGCTTCTTCGACCGCGACTTCGGCGGGCGCGTCGGCGGCTCCTGCGGCCGCGCCGTCCCCGGGCGTCTCCCCGGCACCTTCGGGTGCTTCCGAGGCTTCCTCGGGGGCCTCCGCGGCCTTCTCGGGTCCTTCTGGCGGGAGTTCTGCGGGACCTTCCGCGGCTTCCCCCGGCGCCAAGGCGTTCGACGGCGCGCCGTCGGCCTCCGGTGAGCCCGCTCCGCCTCCCGCCGTCCAGACGACGCCACCCGCTTCGCCGCCCCCACCGGCGGCCCATGGCGGCGGCGGCCTGGACGCGTCGGCGGTCCGCCGGGTGTGGCCGGACGTTCTCTCCCGGGTGAGCGAGAAGAGCAAGAAGGCCGCCGCGATCGTCCGCGAGGCCACGGTCCACGAGGTCGAGGGCACGACCCTGGTCCTCACGTTCAAGTACGTCACCCACGCCAACATGCTCAGCAACTCCCCGGAAGTCCTGGTCGGGGCGCTGCAGGAAGTGCTCGGCGGGCGGTGGCAGATACGCTGCGAAGTCGGTGGTCAGCCGGGCGGCGGAGGCGGCGGCCGCCCGGCGAGCCCAAACCCCACCCCCCAGCCGCCCGCTCAGCCCGCGCCTCAGCCGACACCCCAGCAGACACCCCAGCCGGTGTCACAGGCGGTGTCCCAGCCGAGCGCGCCGTCCGCGCCGCGCCTGGCCCCGTCGGTGCCGAGCCAGTCGGCCGCGCCCGCGGACGCTTCCGGCTGGCCGAGCCCGGCAGCCCCGGGTGGTCATGGCTCGTCGGACCGCTCGTCGGGCAGTTCGTCGGACCAAGGAGCGGCCGACGACGGCTGGCCCACGCCCGCGGCCCTCGGCGGCCAGGTGCCGGCCCAGGCACCGGCCGACAGTGGCTGGCCCACGCCGGCAGCTCTAGGCGGACGTGCTCAGGGCACCGAGGACGGCGGCTGGCCTACACCCGTCACGCCCGGCGCCGCGCCCGCTCGCCCGGCACCCACCAGCCCTGCGCCGATCGGTCCCGTGTCGACCACCACTCCTGCGCCGACCAGTCCGGTGTCGGCCGGTCCTGTGCCGACCAGTTCCGTGCCGACCAGTTCCGCGCCGGTCAGTTCTGCGCCGACCAGTTCTGCGTCGACCGGTCCCGTGTCGGCCAGTCCCATGTCGGCCCGTCCCGCGCCCACCGGACCGTCAACCGCTGGCTCCGTGGGCGTCAGCCCGTCTGCCGGCGTTCCCTCCGCCAGCCCCGCAC
>NZ_JAHYSG010000125.1 GCF_022095675.1 Dactylosporangium sp. AC04546 | reverse complement strand
CCTTGTAAGCCCTCGCCCGCGCCCCCGCCAAGTCCCGCGCCATCCCTGCGAACCGCCGGCACGCCGGTCGAATCCCGCGCCTCGCGAGTCGCTGCCGCCCGAGCCGGCCCCCTCACCCCCGAGCCCATGATCAAGGGAAACTTCTGGTCGCCATGACAGCCAAATCCTTCCCTCGATCATGAGACCGAACCCACCGTGGGTGAGGGAAGTGGTGATAGTGGGGTGTTCCGGGCGGGGTTGTCCATGGCACGATCACCCGCATGGGAATCCTCATCCGGCTCGCCGTGAGTGCTTTCACGGTCTGGCTGGCCACGCTGGTGATCCCCGGCATCACCGTCGAGGGTGACACCGGGCGCAAGGTGCTCACGGTCATCGCGGTGGCCGCGATCTTCGGGGTCGTCAACGCGGTGCTGCGTCCGGTCATCAAGACCATCGGCTGCTGGGCGTACCTGCTCACGCTCGGGCTCGTCTCGCTCGTCGTGAACGGAGCGCTGCTCCTGCTCACCAGCAAGATCGCCGACTGGCTGGATCTGGCGTTCAACGTCGACAAGTTCTGGCCGACGGCCATCCTCGGGGCGCTGTTCATCGGCATCGTCAGCTGGCTGATCAACTTCCTCATCCCCGACGGCGGCGACCGCGACCGCAAGAAGAAGGACGACTACCGCCGCCCCCAGCCGCCTCCCCGCCAGCAGTACGGCGGCTACCAGAACTATCGCTAGCCCGGTGAGGGGTGGGCAGCCGTCTACCCCTTACGGTTGAGCCGTGGATCCGCTGCGCCGAGGGTATTTGTCCGCCCTGACCGCCAATGTCCTGTGGGGCGTCTTCCCGCTGTACTTCCGGGCGCTGCGCCCGGCGGGCGCCGTGGAGGTCCTCGCGCACCGGATCGTCTGGTCGCTCGTCACCGTCGCGCTGCTGCTGACCGCCCTGTGGCGCTGGCGACCGCTGAAAGCCATCCTCAGCGACGGCAAGCGGATGGCCGGCATCTCGGCCGCGGCCGTGTTCATCGCCGTGAACTGGGGCGTCTACATCTACGCCGTCGACACCAACCGCGTCGTCGAGGCTTCCCTGGGGTACTTCGTGAACCCCCTCGTCGTCATCCTGCTCGGCGTGCTCGTGCTGCGTGAACGCCTCCGGCGCCTGCAGTGGATCGCGCTCGGCGTCGGCGCGGTGGCGGTCGTGGTGCTCACAATCGACTACGGGCACCTGCCGTGGGTGGCGCTCACCCTGGCCGGCTCGTTCGGCGGCTACGGGCTGTTCAAGAAGCAGCTCGGCCTGCCGGCGGCCGAAGGGCTGATCCTGGAGTCCGCGGTCCTGACGCTTCCCGCCGTCGTGTACCTCGGGTGGCTCACCAACGACGGAACGTCGACGTTCGGCACCGTGTCGACGTGGCACACGATCATGCTGGCCGGCAGCGGCCTGCTCACCGCGGTACCGCTGCTGCTCTTCGCTGAGGCCGCCAACCGCGTGCCGCTGTCGGGCCTGGGCATCCTGCAGTACCTCACCCCGACGCTCCAGCTCATCCTGGGCGTCGCCGTCTTCCACGAGGCGCTGCCCCCGGGCCGGCTCGTCGGCTTCGTCATCGTCTGGTGCGCGCTGAGCATCTTCACCTGGGACGCGATCCGCTCGACCCGCCGCACGCGGGCGGCGCAACGAGAGGAGGCGGCCGCCGTCGTGTCGACCGCGACCGCCCCCACCCGGTGAGTGAGACGAACGTTTCCTAGGTGGCGAGCGCCAGCAGCGGCGTGTCGTCGCCCTTGCGGATCTCGACCCGAGCGATGTCGGCCCGCGGAATGCTGGTGCGGGCCTTGAGGTCGTACTCGTCGCCGTACCCGGCGGTCCACGAGTCGATCTCCTCCGGCTGACCGGACTTCGGCACCACGACGAGCTTGTACGTCCACTTGCCGTAGCCGCCGCCCTTGTAGGCGCACTGCATGCGGACGACCGTCCCGTCGGCGGCGGGCTCGAGCGCCAGGCGCGCGGTCACCGGTACCGACTCGGCGACCTCCTCCATCGCGACGAAGTTGGGCGGGTCCGGCTCGCCGACGGCCCGCACGCCGAGCACGCCCAGCACCCCGAGGCACGCCGCGACGAGCGCGGTCCCCACGGTCTGCCACCGCCGGCGCCGCCGCTCGGCCCGCTTCTGGTGCGCCGCGCGGTCAAGCACCCGGGGCAGCAGGGGGTCGCCAATACCACTGGAAGATGCCCTGATCGGCCCGGCCCATCTCGCACCGCCGGCAGCATCCGGCGGAGCGGGTTCGGCCCCGTCGAGCGCCCCGGTAGCCGTAGTGCGGTCCAGGCGCCCGAGCAGGCCCGGCAGGTCGGCGAACTCCGCCACCTCCGCACGGCACTCCGCGCAGTCCGCGAGATGCCGCTCATATGCCTCACGCTCAGGCGGCGACAGCGCCCCGAGCACGTAGACACCCGAGTCATGGAGGTGCTCACACCTCATTGCGTCACCCCCAACTCCTCCAGTACGACCTTCAGCGAACGCAGTGCGTAGTAGGTCCGCGACTTGACCGTGCCGGGCGGCACGCCCAGCCGGTCGGCCGCCTCGGCGACCGAGCGCCCCTGGTAGAAGCACTCGACCAGGACCTCGCGGTGCGGTCGGGAAAGCCGGGACAACGCCTCGGCGATGACCCAGGACTCCACCGCGCGCTCGGTCTCGTCGACCACCACCGGCGTTTCCGGCAGCTGCTCGGTGAAGACCTCGCCGACCCGCGCGGTACGCCGCCGCCACGCGTCGATGGCGAGGTTCCGCGCGGTGGTGAAGAGCCAGGCCCGCACCGAGCCACGGGCCGGGTCGAGCGCCTCGGGGTGCTGCCAGGCCCGCAGCAGGGTCTCCTGCACCAGGTCCTCGGCCCGTTGGCGGTCGCCGCCGGTCAGTCGCAAGGCATGGGCGAACAGTGCGTCTCCGTGCTCCGAATGGAGCGCCTTCAGCAGGTCAGCATCGTCTCTACTCACGCCTCAAGATGTTTCCGATCCCTTCCACCTGCTTCTACGCACTAATACGCAGAGCGGTTCAGCGGCACACCACATGTCGCGCATGTGACTTGGCCTTGAATGGCTCGGGTCCGTGCAAGGCGCGACCGCCGCTCCCGCCAGACACCGCTCGTGCCGCCGGGGCATCCGCCCCGGCGCCACGGACGCTGCCATCGCCGTCGCCCCAAGAACCCGCGACCTCCGGCCGCGCGTGACGCCCGCGCCGGTAGCGGCCCGTGCCGGGCCCTACTCGGCGAGGACGGCCGCCAGGTGGTGCGCCGTGGCGAGCAGTCGGGTCCGGACCACCTTCGCCGACGACATCAGCTCGGCCGGCGGCATGGCGCAGGCAAGCACGACGCGCCGGTCCGGGTCCCGGTCGTTGATCACCATGACGGCCGCACACGCAAGACCTTGGCGGAACTGCCCGATCTCGATCTGCATGCCGCGCCGCTCGCCGGCGGCCAGGTCGGAGTCGAGCGCCTCGGGCGACGTGAGCGTGGCCGAGGTGTACGCCTGCATGCCGGACTCTTTCAGGAACCGCCAGCGCTGGTCGGGGCTCAGCGTCGCGAGCAGCGCCTTGCCGAGCGCGGTCGCGTGGGCCGCGTCGTCGTAGCCGGGCACCAGGTCGTCGAACGGCGGCGTACGCTGCCCTTCGGCCGAGGCCGTGACCGCGATGCGCCCGCCGATGAACCGGCCCAGGTAGTGGCTGTAGCCGGTCTCGGTCGCCGCACGCCGCAGACGGTCGGTGACCGCGCTCGGACCGCGGAACGCCAGGACCAGCTCACGGTAGCGGTCGGCGATCTCGAGCCCGACCACGTACGTGCCGTTCTCCCGGCGGATGACGTAGCCCTCGTACGCAAGGGTGCGCACCAGGTGATAGGTGGTCGCGACGGTGAACTCGCACCGCCTCGCGATCTGCTTGACCGTCAAACCGCGAGGTGATTGCCCTACCGCCTCCAACACTCGCAGTGCCCTCGACACGCTCCGGATGAGATCTGAGGGTTCGGCCTGTGGATCCCGCACCGCCGCCCTCCCCAGCCGCAGCAGTAACTGGAGACACACCATATGAAACTGGAGAGGGTCAAGGGAACACTTTGATCATCTGTGCGGCGAGGTGGGGGAATGCCACGCGCCAACACATGGCGATGAATGGCCCAATCTGGACACCCCGATCGTGCAAGGTTGATCGCGACACGCGGTAGTTCTTGAGTACCCATCCACGTAGGTCGCACAAGTCTGTGTAAGTAAAGCCCAACCGACTGAGTAGTCCGAACACAACCACCACAACCCCGCTCCTGCCTGTCATCGGGTGGTCGCGACTTGTCGCCAGACCGGGTACCCACGCCAGGTGGCATTGAGCAAAGTGCACACTGGCAACGGCAGGCAACGGTTGCAACGGCAAACCGGAAATTCTCCGCTCGACCAGCCGCAGCCAGGGCTTGTCTTAAGAAGCGGACGAGCCACCATGCACGTTGCAGGGTGGCTCACCGTTCTTCGGAGGGCCCCCGGAGGGCGTAACCTCAGCGGTCGGGCCAGCAGCCTTGGCGCTCAGGGCCGCCCACACCCGCTGCAGCCTCACCGCCGACGGCATCAGGCCCCGCGCGACGCCCGCCCGCCACCTCGCGCGTCCCGCACACTGGGTAGTCGCGTCGTCGGGCGATTTGGCGGCGGCGAGTACGTTGATAAGCAGACGTGTCGACGTCGACATCAGTGGGAGCAGCTCAACCCCGCTGAGGTCCAGGACGGCACCTGACTACCACTCCGACGACGCCACGAGAACCGTCGCCTCGGCGACCTCCCGGGACGGGTCACCCGACGCCCCGCGCGGACGACGTCCCGCTCACCCGGACGCCCCCACGGCCAACGCCACGCACGCCCAGCGCCACGCACGCCCAGCGCCACGCACCGCTGGCACCGCGCACGGCTGGCACCGCCCCGTACGCCCTTGCCTCCCGCTCGGCTGACGCCCAGACCGGGAACCCGCGTCGCCGTGGGCCACAGCGTGCCCTCGGGCGAACATGGTGGCCGGGTGCGTCCAGCGCTCGCCCGGGGCCTGAGGCGGGGCCGGGGACGTACGGAGACAGTTTGACCGTGGAAGTTCTTGGGGCAGCCAGAGCTACAACAAGCTTCCACGGTCAACTCGGGAACGCGGCCCCTGGGCCGCGGCGGGCGTCAGTTGGTGCGGTCGGCGATGAAGTCGCACAGCGACTCGAGCGCCGCCCGGGCCGGGACGTGCGGCAGCGGGGCCAGCGCCGCGCGGGCGCGGTCGGCGTAGCCGCGGACCGTCTCGCGGGCCTGCTTCAGGGCCGCTGAGTCGCGCAGCAGGCCGAGGGCCTCCCCGTGCAGGGCGTCGTCGGTCACCGGGCCAGCGGCCAGGATCTCGCGCAGGCGGACGGACGCGGCGTCGTCGTCGGTCGAGGCCAGCGCGTACAGCACCGGGAGGGTCGGCACGCCCTCGCGCAGGTCGGTGCCCGGGGTCTTGCCCGACTGGGTCGACTCGCTGGCGATGTCGATCAGGTCGTCGGAGAGCTGGAACGCGATGCCGAACGTCTCCGCGAACGTCGCCAGGGCCTCGGTCTGCTCGGGCGGGCAGCCGCCGAACATCGCGCCGAAGCGGGCGCTGGTCGAGATCAGGGAGCCGGTCTTCTGCGAGATCACGCGCAGGTAGTGCGTGATCGCGTCCTCGCCGTCGAGCGGGCCGGCGGTCTCGGCGACCTGGCCGTGGACCAGGCGCGAGAACGTGCTCGCCTGGATCTTCACCGCCTCGATGCCGAGGTCGGCGGCGAGGTCGGCGGCCCGGGCGAACAGGTAGTCGCCGATCAGGATCGCGAGCGCGTTGCCCCAGCGGGAGTTCGCGCTGGGCGCGCCGCGGCGCACGGTCGCCTCGTCCATGACGTCGTCGTGGTAGAGGGTGGCCAGGTGGGTGAGCTCGACGACCGCGCCGGCCTTCACCACCTCCTCGTTGGAGGGGTCGCCGCCGAAGTGCGCGGCCAGGCCCACGAGCAGCGGCCGGAACCGCTTGCCGCCGGCGTCGACCAGGTGGCGGGCCGCCTCGGTCACCAGCGGGTTGGCGCTGTGCACGGCGTCGATGAGCACCGCCTCGACGTCCCGGAGGATCGCCGCGACGCTGCTCTCCAGCTCCGGATCGGCAAAGGTCAAGCCGACCGAGGCACTCGTCTGCACGGTTCCCGTACTCACCACAGCTCCAACGATGCCATACCCTCAACGGGCGCCTGATACAGGGACGTCCCCGCGTGGAAGGCCACCGGGGACGTCACTGTCATTTTGCTCTTACCTGAGGAACGCACCGGCGTTCTGCGTCACTTCCAGCAGTGCCCCCGGTGCCACGCCGAGTACCAGCGTAGCCACCGCGCCGATGACGAGCGCGGCGGCCGTCATCGCACCCGGGATGGACACGGCCGGCGTCGTCTCACCCGGCTCCGACAGCCACATCATCACCACGACCCGCAGGTAGGGGAAGGCGAGGATGGCGCTGCTCACCACGCCGGCGATGACCAGCCAGGTCTGGTTGCCGTCGATGGCGGCGGCGAACACGCCGAACTTGGCGGTGAAGCCGCTGGTGAGCGGCAGGCCGGCGAAGGCCAGCAGGATGAAGGTGAACAGCGAGGCGTAGAGCGGCGACCGCCGCCCGAGCCCGGCCCAGCGGGACAGGTGGGTCGCCTCGCCGTCGGCGTCGCGGACGAGCGTCACCACGCCGAAGGCCGCCAGGACGGTGAAGCCGTACGCCACGAGGTAGAACATCGAGCTCGACAGGCCCTGCTCGTTCATCGCGAGGACGCCGACGAGCAGGTAGCCCGCGTTGGCGATCGACGAGTAGGCCAGGAGGCGCTTGATGTCGGTCTGGGTGACCGCCAGGATGGCGCCGATGATCATCGTGATCACGGCCACAGTGCCCAGCACCGGCTGGATCGTCCACTCGGTGCCCTTGAACCCGACGTAGACCAGGCGGAGCAGACCGCCGAACGCGGCGACCTTGGTGCAGGCGGCCATGAGCGCGGTGATCGGCGTCGGCGCGCCCTGGTAGACGTCGGGCGTCCAGACGTGGAACGGCACCGCCGCGGCCTTGAAGAGCAGGCCGATCGCCAGCATGGCGAGGCCGGCGTACAGCAGGATGTCGTCCTGCGCCGACGCCTGGATCGCGGTGTCGATCGCCTTGAAGTCGACCTGGCCCGCGTACCCGTAGACGAGCGCGATGCCGAACAGGAAGAAGGCCGACGCGAACGAGCCGAGGAGGAAGTACTTCATCGCGGCCTCCTGCGACAGCAGCCGCCGGCGGCGGGCCAGCGCGCAGAGCAGGTAGAGCGGCAGCGAGAAGACCTCGAGCGCGACGAACATCGTCAGCAGGTCGTTCGCGGTGCAGAACAGCAGCATGCCGCCGAGCGCGAACATCGCCAGCGGGAACACCTCGGTCGAGCCGTGGGCGCGCAGCGCCTGCTCGCGGTCGCGGTCGGTGTTGGCGGTGATCGCCGCCTGCGCGACGAAGGCGCCGCCCGGCTCCAGCGTCCGCTCACCGATCAGCAGCAGCGAGACGATGCCCAGCACGATGATCGCGCCGGATAAGAACAGGCCCGGCCCGTCGATGGCGACCGCGGTGTGCGCGGTGATGACCGCGGTGCTGCCCTGGCGGATCACCATGACGAGCGCCGCGACCAGGCCGAGCAGGGCCAGGGTCAGCTGGACCCGGTGCCGTGCCCGCCGGGGCACGAAGCCCTCGACGAGCACCCCGATGCATGCGACGCCGAAGAGGATCAGCATCGGCGCCAGCGCCGCGTAGTCCAGATGCGGCAGTTGGAGTCTGTCGTTCACTTGCCGGCCTCCGTGGTGCCTGCGGTGGCTTTCGGGTCGGTCTTGCCGACGTCCTGCATGGTTGCCTTCACCGCCGGGTTGATCACGTCGATGACCGGCTTCGGGTAGAAGCCGAGCAGCAGGATCAGGGCGATCAGCGGCCCGACGACGACGGCCTCACGCAGCGACAGGTCGCGGCTCATCGCCTTGATCTCTGCCAGCTTCGGGTTGGGCGTGCCCTGGGTGGTCCGCTGGATCATCCACAGCACGTAGCCGGCGGCGAGGATGATGCCGGCCGTCGCGATCACGGCCACGGTCTTGTTGACCGTGAACGTGCCGATCAGCACCAGGAACTCGGAGATGAACGGCGACGTGCCCGGCAGCGCGAGCGAGGCGAGACCGGCGATGAAGAAGACCCCGGCGAGGACCGGCAGCGTCTTGCCGGCGCCGCCGAAGTCGGTCACCAGGGCGCTGCCGCGGCGGGCCACCAGCATGCCGACGACCAGGAAGAGCAGGCCGGTCGCGAGGCCGTGGTTGACCATGTACAGCACCGAGCCGGTGCCGGCCTGGGTCGTGAACGCGAAGATGCCGATGCCGATGAAGCCGAAGTGGGCGATCGACGTGTACGACACCAGCCGCTTGAGGTCCTGCTGGCCGATCGCGACCAGCGCGCCGTAGATGATGCCGACGAGCGCGAGCGTGAGCCCGAGCCAGGCGAAGTACTTCGACGCGTTCGGGAACAGCGGCAGGCAGTACCGCAGAATCCCGAACGTGCCGACCTTGTCGAGCACGCCGACCAGCAGTGCGGCAGCGCCGGCCGGGGCCGCGCCACCGGCGTCGGGCAGCCACGTGTGGAACGGGAAGAACGGCGCCTTGATCGCGAAGGCGACGAAGAAGCCCAGGAACAGCCAGCGCTCGGTGTTCACCGAGAAGTCGGCGTTGACCAGCGCCTGCCAGTCGAAGGTGTGCCCGCCGACGACCCACAGCCCGACCACCGCGGCCAGCATGAAGAGGCCGCCGAGCAGCGAGTACAGGAAGAACTTGACCGCCGCGTACTGCTTCTGGTGCCCGCCGTAGGAGCCGATCAGGAAGTACATCGGCACGAGCATGACCTCGAAGAACACGTAGAACAGGAACACGTCCTGCGCGGCGAAGACGCCGATCATCGTGCACTCGAGGGCCAGGAGCAGCGCGAAGTACGCCGGGACCGACCGCTTGCTGTGGTCCGCGTCGTGCCAGGACGCCAGGATAACCAGCGGGACGAGCAGCGCGATCAGCGCGATCATCACCAGGGCGATGCCGTCGATCGCGAATGTGAACTTGGCGCCCCACTGCGGGATCCAGGTCCACGAGTCCTTCATCTGGAACCGCGCGCCGTTGGCGTCGAACTGCGTCCACAGGCCGACCGTCAGCGCCAGGACCACGACCGACCAGCCCAGCGCCACACGCTTGGCCAGTTCGGGCTTGTCCTTGGGCAGGAACGCGATCCCCGCCGCGCCGACGAGCGGCGCGGCCGTCAGGACGGTCAGGTATGGGAAGTGGCTCATCCGAACCTCACCGCGAGCGTGGCGGCCACGATGAGCACCGCACCACCGAGGATGGACATGGCATAGGACCGCACGAACCCGGTTTGGGCCCGGCGTAGTCGGCTGGACCCGCCGCCGACGCCCGCGGCGAGGCCGTTGACCAGCCCGTCGATGCCGCGGTTGTCGAGGTAGACCAGGGCGCGGGTCAGGTAGCGGCCCGGCGCCTCGAAGACGGCCTCGTTGAAGGTGTCGGTGTAGAGGTTGTTGCGGGCGGCGGTCACCAGGACGCCTGCCGGCTGCTCCTCCTTGGCCGTGCCCTTGTTGAAGAGCAGGATCGCGACGCCGGCGCCGAGCACCGTCACCAGTAGCGAGAGCCACGTGACGGCGTCGTGGCCGAGGGCCGCGTGGACCACGACCTCTTCCTTCTCGGGGCCGAAGGTCGGCGTCAGCCAGTCCGGCACGGAGGTCTTCAGCAGGTAGCCGGAGAAGACCGAGCCGACCGCGAGCAGGATCAGCGGGATCGTCATGACCGCCGGCGACTCGTGCGGGTGCTTGATGTCGTCGGTCCAGCGCTCCGGCCCGTGGAACGTGAGCCAGAAGAGCCGGGTCATGTAGAAGGCGGTGAGCCCGGCGCCGAGCATGGCCGCGCCGCCGAACACCCAGCCGCGCCAGCCCTCCTGCTCGAAGGCGGCCGCGATGATCGGCTCTTTCGAGAAGTAGCCGGACAGGAACGGGAAGCCGATGATCGCCAGCCAGCCGAGGCCGAAGGTCACCCAGGTGATCTTCATGTACTTCCACAGCCCGCCGAACCGCCGGATGTCGGTCTGGTCGTTCATCCCGTGCATGACCGAACCGGCCCCGAGGAACATGCCGGCCTTGAAGAAGCCGTGCGCCAGCAGGTGGATCAGGGCGAGCGCGTAGGCCGCGCCGCCGAGCCCGACGCCCAGGAACATGTAGCCGATCTGGCTGACCGTCGACCAGGCGAGGACCCGCTTGATGTCGTCCTTGGCGCAGCCGATGATGCAGCCGAGCAGCAGCGTCAGCGCGCCGACGATGACGACGACGAGTTGCGCGTCCGGCGACAGGTTGAAGATCGGGTGCGAGCGGGCGACCAGGTACACGCCTGCGGTGACCATCGTCGCGGCGTGGATCAGGGCCGAGACCGGGGTCGGGCCCTCCATCGCGTCGGGGAGCCAGGCCTGCAGCGGGAACTGGCCGGACTTGCCGGCCGCGCCGAGCAGGAGCAGGAGCGCCATCGCGGTGACCACGCCGGAGCTGAGCTTGTGCGCGCCGTTGAAGACCTCGGCGTAGTCGACCGTGCCGAGGTAGGCGAACATCATGAAGATCGCGATCGCGAAGCCCGCGTCACCGACGCGGTTCATGAGGAACGCCTTCTTGCCGGCCGTGGCCGCGCTCGGGCGCAGGTACCAGAACGAGATCAGCAGGTAGGAGGCGAGACCCACGCCCTCCCAGCCGAAGTACAGCATCACGTAGTTGTTGCCGAGGACCAGCAACAGCATCGCCGCGATGAACAGGTTGAAGTACCCGAAGAACTTCCGCCGGCCGGGGTCGTGCTCCATGTAACCCACCGCGTAGAGGTGGATCAGCGAGCCGACGCCGGTGATGAGCAGCACGAACAACGCCGACAGCGGGTCGAACAGCAGGCCCAGGTCGACGTGGAAGTCCCCGACGCCGATGTAGTTCCAGAGCTTCAGCTCGACGCCGGTGCGGTTCTCGAGCCCGCGCAGCGTGAAGAAGTACGTGAGGCCGAGCACGAACGACGCGGCGACGCTGAGCACGCCGAGCCAGTGACCCCAGCGGTCGGCCCGCTTGCCCAGCAGCAGCAGGATCGCCGCGCTTGCCAGCGGAATCGTCGGGAGCAGCCAGAACGAGCCCAGCCAGCCGGTCGCCGTCGAGTAGGCGATTTCTTCCACCACCCGCTCCTTAGTACTTCAGCAGGTTCGCGTCGTCGACGCTGGCCGAGCGCCGAGTCCGGAAGATCGACATGATGATCGCCAGGCCGACGACGACCTCAGCCGCCGCCACGACCATGACGAAGAACGCCATGATCTGCCCGTCGAGCGTGCCGTTGATCCGGCTGAACGTGACCAGCGCGAGGTTGGCCGCGTTCAGCATCAACTCGATGCACATGAACAGCACGATCGCGTTCCGCCGGATGAGCACGCCCACCGCGCCGATCGTGAACAGGATCGCCGCGAGGACGATGTAGTACGTCGGAGTCACTTCTCGGTCCCCTTTGGTGCGACGTCGGCGGACGTCAACTCCCGGGTCGGGAGGATCTTGGAGATGCTGCGGTCCGACGGGGTGCCGTCGGGCAGGCGGGCGGGCGTCGCGACCGAGTCGGAGCCGGCGAACACGCCTGGGCCGGGCTTCGGCGCCGGGTAGTTGCCCGGGCGGAACCGCGCCACCATGCGCTGCGGCTGGCTGACCTTCTCTTCCTTGCGCTTCTCGATGTGGGCCAGGATCATCGCGCCCACCGCCGCCGTGATCAGCAGCGCCGAGGTGACCTCGAAGACGAAGACGTACTTGGTGAACAGCAGGCGGGAGATGCCGACCACGTTGCCGGCCGAGTTCGCCTCGGTCAGACCCTGCGGGGCGGTGCCGTCGAGTGCGCGGTACAGCCCGATGCCGAGCAGCAGCGCGAGGCCGACGCCCATGGCGATGGCCGCCAGCCGCTGCCCGCGCAGTGTCTCGATCAGCGAGTCGGACGAGTCGCGGCCGACCAGCATGAGCACGAAGAGGAACAGCATCATGATGGCGCCGGTGTAGACGATGATCTGCACCATGCCGATGAACGGGCCGGCCTGCAGGACGTAGAACACGCCCAGGCACAGCATGGTGATCACCAGGAACAGCGCCGAGTGGACGGCGTTGCGGGCCCAGACCATGCCGATGGCGCCGAGGACCGCGAACGGGGCGAGGATCCAGAACGCGACGGCCTCACCGCCCTTCACGTCACCGGCCGCGGCCAGCAGCTGCAGCGAGGTGTTCACGAGTGGACTCCCTTGTAGCGCTCGGCACCCGCCGAGGTGCCGGGGTTCTCCAGCGCGCCGACGTAGTAGTCCTTCTCGGTGTGGCCGAGGCGCATGTCGTGCGGCGGGCGCTCCATCCCCGGCAGCAGCGGCGCGAGCAGCTGCTCCTTGGTGAAGATCAGGTCGCGCCGGTTGTCACGGGCCAGCTCGTACTCGTTGCTCATGGTGAGCGAGCGGGTCGGGCAGGCCTCGATGCACAGGCCGCAGAAGATGCAGCGCGCGTAGTTGATCTGGTACGTCTGGGCGTAGCGCTCGCCCGGCGAGAAGCGCGCGTCGTCGGTGTTGTCGGCGCCCTCGACGAAGATCGCGTCCGCCGGGCACGCCCACGCGCACAGCTCGCAGCCGATGCACTTCTCGAGCCCGTCCGGCCAGCGGTTGAGGATGTGGCGGCCGTGGTACCGCGGCGCCGGAGGCTTGCGCTTCTCCGGGTACTCCTCGGTGACCACCTTCTTGAACATGTGCGAGAAGGTGACCCCGAAACCCTTCAGAGTCCCACCGATGCTCATGTTTCTCAGCTCTCCTTGCTGGTCGAGACGGGCTCCCGCTCGACGATCACGCGCTTGGCCCGGGGGCTCGGCGGCACCTCGAGGTTCATCGGCGGCAGCGGGAAGCCGTCCTTGCCGCCGACCCGGCCGCCCGGGTGCGGTTTCGGCACGTCGGCGAGCACGTCCTTACGGCCGCGCTGCATGCCGACCAGCACCAGGACCAGCACCACCAGCGCCACGATCCCGATGATCACGCCGACCCGGCTGCCGGTGCTGATCTCGCCCTTCTGCAGCACGCGCACGCCCGACAGGGCCAGGATCCAGACCAGGTTGGCCGGGATCAGGACCTTCCAGCCGAAGCGCATGAACTGGTCGTACCGCAGCCGCGGCAGCGTGCCACGCAGCCAGATGAAGACGAACAGCAGGAGCAGCACCTTGATGGTGAACCAGAGCACCGGCCACCAGCCGGTGTTGGCGCCGTCCCAGATCGAGATCGGCCACGGGGCGCGCCAACCGCCGAGGAACAGCGTGGCGCACAGGCCCGAGACGGTGACCATGTTGATGTACTCGGCCAGGAAGAACAGCGCGAACTTCAGCGACGAGTACTCGGTGTGGAAGCCACCGACCAGCTCGGACTCGGCCTCGGGCAGGTCGAACGGCGCCCGGTTGGTCTCACCGACCGCGGACGTGAAGTAGATGAGGAAGCTCGGGATGAGCAGGATCGCGTACCAGGCCGGGGCGTCGAACGTCCAGCTGCCGATGCTCACCGTGCCGTTGCCGGCCTGGGCCTCGACGATCTGCGAGGTCGACATGGTGCCGGAGACCAGGAAGACGGAGACGATGGACAGGCCCATCGCCACCTCGTACGAGATCATCTGGGCGCTCGAGCGGAGGCCACCGAGCAGCGGGTACGTCGAGCCGGAGGCCCAGCCGCCGAGCACGATGCCGTAGATGCCCATCGACGAGCAGGCGAGCACCAGCAGCACGGCCACCGGGATGTCGGTGAGCTGCAGCGGCGTCCAGTTGCCGAAGACCGACACCGTGGGGCCGAAGGGCATCACCGAGAAGGCGGTGAACGCGCAGATCGTGGAGATCACCGGCGCGAAGAAGAAGACGACCTTGTCGGCCATCTTCGGCATGATGTCTTCCTTGAACGCCAGCTTCAGGCCGTCGGCGAGCGACTGCAGCAGGCCGAAGGGGCCGTTGCGGTTCGGGCCGGGCCGGACCTGCATCCGGGCGACGACGCGGCGCTCGTACCAGATGGCGAAGAGCGTCATGACGACCAGGAACGCGAAGATGATGACCACCTTCGCGAGCACCAGCCACCACGGGTCCTTGCCGAACTGGTCGAGGTTGGTGTAGTTCACTTCGCTGCACCCCCATTGCTGATCTCGACCAGCGCACCCTCCGTCACGCCGAGCGTGCGGCGCAGCGTCGAGCCTGGTGAGTTCGTCGGGATCCACACGACGCCGTCGACCATGTCGGTGACGAGCGCCGGCAAGGTGATCGCACCCCGGTCGGTGCCGACCGTCACCGCGTCGCCGTCGACCACACCGAGGTCGGACGCGGTGCTCTTGGAGATCCGGACCACCGCGGGGCGGGCCGTGCCGGCCAGGTGGCCGTCGCCGTCCTGCAGCGAGCCGTTGTCGATCAGGTGGTGCCAGGAGGCGAGGATCGCCTGGCCGCTCGCCGGCAGCGAGACCGCGCCGGGCGCGACCGTCGGGGCCGCGCCGCGCACCGTGCCACCCGTGCCGACCGCGTCGGCGCCCGGCATCGGCAGCGAGGCGAGCCCGGCCAGCTGCGTGCGCACCGCGGCGACGTCGCTGACGCGGAGGTCGACGCCGAGCTCACGGCCCAGCGTGTCGAGCACGCGGCCGTCGCTCATCGCCTGGGTCTTGAGCACGGTGCCGAACGGGCGGACCCGGCCCTCCCAGTTGACGAACGAGCCGGTCTTCTCGACCGCCGCGGCGACCGGGAACACCACGTCGGCCCGCTTGGTCACCGCGCTGGCGCGCAGCTCCAGGCTGACCACGAAGCCGACCTTGTCGAGGGCCTCCTCGGCCCCCAGCGGGTCGGACAGGTCGCTGGGGTCGACGCCGCCGACGACCAGCGCGCCGAGCCGGCCCTCGCGGGCGGCGGCGATGATCGCGTCGGTGTCTCGGCCCGAGGCGCTGGGCAGCACGCCCGCGTCGAGGTTCCACGCCTGGGCGAGCTCGGCCCGCGCCGCCGGGTCGAAGACCGGGCGGCCGCCGGGCAGCAGCGTCGGCAGGGCGCCGGCCTCGACCGCGCCGCGGTCGCCGGCCCGGCGCGGGACCCACGCGAGCCGCGCGCCGGTCGACTCGGCCAGCTGCGCCGCGGCGGACAGCCCGCCCTCGACGTTGCCGAGCCGCTCGCCGACGAACAGGATCGCGCCCTCGGCCGACAGCGCCTCGCGCAGCTGCTCGGACGCGCCGAGCACCTCCGCCTCGGCGCCCGGGGCGGTGAGCAGCACGGTGGTGCCGAGCTTCTCGAACCCGCGGCTGACGAACGGCGCGACCGCGAAGCTCGGCAGGGCGCGCTTGAGGTACGTCTTGCGGGCCCGCAGGAAGATGATCGGGCACTCTTCCTCGGGCTCCAGCCCGACGAAGACCACCGCGGGTGCCTGCTCGATGTCGGCGTAGGTCACGTCGGTGTGGCCGACGACGTGGGAGCCGAGGAACTCGGTCTCCTCCGCGGACAGCGGCCGGGCGCGGAAGTCGATGTCGTTGGTGCCGAGGGCCACGCGGGCGAACTTCGAGTACGCGTAGGCGTCCTCGACCGTCAGCCGGCCGCCGGTCAGCACGCCGACGCCGCCGTTGTCCTTGGCGGCCCGCAGGCCGGCCGCGGCCACCGACAGCGCCTCGGGCCAGCTCGCCGTGCGCAGCTCACCGGTCTTGGCGTCGCGCACCAGCGGGGTGGTCAGGCGGTCGTTGGCGTTGACGTACTGGAACGCGAAGCGCCCCTTGTCGCAGTTCCACTCCTCGTTCACCGCCGGGTCGTCGCCGGCCAGGCGGCGCATGACCTTGCCACGGCGGTGGTCGGCCCGCTGGTCGCAGCCGGCCGCGCAGTGCTCACACGCGTTCGGCGTGGAGACCAGGTCGAAGGGACGGGCGCGGAAGCGGTACTGCGAGCTGGTCAGCGCTCCGACCGGGCAGATCTGGATGGTGTTGCCGGAGAAGTAGGAGTTGAACGGCGCGTCCGTGCCCGGCGAGTCGGGGTCGCCCCGGAACACGCCGATCTGCTCGTTGGACGAGCGCTCCATCAGGTCGATGAACTTGTCGCCGGCGATCTCGTCGGAGAACCGGGTGCAGCGCTGGCACAGCACGCACCGCTCGCGGTCGAGCAGCACCTGGGTGCTGATCGGCAGCGGCTTCGGGTACTCCCGCTTGTGCTCGACGAAGCGCGACTCGGACTGGCCGTTGCTCATCGCCTGGTTCTGCAGCGGGCACTCGCCGCCCTTGTCGCACACCGGGCAGTCAAGCGGGTGGTTGATCAGGAGGAACTCCATGATGCCCTCCTGTGCCTTCTTGGCCACGTCGGAGGTCAACTGGGTGTGCACCACCATGCCCTCGGCCACCGGCTGCGTGCACGACGCCACCGGCTTGCGCTGGCCCTCGATGTCGACCAGGCACTGGCGGCAGGCGCCGGCCGGGGCGAGCAGCGGGTGGTCGCAGAAGCGCGGGATCGAGATGCCCATCTGCTCGGCGACGCGGATGACGAGCGCGCCCTTGGGCGCCTCGACCTCGATGCCGTCGATGGTCAGCTTGACCGTGTCGACCTTGGGAACCACGTCGGTCATCAGTGGGCTCCTACCAGCTCGCCCTTGAACATCGGCGCCTTGCGGCCCTCGATGTAGTCCAGGTAGTCCTGCTTGAAGTACTTGATCGAGGACGTCACCGGGCTGGTCGCGCCGTCGCCGAGCGCGCAGAACGAGCGGCCCAGGAGGTTGTCGCAGGCGTCCAGCAGGGTGTCGAGGTCCTGGTGGGTGCCCTGCCCGGCGAGGATGCGGTGCAGGATCCGCACCATCCAGTAGTTGCCCTCGCGGCACGGGGTGCACTTACCGCAGGACTCGTGGTGGTAGAAGGCGATCCACCGGTACGTCGCGTAGACGATGTCGTCCTGGTCGGAGAAGACCTGGACGGCGGTGGTGCCGAGCATCGTGCCGACGCCCGCCATGCCTTCGAAGTCCATCGGCGTGTCGAGGTGCTCGTCGGTGAGCATCGGCGTCGACGAGCCGCCCGGCGTCCAGAACTTCAGCTGGTGGCCCGGCTGCATGCCGCCCGCCAGGTCGATGAGCTGCCGCAGCGTCACGCCGAGGCCGCACTCGAACTGACCCGGGTTGTTGACCCGGCCGGAGATCGAGTAGATCTTCGGGCCCGGCGACTTCTCGGTGCCCATGCTGCGGAACCAGGCCGAGCCGCCGAGCACGATGTACGGCACGCTCGCGATCGTCTCCACGTTGTTCACGACCGTGGGCGAGGCGTAGAGGCCGTGCGTGGCCGGGAACGGCGGGCGGAGGCGGGGCTGGCCGCGGAACCCCTCGAGGGAGTCCAGCAGCGCGGTCTCCTCGCCGCAGATGTACGCGCCGGCACCGCTGTGGACGACGAGGTCCAGGTCGAAGCCGCTGCCCAGGATGTTGGTGCCCAGGTAGCCCTTCGCATACGCCTGCTGGACCGCGGCGCGCAGGCGCCGGGCCGCGTGGACCGCCTCGCCGCGGATGTAGATCGCGGCGAAGTTGGCCCGGATGGCATACGACGCGATGATCACGCCTTCGACCAGCGCGTGCGGGTCGGCCATCATGAGCGGCAGGTCCTTGCAGGTGCCCGGCTCGCCCTCGTCGGCGTTGACCACGAGGTAGTGCGGCTTGCCGTCGTTCTGCGGGATGAAGCCCCACTTCATGCCGGTCGGGAAGCCGGCGCCGCCGCGGCCGCGCAGGCCCGAGTCCTTGACCAGCTGGATCAGCTCGTCGGGGTGGGCCTTGAGGGCCTTGCGCAGCGCCGTGTAGCCGTCGAGCCGCTCGTAGACGTCGATCTTCCACGCGTCGGGAGACAGCCAGCGCTTGGTGAGCACCGGCGTCAGCTTGGACAGCGACTCCTGCGAGGGCTGGTAGTCGAGTGTCATCAGGCCTTCGCCTCCTTCTGCGGCAGCGGTCCGTCGCCGGCCGGCTTGGCGTCCGAGGCGGGCTTCGGCGTGGACTCGGGCGCCGCGGGGGGCGGCGTCTCCGCCTTCTTGGCGATCGGCGTCTCCGGGTCGAAGCCCGGCACGACCACGCCGAAGCGCTCGGCGAGCCGGTTGCCGGCGAGGGTCGGGCCGCCGGCCGGGCCATCGGCGATGACGTCGTCACCACGCTCGTCGGCGAAGCCGGCGAGCTGGACCGCCATCTCCTTGAGCGTGCAGAGCCGGGTGCCGCGCGTGGGCTGCGGGCGCTCGCCGTTCTGTAGCTGCTTGACCAGGGTCAGCGCGCTGTCCTCGTTGATCTGGTCGAAGAACTCGTAGTTGACCGTCATGACCGGCGCGTAGTCGCAGGCCGCGAGGCACTCCGCGTGCTCCAGCGTGATCTTGCCGTCGGCCGTGGTCTCGTCGTGGCCGACGTCGAGGTAGTCGCTGAGCGCCTGGTAGGCCTTGTCGCCGCCGAGCACGCCGCACATGGTGTTGGTGCAGACGCTGACCAGCCAGTCTCCGGTCGGCTTGCGCTTGTACATGGTGTAGAACGTCGCGACCGCGCCGACCTCGGCCTTCGTCAGGCCGAGCACCTCCGCGCAGAACGAGATGCCGTCGGGCGAGACGTAGCCCTCCTCCGACTGCACCAGGTGCAGCAGGGGCAGCAGCGCCGAGCGCGACCGGCCCTCGGGGTAGCGCGCGATGATCTGCCGCGCACGGTCGCGCGTGAGCTCACTGAACACCATTAACGATCACACCCACCCATGACGGGGTCGAGCGAGGCGCCACCCACGATGACGTCGGCGAGCAGCCCGCCCTCGGCCATCGCCGGAATCGCCTGCAGGTTGACGAAGCTGGGCTCGCGGTAGTGCACGCGGAAGGGACGCGTGCCGCCGTCGGAGACCGCGTGCACGCCGAGCTCGCCGCGGGGCGCCTCGATCGGCACGTAGACCTGGCCCGCCGGCACCCGGAAGCCCTCGGTCACCAGCTTGAAGTGGTGGATCAGGGCCTCCATGGACTGGCCCATGATCTTCGCGACGTGCTCGAGCGAGTTGCCGAGGCCGTCGCCGCCGATGGCCAGCTGGGCGGGCCACGCGATTTTCTTGTCCGCGACCATGATCGGGCCCGGCTCCAGGCGGTCCATCGCCTGCTGGATGATCTTCAGCGACTCGCGCATCTCGTTGAGCCGCACCTTGTAGCGGCCCCACGCGTCGGCCGTCGGCTCGGTCGGGACGTCGAAGTCGTAGGTCTCGTAGCCGAGATACGGCTGCTGCTTGCGGATGTCCCAGCCGAGGCCGGCCGAGCGCAGCACCGGACCGGTGATGCCCAGCGCCAGGCAGCCGGTCACGTCGAGCACGGCGACGCCCTGCGTGCGTTCGCGCCAGATCGTGTTGCCGGACAGCAGGTCCTCGTACATGTCGATGCGGTCGGGCATCCAGCCCAGGAGCTCGCGGATCTTCGCGACCGCGTCGTCGGGCAGGTCCTGCGCGACGCCGCCGGGCCGCACGTAGGCCATGTTCATCCGCAGGCCGGAGATCATCTCGAAGATGTCGAGGATGTACTCCCGCTCGCGGAAGCCGTAGATCATCATCGACAGGGCGCCGAGCTCCATGCCGGTCGTTGCGAGCCAGACCAGGTGCGAGGAGACGCGGTTGAGCTCCATCATCAGGATGCGGATGGTCTTGGCCCGGTCGGTGATCTGGTCCTCGATGCCGAGGAGCTTCTCGACCGCCATGCAGTAGCCGGTCTCGTTGAAGATCGGCGCCAGGTAGTCCATGCGGGTGACGAACGTGGTGCCCTGGGTCCAGTTGCGGAACTCCAGGTTCTTCTCGATGCCGGTGTGCAGGTAGCCGATGACGGTGCGCGCCTCGGTGACCGTCTCGCCTTCCAGCTCGAGCACCAGCCGGAGCACGCCGTGGGTCGACGGGTGCTGCGGCCCCATGTTGACGACGATGCGCTCCTCGGACCCGGCCTCGTTGACGACCGTGTCCCAGTCGCCGCCGGTGACCGTGAAGACCCGGCCCTCGGTGGTCTCGCGCGCGCTCGCGTAGTCGGTGGTCACTGGTAACTCCTCCGCTGGTCCGGCGGTGGGATCTCCGCGCCCTTGTACTCGACCGGCACGCCGCCGAGCGGGTAGTCCTTCCGCTGCGGGAAGCCCTCCCAGTCGTCCGGCATGAGGATCCGCGTCAGGTTGGGGTGGCCGTCGAAGACGATGCCGAACATGTCGTACGTCTCCCGCTCCTGCCAGTCGGCGGTCGGGTAGACCTGGGTGACGCTCGGCAGGTGCGGGTCATCGGCGGTGATCGCGCATTCCAGCCGGATGCGCCGGCGGAACGTCAGCGACGTCAGGTGGTACACCGAGTGCAGGCGCCGCCCGTCGGAGCCGAGGTAGTCGACGCCGGAGACCGACGAGAGCAGCTCGAACCGCAGGGCGGGGTCGTCGCGCAGCGACTGGCAGACCTCGGCGATGCGCTCGGGAACGATGTGCAGCGTCAGCTCGCCGCGGTCGACGACGATCCGCTCGATCGCGTCGTTGA
This sequence comes from Dactylosporangium sp. AC04546, assembly GCF_022095675.1. GTDB lineage: Bacteria > Actinomycetota > Actinomycetes > Mycobacteriales > Micromonosporaceae > Dactylosporangium. The sequence goes on along the minus strand of NZ_JAHYSG010000125.1, from coordinate 12,899 downwards.
AGCCCGGGTAGGCCTCCTCGAGCGCGTCGACGACCTCGTCGAACTCGCCGCCGAACGGGCGCGGGGAGTCGACGTCGACCGCCCGGCGGCGGCGCAGGCCGCCGAAGCCCGACGTGTCGCCGGTGCCCTGCACGCCGAACATGCCTCGCCCGGCGCCACCCGACGGCGGCTGCTGCGCGGGGGCACCCAGCTCGGCGCCGACCGGCTCAACCTCAGTCACTTCGTACCTCCGGACAGGTTCGCCCGCTCTTCCATCCACTTCTGGATGCGCAGCTGCTCCTCGCGACCCTGGGCCGCGGCCTTGGTCCACTCGGCGCGCTTGGCCTTGTCGAAGCGGTAGCTCGACGGCATCGCGCCCGGCGCCACGACGGGGGCGCCCTCGCGCTCGACCCGCGCCTCGATCATGCGGCGGCGCCGGTCACCCAGCGGCTCGGCCATGACCTTGTCGTGCAGCCGCAGGATCGCGTCGATGAGCATCTCCGGCCGCGGCGGGCAGCCCGGCAGATACATGTCCACCGGGACGACGTGGTCCACGCCCTGGACGATCGCGTAGTTGTTGAACATGCCCCCGCTGGAGGCGCAGACGCCCATCGACAGCACCCACTTGGGGTCGGGCATCTGGTCGTAGATCTGGCGCAGGACCGGGGCCATCTTCTGGCTCACCCGGCCGGCGACGATCATCAGGTCGGCCTGGCGCGGGCTGGCCCGGAACACCTCCATGCCGAAGCGCGCCAGGTCGTAGCGCGCGGCGCCGGTCGCCATCATCTCGATGGCGCAGCAGGCCAGACCGAAGGTGGCGGGCCAGAAGCTGGCCTTCCGCGACCAGTTGACAAGCTTCTCGACGGTCGTCAGCAGGACGCCGGTCGGTACCTTTTCCTCGATGCCCATGGCTCAGTCCCAATCCAGCCCGCCGCGGCGCCACACGTAGGTGAACGCGACGAACACGGTGACGATGAACAGCACCATCTCCACGAACCCGAAGAGGCCGAGCGCGTCGAAGTTCACGGCCCAGGGGTACAGGAAGATGATCTCGATGTCGAAGACGATGAACAGCATCGCGGTCAGGTAGAACTTGACCGGGAAGCGGCCACCGCCAACAGGCTGGGGAGTGGGCTCGATGCCGCACTCGTAGGCGTCGAGCTTCGCCTTGTTGTAGCGGCGCGGCCCGACGAAGGGGGCCACCGCCACCGAGAACAGCGCGAAGGCTGCGGCGAGGGCGAAGAGCCCGAGGATCGGTACGTACGGCGCGAGCGACATCGTGCTGCTCCGTCCTTTCGGCGAGCCCGAAGGGGCGTTCCGCCCGGTCGGGACCACTCAAGCTGTATGCGGTTTAACACTATTCGGTGATGTCCGGACGGCTTCGTCCGGGGCACCCCAAATGCGGCCTTGGGCTGTGCTTTTACGGTCAGGCGGCCGGTGCCAGGCGGGTCATCGCGTTGATCACGCGGTCCATCGCGTCTCCGCCGCGAGGATCGGTGAGGTTGGCGAGCAGCTTCAGCACAAACCGCATGAGGGTGGGGTGTGGCATGCCGTGCTTGGTGGCCACCCGCATGATCTGCGGCTGGCCGATGAGCTTCACGAAGATGTTGCCGAGCCGGTAGTAGCCGCCATAGCGGGCCTTGAGCTCGGTCGGGTAGTGGGCGAGAGCACGCTCCCGCGCGGTGCCCTGGGGCCGGGCGAGCCCCTGGACGGCGATCTCCGCCGCCAGCTCGCCGGACTCCATCGCGTAGGCGATCCCCTCGCCGTTGAAGGGGTTGACCATGCCGCCGGTGTCACCGACGAGCAACACGCCCCGGGAGTAGTGCGGCACCCGGTTGAAGCCCATCGGCAGGGCGGCACCCTGCGGCTTGCCCTCGGCGTTGGCCGGGTCGGACAGGCCCCAGTCGGCTGGCGTGTTGTCGACCCAGTCGGCCAGCAGCTGGCGATAGTTGGTCTTGCCGTAGGCCACGCTGCTGTTGAGCACGCCGAGGCCGACGTTGACCCGGCCGTCGCCGAGGCCGAAGATCCAGCCGTAACCCGGCAGGAGGTTGTCGCCCGACTCGCGGCTGCGCAGCTCCAGCCAGGACTCGAGATAGTCGTCGTCGTGGCGGGTCTCGCTGCGGAAGTATTGCCGGACCGCGACGCCCATCGGACGGTCCTCGCGCTTGGCGATGCCCAGGGCCAGGGCGAACCGGCCGGAGACGCCGTCAGCGGCGATGGTCAGCGGCGCGCGGAACTCCAGCGGCTCCTTGTCGGGCCCGGTGGCGGTCACGCCGACCACGCGGCCGGTGCGGTCGAGGATCGGGCCGCCGACGTTGGTGCCCGTGCGCAGGATCGCGCCGGCGTCGGTCGCCGCCGTCGCGAGCATCTGGTCGAAGTCCATGCGCGTGCGGGTCAGCCCGTAGTCGGGGAAGCTCGCGAGGTCGGGCCAGTCCAGCTCCAGCCGGATGCCGCCACCGATGACGCGCAGGCCGCGGTTGTGCAGCCAGCCCTTCTCCTCGGTGGTGTCGATGCCCATCTTGATGAGCTGCTTGACCGCGCGTGGCGTCAACCCGTCGCCGCAGACCTTCTCGCGCGGGAACTCGGTCTTCTCCAGCAGCAGCACGCGCAGGCCGTGGCGGGCCAGGTGGAACGCGGCGGCCGAGCCGCCCGGTCCGGCGCCGACGACGATGACATCCGCGTTGTTCCCGGTGTCGGTCACAGCCGTCACACCTCCTTGCCCGTTCTCAAGCTTCCGTTTTGGGCTCGTGAAAGTCTTCACAAAGTCCCTCGGGAGGAGTCTAGAACCGTGAGGCCGCGCACTGTCAGTTAGGCGACCCTAATTTCTCACCCGGACCGGTCACCTAGATCGTCACTTCGGACGACAGCATCCCTGATCGATGGGCGTTTCGCCGGACAAATAGAGATCATGGCCCCGGGTTATCCACAGGAAATTTCTCCGGATCGACAGCTCGCGACGGCGTGACGATCCTCGGTCATCATGAACGCCGGACAGCCGGACCGCGACCGGCTCGATGAACACGCCGGGACCCAGCACGGACTTTTCACCCGGACACAGGCCGTGACCTGCGGATACAGCCACTATCGGATCAGGATGAGAATCCGGGACGGCGACTGGGTGAGCGTCATGCGTGACGTCTTCACCGACCGCGGACGGGACCTCACGCCGAAGCTGCGCGACGCCGCCTCGCTCCTGGCACTGCCGGGTGCGGTCCTCGTCGGGCCGTCAGCGGCCCGCTGGCACGGCATCCCCGTGCCGAGCGACGACACCGTGATCGCCCACCCCCAGCGGCTCCGGCGGCGCGAGATCCAGGTGCTGCACGGGCAGCCCGTGCCGGCCGACATCTGCCTGGTCGACGGCGCCGCGGTCACCACCGTGCCGCGCACCGTCTACGACTGCGCCCGCCTGCTGCCCGACGCCGCGGCCCAGGCGGTCCTGGCCACGGCCCTGCGGGAGTGCTGGACGACGGTTCCCGACCTGGCCTGGCGCATCCAGGCGGCGACCGGCCGGCACGGCACCCCGCGGCTGGTCCAGCTGTTCAAGCTGGCCGCGCAGGGCGAGGAGCAGGCGGCGTTGCACCTGATCAAGAAGCTGCTGCAGCTCGCCGGCATCTGGGGCTGGGCCGAGCAGGTGCCGATCAAGGACCGGTGGGGCTTCATCGGCGTCGGCGATTTGGTGTTCGCCGACGCCAAGCTGCTGCTGGAGCTCAAGCGCGGCTACGACGCGCTGCCCGGGCCGAAGCGGGAGGAGCGCCGGTCCCGGCTGGCCGCCGCGGGCTGGAGCGTGTCGGAAATCACCTGGCACGACCTCACCACACGCCCCGACGAGGTCGTCGCCGAGCTGCGGGCCAGCCTCGACCGGCTGGCCCCCATCACGTGGTAGCGGGAGGACCGATGTCAGATCCGGAAGCCGCGGTGCATCGCCACCACGCCGCCGGTCAGGTTGCGCCAGGCCACCTTGCGCCAGCCGTTGGCGCCGATGCGCTCCGCCAGGCTCTGCTGGTCGGGCCAGGCGCGGATCGACTCGGCGAGGTAGACGTAGGCGTCGGGGTTGCTCGACACCCGCTTCGCCACCTGCGGCAGCACCTTCAGGGCCGGGCCCATGTAGGCGGCGCGGAAGGGCCGCCAGGTCGGGTGGCTGAACTCGCAGATCACCAGCCGCCCGCCCGGCTTGGTCACCCGCGCCATCTCGCGCAGGGCGGCGTCGGGGTCCTGGATGTTGCGCAGCGCGAACGAGATCGTCACCGCGTCGAAGGTCTCGTCAGCGAACGGCAGCTGCAGCGCGTCGGCGGCCAGCAGCGGCACCGTCGGGCGCTTCTCCCGGCCGGCCTGCAGCATGCCGACCGAGAGGTCGGCGCCGACGGCGAAGGCGCCCGACTTGGCCAGCTCCAGCGTCGACACGCCGGTGCCGGCGCCGAGGTCGAGCACGCGCTCGCCGGGCTTGAGGCCGAGGGCCAGCCGGGTCTCGCGGCGCCAGATGCGGTCCTGACCGCCGGAGAGCACGGTGTTGGTGAGGTCGTAGCGACGGGCGACGCCGTCGAACATCGCCGCGACCTCGTGCGGCTCCTTCTCCAGCGAGGCGCGGGTCATGAGTTCACCGCCGTCAGGGGCAGGGAGCGACCGGTGCCGCCGCCGGGCAGGGCGATCGACGAGAAGTGCGACTGCACCCGGTCGTCGGTCGGGTCGTCCTCGGTCGTCCAGTGCACGCGCATGTGGCGGTACTCGGTGTCGCGCTGGGCCGGGATGCGGTCGGCGTCGCGGATCATCTGCACCAGCTCGGTGAGGCGGGAGCGGTGACGGGCGCCCGCGGAGGAGATCACGTTCTCCTCCAGCATGATCGAGCCGAGGTCGTCGACGCCGAGGTGCAGCGACACCTGGCCGACGTCCTTGCCGGTCGTCAGCCACGACGACTGGAGGTGGGCCACGTTGTCGAAGAACAGCCGGGCGACGGCGACCAGGCGCAGGTATTCCAGGCTGGTGGCCTGCGTGCGGCCCTTCAGGTGGTTGTTCTCCGGCTGGTAGGTCCACGGGATGAAGGAGCGGAAGCTGCCCGCGTAGCCGCCGGCGACCGCCCGGTCCTGCACGTCGCGGATCATCCGCAGGTGCTCGATCCGCTCGGTGTTGGTCTCGCCGGTGCCCATCATCATGGTGGCCGTCGACGAGATGCCCAGCCGGTGCGCGGTCTCCATGACCTCCAGCCAGCGCTCGCCCGACTCCTTGAGCGGCGCGATCGCCTTGCGGGGGCGGGCGGGCAGCATCTCGGCGCCCGCGCCGGCGATGGAGGCCAGGCCGGCCGCCTTGATCCGGTTGATCGACTCCTCGATCGAGACGCCCGACACCTTGGCCATGTGCAGCACCTCGGACGGCCCGATGGAGTGGATGACCAGGTCCGGGTAGGCGGTGTGGACGGCGGAGAAGAGCTCCTCGTAGTACTCGACGCCGTAGTCGGGGTGGTGGCCACCCTGCAGCATCACCTGCGTGGCGCCGAGGTCGACCGCCTCCGCGCACCGGCGCAGGATCTCCTCGGTGCCGTGCGTCCAGCCCTCGGCGTGCTTCGGCGCCCGGAAGAACGCGCAGAACTTGCACGCCGTCACGCAGACGTTCGTGTAGTTGATGTTGCGGTCGATGATGTAGGTGACGATGTTGTCCGGGTACCGCCGGCGGCGCACGGCGTCGGCGGCCTCGCCGAGCTCGTGGAACGGCGCGTCGGTGTAGAGCAGCAAAGCCTCCTCCGGGCTGATCCGGCCGCCGTCGGCCGCACGCTGGAGGATCTCGCTGATCGCCGGTGTCTCCGTCACATCCCAGAGCGTACCCAGCGGGTGAGCCCCGGCGAGCGGGCGTGCCTAGGATCACGGGAGTGACTGACATGCGCTATCGCCGCCTCGGCAGGTCCGGGCTCACCGTTTCGGTCGTCGGGATCGGCTGCAACAACTTCGGTGGGCGGATCGACGCCGACCGCGCGAACGAGGTCGTCAACGCCGCGCTCGAGCTCGGCGTCACGCTGTTCGACACCGCCGACGTCTACGGCAACGCTCCCGGTGACTCGGAGCGGGTGCTCGGCGCCGCCCTCGGCAGCCGCCGCGACGAGGTGATCGTGGCGACGAAGTTCGGCATGGACGTCCGCGGCGCCTACGGGCCGGACTGGGGCGCCCGCGGCGGCCGGCGCTACATCGCCCGGGCCGTCGAGTCGTCGCTGCGCAACCTGGGCACCGACTACATCGACCTCTACCAGCTGCACGCGCCCGACCCGGCCACGCCGATCGAGGAGACCCTCGACGCGCTCGACGACCTGGTGCGGGCGGGCAAGGTGCGCTACATCGGGCACTCCAACTTCACCGGCTGGCAGACCGCCGACGCGGCCTGGACCGCCGAGACCCGCCACGTGACGCCGTTCGTCAGCGCCCAGAACCGCTACTCCATGCTGCACCGCGCGCCGGAGCAGGACCTGGTGCCGGCGCTGGAGAAGTTCGGGCTGGGCCTGCTGCCGTACTTCCCGCTGGCGATGGGGCTGCTCACCGGCAAGTACCGCCGGGGCGAGTCGGCGCCCGTCGGCTCCCGCCTCGACCGCGTCGGCTTCGCCAAGGTGCTGGCCGAGGCGCCGTGGGACACGATCGAGCGGATCGAGGGGTTCGCCCAGGAGCGGGGCGTCGACGTGCTGACGCTCGCCATCGGCGGGCTGGCCGCCATGCCCTCGGTCTCCAGCGTGATCGCCGGTGCCACCACGGCCGAGCAGGTGAAGGCCAACGTCGCCGCCGGCTCCTGGGAGCCGACCGCGGACGACCTGGCCGCCCTGAACGACGTGCTCAACAACGCCTGAAAAAGACGGCCGCACCGCTCCGCCAGGGACGGTGCGGCCGCCAGAAGTCACAGAGGCAGGTCCAGCCGCTCGACCAGCGGCAGCGTCGGGGTCTTCGAACCGCCCTCCGGCTCCACCGTGATGCCGAACTGGGGCTCCAGCTTGTCGATGTAGAAGCGGCCCTTGCCCAGCGCCGACAGACCGACCGGCCTGGCGCCCGACGAATTGATCATCCACAGCTGGTACGCCTTGCCGTCGCCCGGCCGGCGCATGTCCTCCAGCACGGCGACCGCGGCGTCGCGCGAGGGCGAGAGCACCATCGTCACCCGCCCGCCGGCCACGTCCTTGGTGATCAGCCGTGCGTCCGCGGCCGCCAGGACCGCGTCGACCTGGGCATTCTGCACCCGCATGTCGGAGAGGCGCTGCTGGGACAGCACCCAGGTGCCGGTGCCGACGGCCGCCGCCACCACCGCGGCGGCCACGGTGGCCACCGCCCAGCGGCGGACGAAGCCGACCGTCGCCCGCGAGCGCGAGGAGGGGGCAGTACCGGGGCGGGCCTGTGGGGTGACGGCGATCTGGGCCAGGACGTTGTCACGCAGCCGGGCCGGGGGCGCCTCGGCCACCGGGTGGGTCAGCCAGGCCGCGGTCTCCCGCAGCTCGACCACCTCGGCGGCGCAGGAGGAGCAGCCGCGCAGGTGGCGGTCGAAGGCCGCGCGCTCGATGTCGTCGACGGCGTCGAGTGCGTAGGCGCCGGCCAGCGCGTGGATGTCGACGGTCTCGGGCATCATGCCACCCCCAAGCAGTCCCGCATGCGGATCAGACCGTCCCGCATGCGCGTCTTGATCGTCGGGAGCGCGGTGCCGAGCAGGTCGGCGACCTCGCGATAGCTGTTGCCCCCGTAGTACGCCAGTGTGATCGCCTCCCGCTGGAGGTCGGTCAGGCCGTCCAGACAGCGGCGGACCTGCTGCTGCTCGATGCGCGCGGTGGCGGCCTCGACCACCTCGTCGTACGGCGTCTCGGCGCTCACCGAGGCCACCCGCCGGACCCGCTCGATCCCGGCCTGCTCGGAGCGCACCCGGTCGACGGCCCGCCGGTGAGCGATCGTGAAGACCCAGGCCGTGGCGCTGCCCTTGGCCGGGTCGAACTTCGGCGCTGTCCGCCAGACCTCGACCATGACCTCCTGGGCGACCTCCTCCGACTGCGCGGGATCGCGCAGTACCCGGCGGATCAGCCCGAACACGCGGGCGGACACCAGGTCGTAGAGCGCGGCGAACGCCCGCTCATCACCGCGGGCGACCCGGACCAGCAGTTCGTCGGCGTCGACGCGCGCCTGCGGGATCGGTACCGCGACCAGCCGCTGCGTAGGCAGCTCCTCGTGTTCGGGTCTCATGTCGCTCATTCGACGCCGCCGCCCAGGCGGATTGGTCTCATGCGTCGAAGTCGACCACAACACGCTCGGTGATCGGCATCGCCTGACAGGTCAGGACATATCCGGCGGTCAATTCGTCGGGCTCGAGCGCGAAGTTGCGGGCCATCTCGACCCGGCCCTCCACAATCTTGGCGCGGCAGGTCGAGCAGACCCCGCCCTTGCACGCGTAGGGAAGCTCGGGGCGCTGCTTGAGGGCGGCGTCGAGGATGCGCTCGTCCTGGGCCATCGTGAAGGTCGACTGCCGCCCGTCGAGCATGATCGTCACCTCGGCGCCGTCGACCGGCTCCTCCAGCACAGGCCGCGCGGTCGGCGGCTCCTCGGTGACGTGGAACAGCTCGGTGTGCACGAGGTCGTCGGCGACCCCGCGGACGCTGAGCGCGACGCGTGCGTCGAGCACCATGCCGTACGGCCCGCAGAGGAACCACTCGTCGACCGTGCCCGGCGGGAGCAGCGCGTCGAGGATGCGCCCGACGCGGTCCTCGTCGAGCCGGCCGGACAGCAGCGGCGACTCCTGCGCCTCGCGCGAAAGCACGTGGATGACGTGGAGCCGGTCGCGGTAGCGGTCCTTGGCGTCGGCGAGCTCCTCCGCGAACATCACGGTGCCGGCCGCCCGGTTGCCGTAGACGAGCGTGAACCGGCTGGAAGGCTCCACCGCCAGCGCCGTAGCCAACAGAGAGAGCACCGGCGTGATCCCGGAGCCGGCCACGACCGCCGCGTAGTGCCGCATCCGATCGGCGGCGAACGCGCTGGTGAAGTGGCCGAGTGGCGGCATGACGTCGACCTCGTCACCCGGGGCGAGCTCGGTCGCGGCGTATGTGGAGAACGCCCCGCCCGGGATCCGCTTGATCCCGACGCGCAGAACCCCGTCCGACGCGAGCTGCGCCGGCGTGGAGCAGATCGAGTACGAGCGGCGGACGTCCTCGCGGCGCACGGTGAGGTGCTGGCCGGCGCGGAACTCGAACACCGGCCGCAGCGCGGCGGGCACGTCGAACGTCACCGCGACGGCGTCGTCGGTCAGCCGCTCGACGTCGACGACGGCCAGCCGGTGGAACTTCGGCCGCTTCTTGACCGGGCGGACGATGGGCGAAACGGTCATAAGGTCTTCACCGCGTCAAATGGCTCGGAGCAGGACCGGCACCGCCACAGCGACTTGCACGCCGTGGAGCCGAACCGGGACAGCTCCTCGGTGTCGGGCGAGCCGCACCGCGGGCAGCGCACGGTCAGCGCCAGCGCGACCGTCCGGCCCGGCGGCGCGATCCCGGCGGCCGCCAGCTTGGAGCGGCCGGCGTCGGTGATCCAGTCGGTACTCCAGGCCGGCGCGAGGACCGTTTCAACCGAAATATCCGAAAAGCCAGCCTCGCGAAGCGCGGCGGAGATGTCGGCCCGAATGGCATCCATGGCCGGACACCCTGAATAAGTAGGAGTAATCGTCACCGTGACGTGCGAGTCCGACGTGTCCACGGAGCGCACGATCCCCAGGTCACCGATGGTGACCACCCGCAGCTCCGGATCGGGGACCGCGCGCACCAGCTCGGCAGCCGTCACCATGTCGCCCCCGGATGCGCCCGATGCAGCACCTGCATGTCGGCCAGCAGCTTCGACAGCGCCTCGGTGTGCACCCCGGACCGGCCGCCGGTCGGCGCCCACCCGTCAGCCGGCAGCGGGATCGAAGCCTCCTCGAGCACCCCCTGGACCAATGTCAGCCAGGGCGAACGCAGGCCGGGGTACCACTCGAACAGCTCATGGGTGTAGGGCCACACAGCCTCGACCGCCGACTGCATCCGCCGGTGCGACTCGTCCGTGCCGTCACCGAGCCGCACGACCCAGAGCGACGCATGGTCGACGTGGTAGGCCGACTCCTTCCGCGCCTTCCCCGCGATCCCGGCCAGCCGCTCGTCCACAGAAGCGGACAAATCCGCATACAACAACCGCTGGTACACGGAAAGGAACAACAGCTTGGCCATCGTGACCGCGAAGTCCCCGTTGGCCAGCTCGACCAGCTGCACGTTGCGGAACTCGCGATCATCACGCAGGAACGCCAGCTCGTCCTCGCCCCGCCCGCGCCCCTCCAGCTCACCGGCGTAGGTGAGCAGCAGGCGGGCGGCACCGAGCTGGTCGAGCGCGATGTTCGCCAGCGCGATGTCCTCCTCCATGTCCGGCGCGCGCGAGCACCACTCGGCCAGACGCTGCGCCGCGATCAGCGCATCGTCACCCAGGCCGAGAACCCGCTCAAAGTCGGTCATATGTGCTCGGCGCCTTCCGGCACGGCGTAGAAGGTCGGATGGCGGTACACCTTGTCGGCGGCCGGCTCGAAGAACGCGTCCTTCTCGTCGGGGCTGCTCGCGGTGATCGCCGTGGCCGGCACGACCCAGATCGACACGCCCTCCTGGCGGCGCGTGTAGACGTCGCGGGCGTTGCGCAGCGCCAGCTCGGCGTCGGGGGCGTGCAGGCTGCCGACATGCGCGTGCGACAGCCCGCGGCGCGGCCGGACGAAGACCTCCCACAGTGGCTCAGACATTGACGACCGCCTTCTTCGCTGCGTGCGCGGCCGCCGCCTCGCGCACCCAGGCGCCCTCCGCGTGGGCCTGGCGCCGGTGCTCGATCCGCTGCCGGTTGCACGGGCCGTTGCCCTTGATCACGCGCATGAGCTCGTCGTAGTCGGGCTGGGTGTAGTCGTGCACGCCACGCTCGGCGCTCCACCGCAGGTCAGGATCGGGAATCCGCAGGTCGAGCACGGTCGCCTGCTGCACGCACATGTCCACGAACCGCTGGCGCAGCTCGTCGTTGGAGAACCGCTTGATCTTCCAGGCCATCGACTGCTCGGAGTGGGTGGAGTCGGAGTCGGGCGGGCCGAACATCGCCAGCGATGGATACCACCAGCGGTCGACCGCGTCCTGGGCCATCGCCTTCTGGGCCGGCGTGCCGTGGGAGAGGGTGTGGAGGATTTCGTACCCCTGGCGCTGGTGGAACGACTCCTCCTTGCAGATGCGGATCATGGCCCGCGCATACGGCCCGTAGGAGCACCGGCACAGCGGGACCTGGTTGACGATCGCGGCCCCGTCGACGAGCCAGCCGATCGCACCCACGTCTGCCCAGGTGAGGGTCGGATAGTTGAAGATTGAGCTGTACTTCTGGCGCCCCTCGATGAGCATCTCGACCAGTTCCTGCCGGGAGATGCCGAGCGTCTCGGCGGCCGCGTAGAGATACAGCCCGTGGCCGGCCTCGTCCTGCACCTTGGCCAGCAGGATCGCCTTGCGCTTGAGTGAGGGCGCCCGGGAGATCCAGTTGGCCTCAGGCTGCATGCCGATGATCTCCGAGTGCGCGTGCTGCGCGATCTGCCGGATCAGCGTCTTGCGATACGCCTCCGGCATCCAGTCCCGCGGCTCGACCTTCTGGTCGGCCGAGACGATCGCGTCGAAGTAACCCTGCAGGTCACCGCGGTCGGCGACGGCCTGGTCGGCGGCCTGCCGGAGGTCGCGCTCGGCGCTGTCGACCTGCTCGAGGAGCGGGGCGAAGTCGTTGCCGTACACCCTCCCAGTGTTACAGCAACCGACCACCGCTGCAAGAAGGTGTCACAGCGCCCTAACGCCCGCTTGAGTCAACTAGCAGGGACTTTTGAGCCCGTATTGACAACGGAGTGACGCGTGAGACGAGAGACTGAGGCAACGCATCGGGTGAAATCCCCCGCACCCGCTTACATCCTGTTAACGCCGGCAACACCTACTCATGACCGGTGGTCGATGTACTGACGGGGGCCGCCAGGGAAGGGGATCACCGACCCATGCGCAAGCGCGTCGGATTAGTCGTATTCGTGCTGCTCGTCGCGGCCATCGTGGTCGGCGTGCCGTACGTCTGGAACAGCGGGATGCTGGCCCGGCACGCGTCGAACGCAGCCGAGCCCGCCACCGTGACCGCCAGCCCGTCGACCTCCGAGGCGCCGGCCCGCAAGGCCAACCCCGCGGCGCCGACCGCGCCGACCCTGCCGCCCGCACTGCTGCACCCGGCCCCGGTCACCGTCAGCGCGACCGGCTTCTGGTCCTGGACCGTCCTCGACCGGCGCACAGGCGAGGTCGCCGGTTCCACCAACGCGGCGACCACCCAGCGCACCGCGTCGATGATCAAGGCCTGGCTGGCGGCCGACTACCTGCGCCGCACGGCGAGCCCGAGCCAGTCGAACCTCCGCCAGCTCAGCACCATGATCCGCAACAGCGACAACGCCGCGGCGTCGTACTTCTGGGGCCTCGACGGCAAGTCCGCGAGCATCACGCGGCTGGTGCAGATCTGCGGGCTGACCGACAGCAAGTACTACATCGACTGGGCCAGCACGATGGTCTCGGCCCGCGACGCCGCGCGCATGGGCGCCTGCATCGGCGACGGCCGCGCCGCCGGCCCGAAGTGGACCGACTGGCTGCTCAACGAGATGCGCAGCGTGTCGTCAAGCCAGGAGTTCGGCATCGTGCCGGCGCTGCCGGAGGCCGAGAAGGCGAACGCGGCCGTGAAGAACGGATGGATCGCCCGCAGCGACGGCAAGTGGCACGTGAACTGCCTGGCCATCGGCACCGACTGGGTGCTGAGCGTGCTGACCGTCTACCCGTCGTCGAAGGGCATGGGCTACGGCGCGACCATCTGCGGCGAGGTCACACGCCAACTCCAGGCGTGACCCCCACTCCCCGCGATCTTGGAGTTGTGGTCCCG
>NZ_JAHYSG010000124.1 GCF_022095675.1 Dactylosporangium sp. AC04546 | reverse complement strand
GGGCTTCCCGCCGGGAAGCCCACGCCCGCCGGGAAGCCCACGCCCGCCGGGGAGCCCACGCCCGCCGGGAAGCCCACGCCCGCCCGGTCCGCGCCGGAGCCCGCCGAGGAGGCCACCTCCCGCCGCAGCGTCGCCGACCAGTCGATCCGCGTCGACGTCGACCTGCTCGACAAGCTGATGAACCTCGTCGGCGAGCTCGTCCTGACCCGCAACCAGCTCGTGCGCGCCATCGGCGCGGTCTCCGACCCCGGCATGACCCGGACCGGCCAGCGGCTCAACCTCATCACCTCCGAGCTGCAGGAGTCGGTGATGAAGACCCGCATGCAGGCCATCGACCACCTGTGGTCGAAGCTGCCCCGGGTCGTCCGCGACCTCTCCTCGACGTTCGGCAAGCAGATCCGCCTCGCCCAGGAGGGCAAGGAGACCGAGCTCGACCGGTCGCTGCTGGAGGCCGTGAAGGACCCGCTGACCCACCTCGTCCGCAACGCCGTCGACCACGGCATCGAGACGCCCGAGGAGCGGGTCGCCGCCGGCAAGCCGGCCGAGGGCACGCTGACCCTGCGCGCGTACCACGAGGGCGGCCACGTCATCGTCGAGGTCCGCGACGACGGCTCCGGCATCGACCCGGACAAGATCGCCCGGATCGCCGTGGAGAAGGGCATCGTCTCCCGCGACCAGCTCGCCGCGATGGACCGGCGGGAGATCCTCGGCCTGGTCTTCAAGCCTGGCTTCTCCACCGCCAAGGCGGTCACCAACGTGTCCGGCCGCGGCGTCGGCATGGACGTGGTGAAGACCAACATCGAGCGGATCGGCGGCGCGGTCGACGTCGACTCGGTCGTCGGCCAGGGCACCACCTGGCGGCTGACGATCCCGCTGACGCTGGCGATCATCCAGGCCCTCACGATCGAGTGCGGGCAGGAGCGGTACGTCATCCCGCAGGTCGCCGTCCACGAGCTGGTCTTCCTCGACGGCCAGTCCGGCCGGGTGGTCGAGCACGCCATGGGCGCGCCGGTCTACCGGCTCCGCGGGAAGCTGCTGCCGCTCGTGTACCTCGACGACACGCTCGGCCTGGCCCGCGACGGCGAGCACGACACCGACGTCTACGTCGCGGTGCTGCAGGCCGAGGGCAAGCGGTTCGGGCTCGTCGTCGACCGCGTCCTCAACACCGAGGAGGTCGTCGTCAAGCCGTTGACGTCGCGGTTCAAGGACATCGGGGTCTACGCCGGGGCCACCCTGCTCGGCGACGGCCGGGTCGCGCTGATCCTCGACGTCGCCTCGCTCGCCCGGCGCGCGCACCTCGCCGCCGGCGGCGAGCGGACCGACGCGGACACCACCGTGCGCCGCGGCGGGGACAACGCCGACCGGCTGCTCATCGCGGGCGTCGGCGACCGGCGGGTGGCGATCCCGCTCGACATGGTCACCCGGCTCGAGGAGTTCCCGGTCGAGCGGATCGAGCGCACCGGCAGCCGCGAGGTCGTGCAGTACCGCGACCAGATCCTGCCCGTGCTGCGCCTCGCGCACCTGCTCGGCGCCTACGAGACGGAGCCCGGCCCGACGGTACCCGTCGTGGTCTACACCGAGAACGGCCGGTCGGTCGCGCTCGCCGTGGAGAAGATCATCGACATCGTCGAGGAGGGCCTCGACGACTCGCGCCGCGACTTCGGCGACGACGGCCTGCTCGGGTCGGCGGTCATCCAGCAGCGGGTCACCGAGCTGCTCGACGTGCGGCGGGCCATCCTCGCCGCCGACCCGCTGTTCCACACCGAGATGGACCCCTACGAGCAGCACGACCCGTACCAGAGCGCCAACGAGGCCGAGTACGCCTCCTACCAGCCCGCCGGAGCCTGACCATGGCCAGCCGTCAATACGCCACCTTCGAGGTCGCCGACCAGCTCTTCGGCCTCGACGTCGCCAAGGTCCAGGAGGTCCTCTCCTTCGACCAGTACACGTCCGTCCCGCTGGCCCCCGAGTCCGTCGGCGGGCTGTTCAACCTGCGGGGCCAGGTCATCGCCGCGGTCGACCTGCGGGTGCAGCTCGGCCTGCCGCCGCGCACCAAGAGCGCGGAGCCGGCGATGAACGTCATCGTGAAGACCGACGAGGAGTCGGTGTCGCTGCTCGTCGACCGCATCGGTGAGGTGGTCACGCTCCAGGACGACACCTTCGAGCCGCCGCCGGACACGCTGACCGGCCCGAGCCGCCAGCTCATCACCGGCGCCTTCAAGCTCGACGGCCGGCTGATGCTCGCGCTGGACACCAACAAGGCCGTCAACACCAACCCGCACGGCTCCGCCAACCGCGAGGAATAGCCAATCATGAGCTGGTTCGCCAACCGCAGCGTGCGGGCGAAGGTCATCTCGGCCGTCGCCGTCGGTGCCGTCGTGACCGTCCTCATCACGATCGCCGCGCTCAACACCCTGAGCAAGGCCAACGACACCATGCGGCAGTTCACCGCCAAGAACGGGCAGTTCGTGGCCCTGGCCGACATGCGGCAGGGCATCTCGGACATCCTCGGTGCCCTGAACACCGACCAGCAGAAGGCCGCCGACGTGAGCCTGGCCGAGGCGATCCAGCGGTACCGCGCGGGCGCCGGCGCCGACCGCGGTGCCGACCTGACCGCCGTCGAGCAGGGCGCCGACGGCTACCGCAAGGTGCGCGACACCGAGGCCAACGCGGCGATCGCCAAGGGCGACGTCGCGGGCTACGTCACCGTCATGTCGACCAAGGGCCAGCCCCAGCTGCAGAAGGCCATCGACGCGATCGGGCACCTCCAGGACCAGGACATCGCAGAGGCCGAGCACTGGCGGGCCACCGCCGAGAACGACTACGAGAACAGCCGGATGCTCATGATCCTGGCCGCCGTGATCGGCCTGCTGGCCGCGTTCGGCATCGGCCTGTGGGTGACCGCGCTGGTGGTCGGCCCGCTGCGGCGGGTCGCGGAGGTGCTCCGGGCGGTCGCCGGCGGCGACCTCAGCACGACGGTCGCGGTGCGCAGCACCGACGAGGTCGGCGTGATGGCCGAGGCGTTGAACAAGGCCACCGACAGCATGCGCACGACGGTGCACACGATGGACCAGACGGCCTCGTCGCTGGCCACGTCGGCGAACCAGCTCACCGGCATCAGCGCGCAGATCGCCTCCGGCACCGGCGAGGCCAGCGACCAGGCCAACGTGGTGGCGGCCGCGGCCGAGGAGGTGTCCCGCAACGTGCAGACCGTGGCGGCCGGCGCCGACGAGATGGGCGTGTCGATCCGCGAGATCGCGCAGAACGCCAGCGAGGCGGCCAAGGTCGCGTCCCAGGCGGTCATGGCGGCCGAGTCGACCAACCAGGCCGTGAGCCGGCTGGGGGAGTCCTCGACCGAGATCGGCAACGTGGTCAAGGTGATCACCTCGATCGCCGAGCAGACCAACCTCCTCGCGCTCAACGCCACCATCGAGGCGGCGCGGGCCGGCGAGGCGGGCAAGGGCTTCGCGGTCGTCGCCAACGAGGTCAAGGAGCTCGCGCAGGAGACCGCCCGGGCGACCGAGGACATCTCCCGGCGGGTCGAGGCGATCCAGGCCGACACCACCGGCGCGGTCGGGGCGATCGGCGAGATCAGCCAGATCATCTCGCGGATCAACGACTACCAGCTCACCATCGCCTCCGCGGTGGAGCAGCAGACGGCGACGACGAACGAGATGAACCGCAGCGTCAGCGAGGCCGCGACCGGCTCCGCCGAGATCGCCACGAACGTCTCGACCGTCGCCGCGGCGACCCAGGGAACGTCACGCAGTGTGACGGAGGCGCAACGCGCCGCCTCGGACCTGTCGCGGATGTCGAGCGAGATGCGGTCGCTCGTCGCGCGGTTCAAGATCTGAGACCGCCGGTCGCACTACGCTCCGGGGGTGACGCAGGGCTACGGCAGGGTGTCACCCCCGACCCTTCGGTGGACAGACCAGGGTGCAGGTGCGTTGCAGACTAGTTGCCATGTACAGCCTGGTTAGCGCCCCCGTTCTCGGCTTCGACCTCTCCCGTCTGCAGGGCGGATCGGCCGCGGCTGACGTGCTGCTGCACGGACTTTCGCTTACGCAGAGTGATCTCGACGCGGTCGCCGCTGCCCGCGCCGACGACGACTGGGACCGCGCCGATCTCTGGCGCGACGTCGACGCCGCCGCCCAGGAGCGACGGACCGCCGTTGCCGACGCCGGCGCTCTGACCGTCATCGAGCGGGCGCCACTCGGGACGCTCGACGGGCTGCTGCACTGCCTGCGCTACGACATCCTGGACTGGACCTGGGGGAAGCGCCCGGCACAGCAGGCCATGCCGGCGCCGCACGCCCGCACCCCGCGGCAGCGGCAGAGCCCGGTCGCCAGCAGGGCCACCGGCGTGCTCTCCGACGCCGCCGCGGCCGCCTACCTGCGTGAGCTGCTCTCCGACGACTCCCGCCGGCGGCTCAGCGCCCCGTGGACCGCCGCCATGCGCGCCCTGCCCGAGCGCGAGCACGACCTCGGCCCGCAGGGCGACGACGTGCGCCGGCTGCTCACCCGCGTCGGCTCGCTGACCCGCGCCGAGATGCAGCAGCTGAACAAGGTCACCGACAGCGCGCGGCCCGGCCTGTCCGACTGGGCGCCCGCGGTGCACTCGGCCTCCTGGGCCGTCTTCCTCGCCGGGCGGGTCCGCTCCGGCGCCGCCGCCCAGCTGCTGCTGGTCCAGGCCCTCGACCGCTCCGGCGTGCCGGTGGGCGACCGGGCCGGCGGGGTGTGGAACCTGCTCAGCGGCGCCGTCCAGGCCATCATGGTGCGCGACCTGCTCGACTCGGCGACCGCGCGCCGCCTGCTCGACCCGTACTTCACGGCGATGGGTCCGCTCGCTTCGTGAGGCCGAGAGCCGAAGGCCGCGGCCCAAGGGAGGGCCCTGAAAAGCACCCCTGCCGCCCCTGTCCGGAATGAACCGGGCAGGGGCGGTTCTTTTGGGAATTTCCTTATCGCCGTCTACGCCGCGCCGATTAGCCCGCTGGAACGTGACGGGCCTCGCATCGCTGGGCCCCCGGTGCTGGAGGCAAGGCGCGTGATCTCGGTTCTGGTCGTGGACGACTCGGTCGTCGTCCGCCGTCTGATCACCGACGCGCTCGGTGACGACCCAGAGATCCGCGTGGTCGGCACCGCCCCCAACGGCAAGGTCGCCCTGACGAAGATCGAACAGCTGCGGCCCGACCTGGTGACCCTCGACATCGAGATGCCCATCATGGACGGCCTGGAGACGCTGCGGGCGATCCGGGCCAAGTACGCGCGGCTGCCCGTCATCATGTTCAGCACGCTGACCGCCGCCGGCGCCACCGCCACCCTCGACGCGCTCTCCGCCGGCGCGAGCGACTACGTCACCAAGCCGGCCAATGTGGGCAGCGTCGCGGAGAGCATCCGATCGGTCCGCGAGCAGATCATCCCGCGCATCCACGCGCTGTGCGGTGGGCGCCGGGGAGCGATGGCGCCCCCGCTGCGGCCGGCCGGCCCACCGGGTCCTTCCGGCCCCGGGCGCAACCACGCCGTCGCGCCACCGCTGGCCCGGCCGGGCGGCACGCCGCTGCCCGGCGCGGTCCGGCCGCCGAGCGCGCCGCCGGCGGGGGCGCCCTCGGCGGCGCCGGTACGCGCCACCCCGCGCGGCGGGACCATCGAGATCGTCAGCATCGGCTGCTCCACCGGCGGCCCGGACGCGCTCACCTCGGTCGTGCGGGCGCTGCCGGCGAGCCTGCCGGTGCCGGTCGTGGTGGTGCAGCACATGCCGCCGGTCTTCACCAAGATGTTCGCGGACCGGCTCGACCGCACCGCGGCGCTCAACGTCGTCGAGGCGACCGGCGACATGACGGTCAAGGCCGGGACCGTCTACATCGCGCCGGGCGACTTCCATATGGAGGTGTACCGCCGCGGGACCGAGGTGGTGACGAAGCTCAACACCGGACCACCGGAGAACTTCTGCCGGCCCGCCGTCGACGTGCTCTTCCGTTCGGTGGCGCGGGTCTACGGGGGCGCCACGCTCGCGATCGTCCTGACCGGCATGGGCCAGGACGGGAAACGGGGGGCCGAGCAGCTGCGCTCGGCGGGCGCCGAGATCGTGGCGCAGGACGAGGCGACCTCGGTCGTCTGGGGAATGCCGGGAGCGGTCACGCAGGCGGGCCTGGCTCACGCCGTGCTCCCGCTCGGTGAGATCGCGAACCATCTCATCACCCGTACCGCAGGTGGTCGCGGTGCCAAGTCCATGGAGGTGACCCGATGACCTTGACTGCCCAGGAGTTCGCCTTCATCAGCGGCCTCGTCCGCCGCGATGCCGCGATCGTGCTGGAGGCCGGCAAGGAGTATCTGGTGGAGGCGCGGCTGCTGCCCCTGGCCCGGCAGTCGGGGCTGCCGACCGTCTCCGAGTTCGTCAACCTCGCGCAGCAGCGGCCCGAGCCGGAGATCCACCGCAGGATCGTGGACGCGCTCACCACGAACGAGACGTCGTTCTTCCGCGACGGCGAGCCGTTCAAGCAGCTGGTGGACACGGTGCTGCCGGACCTGCTGGCCCGGCGGGCCGCGGCGCGCACGATCAAGGTGTGGTCGGCGGCCAGCTCCAGCGGGCAGGAGCCCTACACGCTGGCCATGGTGCTGCACGACCACCTGCCGCCGGGCTGGACGTTCGACATCCTCGGCACCGACATCTCGACCGAGATGCTGACCCGCGCCGAGGCCGGCCAGTACACCCAGCTCGAGGTCAACCGCGGCCTGCCGGCGCCGCTGCTGGTCAAGCACTTCGAGCGCAACGGCGCCCACTGGAAGGTGGCCCCGACGCTGCGCAAGAACGTGTCGTTCCGCCGGCTCAACCTCGCGGCGGCGTTCCCGCCGATGGGGCCGTTCGACGTCGTGTTCATCCGTAACGTGCTGATCTACTTCGATGTCCAGACCAAGCGGCAGGTCCTGCAGCGGGTCGCCGGCACGCTGCGCCCGGACGGCTGGCTGTTCCTGGGTTCCGCCGAGACGACGATCGGCATTGACGACCGATTCGAGCGGGTGGTGGCCGGGCGTACGTCCGCCTACAAGCTGCGGACCGGGCCGAAGACCGCCGCTCCTGTGAGCGCCGTAGGAAAGGGGTGACGCCAGATGCTCACCATGGTGATCGACGATTCGCGTGCGATGCGCCTGATCCTCAAGCGGATCGTGGCACAACTCGGCTTCGACGTGGTCGAGGCTGGCAACGGTCAAGAGGCGATGGACTACCTCAGGACCAACGTTCTCGACGGTGACGGCGAAATCCCCGGCCTCGCGCTCGTCGACTGGAACATGCCCGAGATGAACGGGCTCGAGTTCGTCACCGCCGTCCGCGCGGAGCCGCGGCTGCGCGGGATGACACTCATGATGGTCACGACGGAGAGCGAGCAGAGTCAGATCGTCCGGGCGTTGGCCTCCGGGGCGCACGAGTACGTGATCAAGCCCTTCACGCCGGACGCCATCATCGACAAGCTGGCGTTGCTCGGCCTCGTCCCGAACGGAGTCGCGGCATGACGAACCCGACCGCGGAGGACCTGTCGGTGATCGCCGAACAGGTCTGGTCCTCCTACCTCGACCTCGACGGGGCGAGTCCCCTGATCCCCATGCCGACGGAGAAACACGTCGCCGACGTGACCGCCTCGGTGTCGGTCACCGGCGCCTGGCGCGGGCACGTGCTGGTGAGCTGCTCCGACGCGGCCGCCCGCAACGTCGCCGCGGCACTGCTGGGCATCCCGTTCGACGACGTGGCGGAGGAGGACGTCGCGGACGCCCTCGGCGAACTGGCGAACATCATCGGCGGCAACGTCAAGAGCCTGCTCCCCGAGCCGTGCGCCTTGTCGCTGCCCCACGTGCACGTGGAGGGGGCCTCCGGGCGCTACCCGGCGGTCACCGAGGTGTGCCACCTCGACGGGACCTGGATGGACGAGTCGGTCACCGTCACCGTTCTGGAGAGCACCACCGACCTTGCTGGAGCACCCGCATGAAAATCCTCATCGCCGACGACAGCCGGGTCATGCGGCAGATCGTGACCCGCACGCTGCGGCAGGCCGGCTTCGAAGGGCACGACCTGGTCGAGGCCTGTGACGGGCAGGAGGCCTTCGACAAGGCGGTCGCCGAGAAGCCGGACCTGGTGCTGTCGGACTGGAACATGCCGCACATGACGGGCGTCGAGGTCCTGCGCATGCTGCGGGCCAACGGCAACCAGGTCCCGTTCGGCTTCGTCACGTCCGAGGGGACGCCGGAGATGCGGCAGGCGGCCGAGGACGCGGGCGCCCTGTTCCTGGTGACCAAGCCGTTCACAGCGGACACTTTCAAGGACGCACTCGATCCTATTTTGGGATGATATGAGCCATGTCGCATGTTCTGCCCGTTCCGAAGGCCGTCAAGGACCTCTTTGACGACCTGCTCGGCCGGCCGGTCACCGTGAACCCGGCCGACCCGCTCAAAGCCGCCGACATCCCGCGCACCCTGGTCGCCCTCTACACCGACGAACGACTCCAGCTCATGGCCGTGATCGGAATGGACTTCGAGCTCACCGCCTACTCCGGCGCGGCCATCGGGCTCATCCCGCCCGGCGGCGCGGAGGCATGCATCGAGGACAACGAGATCTCGAAGATGATCGGCGAGAACGCGATCGAGGTGTGCAACATCCTGGCAGGGCTGATCAACAAGGAGGGCGCGCCGAGGGTCAAGCTCCACCAGACGTTCCTGCCGGGCGGCGGCCCGCCCGCGGACGCGGTGAACCACCTGCTCGCCCTGGGCAGGCGCCTGGACCTGAAGGTCGACGTCCAGGGCTACGGCGGCGGCAAGATCTCGATAGCCCTGACCGGCTGACACGCCGCCTTCCTCCGCGATCTTGGAGTTGTGGTCCCGAATATGTCCGGAAAGTCAGGACAAACTCGGGACCACAACTCCAAGATCGCGTGGCGTCGGGGGGTGAGCGGTCGCAGTGCGGTTGGGTGGGTGACATCCGTGCAAAAAATTGCGTAGGTATGCACTACGCTTGCGGACATGACTCGACGACTCGCTGAGGTGGCGAAGTATGCCGGCGTGAGCGAGGCGACCGTGAGTCGGGTGCTCAACGGCAAGCCCGGCATCTCCGACGCGACACGCACGGCCGTGCTCACCGCCCTCGACGTGCTGGGCTACGAGCGGCCGACCAAGCTGCGCGGCGAGCGGGCCCGCCTCGTCGGCCTGGTGCTGCCGGAGCTGCAGAACCCGATCTTCCCCGCCTTCGCCGAAGTGGTCGCCGGTGCGCTGTCCAAGCGAGGGTTCACGCCCGTGCTCTGCACCCGCACCGCCGACGGGGTGTCCGAGGCCGACTACGTCGAGATGCTGCTCGACCAGCACGTCTCCGGCATCATCTTCTGCGGCGGGCTCTACCACCAGGCGGCCGCAGAGCACGAGCACTACCACCGCCTGCACGAGCGCGGGCTGCCCGCGGTGCTGGTCAACGCGGCCATCGACGACCTGGGCTTCCCGCGCGTCTCGGTCGACGACGGCCACGCGGTCGACCAGGCGTTCAACCACCTGAGCTCGCTCGGGCACAAGCGCATCGGGCTGATCCTCGGGCCGGCCGACCACGCACCGTCCAACCGCAAGCTCGCCGCGTTCAAGGCGGCCGCGACGTTCTCCGAGACGGTCAGCGAGGACGACGTCGAGCGGGTCATCTTCTCGATGGAGGGCGGCCGCGCCGGCGCCACCCGGCTCATCAAGCACGGCGTCACCGGCATCATCTGCGCCAGCGACGTCCAGGCCCTGGGCGCGATCCGGGCCGCCCGCCGGCTCGGCCGCGAGGTGCCCGACGACGTCTCGGTCGTGGGCTTCGACGACTCGCTGTTCATGAACTGCACCGACCCGCCGCTGACCACGGTCCGCCAGCCCATCCAGGCGATGGGCCAGGCCGCGGTGACGCTGCTCGTCAGCCAGGTCGCCGGCACGCTCGTGCCGACCGAGGAGATGCTCTTCGAGCCCGAGCTCGTCGTGCGCGGCTCCACGGGCGCGTTGCAGGAGGCCAAGGCCCCCTCCGCGGCATAAACCGCTACAAACCCACGAGCGCCGCGACTTCCGGAAGGGAGTCGCGGCGCTCTTTGCGCTGCCGACGTTAAGCGCTTACATCTCGCGATCCGTGAGCTTGCGACTACGCAGGAGGGATAGGCAGCATGCCGCTCGATCCATTTTGGGACGGTTCTGCGCAAGTTGTAGGCAATGGGAGCGTGTCCGTGCAAGCAAGTGCTTGTGGATCATTAAAATTTTGCAACGGACCATGGACTTCTTGTGGAGCCTGAGCCTAATCTCTTGCCAACGCCAGGCCGAAATCCTGACGCGATGCGATGGAAACCGATCAGTAACGCGCTTGCAGCACCCCCGGGGCAGCCCAGGTTGGACGCCCTGCTGCCCGTCCGGCCTCGTTCGAAGCAGTTCCTCCATCCGATCCGCACCGTGCCGGGCCGGATGCCTACACACCCCCCAACAAGGAGCGACGATGAAGTTCTCTCGACGTACCACGATGGCAATCGCCGTCGTGGGTGCGCTCGCGCTCGGCAGCACGCTGGGCGCGTGCTCCTCGGACGACAGCAGCAGCGGCGACTCGGGTTCGACGACGCTCGACCCGAACACCAAGGTCACGCTCAACGTCGTGGGGCTCCTCCCCGGCGCGAAGCCCGAGGCCCAGCAGGCACTCGCGGACGAGGTGGCGGACTTCCAGAAGGAAAACCCGAACATCACGGTCAAGACCCACGACTACGAGTGGAAGGCCACGACGTTCGCGGCCGACCTCGCCGGCGGCACGCTGCCCTCGGTGTTCGAGATTCCCTTCACCGACGCGAAGACGCTGATCGCGAACGGGCAGATCGCCGACATGCAGGCGTACCTCACCCAGCTCGCGTACGCGTCGAACTTCAACAAGAACCTGCTGCAGTACGGCCAGGGCTCGGACGGCCACGTCTACGCCATCCCCGCGAAGAGCATCTACGCGGTCGGCCTGCACTACAACCGTGCCCTGTTCACCCAGGCCGGCCTCGACCCGAACAAGCCGCCGACCACCTGGGAAGAGGTCCGCACGGCCGCCAAGGCCATCGCGGAGAAGACCGGCCAGGCCGGCTTCGCCCAGATGTCCAAGGACGGCACCGGCGGCTGGCAGCTGACGGTCGACACCTACGCCCGTGGCGGGCGCATGGAGGACGGCAAGAAGGCCACGCTCACCAACGACGCGACCAAGGCCTCGCTGCAGTTCCTGAAGGACCTGCGCTGGACCGACAACTCCATGGGCGCGAACTTCAGCTACGACTGGTCGGGCATCAACCAGGCGTTCGCCGCCGGCAAGATCGGCATGTACACCTCGGGTCAGGACGTCTACACGAGCCTGGTGCAGACCAACAACATCGACCCGAAGACGTACGGTCTGACGATGATCCCGCTCTCGGGTGGCGAGTCGGGCGTGCTCGGTGGCGGCACCATGGCCGCCGTGTCGAGCAAGGCCAGCAGCAACGAGAAGGCCGCCGCCGTCAAGTGGATCGACTACCGCTACCTGCGCAAGTACACCAACGAGGGCTCCGCGAAGAAGAACGCGGAGATCCAGGTGGCGAGCAAGCAGCCCGTGGGCACCCCTGAGCTGCCGATCTTCACCCAGCAGCAGTACCAGCAGTACCAGGACTGGATCAAGACCTACGTCAACGTCCCGCTGGACCAGATGACCACCTTCACCAGCAAGGTGTTCGACGCCAAGCTCGTCAACGAGCCGGCGATCGCCACCCAGGACGTCTACAAGGCGCTCGACACGGCGGTGCAGGCGGTCCTGACCGACAAGAACGCCAACATCGACCAGCTGCTCACCGAGGCCAACGCGAAGGCGCAGCGCGCCATCGACGCGGCCGGCTGACGCTCACCACACCATCAACAACCCGCAAGGCGTGGGCCGCCGGACGACCGGCGGCCCACGCCGGGAAACCAGGACGAGGAGTGATGTGTCGTGAGTGCTCTGGGCGCCCCGCGCAGCACCGGCGACGCCACCGTCGCCAGGGGCAACCATCGGCCGGCGACCAGCGGTAGGTCCCGCCGGCGCGACCCGATGACCTGGGTCCAGCGCGGCGGCCTGAGCTCGATCGTGTTCGCGCTGCCGCTCCTGGTCATCTTCGGCGTCTTCTCGTGGTGGCCGATCGTGCGGTCGGTCGTCATGAGCTTCCAGAAGACCAACCTCGTCGGGACGCCGAAGTGGGTCGGCTGGCACAACTTCCAGTACGTGCTCACCGATCCCGACCTGCCCACGGCGATCCGCAACACCCTCTACTTCGCGCTGCTCGCCCTGGTGATCGGCTTCCCCGTCCCGCTGGTGACGGCGGTGCTCATCAGCTCGGTCCGCAAGCGCAAGGGCCTGTACTCCGCGCTCGCCTACCTGCCGGTGGTGGTGCCGCCGGTCGTCGCCGTGCTGCTGTGGAAGTTCTTCTACGACGGCTCCGCGGACGGCGTGTTCAACACGATCCTGGACTGGGTCGGCCTCGGGCCGTACACCTGGCTGTCGAGCCCGTCGCTGGCGATGCCGTCCCTGGTCGTCGAGGCGACGTGGGCCGCGGCCGGCGGTACCGTGATCATCTACCTGGCCGCGCTCATCAGCGTGCCGGACGAGCTCTACGACGCGGCCGAGGTCGACGGCGCCGGCGTCTGGCGGAAGGTGTGGCACGTGGCCATGCCGCAGCTGCGGGGCGTGCTGCTGATCACCTTCATCCTCCAGATCATTGGTACCGTCCAGGTGTTCCTGGAGCCCTACCTGTTCACCGGCGGCGGCCCGGCGAACGCCACGCTGACGATCCTGCTCATGATCTACAACTACGGGTTCGGCAGCTCCCTGGGCGGGAACTACGGTGCGGCGACGGCCCTGTCCGTGATGCTCGCCGCGTTCCTGGCGATCCTGTCGCTGGTGTACTTCAAGCTCACGTCCGGCTGGAGCAAGTCGTGAAGGGAACCACCATGACTGTCACCAGTCCCGCCCGGCAGGCGCCCGGCGCCGCGGGGCCGGCCGGTGCGGCCGGGGGTGCCCGGCCGGTCCGCAAGCGCAAGGCGTCGCAGTTCGACGGCAGCCGCGGTTTCGTCTCCGACCAGGACTGGCGCAACCCCCGCGTCAGCGTGCCCATGAAGCTGCTGCACTGGACGCTGCTGGCGCTGCTCCTCGTGGTCGGCATCGGGCCGATGCTGCTCCTCGCGAAGTACGCCATCACGCCGACGCAGGACATCATCCGCACGCCGCTGGCGGTCTTCCCGCACGGTGTGCGCTGGGAGAACGTCACCGAGGCGTGGAACGACGTCCAGATCAGCCGGTACTTCCTCAACACCATCTGGCTCGCCGCCGGCTCCTGGTTCGTGCAGCTGCTCGTCGCGACCACGGGCGGCTTCGTGCTGTCCGTCCTGCGGCCGGCGTGGGCCAAGATCGTTCACGGCCTGGTGATCGCGACCCTGTTCGTGCCGAGCGTCGTGCTCCTCGTGCCGCTCTACCTCACGATCCTCAACCCGCCCGGGGTGGGCACCTCGCTGATCAACAGCTTCTTCGCCGTGTGGCTGCCGTCCGGCGCCAGCGCGTTCAACGTGGTGATCGTGACGCGGTTCTTCGACAGCCTCCCGCGCGAGGTCTTCGAGGCGGCCAAGGTCGACGGCGCCAGCTCGTTCCGGCTGTTCTGGTCGGTCGTCCTGCCGATGTCCAAGCCGATCCTCGGCGTCGTGTCGGTGTTCGCGGCCATCGCGAGCTGGAAGGACTTCCTGTGGCCGATGCTCGTGCTCAAGGACCAGGCCAAGCAGCCGCTGTCGGTGCGCCTGCCCGCGATCGCGCAGCAGACCGACCTGGGCGTGTTCCTCGCGTCACTCGCGATCTCGACGCTGATCCCGGTCGTGTTCTTCCTCATCTTCCAGCGCCTGTTCCTCTCCAGCGCCGGCCTGGGCGGCGCCGTCAAGGGCTGAGCGGACGCCCCTGACCGTCCCACCACACTCCTATGCAAGAAAGCAGGTTCCACGTGGCCGACCAGAACCACCAAGCATGGTGGCGCAGCGCCGCTATCTACCAGGTCTACCTGCGGAGCTTCGCCGACGGCAACGGCGACGGTGTCGGCGACCTGGCGGGCCTGCGCTCGCGCCTGCCGTACCTGGCCGCCCTGGGCGTCGACGCGATCTGGATCGTGCCGTGGTACCCCTCGCCGCTGGCCGACGGCGGCTACGACGTCGCCGACTTCCGGGCCATCGACCCGATCTTCGGCACCCTCGCCGAGGCCGAGAAGCTCATCGAGGAGGCGCACGCCGCCGGCATCCGGGTGATCTGCGACATCGTGCCGAACCACTGCTCCGACCAGCACGCCTGGTTCCAGCGGGCCCTCGCGTCCGCGCCCGGCTCGCCGGAGCGGGACCTGTTCTGGTTCCGCAAGGGCCGCGGTGAGCACGGCGAGCTGCCGCCGACCGACCTCCAGTCGATCTTCGGCGGCCCCGCCTGGACCCGGGTCGCCGACGGCGAGTGGTACCTGCACCTGTTCGCGCCCGAGCAGCCGGACTTCAACTGGGACCACCCGGCTGTCCGCGAGGAGTTCGAGGACATCGTGCGGTTCTGGCTCGACCGGGGCATCGACGGCATCCGGATCGACTCGGCCGCCGTGCTCATCAAGGACCCGCTGGTCAGCGACGACTACGAGGACAACGAGGGGATCCACGAGATCTACCAGGCCTGGCGGCGCATCTCCGACACCTACTCGCCGCCGCGGGCGCTCATCGGCGAGGTCTGGCTGCCCGACCACGAGGCGTTCGCGCGGTACCTCCAGGAAGGCGAGCTGCACACCGCGTTCAACTTCGCCTTCCTCGGGGCGCCGTGGGAGGCCGAGCGGCTGCGGTACGAGATCGACATGACCCTGGCCGTGCACGCCCCGGTCGCCGCCCCGGCCACCTGGGTGCTGAGCAACCACGACGTGACGCGCGAGGTGACGCGCTTCGGGCGCGAGGTCACCAACTTCGCGTTCGCCGACAAGCGCTTCGACGTGCCGTCGGACCTGGAGCTCGGCGCCCGCCGGGCCCGCGCCGCCGCGCTGCTCATCATGTCGCTGCCCGGCGCCGTCTACCTGTACCAGGGCGAGGAGCTCGGCCTGGAGGAGGTCGAGGACCTCGACGCCGAGCTGCGCGAGGACCCCATGTTCCACCGTTCCGGGGGGATCGACCCCGGCCGGGACGGCTGCCGGGTGCCGCTGCCCTGGTCGGGGTCCGCCCCGCCGTTCGGGTTCAGCCCGGCCGACGCCACCGGCGACCCGTGGCTCCCGCAGCCGGCGGGCTGGGCGGGGAAGACGGTCGCCGCCCAGGAGGGCGTGGCGGGGTCCTTCCTCGAGCTGTACCGCGAGGCGCTGCGCATCCGCCGCGCCGAGCCCTCGCTCGGGGACGGCCCCATGCGGTGGCTGGACGCCGATCCGCAGGTGCTCGCGTTCGCGCGCGGCGACGGCTTCGCCAACGTGACGAACCTCGGCCCGTCCTCGGTGCCGCTGCCGGCGCACGCCGCGGTCCTGCTGACGAGCGTGCCCCTGAACGACGACGGGACCCTGCCGTCCGACGCCTCCGCCTGGATCCGCCTCACGTGACCTGCTGCGCGCAGGGGTGAACGGGGGCCCTGCAACCCAGGACGCCGGGCGGTCGCACAAGTTGGCGGGTGCGGCCGCCCGGCTTTTACTCTTAACTGTTAATCGCGGCGCAAGCCAGAGCGTTAACTGTTAAGACGACAGAAGATCTTCCGGCGTGGTGTGCCTCTCCAATAACTTTGATCCCAAGGAAATTGAACACTTCCTTGTGGAGGCGGCACATGCGTTCCACCCTGACCGTCGCGGCGACATCCCAGCCGTTCCGATGGTGACGCCGGTAAGTTCCGGGAACAGAGGCGGGGCGCTGGCCACACCGGCGCCCCGTTGTTCCATGCTGTCCAAGGTGCTGAGATCAACCCTGGCCAAGGTGTTGTGACCAGCGCGTCCTACCCCTACTCCCAGTCCCACCGGAGCCCGTAGCGGCCCGGCCCGTAGTCGAGCGCGATGGCGTGCACGGAGTGCCCGACGTCAATCTCCATCGTGACCACCTGTTCGTCCTGGCCGTCCATCTGCTGGAACTGATAGACGGCCCGCGGTAAAGCGGCCGGGTCGAAACACACCTCGACCACGTATTCGCGCACCGGCAACCGAAACTTGCGCTCGTAGTTGGTCGCCGTCGGAAACGGCGGGTAATTGTGCAGCGCATGCTCGGTGATCACCGTTTCGCCCTTGGCGAGCGGCCGGTCGAACAACAGCTCTGCGAGCAGCAGGCCGCTTTCCGGGTGCTCGACCACCCGGCCGAGCCGGCAGTTGCGCACCGGCGTGAGTAGCGGCAACGGGTGCTCCTGCTCGTCGAGGCGCAGGATCACCACCCAGCGGTCGGGCCCGTCGGCCTCTGCCCGCAGCACCTGGCGGACGAGGAACGACACCTCGCCCCGGTCCGGCCCGACGTTCACCCGGTCGTGCTGCGAGAGCCGGGTCAGCCGCTCGTCCCAGCGGGTGTCGATGCCCTGGGCCAGGTCGGCGATGAGGTCGCGTTCGGACCAGAACGCGCCCAGCTCGCGGGTGTCCTGGCTCTTGTGCAGGTGGCGCCCGCGCGGCCGTGGTGGCCCGACCAGGGCGGCCAGCGAGCCCGGCTCGACCTCCAGGATCCTCTCCAGCTCGGCGAGCGCGGCGAGTGACTCACGCCGCTCCGGCCGGCTCCGACCGGTCTGCCAGTAACTGAGTGTGGCGAGACTCACCGAGTAACCCTCGGCGCGTAACCGCTCCTGGATGCGTTCCAGTCCCAGGCCACGTGCCTGGATGGCATCACGCAGCGCGCCAGCGAAGTCGACCATCAGCCCCCCGGGAGTCATCCTCGCGGTCCGGGGAGGGCACACGCAAGCGCGCGTTTGAGCGGAAGTCGATTCGGTTACCCGAAAAAGATGAGCGAGCGGTGGTACACCGAGAGTGTCATCTATTGCCTGGACGTCGAGACGTTCCAGGACTCCGACGGCGACGGCATCGGTGACTTTCAAGGTCTCATCGGCCGCCTCGACTACCTGACCAGGCTCGGGATCAACTGCCTGTGGCTGCATCCGATCCATCCGACGCCCGGGCGGGACGACGGCTACGACGCCACGGACTTCTACGGCGTCGATCCGCGGCTGGGCACGCTCGGCGATTTCGCCGAGCTGCTGCACCAAGCGGCCAACCGCGGGATCAAGGTCATCATCGACCTTGTGGTGAACCACACTTCCGACGAGCACCCGTGGTTCCAGTCGGCGGTGGCGTCGAAGGACTCGCCGTACCGCGACTGGTTCGTGTGGAGCGACACCGAGCCGGCGGACCGCCACCAGGGCATGGTCTTCCCCGGCGAGCAGTCCGAGACGTGGACGTACCACCGCAAGGCCCGCGCCTGGTACTACCACCGCTTCTACGACTTCCAGCCGGACCTCAACTTCGCCAACCCGCAGGTCCGCGCCGAGATCAAGAAGGTGCTCGCGTTCTGGATCCAGCTCGGCGTCGCCGGCTTCCGCATGGACGCGGTGCCGTTCATCATCGAGCTGACCGAGCCCGGCAACCCCGAGAGCCCGATGGACTTCGACTACCTCAGCGAGCTGCGCCAGCACGTCCAGTGGCGGCGGGGCGACGCCGTGCTGCTCGCCGAGGCCAACGTCGAGCCGGAGGCGCTCCCGCAGTACTTCGGCGACCCCGGCGGCTCGGGCAACCGCATCCACATGCTGTTCGACTTCATGCTCAACGGCCGCCTGGTGCTCGCGCTGGCCCGCCAGAACCCGGAGCCGGTCATCGAGTGGCTGCGCACCACGCCGAAGCTGCCGCCGGGCGGCCAGTGGGCCACGTTCCTGCGCAACCACGACGAGATCGACCTGTCCCGGCTCACGGCCGAGCAGCGGGAGGACGTCTTCACCGAGTTCGGCCCGGACGAGAACATGCGCCTGTACGACCGGGGCATCCGCCGGCGGCTGGGCCCGATGCTCGGCGGCGACCGCCGGCGCCTGGAGCTGGCCTACTCGCTGCAGTTCAGCCTGCGGGGGACCCCGGTGCTGCGCTACGGCGAGGAGATCGGCATGGGCGAGGACCTGTCGCAGGTGGGCCGCTACGCGATCCGCACGCCGATGCAGTGGTCGTACGCCACCAACGGCGGCTTCAGCGAGGCGCCGCCGATCCGGCCGGTGATCTCGGCGGGCCCGTACGGGTACAAGAGCGTCAACGTGACCGCCCAGCGTCACGACGACCAGTCGCTCCTGGCCTGGTTCGAGCGGATGATCCGGACCCTGCGGGAGAGCCCGGAGGTGGGCGGTGGCACCTGCACCGCGATCGACCAGCCCCTGCCGCCCGGCGTGCTGGTCCACCGGGCGGACGGCCCGACCGGGACGATGGTGTTCCTGCACAACCTGGGCCCGGAGGCGGCGACGGTGGACCTGAGCGCCCTGCACGCCGAGGCCCACCACCCGAACGCCGTCTTCGCCGACCGCGATTACCCGGAGGTGGGCGACCTCAGCGCCCTGGACCTGGGCCCGTACGGCTACCGCTGGATCCGCCTGCGCCGCGCCTCGTGACGGTCAGGCCCGGTCGCCGGGGATGCCGGCCGGCGGGACCGGGCGGCCGAAGTGCCAGCCCTGGCCCAGGTCGCAGCCCAGCGTGGCCAGTCGGGCGGCCTGGTCGGCGGTCTCGATGCCCTCGGCGGTCACCGTCATCTGGAGCGTGTGGGCCAGCCGGATCACGGTCTCGACGATCTGCTCGTCCACGTGGTCACTGGCCAGGGAGCGGATGCCGGCCATGAACGCGCCGGCCAGCTTGAGGCCGTGGACGGGCAGGTGGCGCAGGTACGCCAGGTTGGAGTAGCCGATGCCGAAGTCGTCGATCACGATCCGCACGCCGAGGTCGGCGATCCGGCGCAGGGTCTGGACCGGGCGGCCCGTGGACTGCATCAGGACCGTCTCGGTGAGCTCCAGCTGCAGCCGCGACGGGGGCAGGCCCGACTCGGCCAGGGCGTGCTCCACGTCGTCCAGGAGGCGGGGGTCGGTGCACTGGCGGGGGGAGACGTTGACGCTGATCAGCAGCGGCTCGTCCCAGGCGGCGGCGGCCCGGCACGACTCGTGCAGGACCCAGCGGCCCAGCGCGTGGATCATGCCGGACTGCTCGGCCACCGGGATGAACGTGTTGGGGGAGACCGTGCCCAGCTCGGGGTGGCGCCAGCGCAGCAGCGCCTCGGCGCCGCGCAGCCGGTTGTCCACAAGGGACACCAGTGGCTGGTAGAGCAGCTCGAACTCGCCGCGTTCGAGCGCGCCGGCCAGGCGACCGGTCAGCCCGTACTGCAGGCGCTGCTCGGCGTTGCGCGTCGCGTCGAACACCGCGTAGCGGGCCCGGCCGTCGGCCTTGGCCAGGTACAGCGTGGCGTCGGCGGAGCGCAGCAGCTCCTCCGGGTCGGCGCCGCGGGCCGGCTGCTCGACGATGCCGATGCTCGCCGACACCGCCAGCTCGTGGCCGTCGAGGCGGACGGGCTTGGCCAGCTCGGCCAGCATCGCCTCGGCCAGCTCGGTCATGTCGTCGGGGCCGGCGGTGTCGGCCGCCACGACCACGAACTCGTCGCCGCCGACCCGGGCGACGAAGTGGCCGGCGCCGTTGACGCATACGCGCAGCCGGTCGGCCAGCGCGACGAGCAGGCGGTCGCCCGAGCCGTGGCCGAGCGTGTCGTTGACCGTCTTGAACTCGTCGAGGTCGAGGAAGCACACCCCGATCCGGGCGTCGCCGTGGGCGTCGCGGACGGTCTCGGACAGGTGGCGGTACAGCAGGACCCGGTTCGGCAGGCCGGTCAGCGGGTCGTGGTGGGCCTGGTGGTGCAGCTCCCGCTGGAGGCTGTGCTCGGCGTCGGCCAGCGCCCGCGACCACGCGCGGCGAATCCGCTCCTGGTCGTCGAGGACGCGCTGCCGGCCGGCCCGGGCGAACCCGGCCGCGAGCGCGCCGAGCAGCTCGCCGGCCCGCTGCTCGTCGGGCTTGTCGTCGAGGAGGGCCGGCAGGCGGGCGATGATCGCGACCGAGCGCCGCAGCGCCTCGGGGGAGGTGAGCCCGAGCCCGACGATCGCGGCGCCCACCTGCTCGGCGTCGGACGGGTCGAACGGCTCGCGGCGCAGCGCTTCGGCCAGGCGGCCGGTCAGCTCGGCGAAGCGCCGCTGCAGGGCGTCGGCGCCGAGGTCGAGGTAGCCGGTCTGCCGCACGGCGGCGACCCACTGGCGGGCCAGATCGGACAGCGCAGGCTCGATGACGTCACCGTCCCGGCTGCCACCGCCCGCCACCGCATCACCCCTGGCGCGAAGACTAACGCACCGGGAAGCGTTGAAGAATCGACGCTCAGTGCCGCTCCGCCGCCGTTTCCGTGAGCCCGTCGACGAACCGCGTCAGGAGCTGCGCGAACGTGGCCCGCTCGGCCGGCGTCCAGCCGGCCGTGGCCGCCGCGAAGCGCGCCCGGCGCGACTCGTGCACCCGGTCGGACAGCTCCCGGCCGGCCGCGGTCCGCACGAGCAGCGACCGCCGCCCGTCCGCCTGGTCGGCCTCTCGGCGCAGCAGGCCCGCCTCGACGGCCGCGGCCACGAGCTTGCTCGCCCGGGGCTGGGCGACGCCGAGGGCGGCGGCGACGGTCATGACCGTGGCCTCGGCCGGCTCGCCGGCCTCCACGGCGTCGACCACGTCGAACACCGCCGGATCGACGTCGTGACGGCCTTCGGAGGCACGGGCGAGGGCCCGGCGGGTCTGCCGCCGCCGGATCGTGACCATGGCCGCCTCGATCGCGGCGAGGGAGTCGCTAGACTGCATAACAGAAGTTATCCACATTCCAGAGGAGATACAGATGGCCAAGCCTATCGGGTACTGGCTGAAGGAGCTCGACCGCCGCTTCGAGGAGGCGTTCGCCGTCGAGGGCGTCACCCGCCGCGAGTGGCAGGTCCTCAACGGCCTCGGCCCGGACGGCCCGTTCGCGACGGGGGACGCCGTCGCGGCGCTGGCCGCCCGCGGCTGGACCACGCCGGACGGCGCCCTCACGAGCGCCGGTGCGGCGGCGCTCGACCGCATCAGGCACACCGTCGAAGGGATCCGCGCCCGGTCGATGCGCGGCATCCCCGAGGCGGACTACGCGACGACGGTCAGGACGCTTGAGGCGATGGCCGCCAACCTGTCCGCCTAGCGATCGACCCCAGCACGAACGGGCTCAGCGTGCCGTCGCCCAGCCCCAGCTCGATCAGCGCGTCGAAGACCCGCTGGTCGCCCTCCGCCGCCCGGACCGCCGCGTCGACGATCCACTTCCGGCCGCTCAGTGCCGCGGCGGCGCGGGAGTGGCGCAGGTGGCGGCCGAGGGCGCGGCGCAGGGCCGCCGTGTACCGGCCGGCCGGGTCGCCGGCGGCCGCCGCGGCCGCGCCGGCCAGGGCGCCGGACCGCAGCGCGTAGAAGATGCCCTCGCCCGTGAACGGGTTGATCAGCGAGAGTGCGTCGCCGGCCAGGAGCAGCCGCCCGCGGGCCGGGCGGGGCCGGCGGGTCGACAGCGGCAGGTGGTGCGCCCGCAGGCCGGTGGCCGCGGCCGTGTCGACGTCCGGCAGCAGCTCGGCCAGCCGGGCCAGCAGGTGGGCGCGGGACAGCGGCCCGCCGCGCAGCACCTCGCCGTAGCCGATGTTGGCCCGGCCGTCGCCGATCGGGAACGACCAGGCGTACGCCGGCCAGCCCCGCGCGGTGGTGACGATGCGCTGCTCGGGGTCGCCGGCCGGGGCCGGGGCGTAGCCGCGGATGGCCAGCGCCAGGTGCCCCGGGCCGTTCGGCGGCTGGCCGAGGGCCTTGCGGACCAGGGAGTACGCCCCGTCGGCGCCGATCACCGTCCGCCCGTGGATCACCCCGTCGACCACGACGCCGCCGGAGCGCTCCTGGACCTGCCGGACGGTGTGCCGGCGCAGTACGGCTCCCGCATCCACCGCCGCCGCGACGAGACGATCGTCGAAGACCGTGCGGGGGATGGTGTACACCGGGCGCCGGTGCGGCCGGGCGACCGTCCCGCCACCGGGCCCGGTCAGCCGCAGCACCGGCACCGGCGCGAACCCCTCCTCCAGCCCGGTCACCCCGAGCGTGCGGGCTACGTCGAGCGCGTGCGCCGCGATCCCGTCGCCGCACGGCTTGTCCCGCGGGAAGGCCGCCTTGTCCAGCAGCAGCACGCTCGCCCCGGCCCGGCGCGCCGCGAGCGCCGCGCTCGACCCGGCCGGACCGGCCCCGATGACGACCACGTCGAACTCGTCCATGGGTGCAACCGTGCCACGCCGTTTGGGTGCGGCGTAGCGCGGGCAGATCACCCCCAAGCGAAGTGGAAGGAGTGCGACGATGACGACGACGATCAGCGCCGACGATATTCGCGTGCTGGCCCAGTCGGGCGAGCCGGACCCGGCGCTCGCCCTGGTCGACGGGGAGATCACGGTGGTACCACAGGCCGAGGTGGCCGACGGGCACCTCGTCTACACCAAGTCGGAGCTGGTCGCCGAGTACGGCGAGGAGATCACCGACGTTCAGGCCGAGGTGCTGGCCGCAGGGCTGACCGCGCAACTACCCTGACGGGCGGATACCTCGACCGATAGCACGCAACCGTGTACGCACGGTGGTACTCGGTCCGGGATGCCCGTCGATACGCTCGGCCGATGACGTGCCCGGTCTGCTGGTTCCCGGGCAACGCCCCGGCCGCCGAGCGATGCGTGCAGTGCGGCTGGGTGTTGCCGGTCGCCGACCAGCAGTACGCCCAGCCGGTTCCGATGTCGCCGCCGATCTCCGTGAACCCGATCTCGGGGCCGCCGCCGGTCGGCTACCAGACCGGCTACTACGCGCCGGTGCCAGTGCCGGCCCGCTCGCGCGGGCCGCGCGTGGTGCTGCCGCTCACCGTGATCGTGGTCGTGCTGGTGATCGCCAGTACCGTCCTCGCCGTGGTCCGGCTGACCGGCGGCGACACCGGCACGGTGGCCGGCAACGCGGTCGCCGGGGTGACCGCGCTGGAGTCGCCGTCGGCCGGCTCGGCCGGCTCGGCGGGCTCGACCGGCTCGGCGGCCCCCGCCGTCACGTCCGCCGCCCCGGCCGCCACGCCGGCGCCCGCCGCCGATCCCCGCGCACAGGCGGCCGCAATCGACGCCGTGCTCGACGCCAGCATCGCCAGCCGCAAGAAGCTCAACGACGCCATCAAACTCGTGGGCGACTGCACGCTCATCGAGAAGGCCATCGGCGACCTGCGCACGGTCGGCACCGAGCGGGAGAGCCAGATGGCCAGCGTCAGCCGCTTCGACCTCTCCGCGCTCCCGCGCGGCGAGGAGCTGCGCTCGCTGCTCAACGAGGCGCTGTCGTACTCGCTCGCCGCCGACCGCAGCTTCGTGCTCTGGGCCCAGGCCGTGCAGGGCTCCGGCTGCGGCGGGAGCGGGTCCGGCCACTACGACGAGGCGCAGGCCCAGTCGCGCAACGCGAGCGCCGCCAAGGAGCGGTTCGTCGCGGTGTGGAACCCGGTCGTCGCGCCGTACGGGCTGCGGTACCGCTCGTCGAATGACATCTAGGTGCTGTCCTCGGCCCGCCGCTGCGGGATCGGCTCGCCGGCGACGGCCTCGGCCTTGAGCGGCTGGTGCTCGCCCGCCGTGGGCTTGGGCTTCTCGTCGGGCCGCCTGCCGTAGCCGCGCGTCACAGCCCGGAAGACCGCCAGCATGATCGCCGCGACCGGGACCGCGATGAGCAGCCGCAGCAAAGCCGTCTGCACGGCGAGCTGGTGGGTGACGAAGCCCGCCCAGAGGGCCGGCGACGCGATCAGCAGCGCCAGGAACAGCGTCGAGAACCGCGCCATGCCGAGCATGTCAGGCGCTCACCAGGCTCAGACGCTCGCAGAGCATCGCGGCCCACTGGTACGGCGTGGACGGGCGCCCGTCCAGCAGCGCCACCGGCAGCCGCAGCGACAGCGGGCTCGCCGGGTCGCCGCTGGAGCCGGTGCCGCGCAGGCAGATCGCGTCGACCCGGCGCAGGCCTTGGAGGTGGTGGGCGACGTCGGAGGTCTTGCGGCTCGCGTCGACGACGACCCACACCGCGACCGGCCGCACCGCCTCGACGATCGCCGCCGCCCAGTGCGCCTCGTCGAGCGCGGCCTCGACCGCGACGACGCTCGCCGCGTCGGACTTGCGCAGCTTCTTCGCCCACAGCCGGGCGTCGTGCGCGCCGGTGATGCGCCGCTTGGCCTCGATGCCCGCCGCGGCCGCGTTGCGGCCCGCGAACAGGATGTGGTCGTCGTCGAGGCGCTGGGTCTCGGCGACCCAGCGGGCCACCTCCATCGCGTGCGTCGACTCGCCGACCACGATGAGCGTCTCGCCCGGCGCGTCCGGCGCGGGCTCGGCGGCCGGCAGCGCAGTGAACGCCTCGACGATCGCGCTGTACGTGTCGCTGCCGTTCGCGTGCGTCGCGACGTCCGTCGGCACGCCCAGCGACTGCAGCTTGCGGGACAGGGCGTTCGCGCTCGCCCGCTCGGAGACGGGCGCGGCGGCCGGCTCGCTGTACGCGCTCGCGAGGCGCTCGCTCGCCGGCGGCGTGCGCGGCTTCTCGACGGTGGCGGTCGCTTCAACAGGCATGAGGGACTCCTGCCGGGAAGTGGTGCTCTGGTCAGGACGACGTGCGCTCCTCGGCCGGCTCTCGGCACGGGCTTCGGAACGATCGAACGTTGGCGGTACGAAGGCGGTCGGCGCGCCGAGCTTGGCCACCGGCTGCCCGGCGCCGGCCCGGATCGGCCGCACCGACGGCGACGCCGCCGCCTCGGCGGGCGCGCCCTCGGCGAGCAGCCGGTGCAGCGCGTCGGCGGCGGTGGGTGCCCGCTCGGCGGCGAGGGCCTCGGCGAAGGACTGGGGCTGCTCGGCGGCGTCGGCGATCGCGGCGAGATCCTCGATGCTCAGCGTCTGCTTCGGCGTGTCGGCTTGGCCGCCGGTGGCCGGGGATGATGCAGTTGCTCCAGCATCGGGAACCTCGACGGTCAGCTCGTATTTGTGGGCCCCGAAGAGGCCGCCCGTGCGGACCTTCTCGGCGGAGACGATGACCGCGTCGGTCCCGTGCTCCGCGCGCACCTGCGCGAGGAGTTCTTCGAGGTCACGACCCTCAAGCAGCAACCGGGTAGGCACCGTTCACCACCCCAATCGTCTCAATTCGCAGCGTACTCCCGGCGATCTCTGAGTACGACAAAACCGGCAAACGCGGAAGCGCCATCTGTACGAGCTTGCGGAGCGGGCTGCGCAGCTGCGGTGAGCAGACGAGCACGGGGCTGACCCCGCGCTCCTCGCCCTGCTCCGTGAGCCGCGTGAGATCGGCGAGCATCGACTCGGCCCGGGCGGTGTCGATGAGCACCTGGAGGCCGGTGTCGGTGGGGCGCAGGGATTCCAGCAGCTGCTGCTCCAACCGGGGTTCGA
The DNA here is from genome assembly GCF_022095675.1 of Dactylosporangium sp. AC04546. Classification (GTDB taxonomy): domain Bacteria; phylum Actinomycetota; class Actinomycetes; order Mycobacteriales; family Micromonosporaceae; genus Dactylosporangium. The sequence goes on along the minus strand of NZ_JAHYSG010000124.1, from coordinate 8,440 downwards.
GCGTGATCGCGGTGAGCGTGCCGTCGTGGGCGTAGCGGTTCGCGATCGCGGGGCCGAGGCCGGCCCGGGCCGCCTCGACGAGCGAGTCGGGGTCGGTGGACTGCTTGGCCTGCAGTGACAGCGACTCGAAGATGCGCACCAGGTCGCGGATCGGCACGCCCTCGTCGAGCATCGTCTGGAGGACCTTCTGCACCTGCCCGAGGCTCAGCGCCGCCGGGGTCAGCTCCTCGACCACGACCGGGTGCGTGCGCTTGACGACCTCGGTGAGGTTGCGGACGTCCTCGCGGCCGAGCAGGCGGCTCGCGTGGATGCGCACGATCTCGGCCAGGTGCGTGATGATGACCGACGCGCGGTCGACCACCGTGGCCCCGGTGAGGTCGGCCTGGTGGCGCAGCTCGGCCGGCACCCACTTGCCGGCCAGCCCGAAGACGGGCTCGACCCCGGCCCGGCCGGGCAGGAAGTCGAGGCCCTCGCCGATCGCCAGCACGGTGCCCGGCGGCGCCTGGCCGCGGCCCACCTCGACGCCGCTGATCCGCACCACGTAGGTGGACAGCGGCAGCTCCAGGTCGTCGCGGGTGCGCACCGGCGGCATCACGATGCCGAGCTCCAGCGCCACCTTGCGGCGCAGGGCCCGCACCCGCTCCAGCAGGTCGCCGCCGCTCGCGTCGACCAGGTCGACGAGGTCCGGGGCGAGCGCGAGCTCCAGCGGGTCGACCCGCATCTCGCCCATCAGCACCTCGGTCGGGTCGGGTGGCGGCGGCTCCTCGACCGCGGCGGCCCGCTCGTCGGCCGGCTCGGCCGGCTGCTTCGGCAGCCGGAACGCGATGCCGAGCACGACCGCGCCGGCGATGAGGAACGGCAGCTTGGGCAGGCCCGGGATGAGGCACAGCGCGATGGCCGCGCCGCCGCCGATGAGCAGCGCCCGGCGGTGCTGGCTGAGCTGCCTGCTCACCGTCGTGCCCATGTCGCCGTCGTTGGCCGAGCGGGTCACGATGAGGCCGGTCGCCACCGACAGCAGCAGCGCCGGGATCTGCGAGACCAGGCCGTCGCCGATGGACAGCAGCGAGTACGTCTGGATCGAGTCCGTCGCCGACAGGCCGCGCTGGAGCATGCCGATCGCGAAGCCGCCGACGAGGTTGACGACCGTGATGATGATCGCCGCGATGGCGTCGCCCTTGACGAACTTCGAGGCGCCGTCCATCGCGCCGTAGAAGCTCGCCTCCGACGTGATCTCGGTGCGCCGCTTGCGTGCGGTCGCCTCGTCGATGAGGCCCGCGTTGAGGTCGGCGTCGATCGCCATCTGCTTGCCGGGCATCGCGTCGAGCGTGAACCGGGCGCCGACCTCGGCGACCCGCTCGGCGCCCTTGGTGATGACGATGAACTGGATGATGAACAGGATCAGGAAGATGACCAGGCCGACGATGAGCGAGCCGCCGACGACGAAGTGGCCGAACGCGTCGATGACGTTTCCGGCGAAGCCGTCGGTGAGCACCAGGCGGGTCGCGCTGATGTTCAGCGCCAGCCGGAACAGCGTCGCGATGAGCAGCAGCGACGGGAACGAGGAGAACTCGAGCGCCCGCTTGACGTACATGCTGACCAGGACGATGACCAGCGCGAGCGTGATGTTGGCGGCGATCAGCGTGTCGAGCACGACAGCGGGCAGCGGCACGACCATCATGAGGATGATCAGGACGATGCCGACCGGCACGACGTACTGCGAAAGGCGCTTCGGCACCGCACTCCCACTTCAGATCTGGGCGACAACCCCCTGATCGGTGCCGAACGGGTACGCCTGAGGGTTTTCCTTGGGTTGCAGCGCCGCATGCCGATCGGTCAGACGTGCAGCCAGCAACGACCTCCCGCGCCGACCCCGAGGGCACCCAGCTGGTGCACATCGGCCGGCAGCCCATCTACGACTGGAGCGGGCACGTCGTCGGCTACGAGCTGCTGTTCCGCGGCGCGCCCGACGACGGCGAGGCAAGCCGGCGCAGCGCCTACGCGACCAGCCAGGTCATCGTCAACGCGTTCACCGAGTTCGGGCTGGAGCAGCTGGTCGGCGGGCGCAAGTGCTTCATCAACCTGACCCGCGACTTCCTCGTCGGCGAGCTGCCGCTGCCGTTCGACCCCGACCACGCGATCCTGGAGATCCTGGAGACCGTCGAGATCGACGACGCGGTGCTCGCCGGCACCGCCCGGCTGGTCGAGCAGGGCTACGAGATCGCCCTCGACGACTTCGTCTTCGGGCTGGGGCACGAGCGGCTGCTCGGGCTGGCCGCCTTCGTGAAGCTGGACCTGCTGATCCGCGAGCCGGAGGAGCTCGCCGAGGTGGTCGACCAGTGCCGGCAGTACCCCGGCATCAAGCTCGTCGCCGAGCGGGTCGAGACCGAGGAGCACATCCTGCTCGCCAAGCGCTTCGGCTTCGACCTGTTGCAGGGGTACGCCGTCGGCCGCCCGCAGGTGCTCAGTGCGGTGGCGCTGTCCCCGTCGCGGCTGCGCCGCCTGGAGCTGCTGGGCGCGGTCACGGCCGATGACGCCGACATCGCGAAGGTCAGCTCGATCGTGCAGAGCGACCCGGCGCTGTCGTACCGCATCCTGCGCGCCACCAACTCGGCCGCGGCCGGGCTGCCGCGGAAGGTCGCGTCCGTCCGCGACGCCGTCGTGCTGCTCGGGTCGGCGAAGATCCGGCAGTGGGCGGCGCTCATGCTGGTCAGCGACGTCGCCGAGTCGGCCAGCGAGGAGCAGCTGTCGACGACGATGGCCCGGGCCCGGCTCTGCCAGACCGTCGCCGAGCGGCTCGGCCTGGCCGGCGAGGCCGCCTTCACCGTGGGACTGCTCGCCGGCGTCGCCGAGCTCATCGCCGAACCCGTCGCCGAGCTGGTGTCCCGGCTGCCGTTGACGGTCGAGATCGCCGAGGCGCTCATCGACGGGCACGGCCGGCTGGGCCAGGTGCTCGCCGTCGTGCGCGCCTACGAGATGGCCGACGAGCAGGCGCTGTCCCTGTCGCCGGTGTCGTCGAACGAGCTCGCCAAGGCGTACCTGTCGGCCGTCGGCTGGTCGATGAAGACGATCGAGGGCGCGCTGGGCACCAGCGTGTCGTAGGCGGCAGGGGATGGCCGGCGAGAAGACCGAGCAGCCTACCGAGCAGAAGAAGCGGCAGGCCCGGCGCGAGGGAACCCGCGCCCGCACGCCCGACCTCGGCGCGTGGGGCGGCGTCCTGCTGGCCAGCCTGCTCATCCCGAAGCTGGCCCGCGACACGGTCTCGCGCACCCAGTCGCTGTTCGCGCGCTGCACGCAGGCGTTCGTCGACCCCACGCCGGAGAAGGCCCTCGCGCTGCTGAAGAGCGCCGTGAAGGACATCGTCGTCATCGCCGCGCCGATCACCGTCGGGCTGTTCGTGTTCGCGATCATGGCCGCCGCCGTGCAGGGCGGGCTGCGGCCGGCGGCCAAGCTGTTCAAGCCCGACTTCAAGCGGCTCAACCCGTTCAGCGGCATCAAGAAGACGTTCGGCGGGCAGGCCGCGTGGGAGTCGGTCAAGTCGCTGTTCAAGGTGGTCGTGCTCGCCCTGGTCGTGTTCAACACCATGCGCACGCTCGTGCCGTCGCTGCTGTCGGCGACCGCGATCCCGCTGCAGACCGTCATCGGTCTGGTCGGCGATACCGTGCTGCGGGTCGTCCAGGTCGCCGCCGTGACCGGGCTCGTGCTGGCCGCGGCCGACTACGCGGTCGCCAAGCGGCGGGTCAACAAGCAGCTGAAGATGTCGAAGGAGGAGGTCAAGGAGGAGCACCGCAAGAGCGAGGGCGACCCGCACGTGAAGGGCCAGATCCGGCAGCGGCAGCACGAGATGGCCCGCAGCCGCATGATGGCCGACGTGCCGCGCGCCGACGTCGTGGTGGTGAACCCGACGCACGTGGCGGTGGCGCTGCGGTACGAGCCGGAGAAGGGCGCGCCGCGCGTGGTCGCCAAGGGCGCGGGCCTCATCGCCGCGAAGATCCGCGAGGTGGCGGCCGAGCACCGCGTCCCGATGGTCCAGGACGTGCCGCTGGCCCGGGCCCTCTACGGCGCCTGCGATCTCGGCGACGAGATCCCGGCCGAGCTCTTCGGCGCGGTCGCCCGCGTGCTCGCCTTCATCATGCTGCTGAAGTCGAAGGGCTCGGCGGCCGGCCTGCACACCAACGTCCTCCCAGCCGGCCCCGGTTAGCCCTGGAGGAGGCGCAGGACCAGGGTCAGCGACCGGGTGGTGAGGTTGGCGATCGCGTTCGGCAGCAGCATCATCGCGGTGCCCGCGACCAGCAGCGTGAGGAAGATCTTCGCCGGGAAGCCGAACGCGAACGGGTTGAGGGCGGGGGCCGCGCGGGTCAGCAGGCCCAGCGCGACGTCCACGCAGAGCATGATCGCCACCAGTGGCGCCGCGATCTGCAGGCCGGCCAGGAACATCTGCGCGGCGCCGGTGGTGACCAGCTGCGTGAAGTTGCCGACCGACATCGTGCCGTCGAGCGGGATCGCCTGGTACGAGCGGGTGAAGCCGCGCAGGATCAGCTGGTGCGAGTCGGTGGCGTACATGATGGCCATCGTCAGCAGGCTGTAGAACCGGCCGAAGACGGCGTTGCCCTGCAGCGAGAACGGGTCCATCGCGAACGCGAGGCTGAAGCCGCCGACCAGGTCGATGACGTTGCCGGCGATCTGGGTCGCGGCGAAGATGAGCATCGTCAGGAACGCCAGCGCCGCGCCGACCACCACCTGCTCGACGGCGACCGCGATGAGCGTGCCGGTCGACAGGTTCGCTGGCACCTGCGTCGCGAGCTTCGGCTCCAGCGGCAGCGCGATCGCCACCGAGAAGATGGCCTTGACCGTCGTCGGGATGCCGCGGTTGCTGAACGGCGGGCAGAGCGTGAGCCACACGCCGGCCCGGATCGAGGCGAGCAGGACGGCGATGATCGTGTTCAGCGGGAGGCTGAGCTCCATCAGGCGCCGCTGATGAGATCCGGGATCTGGGCGTAGAGCCGCTCGGTGTAGGTGATCATCTCGTGCAGCATCCAGTTGCCGGCCAGCAGCAGGGCGATGCCGATCGCGGCCGCCTTCGGCACGAACGACAGCGTCTGCTCCTGGATCTGGGTCACCGACTGGAACAGCGACACGACGAAGCCGACGACGAGCGCGGTCACGAGCATCGGCGCCGCGAGCTTGGCCGCGATGGTCATGGCCTGGATGCTCAGCTCGATGATTCTGGTGTCGGTCATGAGAGGGGTTCCCCCGTCATCCTCGGTAGCTGGCCACGAGCGCGGTGAGGATCAGCCCCCAGCCGTTGACCAGCACGAACAGTAGGAGTTTGAACGGCAGTGCGATGGTCACCGGCGGGAGCATCATCATGCCCAGCGACATGAGGGCGGCCGAGACGACCATGTCGATCACCAGGAACGGGATGTAGATGACGAAGCCGATGATGAAGGCGGCCCGCAGCTCCGAGAGGATGAACGCCGGCACCAGCGTGCTCAGCGGTACGTCCTCCTTGCTCTTCGGCGCCGGCCGGTCGGCGATCTTGGTGAAGAGCGCGATCTCGTCCTTGCGGGTCTGCTTGAGCATGAACGCGTGCAGCGGCTGGGTGCCGTCCTTGAACGCGACCGCCTGGGTCTTCTCGCCCTTGAGGTAGGGCTGGACACCGTCGCGGTTCATGTCCGACAGCACCGGCGACATGATGAACAGGCTGATGAACAGGGCCAGGCCGGCGAGGACCTGGTTGGGCGGCACGTTGCTCAGGCCGAGCGCGTTGCGGGTGATGCTCAGCACCACGAAGATCTTCGTGAAGGCCGTGCAGGTGAGCAGCAGCGCCGGCGCGACGGACAGCAGCGTCAGGGCGATCAGGATGGTGATCGACTGGCTCGGCTGCACCCCGTCGATGTCGATGGTGACGGTGCCGTCGGGCGACCCGTCGACCACCGGCGCCGACGGCGGGGCCGGTGGTCTCGGCGTCGGCGCGGCCTCCGCGAGGCCCGGCCCGGCGAGGATCGCGGCGCACAGCAGCGCGGCGACCGCCAGTACAACTCGGATCATCTTCTGCCCCGGAACAGCTTCAGCGCCTGCCCCACCGGGTTCTCGGGCGGCGGCGGCTCCGGGAAGAGCTTGGCGTCGGCGTCGGCGAGCAGCGACACCCCGTTGTCGGTCACGCCGAGCACGAGCGCCCGGTCGGCCACCTTGACCACGGCGAGCGAGGAGCCGCGGCTCAGCTGCTGGCGTGCGACCACGGTGACCGTTCCTCCACCGCGGCCGGCGAGCGGGCGTCGAACCAGCCGCGTAAGTGCCCAGAGTATGCCGAAGACTACGGTAAGTGAGCACAGAACGCGCAAAGCCAGTTCGATCATCGTGGTATTCCGGCTCAGGCCCGGTCGCTCGGGCCGACGATCTCGGTGATGCGGATGCCGAAGTTCTCGTCGATGACGACCACCTCGCCGCGGGCGATCAGCCGGCCGTTGACGAGCAGGTCGGCCGGTCCGCCGGCGGCGCGGTCGAGCTCGATCACCGCCCCCGGGGCCAGCGAGAGCAGCTCCCGCACGCTCATCCGGGTGCGGCCGAGCTCGGCGGTCACCTCCATCTCCACGTCGTGGAGCAGGTCGAACGCGGGCCGGGCGCCGCCGCGCCCGGGCGGCGCGTCGGCCGGCTCGCCGTCGCCGCCGGTCACTTCCGCGGCCACGGCCAGGCCGACCATCGCGTGCACGGTGCCGTCCTCGGCGGCCAGCGGCACGAGGATGCCGCCCGCCGCTACGACCTGGCCCATCGCGTCGGCCGGCTCCAGCACCTCGCCCGGGTCGACGACGACCGGGCCGACGGTCGCCGCGGCCGCCTCCAGGGCGGGCCGCACGGCCTGGCTGAGGTCGAGGCTGCCCATGGGGGAGTTGGCGAGCGCCTCGACAAGGTCCTGCGTGACGACGATCGCGACCTCGCCCTGCGCGGCGCCGGCGAACCGGGCGCGGACGGACTGGCCGCTGATGGCGAGCTCGTCGAGGTTCTGCGTGGGCGCACCGACGGAGAGCGGAGAGCTGGCGGGCAGCAACGCGACGGCGGCCCGGGCAGCCGCCTCCGCCCGGCCCAGCAGGGCCTCGTTGGTGGCGATCGTCATCGGCTGGTCTCCTCAGCGAGGTGCTTCTGGCCGAGTTGCCCGGGGGAGGGCCGGCGCGTGCCGCGCTGGCCGGGCTGAGGGCTCGGTACCACGAGACACGCCATGCGGTTGCCCTGCGCGCCGGGCACGGCGTAGGCGAACGTGATGTCCGCGGTGGTCACGGCGAGGGGCGTCGACGTCGTGTGGGCCAGCGGCACGACATCGCCGGGCCGCAGGCCGACCAGGTCGGCGGGGTGCATCCGGACCGGCTGGAAGCGCACCGCGACCTCGATCGGGGCGCCCTCCAGCCCGGCGACGACGTTGCGGTAGGCGGTCTCGCGGGCGACCCGCTGCGCCTCCGTGAGCACGCCCTCGCCGCGCTCGCCCTGGAGCTTGGGAAAGATCGAGCCGAACGGCAGGCAGATCGTCGCGATGCACTCCTCGGTGCCCACCCGCATCTCGAACGACGACACGATGACCGCGTCGGAGGTCGCGCCGGCCTGCGCGAACTGCGGGTTGTACTCGATCGTGGTCATCGTCGGCCGTACCGCCACGATGCCCTCGAAGGCATAGCGGAGCTCACCGAGCGTCCGCTCGATGAGGCTGTGCAGCAGTGGCGTCTCGATGTCGCTGAGCGGCCGCTGCGGCTGTGGGCCGCCGGGTCCGCCGAGCATGTGATCGATGCAGGCCATGGCCGTGCTCAGGGAGAACTCCAGGATGGCGGTGCCGGGTAGTGGGTCGATGCCGAACATCGCGACGATGGTGGGACTGGACAGTCCGCTGATGTACTCGGCGTAGGTGAGCTGTTCGATGGACACCAGGCTGACCTGGGACACGGCGCGCAGGCTCGTGGTCAGCAGCGTGGCGTACTGGCGGGCGAAGGTCTCGTAAGCGATCTGGAGGGTTCGGATGTGCTCCCGGGACAGTTTGGTCGGGCGACGGAAGTCATACGGCTCGGGACCGGAGCTTTTGGCGCCGCGCCGGCTCATCTTGCCGGGCGTGCGGCCGCTTCCGGTCGCGGACGAAGACTGCGTCACTCTCCTACCATCGGCCCTTTCGGGTGCAGCTTGACGTAAAACGGCCGAAACGGACCCGGAGGTTTCTGGAGAAACCCCCAGATTCGTCGTGGACCCGCCTGATCCGGCTTACTGGATCACGAACGTCGTGAAGTACACGTCCATGATGAGCTTCGTCTTCTCCTCCGTGTACGCCTTCACGATCTTCTCCTTCAGCTCGGCCTTCGACCGCTCCCGGGCCTCGTTGGTCAGCAGCTCCGACTCCTTGCGGTTGCTGTAGAGGTCGATGGCGATGTCGAGGGCTTTGGAGCCGTCGGGTTCCTCGGCGGCGTCG
>NZ_JAHYSG010000123.1 GCF_022095675.1 Dactylosporangium sp. AC04546 | reverse complement strand
CGAGCTCTATCAACTGATCACCAAAGGCCAGCTTTCAACCGCTTGACATCCATAGGGGCATCAAACTCGCCGTCCGCTTCGAAGCCACCATCACCGTAGCCATCATCAACCAATGGCTCCGAGCCTTACGAAACACGGCCTAGCCGTCGCTGATCTGGCGCCGCACGACCTCGTCGAGCCAGCGGGCGAGCTTCGCGTGGCCCCAGCCGCGCTCCTCGACGAGCAGCGCGACCGTGTGCCACGTCACCAGCGACCAGACCGCGTCGGCGGCCCGGCCGGCGGGCAGGCCCGCCCGCAGCTGGCCGGCGTCCGCGACCGCGCGCACGATGCGCTTGGCGTCGGCGCGATGTCGGCGCTGGTGGGCACGCCACGCGTCGCGCAGCGCCGGCTCGGCGGCGGCCCCGTGCTCCAGGGTGCGGCACAGCGGGTAGTGCCGGAGCAGTTCGGTGGCGACGTCGCCGCCCGGCCGCTCCGCCTCGTGCCGCTCCAGCGCCAGCAGGAGCAGGCCGGCCTTGTCGGCGACGGCGTACACCGACTTGGCGGTGACGCCGGCCTCGGCCGCGACGGCCGCCATCGTGGTCGGCGCCCACCCCTGGTCGGCGAAGAGCCGCCCGGCGGCGGCGACGATCGCCTCCCGCGTGGCAGTGGCCTGCGCCTCACGACGCGGTGCGCGGTATACACGTTCACGAATAGCTACAGTCATACTCACCTCATTTCACCATGACTGTACCGAACGCGTCCGCGCAGGTCCACATGGGTGCCAGGTCCACAGTGGACGGCGTTTTCGATATTGTGCATTGGTGTAGTTCGATGGAGTGGCTGCATCGAATCTTCCGGAAACCCTTTGTTTACCCGGAGTTTGCCGCTACGGTTGGCGTCGACAACAACGAAGGAGGTGATGGACATGGCGAAGAAGAAGAAGAAGGACAAGAAGAAGGGCAAGAAGAAGTAAGCGGCTACGGGTGCCAGACCCGTGTCGTTCCAGCGGTGTCGACGCAGGCCAGCCGCGTGCCATCGGTCACGCAGCGGGCCTGCTCGACGTCGATCCGGCCGACCGTCCGCACGACGTCGGTCGCGGGGTCCAGGACCCCGATCCGGCCCTTGCCCCAGGCCACCCGCCGGTCGGGCGGCAGCAGTCGCCAGCCGTAGGGGTCGGCGCGGGCCGGTTGGGCCGCCGCCACCGCCTGCGGCGGGTCCAGCCGCCGCGTCCAGACCGGGCGGCCGGTGCCGACGAGGACCGCCTGCAGTGTGGTCACCCGGCGCGATGTGCCGCAGCCGGTGCTCGCGGTGGCCAGCAGTACCGCATCCGCATCCGCCGCACCGACGAGCACGCCCTCCGACGTCCAGGCCGGCTCGCCCGACGCCGGGTCGAGGCGGTCCACCCGCGGCGGGTGCTGCGGGTCGCACGGCTGGTGCGTGGCGAACACCGCGTCGGCCGCGACGGCCAGGCCCGGATCGGGCCCGGCGAGCGGGCGCCGCCAGCGCTCGGCGCCCGCCCAGGTATAGGCGGTGACGTTCCAGGCGAGCGTGCCGTTGCCCCGGATCACGAAGAATCCCTGCGTGGTGCCCACGAGCGCCATCGTGCCGCCCGGCAGCGTCACCCGCGGCCGCAGCTGCGGTATCGGCTGGACCTGCTGGGTGGCCACGAGGACGAGGGCGGCGGCCAGGGCCAGGCCGGCGCTACGCGTCGGTCTTCGCGGCCTCGCGTTGAGTGGCCCCGTGTCCAGGTCGATGACCACGCGGCCACAGTACCGCGCGCAGCGAGACCAGCGCCCAGACGCCTTCCAGCAGCAGGAACCCCCACTGCCGGCCGTGCAGCGCCTCGACGGCCAGGATGCCCGACCCGACGAGGTTCAGCACGTTGTACCACTGGCTGCGGGTTTCCAGGCGCCCGAGCTGCACGAGCACGAACGGCAGCAGGATGAGCAGCGACCCGGCGAGCTGTATCACGACGGCCTCCAACACGCCGTCTTTGCAGTGCCGGGTACGGTGCGCCTCGTCCGGGCCGGCGATTGTTGCCGGCTGGTTTCGATTCTCTCACATCCCGCTCAGGCCATGGTGCTCGCCGTTGTGGGCTCGGTCATGCGACACCGCCGTTGACGAAGACCGTCTGGCCGTTGATCCAGCGGGCCGGGCCGGCCAGCGCGGACACCACCTCGGCGACGTCCCCGGGCGTGCCGAGCCGCTCCATCGGGCTGGCCTTCCTGGACCGCTCGATCGTCTCCTCGTCCTTGCCCTCGAAGAACAGTTCGGTGGCCGTCGGCCCGGGGGCGACCGCGTTCGCGGTGATGTCGCGGCCGCGCAGCTCCTTGGCGAGCACGGCGGTGAGCGTCTCGGTCGCCGCCTTCCCGCCCGCGTACTGCGCGTACCCCGGGTGCAGCAGCCGCGTCTGCGTCGTGGAGAAACCGATGATCGCGCCGCCGGTCCGCACGCGCCGGGCCGCCTCGCGCGCCACGACGAACGCGCCGCGCACGTTCGTGCAGTGCATGCGGTCGAACGCGTCGAGGTCGAGGTCGGCAATGGGGGACAGGACCATCCGCCCGGCCGCGTTCACGACCACGTCGACCCCGCCGTACAGCCGCTCGGCCTCGTCGAACAGGCCCGCGACGGCCTGCTCGTCGGCGACGTCGGCCTTGACCGCGCTCGCGCGCCTCCCGGTCGCCGTGATGGCCTCGACGGTGGCCTTGGCCTCGGCGTCGTTGCTGGCGTACGCGATGACGACGTCCTGCCCGTCGGCGGCCAGCCGCTCGGCGACGGCCCGCCCGATCCCTCGTGACCCGCCGGTGACGATGGCGACTCGACTCATGGCTCGCTCCCTTGCTATCGGTGCTAACGAGTTCATGTTAGCGCCGAGGTGTTAGCGGCGCTAACGCGCTCATGTTATCGTCGTCACCCATGGATGGTGCCCGCGAGCGAATCCTCGCCGCCGCCACGGCGCTGCTCGCCGAGGGCGGCCGTGAGGCGGTCTCGACGCGCGCTGTGAGCGCCGCCGCGGGCGTGCAGGCCCCGACGATCTACCGCCTGTTCGGTGACAAGCAGGGCCTGCTGGACGCGGTGGCCAGCCACGGTTTCGCGACGTACCTGACCGGCAAGACAGGCCTCAAACCCACCGGCGACCCGGTCGCCGACCTGCGGGCGGGCTGGGACCTGCACGTGGGCTTCGGGCTGGCCAACCCGGCCCTGTACGCCCTGGTCTACGGCGAGCCCCGCCCGGGCGGGTCCCCACCGGCCGCGGTGGCGGCGGCGGAGGTCCTGGCGGGCCAGATCCACCGCATAGCGGCGGCCGGCCGCCTGCGGCTGCCGGAGCCACGGGCCGCGTTCCTGGTCCACGCGGCGGGCTGCGGCACGACCCTGTCCCTGATCGCGCTGCCCGAGCCGGCCCGCGACCTGACGGTGTCCCACCTGGCCCGCGAGGCGGTCATCACCGCGATCACCACGGACACCCCGGCGGCCCCCGACCCGGGCCCGGCGGCCGCCGCGGTGGCGCTGCGGGCGGCACTGCCCCAGACGGCGGCGCTGACCCCGCACGAGCGGGGCCTGCTGGGCGAGTGGCTGGACCGCATCGCGCGATGACGCTCCCCACCGACGTGCAGGCGTACCTGGCAGCGGTCGTGGCCCGCCTCCGTGACCTCCTCGGCCCCGGGCTGGTCGGCGTGTACCCGGCCGGCTCCCTGTCGCTGGACGCCTACCGCCCCGGCCGCAGCGACATCGACCTGGTGGCCGTGGCCGACGACCCGGACCCGGCGCCGATCGCCTCCGGCCTGATCCACGAGGCCCTACCGTGCCCGGCGGCCGGCCTGGAGTTCGTCCTCTACGACCGGGCCACGCTGGCGACCCTGACCACGCAGGCCGGCTTCGTCCTGAACCTCAACACGGGCCGAGCCCTCCCGCCGAAGGCCGAGACCGACCCGGGCGACGCTCCCGCGTTCTGGTACCCGATCGACCGCGACATCGTCCACCAGCAGGCCCGCTCGCTGACCGGCCCACCGTTCGCGACCCTGGCGACCCGCGTCCCCTACGACCAGCTCCTCCCGGTCGTGGCCGCCTCCGTCTCCGCCCAGGCGGGCGACAACGCGGTGCTGAACGCCTGCCGGGCCCTGCGCTACCACGCCCTCGGCTCGTGGGCGTCGAAGCCGGCCGCTGGCGCCTGGGCTCTCGGCACCAGCCCGCCCGAGCACCACCCGGTCATCGCGGCCGCGTTGGCCACCTACGCCCGGGACCGGTCAGCGGGCGCCGACCTGGACGGCCGAGCCTTCCAGTCCTACGTCGCCACGGTCCTCTCCTGACGCCTCATTGGGGCACGCCTCTGGGTGGGAACGTCACGCGGACCTCCAGGCCGCCCTCCGGGAGCGCGCGGGCGACCGGGTCGCAGCTGTGGGCCCACGCGATGGCCCGCACGATGGCCAGGCCCAGGCCGTGACCGTCGCCGTGGCCGACCCGTTGCGCCTTCATCCGCTGGAACGGCTCGAACAGGCGGTGCAGCTCCTCGTGCGGCACGACCGGGCCCGAGTTGCGCACGATGACCCGGGCGTATCCGGCCTCGGTCTCGGTCACCACCTCCACCCAGCCGTCCGGCACGTTGTGCCGCAGCCCGTTGTCGACGAGGTTGGCCACCAGGCTCTCCACCAGCTCCAGGTCGCCAGCCATCGGCGCCGGGTGCAGCCGGGTCGTGATCCGCACGCCGGTCGCGTGCCGGGTCATCGCCACCCGCCGCGCCACCGCCGCCAGGTCGAACGCCACCGGGCGCTCGACACCCACCTGCCCGTCGGACAGCGACAGCAGCGCGCCGATGAGCCGCTCCTGCGCCGCCCCGAGCGCCAGCACCTCCTCCGACGCCGAGCGCAGCGAGTCGACGTTCACGTCCGGGTCGGCCATCGCCACCTGCAGCAGTGTCCGCTGCGCGGTCAGCGGTGTGCGCAGCTCGTGCGAGGCGTTGGCGACGAACTGCCGCTGCGCCACGAACGCCGCCTCCAGCCGGGCGAACAGGTCGTCGAGCGTCTCGGCCAGCTCCGCGAACTCGTCATTGCGGCCCATCGTCCCGAGCCGCCGGTGCAGGTTGTTGGCCGAGATCTCCCGCGCGGTCGAGTTGATCGTGCGTAACGGCGCCACGAACCGCCCGGCCACCACCCAGCCGACCAGCAGGGACAGCACCATCAGCCCGAACAGCGAGAGCGACCACGTCGTCACCGGGAACTCGGTGGTTTGCTGGACCGGGTGTGGCTCGCCGCCCGGCGCGACCGGCGAGGTCTGGCTGGCGCCCAGTAGCGGGATCGTGAGCAGCACCGCCGAGATGATGAAGAACGGGCCGGCGTAGATCAGCATCAGCTGCCGGCGCAGCGACGAGCGGCGCCTCACGGCGCACCGACCCGGTAGCCGCCCTCGCGGACCGTGTGGATCACCGGCGGGTCGCCGAGCTTGGTCCGCAGCCGCCGGACCGTGGTCTTCACCGCCGTCGTGAACGGGTCGGCCGCCTCGTCCCACACCCGCTCCAGCAGGTCCTCCGCGGACACCGGCCGGCCCTCCGCCGCCAGCAGGCACTCCAGCACACCGAACTCCTTCGGGCTCAGGTCGAGCCGCCGCCCGCCGCGCGACGCCACCCGCCGGGACGGGTCGAGCGTCAGGTCGTCGCACTCCAGCACCGGCGGCACCAGCGCCGTCGGCCGCCGCCCCAGCGCCCGGACCCGCGCCACCAGCTCGGCGAAGTCGAACGGCTTCGGCAGATAGTCGTCGGCGCCCAGCCCGAGCCCCTCCACCCGGTCCTTCACCGTGCTCGACGCGGTCAGCATGAGCACCCGGCTGCCCGCGCGGTCGGCGACGATGCGCCGGCACACGTCGTCGCCGTGCGTCCCGGGCACGTCCCGGTCGAGGACCACCACGTCATACCGCGTCACGGCGAGGCGCTCCAGGGCGTCGTCACCGTCGAGCACCACGTCCACCGCCATGCCCTCCCGGCGCAGGCCGGTGCCGAGGGTCCGGGCCAGGACCTCGAAATCCTCCACGACGAGTACGCGCATGCCACCACCTTGCCAGGCCGCCGGTGTCAACGAGGTGTCAGCCGATGGCACCGTGCTGACACCACCCACACCGTAGAACCGAGACCCATGATTACCGTGAACGGACTCAGGAAACGGTTCGGCACGACCACCGCGCTCGACGGGATGACCTTCACCGTCCATCCCGGCCGGGTCACCGGCTTCGTCGGCCCCAACGGCGCCGGCAAGTCGACCACGATGCGCGTGATCCTCGGCCTCGACGCCGCCGACGCCGGCACGGCCCTCGTCGAGGGCCGCCCCTACCGGGCGCTGCGCCACCCCCTGCGACACGTCGGCTCGCTGCTCGACGCGAGCGCGCTGCAACCCGGCCGCACCGCCCGCAACCACCTGCTGTGGCTGGCCCACTCGCAGGGCCTCGGCGCGCGCCGCGTCGACGAGGTGCTCGAGCGCTCCGGCCTGCAGGGCGTCGCCCGCCGCCGGGCCGGCGACTTCTCTCTCGGCATGCGCCAGCGCCTCGGCATCGCCGCCGCCCTGCTGGGCGACCCGCCCGCGCTGATGCTCGACGAGCCGTTCAACGGCATGGACCCGGAAGGGATCATCTGGATGCGCGGCTTCCTGCGCGGCCTGGCCGCCGACGGCCGTGCCGTGCTCGTCTCCAGCCACCTGATGGGCGAACTGGAGGACACCGCCGACCACGTCGTCGTGGCCGGGCGGGGCCGCGTCATCGCCGACGCGAGCGTCGCCCAGCTGCTGGCCGCCGCGTCCGGCGACCGGGTGACGTTACGTTCGCATTCGGCGGACGCCTCAGCGGCACTGACTGAGGCCGGCGCCACCGTCACCCAGGCTGGCGACGGCGTGCTCAGCGTCGCCGGGCTCGCCGCCGGCGATGTCGTCGCCGCGCTGCACCGCCGCGGCGTGCCGTTCACCGAGGTGTCCGCGCACCGCGCGTCGCTCGAGGACGCCTACCTGGAGCTCACCCGCGACGCCGTCGAGTACCGCTGGGAGTCCGCGTCATGACCGCATACCTGCGCGCCCTCGCCGCCGAGTGGACCAAGTTCCGCACCATGCGCGGCTGGGTCGCCGCCGTCATGATCGCCGCGGCCCTCATCGTGGGGCTCGGGCTGCTGCCCGGCCTGCAGGGCTCCTGCGGCAAGAACGGGCCCGGATCGGAGTGTGTGGCGCCCGTCGGCCCGGGCGGTGAGGAGGTCACCGACAGCCTCACGTTTGTCCACCAGGCGCTGACCGGCGACGGCAGCGTCACCGTCCGGCTGACCGGGCTGACCGGCGAGCTGCCGGGCGAGCCGGGCGAGTCCCGGTCCGGCCTGGTGCCGTGGGCGAAGGCCGGCCTGATCGTGCGGGGCGCCACCACGCAGGGCGCCACATATGCGGCGGTGATGATGACCGGGGCGCACGGCGTGCGGCTGCAGTACGACTACGTCCACGACGTCGCTGGAAAGCCGGGCGGCGTCTCGGCCGAGGCGCCACGCTGGCTGCGGCTCACGCGCTCCGGCGACACGCTCACCGCCGCCGAGTCCACCGACGGCACCGCCTGGAGCACCGTCGGCTCGGCGCGGCTGACCGGGCTGCCGGCGACCGTCGAGGCCGGGCTGTTCGTGACCTCGCCGCAGTTCACCGAGCTGGCCGACGAGGGGCTGTTCGTCGGCGCGATGGGCGGGCCGAGTCATGCCACCGGCGTCTTCGACCGGCTCGCGCTCGCGGGCGGCTGGCACGGCGACACCTGGAAGACCGACGTGATCGGCGCCTCGGTCGAGCACGGCGGCGGCGCCGGTGGCCCCGGCGGCGCACCCGACGCTCCCGTCGCCGGCGGTTCAGTCGGCGCGGCCCCGGGACGGGTCTCCGGTGCCGAGCGGGACGGTGACACGTTCAGGCTCACCGGCTCGGGCGACATCGCGCCCTCGCTCCCCGGTGTCGCCGGCGTCGGCGTCACGATCACCTCGACGCTCGTCGGCACGTTCGCCGGCCTGATCGTCGTGGTCGTCCTCGGGGCCGTGTTCGTGACTGCGGAGTACCGGCGCGGGCTCATCCGCACCACGTTCGCGGCCGCGCCGCACCGGGTCCGGCTGCTCGCGGCGAAGGCCACGGTCGTCGGCGGCGTCACGTTCGTCGCCGGCCTGATCGCCGCGGCCGTCGTCGTCTCACTGGGCCAGCAGGTGCTGCGCGACAACGGCGTCTACCTGCACCCCGCCTCGACCGCGACCGAGGCGCGGGTCGTCGTCGGCACGGCCGCGCTGCTCGCCGTCGCGGCCGTGCTGGCCCTCGCGTTCGGCGCCGTGCTGCGCCGCGGCGTCACCGCCATCACCACCGCGGTCGTCGTGATCGTCATGCCGTACGTGCTGGCGATGACGGTCCTGCCGACCACGGCCGGCCAGTGGTTGCTGCGGGTCAGCCCGGCCGCGGCGTTCGCGCTGCAGCAGGCGTCGCCGGCCTACCCGCAGGTGGCGAACATCTACACCCCGGCCAACGGCTACTTCCCGCTGGCGCCCTGGGCCGGCCTCGCGGTCCTCGCCGCGTGGGCGGCGGTGGCGTTCGCGGCGGCCGCCGTCCTGCTGAGGAAGCGAGACGCATGATCGACATCGTCAGAGCCGAGTGGACCAAGCTGCGCACGTCGCCGGGCACCCTCGCGCTGCTCGTCGGGGTGGTCGTCGCGACCGTCGGGGTCAGCATGGCGGCGAGCGCCTGCTCCGGCAACGGCTGCGGCGCGGACCTGCCGAAGCTGGGCCTGACCGGGGTGCAGCTCGGGCAGGCGGTCGTGGCGATCCTGGGCGTGCTGGTGATCGGCCACGAGTACGGCACGGGCATGGTCCGCGTGACCCTCACCGCCATGCCCCGCCGGCTGCACGTCCTGGCCGTCAAGGCCGCCGTGCTGGCGGCCGTGGTCGCGGCCGCCGCGGTCCCGGCGGTGGCGGGCGCGGTGGCGGTGTCGCAGCTGATGCTCCCGGACCACGACCTCGTGCTGCGGCCGGCGATCGGATCGGTGCTGTATCTCGTCCTCGTCGGCCTGCTGGCCATGGGCACGGCGACGGCGTTGCGCAGCGCGGCGGCCGCGATCGGCACGATCCTGGCCCTGCTGTACGCGCTGCCGATCGTCCTGGCCGTGATCTCCGACGAGGAGTGGCGCGACCGGTTACGCCGTATGGGCCCGTCGACGGCCGGTCTGGCGGTGCAGGCCACGACCGCGGACGCCGTGACGGGCCCGTGGAAGGGCCTGGGCGTGCTCGCCCTCTGGGCCCTGGGCGCACTGCTCGTGGGCGCCGTGGTCCTGCACCGACGAGACGCCTGACGCGCCCCGGCCAGGACACGGCTCGGAAGCTGACGCCTGCCGCAGCACGCATGGTGCGGTCACCGTGCTGCGGCAGGCCGGCCGAAGTTTCGACCGACTCCGGTGCGGGCCGGTGCGCGACGGGCGAAACGCCGCAGGTACGAATGCGGGGCGACAATCGTACATCTGATCGAAAATGTAGTATCGTGCCGCTATGGAAGCGGTCGGTGAGATCAGCGAGCGCCAGCGCGACATCCTTGCGGTGATCCAGGCGTGGGTCGAAGAGCACGGCTATCCGCCGACCGTGCGGGAGATCGGGGCGGCCGTCGGGCTCGGCTCGCCGTCGTCGGTGGCCCACCACCTGCGCGCGCTGGAGCAGCGGGGCCTGCTGCGCCGCGCGGCCCGCGGTCCCCGCGCCGTCGACGCCCGGCCGGCCGGCATCCACACGTTCCGCCCCGGCGACCCACGCCGGGCCGGCCTCCGACCCGCGGACACACGCTCGACTGACGCCGACGGCCCGCAGCCCGCCGCCGGCCCGCACGCGGCGGGCGCTGAACACGGTGCGGCGGCCGGCGGCCCGGGTGCGCGGCTGCGCGCGGTTGGCGGACGGGGCGCGGGCCGTGTCGTCGGCGGCGGGGCGCCGCTGGGCGCGGACGAGTTCGCGTCGTCGCCGGACGAGGTGGAGCCCGCAGAGCCGTACAGTGTCGATCCGGGAGTGCGGGTGCCGCTGGTCGGCACGATCGCCGCCGGTGGACCGATCCTCGCCGTCGAGCACCGCGACGACGACCTGACCCTGCCGTCCACCCTGGTCGGTCACGGCAACCTGTTCGCCCTCAACGTCAAGGGCGACTCGATGATCGACGCCGCCATCTGCGACGGCGACATCGTCGTGGTCCGCCAGCAGTCGGTCGCCGAGCAGGGCGACATCGTCGCCGCCATGCTCGACAACGAGGCGACGGTGAAGGTGTACCGCACCCGCGACGGCCACACCGAACTCGTGCCCCGCAACCCGGCGTACGACGTCATCCCCGCCGACGACGCCGTCATCCTCGGCAAGGTCGTCTGCGTCCTGCGCCGCATGTAGCACCGCACGCGCCACCGCGAGCCTGTCCGGGCCGGACGGTTCGCGGCGGCGCCCGCCACGGCTCGGCGGGTCAGGCGCGGCTGGCGTACGCCAGCAGGAGCGGACCGTCGATGCCGTCGCGCTGCCCCGTCAGCACCGCGTCGGCGTCCGGCTGGGGCGTGGCGCCGAGGACGTGGACGACGGCGAGGGTCCCGAGGTCGGTCTCGATGACCGTCGGGTCGCCGCTGACGACGCCCCGGACGACGCCCCGGACGGTGCCGGCCGTGGCGGTCGCGTCGCCGGGCGCGTCGGTCCGGCCGCCGGCGCGGGTGGTCGTCACCGTCATGAGGGGCTTGCGGAGCACGGGCTGGCCGTCGACCTCGAGGTACTCGTCGGCCTGGCCCGCCGTGCCGAACAGTGCGTCGGCGAGGACGGCGGCGTAGACGGGGTCGCCACACGCGGCGTACACCCAGCGCTTGCCGAGCACGGAGTGCTCCGTCGTGCCGACCAGCCACGCGTCGGCGCCGCCGAGGGGAGCGCCACGGTACGTGAGCGGGACCTGGTACACCGGCCCGGCGCCGATGCGGACCAGCAGTGCCTCGATCCCGACCTCGCCGTCGGGGTCGTCGAACCGGTACGCGGCGACGCGGGCCAGCCCCTCGGCGCTCGGCTCCTGGAACCAGCTCTGGTCCGGCAGCCACGCCTCGATGAGCTCCAGCTTCGACGGAGTGATCTCCGCCTGGTGCAGCAATGCCATGCCGAGATCCTAGCCAGCCCGTCCCGCCCACCGTGAGCGCCAGGCGCGTTCCAGAGTGGACAGACAGCACGCGGCCGCTGCCCTTGATCGTGGGAAACATCCGGCTGCCATGACGACCAGATCTTTCCCACGATCATGGGCGCGTCCCGGGGTTGCTTACGGGGATCACAAGAAGCAGCCGGGCGAAGGGCGAGGGCGCGGTCTGGCGGGACCGCGCCCTCGGCCGGCGGGGGAGTGATGGCTTCGCTGCAAGACGAGGATGTTGAGCGATGCGAGCCAGGATCGTGCGCATGGTTTGTCTGAAGGCCCGGCTCGCCGATGGGGGCGAGGCTCGGCCGTAGCCGGTGGGGCGGCCGGGCCTCGCGCGTCGTTCCAGCGGTGGTTACGCCGTGGTGCAGGGGGTGCCGTTCAGGGTGAAGGACGTCGGGCGGGGGTTGGTGCCCGTGTACGAGCCGTTGAAGCCGATCGAGACCGAGCCGCCCGGGGGGATCGTGGCGTTCCAGGACTCGTTGCGGGCCGTGACCGCGGCGCCGGACTGGGACCAGAGGGCCGACCAGGACTGGGCGATGCGTTGCGTGCCGGGGAAACTGAAGGCCAGGGTCCAGGCCGTGATCGGGGACGTGCCCGTGTTGCGGATCGTGATCGTGGCGCCGAAGGCCGAGCCCCAGTCGTTGACCGCGTACGTCACCGAGCAGGACAGGCCGGTCTGGCTCGGGGGCGTCGTCACCGTCACCGCGGCCGATGCCGGGCCCGGCTGGCCGGCGGCGTCGACCGCCACCACCGTGTACTGCGCCGTGGTGCCCGGCGTCAGGCCCGTGAGCTGGACCGACGTCGTGGTCGTCGTCGCGGCCAGGGTCGTGCCGCGGTAGACGCGGTAGGACGCCGCCGGGGAGCCCGTCGTCGGGGCCGTCCAGGTCAGGGTGGCCGTCGTGCCGGTGACGGACGACGCGACCGGGGTGCCGGGGCGGCCGGGCGTCTGGGCCGGCGGGGTGTAGGCCAGGCCGGCGCCGAAGGCGAACAGGGACGCCTTGCCGTCGCCGTCGTTGATCGGCTCCTGGGAGGCGCTCTGCATCCAGGTCACCGGGAGCTTGCCGGTCGGGTTGTAGTCGCCGAACAGCACGTCGGCGACGCCCGCGCCCTCCGTGCCGGGCAGCCAGGCGGCCAGCAGCGCCGACCAGTCGGGCAGTTGGGCGGCGACGTCGAGCGGGCGGCCGGAGACCAGCACCACCACGACCGGGACGCCGGACGCCTTCAGGGTGGCGAGGGTCTGCAGGTCGGTCGCGTCGAGGCCGAGCGAGCCGGTGCGGTCGCCCTGGCCCTCGGCGTAGGGGGTCTCGCCGACGACCGCGATCGCGGCCGCGTAGGACGAGTCGATGCCGGCGCCGCCGGCGTTGAACGTCACCGTCGACTGTGGAGCGACCGCGCGGATGCCCTGCAGGATCGTGGTGCCGGTTGTGGTCGCGCCGCTGCCGCCCTGCCAGCTGATCGTCCAGCCGCCGCTCTGGTAGCCGAGGTTGTCGGCGCTCTTGCCGGCCACGAACAGCTTCGAGCCCTTCGTCAGCGGCAGCACGCCCGTGTTCTTCAGCAGGACCTGCGACTCGCGGACGGCCTGGCGGGCGATCGCGCGGTGGGCGGAGCTGCCGACCGTGGGGGTGTAGGAGCGGTCGGCGAGCGGGCGCTCGAACAGCCCGTACTCGAACTTCTTGGTCAGGATGCGGCGGTTGGCGTCGTCGATGCGCGACATCGCCACCCGGCCCGCCTGCACCTCGGCCTTGAGCGTCGAGATGAACGACTTCCACTCGGTGGGCACCATGACCATGTCGATGCCGGCGTTGATCGCGCGGCGCACCTCCGACGCGGTGAACCCGGTGCCGCCCTCGATCTGGTCGATGCCGTTCCAGTCGGAGACGACGAACCCGCCGAAGCCGAGCTCGCCCTTGAGCAGCGTGGTGATGAGGTAGTCGTGGCCGTGCAGCTTCTGCCCGTTCCACGAGGAGAACGAGACCATCACCGAGGCGACGTTGCGGCGCACCGCCTCCTGGAACGGCGGCAGGTGCATCGCGCGCAGCTCCGCCTCGGACAGCTGGGTGTCGCCCTGGTCGACGCCGCCGGTGGTGCCGCCGTCGCCGACGTAGTGCTTCGCCGTGGCCATGACGGCGCTCGCGCCGCCGCCCTGATAGCCGTCGATGATCGTGGCCATCGACACGGGCAGCTCGGGCTTCTCGCCGAACGACTCGTAGGTGCGGCCCCAGCGGTCGTTGCGGGCGACGCACAGGCACGGCGAGAACGTCCAGTCGACGCCGGTGCCGGTCACCTCCTCGGCGGTCGCGCGGCCGACCTGCTGCACGAGCGCCGGGTCACGGGTCGCGCCGAGGCCGATGTTGTGCGGGAAGATCGTGGCGCCGGCGACGTTGTTGTGCCCGTGGACGGCGTCGGCGCCGTAGACGAGCGGGATGCGCAGCGGCGTCGCGAGGGCGCCGTTCTGGAAGCCGTCGACCATGTCGGCCCATGCCGTGGGCTGGTTCGGCGACGGTGCCGAGCCGCCTCCGGACAGGATGGACCCCAGCCGATACTGCGTGACCTCGGCTGGCGTCACCGACGCCCGCTCGGCCTGCGTCATCTGCCCGATCTTCTCGTCGAGGCTCATCCGCGACAGCAGGTCGGCCACGCGGCTCGCGACCGGCAGGCTCGGGTCGAGATAGGGCTCCGCGGCCGCCGCGGGCCGCGCGACGGACAGCGTGGCGGCGACCAGTGCGCAGGTCGCGGCGAGGGTCAGGGCGGGCTTCCAGCGACGCATCGCGGGTCCTCCTCGGGCGGCGGGATACGCGGACCATAGGCGGGGGGTCTGACAAAAACCGCCGGACCCGTACCGCGGCCACGTCCGCCCAGGTCAGGCCGGCGCGGGAGGTGAAAGGTTCACGGCCCAGGCGCAGATCGCGGCGAGCGGCGCCTCGAGGGTGCGGCCGAGCTCGGTGAGCGCGTACTCGACGTGCTGCGGCGCGGCCGAGCGCAGCACCCGCCGCTCCACCAGGCCGTCGGCGGCCATGCCCCGCAGCGTCTCGGTGAGCACCTTCTGCGTGATGCCGGGCAGCCGCCGGCGCAGGTCGGCGTGCCGCTGCGGCCCGGCGAACAGCGCGTAGACCACCAGGATCCGCCACTTGGCGGCGAGCCGCTCCAGGGCCTGCCGCGTCGCGCACGACTCCTCGAGGACGTCGGGAACGACCAGCGTCATGGGGGCCTCCTGACGGCATGGGCACCGGGAAGTGCCTTCTGTCGCGATCGTGAACCCGCGCCTACTGTCGGGCACGTGCAGGTACGACATGATCCCATGACCATCGAAGCCGACGGAATCGCGCTGGCCGGAGTGCTGCGGCGGCCCGATGTAGGCGAGCCGTCGCCGGCCGTGGTGCTGACCGGGCCGTTCACCGGTGTGAAGGAGCAGGTCGCCGGGCTCTACGCGGAGCGGCTGGCGCAGGAGGGGTTCGCCACCCTCGCCATCGACCACCGTGGGTTCGGCGAGAGCGGCGGGCGTCGATCGCACGAGGACAGCCAGGGCAAGCTGGCCGACCTGCGGGCCGCCGTCGGCGCGCTGGCGGCGTCGCCCGGCATCGACGCGGATCGCATCGGCGTGGTGGGGGTGTGCCTCGGGGGCGGCTACGCGGTGCGGGCGGCGGCCGCCGACCCGCGGATCCGGGCCGTGGCCGGGATCGCCGGCGGCTACAACAGCCCCGCCTGGTTCGCCGAGCGGATGGACTACCGCGCGGCGCTGCGCGCCCAGCTCGACCGCTACGACGAGTTCCTGCCGGCCGTCGCGCCGGACGGCGGGGAGGCGGCGATGGGCGGCGCGGAGCCGTACGAGTACTACGGGACCGAACGATCGGCGGCGCCGTACTGGGAGAACCGGGTGACCCGCGGGTCGCTGCACGCGCTGCTCACGTTCGACGCGCTGGGGGCGGCGCCGCTGCTGGCCGGCGTCCCGCTGCTCGTGGTGCACGGGCGGCGCGACGCCTACTGCGCGCCGGAGCTCGCGCAGGCGCTGCACGACGCGGCGGCCGGGCCGAAGGAGCTGCGGTGGATCGACTGCGAGCGGCACATCGACCTGTACGACCAGGAGCCGTTCGTCACGCAGGCGGTCGGCGCCACCGCGGCGTTCCTCGCGAAGGCGCTGTGATCAGCCGGAGGAGGCCGCCTGGCGGTCCCACTTCGTGACGATCACGCCGAGGGCGAAGACCTGCACGGGTAACGGCAGCCCGGGCAGGTCCGCCACGGTGTCGTGGCTCCAGACGCTGACGCGGCGGACCGAGCCGATCCGCCCGTCGCCGGACAGCAGCTCCTCCTCGTGCCTCCAGATCGAGGCGCGGCGGAAGCGGTACACCTGACCGTCCGAGCTGATCGTCCACTCCTTGCGGCCGACGCGCTCCGCCGACGCGACGATCATGCCCGACCCGTCCTCCATCGAGAACTTGCTGGCCCAGGCGTTGGCACGCACCTTGTACTGCCGGCCGGCGAGCACGAAGTCGCCCCCGGTGTGCCACAGCTTCGGGTTCCAGGTCGTTACCGGGCGGCCGTCCGCGGCGATCTCATAGCCGCCCCGCCAGATGCTGGTCCGTTTGGCCTGCAACATGCCGTCAGGGTAGGCCCGTCACACAACACAGAGCTCGTTGCCCTCTGGATCCTGCAGTACCACATGATCCGGAACACCGTCGAGGGAGTGCTCGGCGACGACGGTCGCGCCGGCCGCCACGAGCACGTCGACCTTGGCCAGCACGCGGGCCCACCGCTCCGCCGGCGGCTGGTCGCGGCCGCCGCCGGCCTGCACATCGACGTGCACCCGGTTCTTGGCGGTCTTGGGCTCGGGCACCTTGAGGAACGAGATCCGCGGACCGGCGCCGGACGGGTCCTCGATGGTGGCGCCGTCGTCCCACTCGTCCTCGGGCACGGCGAAGTGCCGCAGCCAGTCTTCCCAGGTGTCCCACCCCTTCGGCGGGGCGGCGGGCACGTAGCCGAGCGCGAGGCACCAGAACTCGGCCTGCGCCTTCGGTGCGGCGCAGTCGAACGTCAGGGTCCAGGTCATGCCGCGAGTCTACTTGATATGCAAGTGGCGACTTGCCTATGCTGTCGGCGTGGACGACGGAGACGTGCTGTTCAAGGCGCTCGCCGACCCGACCCGCCGCCGCATCCTCGACGAGCTCAGCGACCGTGGCGACCAGACGCTGTTCGAGATCTGCAACCGCCTGATCGCCCGGCACGGCATCGCGTCGTCGCGGCAGGCGATCTCGCAGCACCTGGAGCTGCTGGAGGCCGCCGGGCTGGTGGTGTCGCGGCGGGAAGGGCGCTACAAGTTCCACTCTGCCGACCCGGCACCGCTCGACGCGATCGTCGAACGGTGGCTGACCCGCCGACCGAAGGAGTCCTCATGAAGGTCACCGTCATGTCCGTGTTCGTCAACGACCAGGCCGCCGCGCTGCGCTTCTACACGGAGGTGCTGGGCTTCGAGAAGCGGACCGAGATCCCGATGGGCCCGGTCAGCTGGCTGACCGTCGGGTCGCCCGACCAGCCCGACGGCCCGGAGATCTCCCTCGAGCCCAGCGACCACCCGGCGGTGAAGCCGTTCCGGGACGCGCTCATCGCCGACGGCATCCCGTGGACGTCGTTCGGCGTCGAGGACGTGCAGCAGGAGTACGAGCGGCTGGTCGCGCTCGGCGTCGTGTTCACCCAGCAGCCGACCGCGATGGGGCCGGTCACCACCGCGATCTTCGACGACACCTGCGGCAACCTCATCCAGATCGCCGCGCAGTGACTTCCGGCTGCCGGGGTTTGGCCGCTCGGCACTGCCCGGTTGGCCGGGTGCCGCAATAGCGTCTCCGGCATGTGGTTGCAACGGTTCGGCGCCGCCAGCGGCGTCATTCTCGGTCTGTCCATCGGTGTCCCCGGCGCCGTCGAGGCGTTCACCGGCGAGACCGCCGCCACCGGCGCGGTCCTCGGCCTGGGCGTGGCGTTCGCCGCGCCGACCGTCACCGCCCTCTACCTGCACCAGCGGGAGCGGGCCGGGCGGTTCGGCGCGGTGGCCTACGCGGTCAACCTGCTCGGCCTCGGCCTGTTCACCGGGGTCGCGTTCGCCCTCAACCTCGTCCTGTTCTATCTCGACGACCCCGTCGTGACGGACCTGCGCGCCGGTCCCACCGGCCTCGCCCTGCTCGGCTGCGCGCTGGTCTTCGTCGCCGGCACCATCCTGTTCAGCATCTCGATGCTGCGGGCCGGCGTGTTCCCGCGCCTGCCGGCCGCCGTCTACGGCGTCGCGCTGACGCTGCTGGCGGTCCTCGCCCCGCTCGACGACACCCCGCTGACGAGCGCCGTCCATGTGCTCGCCGCGGCCGCGATCATCTGGCTGTCGTTGTCCACAAGCGGGGGTTATCCACAGGCGGAAAACCCGGTCCGACCGGCCCGCGCAGTAGCCTGACCGCCATGCAGACGACCCCCGCGCGGCCCGTGCTGTGGGTGCCGTTCGTCCTCTACGGCGCGGTGCTCGTCGCGGGTCTCGTCAGCCGGCCGGGTGCCGCCGGATGGCCCGGCACGGCCGGCTTCGTCGCCGGCATCGCGGCCCTCGTGGTGCTGGAGATCCTCGAACGGCGGCGGCATCCGGTGCGGACGCCGCCGCGCGTCGCCGCGGTCCTGCTCGTCGTGCGGGTCGCGCTGTTCACCGCGGTGGCGGCGCTGGACCAGGCGGGGCTCGCCACCGCGCTGTTCGTGCTCGTCCCGTTCACCGCCTACTTCGCGTTCGGCGGGCGGGTCGCGGCGGGGCTCGGGCTCACGGGGTTGCTGGCGATGCTGGTGTACTACGGGACAAGCGTCCCCGGGTGGTACACCGACGAGGAGCGGGTCACCGACCTGCTCATGTACGGCGTGGGGCTCACCCTCGCCCTGGCCATGGCGGCGGTCGCGGTCACCGAGCTCGACACCCGCACCCGGCTGGAGCGGGCGCTGCAGGACGTCGCCGAGCTGTCCGCGGCCGACGAGCGCAACCGGGTCGCCCGCGACATCCACGACAGCCTCGGGCACCACCTCACCGCGATCGCCGTGCAGCTGGAGAAGGCGTCCGCGTTCCGCGACCGCGACCCGGACGCGTCGGCGCGGGCCGTCGCCGACGCCCATTGGTCGGCGAAGCAGGCCCTCGACGAGGTGCGGCAGTCGGTGCGGGCGCTGCGGGAGGCGCCGTTCTCGCTCTCGTCGGCGCTGCGGGACCTGGCCTGGCACGCCGAGGACGACCGGATGCGGGTGACCGTCGAGATCTCCGGGCACGAGCAGGAGCATGCGGTGGCGGCGCGCATAGCGCTGTACCGGGCGGCCCAGGAGGCGATCACCAACGCCCGCAAGCACGGTCGGGCAGGGTCGGTGGCGATCGCGGCGACGTTCGGGGAGCGGGACGCGCGGCTGGTGGTCGCCGACGACGGGGTGGGCCTGCCGTCCGCCGCGGCGGCCCGGCCGGCCGTGGACGCGACGGCGTTAGCAGTGGACGCGGTGGCGGTGGCCGGGAACGCCCCGGCAGTGACCGGGAATGCGGCGGCCAGGAACGCGGCGGCGGCGGTAGGGAGCGGCGGTGGAGGGTTCGGGTTGGCGGGGATGCAGGAACGGGTGCGGCTGCTCAGCGGGACCGTCGACGTGCGGCCGGGACCGCCGGGCGTGACGGTGACGGTGACGATTCCGCGGGAGGGTGCGTGAGCGAGACCCGGGTGCTCGTCGTCGACGACCAGCAGCTGGTGCGCGACGGGATCGCGTCGCTGCTCGGCATCCAGCCGGGGATCGTCGTTGCCGGGGTGGCCGGCGACGGGGAGGACGCGGTCACGAAGGCGGTCGAGCTGCAGCCCGACGTGGTGCTCATGGACGTGCGGATGCCGGAGGTCGACGGGGTCGAGGCGACGCGGGAGCTGCTGCGGCGGCTGCCGGGCTGCCGGGTGGTCATGCTGACGACCTTTGACGACGACGACTACGTGGCGGAGGCGCTGCGGGCCGGGGCCATCGGCTACCTGCTGAAGGACCTGGCGGCGGAGGAGTTGGCACACGCGATCCGGCTCGCGCACCGGGGCGTGGCCCAGTTCGACGCCTCGGTGGCGCGGCGGCTGGCGGCCGGGCTGCCCGCGCCGTCCGCGTCGGCGGACGGGCTGTCGGGGCGGGAGCTGGAGATCCTGCGGCTCGTGTCCCAGGGGCGGACGAACCGGGAGATCGGCACGCGGATGCACCTGAGCGAGGGGACGGTGAAGAACCACATCTCGCGGATCCTGGGCCGGCTGCACCTGCGCGACCGCACGCAGGCCGCGCTGTACGCCCGCGACCGCGGCCTGCTCTGACCGAGCAGGCGCGGCACAGGTGGCCGCGACCGGTCCGGACGGGACGCGGCAGCGACGACCGGCCGGCTAACGGGCCGGCTACCGGCCGGCTAACGGCGGTCGCGATCCGCGGTCGGCGCGCCGCCCGCTGCCGTGCCTGTCCCACCCGGCTTCCGGCCGGCTGGGGCGGGAGCGGAGAGCGCGAGTGCACGCCGACGATCTGGAGCACGCGCACCACGATCGGGTTGCAGTTCACCACCGCCAGCGGCACGGCCTTGTCACGGGCCGTGCGGAAGC
This sequence comes from Dactylosporangium sp. AC04546, assembly GCF_022095675.1. GTDB lineage: Bacteria > Actinomycetota > Actinomycetes > Mycobacteriales > Micromonosporaceae > Dactylosporangium. Next base: position 15,098 of record NZ_JAHYSG010000123.1, on the reverse strand, counting down.
TGCGCACCAGGGTCCGCACGCCGCTCGAGTCGATGAGCCGCACGCGGGCCAGGTCGACGACGATCGCCTGAGGCGCCCGCGCCAGGGCGTTCGCCAGCGCCTCGGTGAGCATGTCGCTGGCGGCCCAGTCGACGTCGCCGAGCACGGCGACGCGGACCGAGCCATCCGTCCCGGTGTGCACCGAGACCGATGCGCCCGCCTCCGGCGGAGCCGCCTCATCAGCCACTCCAACGGACGGTACCCATCGGAAGGTCCGGGAAGAAGCCCCCGGCTACTTGTAGTACATCTCGTCGGCCTCGTCGACCAGCGACTGCTTCGGCGGCTTCGTCGTCAGCGGCTTGCCGTGCTCACTCAGCGTTGTGGTCATGGAGATCTTCGGCTTGTCCGTCGGGGACAGTTCGATCGTGATCGTCAGGATGTTGCCCTGGGCGTCGGCCGTGGCCTTGAAGGGGGTCCTGCCCATGCCCAGCGTGACGATGCTGGGCGCGCCGATCGGCAGGAAGCCGGGGCCCTTCACGTACGGGTCGACCGTGCCTGTGTACGTGGTGTCGCTGGTGCGCTCCACCGACTTGACGTTGGCCGTGAACTTGGCCAGGCCCGTCGGGTCGGCGGTGTCGAAGTACAGCAGCGGGTTGTCCTCGGCGATCCTCGACAGGTCCAGGTGGATCCAGCGCTTGCCGGTCTCCTCGCGCTGGTAGCTGTCCTTCGCGATCACGATGCGGTGGTGGGTGCCGTCCTGGGACTGGCCCGCGCCGGTGATCGTGGTCGTTGCCTCGAACAGCTTGCCCACCGGGTCGAAGGCCCCGGCGGCCTTCACCGTGCCGCCCTCCGGGAGCGGGCTGTCGACCGCGAAGCGGTACGACGCCGCGTGGACGCGCCGCAGCGCTGCCACGAAGTCGTCCTTCGCCGGAGTGCCCGTCGGGGACGGGGGTGCCTGGCTCGCGGTGAAGGGGGTGCTCTGCTCCCCGCCCGCGTCGAAGCCCAGGCACGCCGAGGTGCCCGCCAGTACCGTCGTTGCCAGCGCGAACATGGCCACAGCACGAAACGTCACGATGATCCCCCCGTTGGATCGAACCGGCGCGCCAGCATATCGAGAGTGCTCCGTGCGCTGCACGCCCTTTGCACGCGGTGGCCGTTAGCGTGCGGCGGCATGGAACTTGCCTGGCACACCGTGTGGGGGCGGCTGGCCCGTGATGCGGGACGAGCTGGTGTCGCCGGCGGCCCGCAACTGGCTGTGGAGCCTGCTCGTCGCCCAGTGGGCGATCCTGGCCTGGTGGACGGTCGCGGCAGTCCGCGAGGTGCGCCGCGGCGGCCGGGTCAGGATCGCCGTTTGATCCGGAAACGGGGGCATCCGCCGGGCGGAGGATGGGTGTTCTTGCCGGCGGGTACTAGCGTCCGGAGACATGAGCACCGTTGCGCTGGCCGAAGAGCTGTTGCTGCTCGCCTACGACGACGAGTCGGGGAAGGCGACCGGGTCGACCATCGGGCTCGACCTGGCCATGGCGGCGGCGGTGCTCGTGGAGCTCGCGCTGGCCGGGCGGGTCGTGTACGCGGACGGGATGATCATCGTCCGGGACCAGCGGCCGACCGGGCAGGGCGTCGCCGACGAGGTGCTCGGGCGGCTCGCCGCCGACACGCCCCACACGCCCGCGTCCTGGGTGCAGCGGCTGCGGCACGGGCTGCGCGAGCGCCTGCTGGCCGACCTCTGCGCACGGGGCGTGATCTGCGACGTCGACGAGACCACGCTCGGGTTCATCCACCTGCACCGGTACCCGACGGTGGACCCGTCGGTGGAGGCCGAGGTCCGGGCCCGGCTCGGCCGGGCGCTCACCGGCGACGAGGCGCCCGACGAGCGCACCGCGGCCCTCGCGGCGCTGGTCGCGGCGGCCCGCATGGAGCCGACGCTGGGCCTGCCCGAGGGCGACCTGGTGGCGGCCCACCGCCGGCTGGAGGAGATCGGCGACGGCGCCGGGTTCGCCGGCGGGGTCAGCCTCGAGGTGTCGACCGTCCGGCCCTCGGTGGCGCTGGTCGTGGGGACCCTGGTGCGCGCCATCCGGACGGCCATGGGCGCCTGAGGCTCAGGCGGCCGGAAGCCAGCCCCGCTGCACCAGGAAACCGCGCAGGGTCTGCTCGTCCGCCGGCGCCATGAGCCGGCGGGGGATGACCGTCGCGGCGATGCGGTCCACGTAGACCACCCAGAACTCGTCGGTCTCGACGATCCGGGTCACGCCCTCCCAGGCGATGCCGTGGCTGTCGGTGCCGCTGCGCATCATGATGTTCTCGGCGTCGATCTCGTAGCTGCCGTCGACCGCCATCGCGCCCGCGCGCCGCTTCGCCGCGTAGCGCATCCAGAGCGGGAACAGCATCGACAGCACGCCCACGGCGATGATCGTGGCGAAGACCGGCGACGGGTCGTAGTCGGCGCGGCCGGGCAGCGGCAGGTACAGGCCGAGCAGGCCGAACGCGATCAGCACCAGGCCGATCATGCGGTACTTGCGCAGGTAGAGGCCACTCATCAGGGCCGCGACCCGGCCGGCGTAGGCGGGATCGGCGGGGACGTCGAACCGGATGTGCACACGCGACGGTACCAAGTCCGGCCGCCTGACATTTCGCGCGCCTCCGTCGTCGTACCCCCGGAATGACACGATCTGGAGGTACGACATGAGCATCTTCTCGGAACCGGCGACCGTCACCCGGCTGGAGCGCGCGGCAGCCGCCCTGACGGCCAACGGGTTCGGCGCCGAGCTGCTCGACGACGCCGCCGCGGCGCGGCGCCGGGTGGGTGAGCTCATCCCGGTGGGTGCCACGGTGTTCACATCGGCGAGTGAGACGCTGCGGCTGTCGGGCATCGACGAGGACATCAACGCCAGCGGGCGGTACGACGCCGTCCGGCCGCGCGCGCTCGCCATGGACCGGGCCACCGAGGCCGCCGAGATCCGGCGCCTGATGTCCGGGCCGGACGTCGTGGTCGGCAGCGTCGCCGCGGTCACCGAGACCGGCTCGCTCGTGGTCGCCTCGGCGAGCGGCAGCCAGCTGCCCGCCTACGCAGGCGGGGCCGGGCGGGCGATCTGGATCGTCGGCGCGCAGAAGCTGGTGCCGGACCTGGGCACCGCATTGCGGCGGGTCGAGGAGCACTCGCTGCCCCTGGAGAGCGTCCGCGCCCAGGCGGCGTACGGGCAGCCCAGCGCGGTCAACCGGCTGCTCGTCCTCAACGCCGAGCTGCACCCGGGCCGCGTCACCGTGCTGCTGCTGCGGGAGGCGATCGGGTTCTGACGGGTAGGCTTCGGCCCGTGGGGCCGTACCTGCGCCAGTGGCTGTCGTACCGCCGCTACGCGGTACCGGCCGAGATGATCTCGCTGGCGACGGCCCGGCGGCGCTCCGGCGACTGGCGTGGTGCCTGCGCGGCGGCCCGGCGGCCGGTTGCGCGGTCGCGCTCGATCGCTGGCGTACCGGGGGAACGCCGCTGCCGGACGAGCTCCAACGCCTGCACGACGAGCTCTGGCAGCGCGTCCGCCACGGCGACACCACGGGTGTGGTCCGCCTGCTGGAGGCGGGTTTCCCGCCGGTGCCCGACCACGGCGGCACGACGCTGATGCACGCCCTCGACGAGGTGGACCACGAGCGGGTGCTGCCGGTGCTGCTCCGCCTGGGTCTGGACGTCAACGCGCGAACGCCGTCCGCCCTCACCCCGCTGCATTTCCTGCTCCGCCGGGGCCGCTGCTCGAACGCGCTGATCGAGGCCCTGGTCCGGGCGGGCGCCGACCCCCGCCTGCGGGACGCGGACGGCCACGACGCGTACCGCCGGGCCGGGAACCGCCCCCACCTGCACGCCGTCTTCGACCGCGGCTGGCCAGCCGGGGAGCGCGACAGCCGGTAGGGTCGGAGGCTGGCAACCGACTGGATGGGATCACCGCGATGGCTAAGATCATCTCCACGCTGTTCATCTCGGCTGACGGTGTGGCCGAGATCGACCCCGACTGGCACTTCCCCTACTTCGACGAGAACATGGGGCGGGCCGTCACCGAGGACTACGACACCGCCGACGTGCTGCTCATCGGGCGCGAGACCTACGACAGCTTCGCCGGGGCGTGGCCCGAGCGGGAGGCCGCCGGCGGGGACGACGCGCCGATGGCCAAGCACCTCGGCGACCTGCGCAAGGTGGTGGTCTCGCGGCAGCCGCTCGAGTTCACCTGGCGCAACTCCGAGCTCCTCCAGGGTGACCTGCTCGACGGCGCCGCCGCGCTCAAGTCCGACCCCGCGGTGCGGGGTGTGCTCATCCCGGGGTCGCTCTCGGTCGTGCAGCAGCTGCTCGCCGCCGGGCTCGTCGACGAGGTCCGGCTGCTCATCCACCCGGTGGCCGCCCGCAAGGGGCGCAAGCTGTTCGACGACGGCGACACGCCGTACCACCTGAAGGTGGCGCTGACCGAGGTGTACCCGACGGGCGTGATCCGGGTGATCTACACCCCGACCCCGCCGCCGGCGAAGGTCACCTACGACGACGTCAAGGACCAGCTCTAGTCGGTCGGCGGGGTCGTGGCGGCTGCCGGTACCGCACCCGCCACGACCCAGACCTCCACGAGAACGGACCGGTCAGGTGCGGGACAGGGTCCAGCCGGCCGCCTGCTCGCGGCGGCGCCAGTAGTCCGCGAAGCGGCCGTCGAGGGCCAACAGCGCGTCGAGCGTCCCGGACTCGACGATGCGGCCGTCCTCCAGGAACAGGATCTGGTCGGCGCGGGCGATCGTGCTCAGCCGGTGGGCGACGACCAGCGTGGCCCGGTCGCCGCGGCCCGCCGCGAGGGCGTTGACGACCGCGCGCTCGTTCGCCGGGTCCAGGGCCGCGGTCGCCTCGTCCAGCAGCAGGATCGGGGCGTCCTTGAGCAGCGCGCGGGCGATGCTGACCCGCTGCCGCTCGCCGCCGGACAGCGTCGCGCCGCGCTCGCCGACCCGGGTCTGCCAGCCGTCGGGCAGCCGCGCGACGACCTCGTCGAGCCGGGCCGCGGCCGCCGCGGACTCGACCGCCTCCACCGACGCCTCGGCAGATCCGAGGCGGACGTTGTCCAGCAGGCTGGACTCGAACAGGTACACATCCTGGAACACGATCCCGAACTGCCCCATGAGCACGTCGAGCTCGTAGGAGCGCACGTCCTGCCCGGCGACCAGCACGGCGCCCGACGAGGCCTCGTGGAAGCGGGCGACGAGCGCCAGGAGCGTGCTCTTGCCGGCGCCGGACGGGCCGACGATCGCCGTGGTCGTGCCGCGTTCGACGGTGAACGAGACGCCGTCGAGGACCGGCCTGCCGGGCTCGAAGCCGAACCGCACGTCGCGCAGCTCGACCGCCGGCGACGAAGCGTCGGGCCGGGCCGGGCCGCCGGGCAGGACCGGCGCGTCGAGCAGCGTGCGGACCCGGGCGACGGTGGCGCGCAGGGTCTGCAGCGCCGGCGACAGGTCGGCGAGGATCGTGAACGGCTCGACGAACCGCACCCCGACGACGACGAGAGCGACGACCTCCGCGCCCGGCCGGTCGGTCAGGACCGCGGAGGCGACCAGCCCGAACAGCACCGCCTGCGCGGTCAGGCCGAACAGCAGCTGCCCGGGCAGGCCCCAGCCGATCAGCCGCAGCGTCGCCGCCCGCTGCCGGGCCAGGGCCCGCCCGACGAACGTGCCGGCCCGGCCGGAGGCCCGCAGCGCGGCCTGCGCCTGGGCGAACTCGATGACCCGCTCGGCCGCCTCGTCCGACGCGGCGGCGTAGGCGTCGTCGGCGACCCGCACGGTGCGCATGCTCGCCCAGAGGGCGGCCAGCAGCAGCGGTACCGCGGCCAGCGCGACCAGCCCCGGCACCGGCGCGACGAACAGCAGGCCGATGCCGATGCAGGCCGGGGTAAGGATGCCGTTGATCGCCGGGGTGACCAGCCAGGCCATCGCCTGGCACAGCTCCCGGCCGGACGAGGTCAGCGCCTGCCGCGCCGAGCCGCGGCGGCCGGGCGTGAACCAGCCCAGCGGCGCGCGGTGCAGCCGGTCGAGCAGCCGCCCCTCCAGGCCGGTGAGCAGCTCGAACCCGATCGTGAAGCCGGCGTCGGCGACCCGGTGGTCGACGACCCAGCCGAGCGCGACGAGCGCCACCAGCGCGGCCGCCCACGGCCACGGCGAGCCGTCGCCGAACAGTGCCGTCAGCAGCGGCACCAGGGTCAGCACCGCGCCGGCCCGCAGCACCGCGCCGATCGTGAGCAGGCCGAGGTACCGGGTGATGTGTGCCTTCATGCGGTCACCTGCCACAGCTCGCGGTAGAGGCCCGGGCGGGCCAGGAGTTCGTCGTGGGTGCCGCGCTGTGCGACGCGCCCGCCGTCGAGGACGACGATCGCGTCGGCGGCGGTGATCGTGTGCAGCCGGTGCGCGATGACGAGCACCGTGCGCCCGGCGACGAGGCGGCTCAGCGCCTGCTGTACCGCATCCTCGGACTCCGGATCCGCGTAGGCGGTCGCCTCGTCGAGCACCAGGATCGCCGGGTCCGCGAGCAGCGCGCGGGCGATCGTGAGCCGCTGCGCCTCGCCGCCCGACAGCCGGAAGCCGGTCGTGTCGTAGCCGTCGGGCAGCCGGGTGATCCGCTCGTGGATGCCGGCCGCCCGCGCGGCCCGCTCCACCTCGTCCCGCGTGGCGTCCGGCCGGGCGAGGGCGATGTTGTCGTGCACGGTGCCCCGCACGAGGGCCACGTCCTGGAAGACGAAGGCGATCATGTTGTACAGCTGGTGCGGCGCGAAGTCCCGCAGGTCCACGCCGCCGACGGTGATCCGGCCGGCGCTCGGGTCGTGGAAGCGGGCCAGCAGGGCGGCGAGTGTGGACTTGCCGGCGCCGCTGGGGCCGACGAGCGCGGTGACCGTGCCGGGGGTGAGCGTCAGGTCGACGTCCTGGAGCACGAGGTGCTCGCCGTCGTAGCTGAAGCCGACCCGCTCGAAGCGCACGACGGGACGGTCGCTGTCCGGGGTGCGCGGCCGGTCGGCGACGGCCAGCTCGGGCTCGTCGAGCAGCAGGCCGATGCGCCGGGCGGCGGCGGTCGCCTCACGGACCGAGCCCATCCCGTACGCGGCGGCCAGCAGCTGCGCGCCGAACGTCACGCCGAGCAGCAGGAACGGCAGCAGGTCGGTGGCCCGCAGCACGCCCGCGGCGACGAGGCCGCCGCCGGCGACGACGATGAGCACGAGCGAGGTCGCCGGGCGGCTGACCAGGTCGACGACCGTCTTGCGGCTGGACATCGGGCGCTGCCAGGCCTCCAGGAACGCGGCCCGCTCGGTGAGGGTGGACCGGAAGCCCGACGCCGGGCCGGCGTCGTAGGCGCGCACCACGGCCAGGCCGTCGAGGTGGGCGACGGCCTCGGCGCCCACCCGCTCCTCCCAGACGGTGAACTGGGCGAGCTGGGCGGTCGAGGCCTGGACCATCCGCGCGGTGAGCACGGCGAAGACGACGAGCGGGATCAGCAGGACCGTGGTGAGCCAGCCGGAGACGGTGTAGAGGTACACCAGGACCGCCAGCGGCGTGACGAGCGCGGCGACGACGTCGAGCACGGCGTGCGTGACCAGGTAGTGCAGGCTGGCCGCGTCGTCCTGGACGGCCTGCTTGACCCGGCCCGAGCCGCGTTCGGTGAACCAGCCGAGCGGCATCCGGGACAGCTTGCCCACCACGTCGACGCGGACCCGGTGGCCGAACCGCGCGTCGAGCACGTGCATCGCGACGACCAGCGCGCCGGCCAGGGCGGTGCCCGCGCCCAGCAGGGTCAGGGCGAGCAGGCCGAGGCCGGTGACGTCGTCGTCGCCGGCGAGCAGGCGGCGGCAGAGCTCGACCAGCACGACGTACGGGGCGAGCTGGAGCAGCGACACGACGCCCTGGAACACGCCGGCGAGGATGAGCTTGGACCGCAGCGGGGCGAGCAGGCGGGACCCGGCCTGCGACCGCCACTGCGCTTTCGCCGGTGGCACCCGCGCCGGCTGCTGGGCCGCCTCGCGGTCGGTGCCCATGGCCTTGCCGGCCCGCCAGTACGCGCGGCCGTGCGTGTCGGCCGCCGGGAAGCCCAGCTCCTTCAGGCGCGCCTTGGCCTGTTTGACCGTGGCCTGCTCGCCGGTGACCCAGGCGTACCAGTCGGACCAGTCGCGGCCGTCGATCGCCGCCGCGATCGTGGACGGGCCGGCCCAGGTGACCGTGGACCGCGGGTGCGGCGTGATCGGGATCTGCCGGTCGTCCTCGTGGTGCAGCTCGAGCAGTACCTCGACCGGCGCGGTCGGCGGCACCGTGGCCAGGATCGCGTTGATGCCGGGCAGCGAGGCGGCGTCGCCGATGAGCAGGTAGCCGGCCGGCGCCGGGTCGGGCACCGCGAAGTGGGTCGAGGCCCACCGGGTCACCTGCACCGTCGTGCCGGGGGCGGCGGCCTTCGCCCACGCGCACGCCGGCCCGGCCGGCTCGTGCATGAGGAACTCCAGGCTGATCCGCCCCGCGTCCGGGTCGGGGTCGACGAGGGTGTAGCCGCGCTGGTGCTCTCGGCCGGTGCCGTCGGGCACCCACATGCGCACCCACGCGGCCGGCTCGACCGGCTGGCCGTCGAAGAACGTGGGCGCGTCGAAGACGATCCGGCGGAAGCGGGGCGTCACGTCGACGATATCGGCGACGGTGAGCGTGTGGTCGCGGGCGCCGAACGCCTTGGCGACGGCGCCGCCGTACCCGCGCGACATCAGCGGTCCTCGCCGGGGGCCGGCAGGGTGAACGGCCGGCCGGCCGGGACCTGTGCGACGAGCCCCTCGGCCGCCGCGGTCAGGATCAACACGAAGTAGTCCTCCGGGGTATGGGGTGGGATCTCGGCCGCGGCCGTGCGGATGACCTCGGAGCCCGCGACCGCCGCCCACGCCGCCTCGGTGGCCTGCGTGTCGAGGTGGGCCACGGCGCGCTCCTGCTCGGCGAACGCGGCGCCGATGGCGAGCGTGGCGATGCCCGAGCTGAGCACCATGGCCGCCGACGGCTCGAAGCCGCGCCGGCCGAGGGCGGCCATCTGGTGCTCCATCAGCCGCACGCCCGACGGCCCGTTGGGGAACAGGCGCATGAAGTACTGGGCGGAGCCGGGGTGGCGCAGGATGAACTCGCGCAGCTGGCACGCGAAGTCGACGAGGTGCGCCACGACCGCGTCCTCGGGGTGGTCGACGAGCACGAGGCCGTCGAGGACGGCCTCGCCGACCAGCCGTTCGAGGGCCGACCGGGTCGGCACGTGCCGGTAGACGGCCGCCGGGGTGACCCCGAGCGCGTCGGCGACGCCCTGCACGGTCAGATCGACCAGCCCGATCGCCACGCCGGCCCGCACGACGTCCTCAAGCCCGAACGTCGCCGCCCGTCCACCCGTTCGCATAGGTAAGCCTTCCCTAAGTTTTGCGGCATAACTTAGGGAAGGATCTCGCCGCCGTCAAGCGGGACGGCGGCCGGCTTCCACGGGCTGGGAAAGGCGGTGCGCGGGCGCGGGCCGTGACCGTTAGGGTGGCGAATCATGATCCAGGCACCGCCCGCACGGCACATCGGCGTCACGTTGCTTCCGCTGGGGCTGGTGTTCCTGGTCGTCGGGGTGTCGACCGCGCTCGCGTTCCCGTTCCTGGCGCTGTTCCTCAGCACCGAGGTCCGGGCCAATCCGGTGCAGGTGACCGCGTTCCTCATCGTCTCGCCGCTGGCCGGGGTGCTGGTCTCCTCCGCGGTCGCGCGGTTGTCGGACCGGCGGGCCGTGCGCCGCGGCCTGCTCGTCGCGGCCGCCGTCGCCGGGGCCGCGGGGGCGCTCACGTCCGCCTTCGTGCGGGACTACTGGGTGCTGCTCGGGCTCGCCGTGACCGCCTGGGCGGCGGCCGGGACGCTGTTCCCGCAGACGTTCGCCTACGCCCGCGAGATCCTGCTGCGCGACGCCCCGGGCCGGGCCGCGATGGGCATCAGCACCCTGCGGACCGTCTTCTCGGTAGCCTGGGTCGGCGGGCCGCCGCTCGGGGCGGTGCTGCTGCAGGCCGGCGGCTTCGAGCTGGTGTACGGGGTCGCCGCGGCCGCCTACCTGGTCGCGGTCGCCGTGGCGGCCCTGTGGCTCAAGCCGTCGGTCCCGCTGGCCGACGATGCCGGTCCGGCGGCGGTCGGCGAGGGTGGATCGACCGACGTCGTCGCGGAAGCCGCGCCGCGGTGGAAGCTGTTCGCCCTCGGCGCGGCGTTCACGCTGCTGCAGTGCCCGCTCACCCTGGGCGCCCAGGCGCTGCCGCTGTTCACCAGCGGCGACCTCGGTGGCGAGGTCAGCGACGCCGGGCTGCTGCTCGGCCTGTGCGCGGCCCTGGAGATCCCGTTCATGCTGCTGTTCGGCTGGCTGTCGACCCGGGTGCCGCTGCGGTCGCTGATCGTGGCCGGCGCGGCGTTCGGCGTGACGTACTACGGCATCGCCACCGCCGCCGGCGCGATCTGGGTGCTGCTCGTCGCGCAGGTCGTCAACGCCCTGTTCATCGCCGCCGTGACCGGCCTCGGCATCAGCTTCATGCAGGACCTGCTGCCGAACGAGCCGGGGCGGGCCACGACACTGTTCACCAACACCTTCCCGATCGGGGCGATGCTGGCCGGCCCGCTGTTCGGGGTGGCGCAGCAGTTCGGGTTCCGGCTCGCGTTCGGCATGAGCACCGCACTGTGCGCGTGCGGCCTGCTCGTGCTCCTCGCCGTCCGCCACCGCCGCGCCCCGCAGCCGGCCGAGGTGGTGGCAACCGCCCCCGCGTAGTGCGGTGTCCGCCACGGTTGAACACCGCGCTGGATCGCGTGCTTGCCATGCCCCGATACCCTGCTCGGCTGTGGTGAGCGATGCGGGGAGGCCGGTGGCCGGGCCGGTGCTGTCGGTGCGGACGGTCGGCGGGTATGTGCTGGTGACGGTGGCGGGCGTGGTCGGTCCGGGCGACATCAAGCAGCTTCGCGCCGACCTGGCGGTCCAGGCCGGCGGCGGCGCCAGGCTGGTGGTCGACCTTTCCGGGGTGGAGTTCGGCGACCTGACGCTCGGCGTGGGCATGCTGGCCGGGGTCCGCAACCGCGTCATCGAGGCCGGTGGCTCGCTGCTGCTGGTGGTGGACGAGACCCTGTCGCTGGCGCTGCGACGGATCGGGGTGTACGAGGCCATCGGTGCGCACGCGTCGCTGGCCGAGATCGACGACGTGCTGGCCTGAGGCCAGCCTTTCGACCTTCTCAGCAGAAGTTGTCGACTTTCCAGCGGAAGTCCCTTAGCGTGACCTAGCATATCGAGGTTCGTCGGTCCGCCATATCGACGACCCTGGTTGCCCGTGCCCGTCTTCGGCGAGCGCGCACGGAGTCCCGGCACTCCGACCCTCTGGAGCGTTCGATGAAACGCTGGACGACCCTCTGTGCCACCGCCCTGCTCGCGACCGTCGGCCTGGTCCCCGCGAGCCCCGCGCACGCCGCGGTGCCGCCGCAGCAGCCCGGCGTCACGCTGCGGGTATTCGATCTTCAGGTACCACAGAGCTCGATCTGCACCCTGAAGACCGGCCAGACCCCCAACGTCGACAAGCTCATGCCCACCGTCAACTGGACCACCGCCGCCGACTTCGGGCTGGAGGACTACTTCCAGGCCCAGGTCATCGGCAACGTCAACATCACCACCGCCGGCTCCTACACGTTCCGGCTCACCAGCGACGACGGCTCGCGGCTCGCCGTCGACGGCGCCACCGTCATCAACCACGACGGCCTGCACGGCGCGACCGCCGCCGAGGGCACCGTCAGCCTCACCACCGGCTACCACGCGCTGCGCATCGACTACTTCGAGCGCACCGGCGGGCAGCAGCTGACCCTGGAGTGGCGCCCGCCGGGCGCGACCGCCTTCACGCTCGTGCCGAACTCGGCGCTGAGCACCGACGCCGACGTCGTCCGCGTGACCGCGCCCGGCCGCAAGGAGTGCGAGGGCTCGGCCGACAGCCCCGGCGACGGGCTGCCGCTGACGTCGGTGCACCCGGGGTACACCCTGACCAATCTCCGGCCGAACGGCTTCAACCCGCAGGTGAGCGCCATGGACTGGTTCCCCGACGGGCGCCTGGCCATCGCCACCTGGGGCGGCAGCACGACCACCGTCGGCGAGGTGTACATCCTCAGCGGCGTCACCGGCGCCACCTCCCCGGCGCAGGTCACCTACACCCGCATCGCGACCGGGCTGCGCGAGCCGATGGGCCTGAAGATCGTCGACGGGATCATCTACGTCTCGCAGAAGCACGAGCTCACCGAGCTGACCGACACCAACGGCGACGGGCAGATCGACCGGTATCGCACCGTCGCCACCTGGCCCTTCGACGGCAACTTCCACGAGTTCGCGTTCGGGCTGCTCTACCAGGACGGGTACTTCTACCTGAACCTGTCCGTGTCGATCAACCAGGGCGGCGCGACGACCGAGCCGCAGGGCTCGCCGAACCGCGGCACCAGCCTGAAGATCAACCGGTCGACGGGCGCCGTGCAGTACGTGGCCGGCGGCCTGCGCACCCCCGACGGCATCGGCTGGGGCCCGCAGGGCGAGCTGTTCGTCACCGACAACCAGGGCGGCTGGCTGCCCGCCTCGAAGCTGGTGCAGATCAAGCAGGACCGCTTCTTCGGCCACTACACCAACCCCGACGGGCCGTTCGACGGCCAGCCGGTCACCGCGCCGGTCCTCTGGCTGCCGCAGAACGAGATCGCCAACTCGCCGAGCACCCCGCTCGTGCTGCACAGCGGGCCGTTCGCCGGGCAGCTCGCGTTCGGCGACGTGACCTACGGCGGCGTCCAGCGCGCCTACCTGGAGAAGATCGGCGGCGAGTACCAGGGCGCCGTGTTCCGGATGACCCAGGGCCTCGAGATGGGCGTCCTGCGCCTCAGCGAGGGGCCCGACGGCGCGCTCTACGCGGGCGGGCTCGGCGCCGGCGGCAACTGGGGCCAGGAGGGCAAGCTCACCTACGGCCTGCAGAAGCTGACCCCCAACGGCACCAGCACGTTCGACATCAAGGCGATGCGGGCGGTCCCCGGCGGCTTCGAGTTCGAGTACACCCAGCCCGTCTCGACCACGACCGCCGCCCAGCTCGCGTCGCACTACACGGCCAAGCAGTGGCGGTACGTGGCGACGCCGGCCTACGGCGGGCCGAAGGTCGACGAGGAGACCCTCGCCGTCACCTCCGCGACCCTGTCGGCGGACGGGCTGAAGGTGACGGTCGGCCTGGCCGGCCTCAAGCCCGGCCGGGTGGTGTACGTGCGCTCGCCGCGGCCGTTCACCTCGACGTCCGGCGCCTCGCTGTGGAGCACCGAGGCGTGGTACACCCTCAACGCCCTCGCCGACGGGACGCTCCCGGCGACCGGGCGGGTCGAGGCCGAGCACGCCGGACTGAGCGGCAGCGCGTCGGTGGCGACCGACCACGGCGGCTACACCGGCACCGGCTTCGTGGCCGGGTTCGGCAACGCGGGCGCCGCGGCCACGTTCAGCGTCACCGCGCCGGTCGCCGGCGCCTACAGCGTCGCGCTGCGCTACAGCAACGGGCCGAACCCGTCGCCCGGCACCAAGACCGTCAGCCTGTACCTCAACGGCGCCAAGGTGAAGCAGGTGTCCCTCGCCAGCACCGGCGACTGGGAGACGTGGGCCACCCAGACCGAGACGCTCACCCTGCGCGCCGGCGGCAACGCCATCGCGTGGAGGGTCGACGCCGGCGACATCGGGCACGTCAACCTCGACCGCATCGACGTCGGTGCCCCACCCGGCGACCGCACCGGGACCATCACCGGCATCGGCGGCAAGTGCGTCGACGTCAGCAACGCCGGCACCGCCGACGGCACCAAGATCCAGCTGTGGACCTGCAACGGCACGACCGCGCAGAGCTGGACCCGCACGGGCGACACGCTGCGGGCCGTGGGCAAGTGCCTCGACGTCGACAACGGCGGCACCGCCAACGGCACCAAGGTGCAGCTGTGGACCTGCAACGGCTCCGGCGCCCAGGTCTGGCTGGCCCAGCCCGACGGCACGCTGCGCAACCCGCAGTCCGGCAAGGTGCTCGACGCGGCCGGCGGCGCCTCGGCCGACGGCACGCAGCTGCAGCTGTGGGACGCGGCCGGGGTACCGCAGCAGGTCTGGACCCACAACGGCACGAGCCGGGTGACACTGTTCAACGGCGGCAACCTCAACGCGTTCGCCAACGCCGACGGGTCGGCGCCGACCTGGCCGGTGTCCGGCGGCTCGGCCGAGGTGCTCGGCGGCGACCTGCGCACCAAGCAGGCCTACGGCGACTTCAAGCTGCACGTCGAGTTCTGGCTGCCGAACCTGCCCGCCGACGTCACCGGCCAGGCCCGGGCCAACAGCGGCATCTACCTCCAGGACCGCTACGAGCTGCAGGTGCTCGACACCTACGGCAAGGCGACCCTGGCGAACAACGAGTGCGGCGCGATCTACCTGAAGCGGGCGCCCGACAGCAACCCGGCGACAGCGCCGGAGACCTGGCAGACGTACGACATCACGTTCCGCGCCGCCCGCTGGAGCGGCACCACGAAGACCGAGAACGCCCGGGTCACCGTCGTCTGGAACGGCGTGACCGTGCACAACAACGTCGCGATCGACGGCCCCACCGGTGCCGGCGCCGCGGAGAGTGCGGCGCCGCTGCCGATCCGGCTGCAGGACCACGGCGACCCGGGCGCCAACGTCCGGTACCGCAACATCTGGATCGAGCCGGTCTAGTTACCAGGCGAACCAGCCGGCGGCCGCGTACCAGTGGCCGCCGGCGTCCAGGTGGTCCAGCAGCGCACGGCGCAGGGCGGTGTCCCGGGGCAGGTCCGCCCGGGGCACCGCCGGGTCGTCGAAGACGAACGCCAGCGGCAGGTCGTCCGCCGGCTCCGGGCCGCGGTAGGCATGCGTGAACCGGCGCTGGAAGGCCACGATGTTCGAGGATTCCGGCAGTACCCCGGGCAGCTGCGGGTCGAGCAGCCAGGAGTGGCACGCGGCCACCGCGAACGGGGTGCCGTCGAAGAAGGCGTGCGCCTGCTCGAGGGAGTCGTCGACGGCCGCGGGCGTCAGCGGCCCGCGGAAGTCCGGGATGTGCAGCTCCAGCGACGGCGTGCCG
>NZ_JAHYSG010000122.1 GCF_022095675.1 Dactylosporangium sp. AC04546 | reverse complement strand
GCCGGGCGGTGGGCCGGGTTTGCGTGCAGATGGTGTGCCGGTCGGCTCGGCGGGCGCGGGCGCTGGCTCGGGCGGTAGTTCGGGCGGTGGCTCGGACGGTGGTTCGGGTGGGCGTGGCGTGAGGCTCACCCTGACCGAGGCGGCACGGGCGCACCTGGCCGCGGCCGGCCATGACCCGCTGCTGGGCGCGCGGCCGCTGCGGCGGGCCGTGCAGCGGGAGCTGGCGGACGAGCTGTCGGCGATGATCCTGCTCGGCGAGCTCCCCGACGGGGCCGGGGTGCTCGTCGATGCCGAGCACGGGCGGTTGACGCTGACGGTCAGCCGGGCTGGTACGCCGGAGCGTCCGACTCCTGTCCCGGCAGGATGACGATCTCGTCGGGGCGCAGGGTGCGGGTCGCGGTTTCGCCGTCGGCCCGCACCTCGTACCCGGTCGGTGGGCCGCCCGCGCCCCAGCACACCCCGACGATCGTCCCCTCGCTCCGTGTCCCCGCCATCCCGCCGTTCACCGAACGCTCCACGGTCGGGCCGCCCGCGTCCGGTGCCCGTCCAGCCGGCCGCCCCGCCGCCGGTGCGGGGGTTGCCGCGGCCGACGCTCCCGCCGGCTTGCCGTGGGCTGTGGGCTTGCCGTGGGCCTTGGGGTTGCCGGTGGCTGCGGGATTGCCGTGCGGTGCGGGGTTGCCGTGGGCTGGCGGGTTGCCGTGGGCTGGCGGGTTGGCGTTGGTCGTGGGGTCGCTGGTGGTGGTGAGGGCGGTGGGGGCGATCGTGCGGACGCGGGTGCCTGGAGCGTGGCCGTCGTCGGCGATCACCAGGAGGGCGTCCAGGACCTGGCGCACGCCCTCCCACGGGGCCCGCACCACGAACGGCTCGCCGCGGGCGTCCTCGCGTGGGGTGACGAAGCCGCGGTAGGCGAGGTCGAGCACGTCGGACTCGTAGCGGACGCGCCACTCCTCGGTCCAGGCGCCGCCGCGCTGGCCGGCCAGTAACGCCTCGGCGATGCGCTGCCAGCGTTGGGCGGCGCCGTCGTCGAGGAGCAGTCTTGCCGCGCGGTCGGCGTCGGCGCAGGCGGCGTCCACCGCGGTCTCCTCGCCGAGCTCGGCCGTCCAGGCCAGGTCGAGTGGGGCGGGGATCAGGCCGGGGCTGTCGTGGGCCACGACCAGGTACAGCAGTGCCAGCAGCTCGGCCCGGTGCTCGCCCGCGTAGAACGAGCCGTCGTGGTTGGGTGGGAAGCGGTCCACCAGGTGCTCGGCCCGGCCGGTCACCATGCGGGCCGCGCGCCGGCAGTCGGCGAGCTTCACGTCGGCGGGGCGCGCCTCGCGGGCGAGGATCGTCCACGGGCGTCCGTCGCCGGCGAACCTTGGGTACACGGTCCGGCCCGTGCTGCCCAGCACCTCGCCGTCGCGCAGGCCGGCGGCCTCGAGTTGGCGGGCGGCCACCGAGTACGCGATGCCGGCCAGCGCCGCGTATGCCCGCACCGCCCGCCGCCTCGCCCGGTCGCGGCGCGGCTGGCGCCCGTCCTTGCGGCTGTCGTTGCGGCCGTCCTGCCTCGCGCTCCAGTCGGCCTCCTGGTCCGGAGGCTGGTCCGGGGGCTGGTCCGGGGGCTGATCCGGGCTTCGCTCATGGCGCTGCCCGGCATTCTGGTCCGGGCGCTGGCCGATGGCTGGCTCCGGGGCGCGCGCTTGGGCTTGGGCTTGGTCCGAGGGCCGGGACGGGGTCCGGTCGGGTTGGCGGGGTGCCGGTGGTCGGGCGCCCGGTGCGGGTGCGGGCGGCGGCGCGTCAGCCTCGGGCCGTGGCTG
This sequence comes from Dactylosporangium sp. AC04546, assembly GCF_022095675.1. Classification (GTDB taxonomy): domain Bacteria; phylum Actinomycetota; class Actinomycetes; order Mycobacteriales; family Micromonosporaceae; genus Dactylosporangium. The sequence goes on along the minus strand of NZ_JAHYSG010000122.1, from coordinate 33,238 downwards.
GGCGGCGTCGTCGCGGGTGTGGTCGGTCGGATCGGGGGTGCCCTGCGGGGTGTCCTGTGCCATCACGAGTCCTCCGGCGTCGACCCACGCTCGCACCAGTCGGACGGCGAGACTTCCGCCGGGCATCCTGCATCGATGCGCTGAGTCAGAGCCTCTTGGCCACTTCACGGCCGGCGTGGGCGACCGTGTTGGCTCAGGCAGGCGCACTGCCTGCTGACCAGAGTACCGCCTCCCAACCCCCGCCGCAGCCCACGCCACGCGCCACCGGCGGGTCGCTTCGCGCTGCGACCCGCCGGTGGCGAGGTGTCACGGAACCGCCGTCAGGGCGTCGGTGTCACAGGGTGACCAGGGAGCGGATGGCCAGGGCCGAGCCGACCAGCAGGACCATCGCGGCGGTGCCGGTCGGGGCGAGCCTGGTCAGGCGGGGGAGGCGGGCGGCCAGGCGGAACCGGCCCGCCCAGCGGTCGCGGACCCGGATCAGGAGCAGGCCGGCGGCGGTGAGGACGGCGGCCATGCCCAGGCCGTACGCGAGGACCAGGAGCACGCCGAACCACGTCCGGCCCAGGCCCACCGCGCCGAGGAGGACGACGAGGGCGGACGGGCTGGGTACCAGGCCGCCGGCGATCCCCATCCCCACGATGGCGAGGCGGCTCGGCTTCGCCCCGCCGGGAGCCGGGTCATGGGAGTGGGTGGCGCCGTCACCCGCGGGGGCGTGGGCGTGGCCGGCCGGCCCGTGGGAGTGGGTGTCGTCGCCTGCGGGGTCATGCGAGTGACCGTGGGAGTGGGTGGCGCCGTCGTGGGACAGGCCGTCGCCGTGGACGTGACCGTCGCCCTCGGGACGGTGGCCATGAGAGTGGCCGTGGTCGTGGAAGTGGTCGTGGCCGTGGGCATGTGCATGGGGGTGGCCGTGCGAGTGGGCGTGCGAGTGGCCGTGGGCATGAGCCGTACGGCGGGACAGGAGCATCGCCGCGCCCACCGTGGCCACCAGGACTCCGCTGGTCACGCCCAGCCAGCCCAGGACCGTCTCGCCCGCCAGGCCGGCCGCCGTCGTCAAGAGCAGGCCCAGCACCAGGACGCCGCCCGTGTGGGTCAGCGTCACCGTCGCGCCCACGGCGAGCGCGTCGCGGGGGCGGCCCTGGCGGCCGGCCAGGTACGCGGCCATCACCGTCTTGCCGTGGCCAGGCAGCGCGGCGTGAGCGGCGCCCAGCAGCAGCGCCAGCAGCACCGCCGCCAGGCCCACACCCACCGTCAGGTCCCGCGAACCCACCCAGCCGCGCAGCGTCGACTCCGCGCGGCCCAGCCAGCCGGGCAGAGCCGGCGCGGCCGTGGAGGTGGACGTAGCCAGCGTCGCGCCGCCGGGGGACACGCGCAGGTGGGCCGACCGGACGTCGGGCGGGGAGCTCAGCAGGTCGTCCGGATAGCTGCGCAGGCCGTCGCTCAGGCTGCTCGTCGGCAGCGGCGAGTCGACGAGGTGCACCCCCGAAGCCACCGCCGTCAGCTCCCGCCATCCTACCCGATCCCCCCGATACCCGCTGGTCACGTCCACAGTGGACTCACCGGCGGCGAAGTCGAACGCGGCGGACAGCGAGCACTCCAGGCGGCTCGTCCGCAGGCCGGCCGACCCGTCGGAGTACGCAAAGGACGAGCCGGCGACGGCCAGCGTAACGAGGTCCCCGCCGACCCGGACCGAGAACGCCGAGGCCAGTGCGGCACACTCGCGCGCCGCGTAGGCGGGCACCCCGAGCGAGTCCACAGTGGACTGCTCCTGGACCGTGGGCAGCTCGGCGAAGTCGGCCAGCGCCAGCACGTCCACACCGGAGGGGCGGAAGGACAGCGCGGCGAGCTGGTTGACCGAGAAGTTGCCGAGCGGGTGGGCCTGGGCCGGGCCGGGAGTGAGCAGCACCCCCGCGACCAGCGCCGACAGCACGACGGCCAGGCGACGGAACATCACGACTCCTCCGAGGACGTGAGGGAATCCAGCGTCCGCGCGGCGATCGGCGCGTCGACGGGGGAGAACCTCGGGTTCAGGGCCAGCGCCAGCCGCAGCTGGACGCGGGCGAGCTGGCGGTCCCCGGTGGCCAGGGCGACCATGCCGTAGTGGTAGGCGAGTGTCGCGTCGACCTGCCCGAGCGCGGCGGCCTGCCGCGCGTAGGGCAGCGCCTCGGCCGGCCGGCCCGCCTGCAGCAGGCTCCAGCCCAGCACGTCGGCGACCTCGGCGAACGGCCGCCGGGCGAACTCCGCGGACGCCAGGGCCGCCGCCTCGGCCGGGCGGCCGAGCTCCAGCGCCAGGGCGGCCGCGCCCAGGTCGTCGGTACCGCCGTTGGCGGTGAACAGCTGGTGCGCGGCCTGGGCAAGCACCAGCGAGGGGCCAGGGTCGCGGCCCGCGAAGCGCAGCAGCCGGGCCTGGTCGAGCAGGGCGTCGACGGTGGGCGTGCGGGCGACGACCCGCTCGAGGTCGGCGAGGGCCGCGTCGAGGTCGCCGCCGGCGGTGTCGAGCTTGGCCTTGAGCTGCCAGAGGCCGGGCGTCTCGGGGTACACCTGGAGCCCCACCGTGACGTGCCGCGTCGCGGTCGCGGTGTCGCCGGCCGCCCACGCCAGGGCGGCGAGGTGCTGGTGGCAGAAGGCGACGTCGGCCGGTTCGGTGGCGCTCGCGAGCGCCCGCTCCATCAGCTGGATCGCCTCGGTGCGGCGGCCATGCTGTTCGAGGTCATAGGATCCGCGGGTGTACGAGCCGAGGCCGGGCCTCAGGTCGAGCATCCGCTGCACGGCGGCGGTCGCCTCGGCCGGCCGGCCGAGCTGGGTCAGCGCGTCGGCGAGCACGCCGTACGCGGTCGCCGACCACTGGTTGACCTCGAGCGCCTGCCGGGCGAACCGCTCGGCGCCGGCGAAGTCGTGCCGGGCGTTGGCGAGCGCGCCGAGCCCGGCCAGGGCCGGCTCGTTGCCGCCGGGGCGCGCCTCGAGGGACTTGCGCAGGGCGCCCTCGGCCTTCGGGTAGTAGGCCGGGTCGGCGCTGATGCGCGCCTGCTCCAGGTACGCCTCGCCGAGCGCGGCCCAGGTGGTCCAGTCGCCGGGCACCGAGCGGAGCCGGTCCTGGAAACGGGCGATGGAGGCGGCGAGCTGGGACGCCGGCCGGGGACTCTCGGCAACAACAGGCGGGGTGGGCCGGCCGATCGTGGCGCCGATGCCGAAGAGCAGCGCGGCCGCCAGCACCACCACGGAAATCGCACGCAGTCGCACTGCATCCTCCTCAGGTCCGGGGTGTGCCGGGCGGGTCCGCGGCGGACCCGCCCGGCGAGGGGCAGGGGTTAGAGGCCGGCGGCGTTGCGGCGCCGCCACCAGCCGATGAACATCAGGGTCCCGAGGCCGGCCGCGAGGGCCGAGGTGCCGACCGCCACGGCGGTCATGCCCGTGCCGGACTCGAAGGCCGACGGCGTGGTCTGCGGGTTGGCGGCCTGCGCCGAAGCGCTCGCGGCGGGAGCGGGAGCGCCGCCACCGGTGCCGCCGCCCTTGTTCACCGCGTCGCTGTTCGGCAGGGCCAGGTACGGGAACTCCGCGCCGAACGCGTTGTCGTTCGCGTCGACCTTGTCGCCGGTCGCCAGGGCGTCGACGAGCTTGCCGGTCTGCGCCGCGCCCTCGACCGCCTGGATCGAGATGTCGACGACGTCGTCGGTGAGCCGCCGCCCGTTCGGGAACCCCTGCAGGTCACCGGCGAGGACACCCAGCCGGTTCGGCTGCGCGGTCACCGGCACGCTCAGGTTCAGCCGCAGCATCTCCGACGGGCGGAACTTCGACGGGTCCACGTCGGCGTTGTTGAGCTGCGAGTTGAGGTCGGCCTTGATCGGGCCGTTCGCCTTCGTGGTGATACCGGTCAGGAAGATCTCGACCAGGTCGTTGCGCGGGGTCGCCGGGGCCGGGATCTTGTAGATGGCCTCGATGAGCTTCGGCAGCTCCGGGTCGGTCACGCGGGCGACGACGGCCGGGATGTCGGCGTCCTTGGACGGGTCGATCGAGTTGAACGCGTCCTTCAGCGACGCCGGGACGACCACCTCGTTGACCAGCGGGTTGCCCAGCCGCGACACCTGGACCTTGTCGCCGGTGACCGGCGAGGTCTGGCCCGTGACCCGCGTCCTGGCCCGCTCCGTCGTGGTCCAGACGCCGATGACCGGGTTGCGCTTCGCGTCGCCCTTGAGCGCCACGTCGGAGAAGGGCACCTGCAGGGCGATGGTGTTGACGTTGTACCCCGCGAGCGTGTCCTGCCCGGTCTCGCTCAGGTCCCCGCCGTACAGCAGGTCGAACACCCGCAGGTCGAGGTAGAACGGGTCGTCGGCCTGGCCGGCGTAGACGTTCCAGCCGCCGGGGAGCCGCTTGTTGGCGTCGTTGCGCAGCTTGCCGTAGTCGGGCATGGTCGCCTTGCCCACCCGCGACGGGGCGACCGGGGCGTCCTTGACACGCGTCTTGAACGGCTCGCCGTGGAACGACGACTCGAGGGTGTACGTCTGGCGGAACAGCAGGTTCTCGTCGTCGAGCGAGGTGACCGGGCCGTTGGCGTACAGGAACGTGTTGCCGCCGCGCTTGTCGACGTTCTGGAACGTCCACCGGAACACGGCGTCGGCCCTGGCGTCACCGTCGCTGTCGACGTTGATGTTGTACACGGCGTCCGTCGCGAACGGGTAGAAGTTCGGGCCGCCGTTGGGCTCCTCGAACGGCTGCCAGTTCGCGATGAACGTGACGTAGCCGGCGCGCTCGGGGCTGACGAACGCGTAGAGGTCGGTGTTGTCGACGGCCGGGTCGGCCGCGACGAGCGGTGCCTCGCGGTGGCTGGACGCCGCTGACGTGGCCGGCCCCAGGCCGACGAACGCGACACCGGCCGCGACCACCGCGGCGGCCGTGGCTCTGACTGCTCGCCACTGGCCGGCTCGGGTTGGAGTGCGCATGCTCGTGGTCCTCCCACATCGGAGGCGATCCGGGCTGTCGAACCGCCTGACGCGAGGACTTCGGAGCTACCGCACGGGATGACGGGTCACTGTGAGGTTGCCGTCAACGACCCATCCGCCGGGCTTGCGGCGACGAATGTCAGTACTTGGGCCGCATGCCCACCCCGCCGTAGCCGTGCGAGACCTCCTCCGGGCCGCCGGGCGCGTCGGGCCGCCACTCGCCGAGCCAGACCAGGCCGGGCTCCACGAGGTCGTAGCCCTCGAACAGGCGCAGGATGTCGGTGCGGGTGCGCGGGACGATGGGCGCGGTCGAGCTGCGGTACACCTCCTGGCCCTGTCTCGCCGGGGCCTCCGCGACACCGTCGAGGGTCAGGTGCGACACCACCAGGTGGCTGCCGGGAGCGGTCGCGTCGCGCAGTTGCGCGATCAGCCGCCCGGGCTTGGCGTCGTCGGGCACGAAGTGCAGCAGCGACACCATCAGGATCGCGACCGGCTCGGTGAGGTCGAGGTGGCCGCACACGTGCGGGTCGGCGAGCAGGCCGTCGGGGTCGCGGAGGTCGGCGAGGGCGACGGAGACGTCGGGCAGGTCCTCGACGAGCGTGCGGGCCTGGGCGACGGCGACCGGGTCGTTGTCGACGTAGACGACCTTGCAGCCCGCCGGCGCGACCTCGTGCACGTTGCCCTGGGTCGGCAGGCCGGCGCCGATGTCGAGGAACTGGCGGATGCCGGCCTCCTCGGCGAGGTACCGCACGGCGCGCTGGAGGAAGCGCCGGTTCGTGCGGGCGGCCGCCGGGGTGTCGGGGAAGATCGCCAGGACCTTCTCCGCGGCCTCCCGGTCGACGGCGAAGTTGTGATAGCCGCCGAGATAGTAGTCGTACATCCGGGCGACGTTCGGGATGTTCGAGTCGATCCTGCCGCTTCCGGTCATGGGGCCACACTAGGGCCTGGCGGCGCGCCGCGCTGGCACGACTTTTGTCATGCGGCAATCTCTTGTAGAGTCGGATCTGTCGCCCCCATTGGTGCGGGGCCGTCCAGCAACGGCGGCCGACCGCAAGGTGGCGACAGCGCAGGTCTGGTGCTCAAGACACGGGCGCCCTTTCGGACCGCATTCCGCGCGAGCCTGCCCTCTCCCTCATTGAGGTGCCCGCTCGTCCAGTGCCGAAACCCCCTTGTCGCGCTTGCCGTGCCGTCTCGGCGTGCGTCGTGGCACCGATCGAAAGGCTGTTGGTCGTGACTGTCGATATGTCTGTTTCCGCGGTATCCGCTGCCCCCGCTCCGTCCCGCCACCGGGAGAACGACGCGCAGGCCAAGGCCCTCCTGTCGCTGATGGCCGACCTCCCCGCCGGTGCCGACCGGGCGCGGGCCCGGGCGCGGCTCATCGAGCTGTACATCCCGCTCGCCGAGTACCTGGCCCGCCGCTTCCGCAACCGCGGCGAGCAGTTCGACGACCTGGTCCAGGTCGCGAACCTGGGCCTGATCAAGTCGGTGGACGGCTTCGACCCGGCGCGTGGCGCGGCGTTCACCAGCTACGCGATCCCCATGATCGTCGGCGAGCTCAAGCGGCACTTCCGGGACAAGGGCTGGGACGTCCGGGTCCCGCGCCGCCTGCAGGAGCTCCGCCTGGAGATCAGCAAGGTCACCAGCGACCTCGCGCAGGATCTCGGCCGGTCCCCGACGGTGGCCGACCTGGCGGAGCGGCTGAACGTCTCCGAAGAGGAGGTCATCGAGGGTCTTGAGTGCGGTCAGGCGTACCGCGCGCTGTCGCTCGACGCCCCGGTCGGCGACGGGGGCGACGCCGGCGCCAACGGCCTCGGCGACCTGCTCGGCGGCGAGGACGAGGACCTGCGCAACGTGGAGAACCGCGAGGCGCTGCGCCCGCTGCTGGCCCGCCTGCCGCAGCGCGAGCAGAAGATCATCGCGATGCGCTTCCACGGCAACCTGACCCAGTCGCAGATCGCGGCCGAGCTGGGCATCTCGCAGATGCACGTGTCCCGCCTGCTGGCCGGGGCGCTGAGCAGCCTTCGTGAGCAGCTGGTCCGCGACTGACGGCTCGCGCGGCCCCTGCGTTGGCGTTGGTCGATCTACCCCGCGTGGATCGACCGACGTCTTCGCGGGAGAGCGGGCTCCGGGTCCGCGCCCGACCGCCTCGGGCCATGGTGGTCGGGCGCGGTCCCGGAGCCCGTCCGGCGACGTCAGGAGGCCACGGCGTCCGGAAAGTGGCGGCTCACCCACAAGGGTGCGCGCCCGGCGGTTCGGCGGCGCCAGACGTCTCCCAGCGCCTACCGTTGTCGGCCGAGGGGGTGGGCGAAATGGGCAGATCGCCGGAATTGAAGTGGGTCCTGCGGCCGGCCGGGGGTGACCTCGCGGAGCACGCGGGCAAGGAGATCTACGCGTTCGGCGACACGGATCCGGCCGGGCGGGTCGAGGTGACCCTGACCGACGGCACCCGCGTCCGGGTCCGCCGCTCGGAGCTGATCCCCTGCTGAACCGCAAGCCGTGTCCTTCGACGTCATCTGTGAGATCGAGCCGCCGACGCGGCCCGACATCCGCCACGTCCGGCACCAGATCGGGGTGCTCGCGCCGGTCGCGCACGCGTTCCTGGTCCCGGACAACCACATCGGCCGCGCCACGGTTTCGAGCATCGCGGTCGCGCACGAGGTGGCGGCGATGGGCGGGCGCAGCATCGCCTGCCTGAACTCCCGCGACCGCAACCTGCTGGGGTTCCAGCGGGACATGCTCACCGCGGCGGCGTACGGGGTCGGGGAGTTCCTGTTCGTCCACGGCGACAAGCCGACCGTGGGCGGGCGAACCGGCGAACTGACCGTCCGCACGATGATCGAGCAGGCCCGCGCGATGGGGGAGCGGCCCGGGTTCGCGCCGCCCCGCATCGGCGTGGCCGCCGCGCTGCGCCCGCTGCCGGCCTGGAAGCGCGCGGCGGACTTCGTGTTCGCGCAGATGAGCTTCGACGTGGACGCCCTGCTGCGCTGGCGCGACGCCGCCGGCATCGACCGGCCGGTGTACGCCGGGGTCCTGGTCCTGGCCAGCGCCGACATGGCCCGGCGGCTGGCGGCGACGATCCCCGACATCGACATCCCGGCCGGCCTGGTGGCGCGGGTCGAGGCGGACCGCCGGGCCGGCGTCGAGGCGGCCTGCGCGCAGGTCGCGGCGCTGCGCGACAGCGGCGCCTTCGACGGCGTCCACCTGGTGACCGTGTCGCGCTACCGCGAGGTCGCGCTCCTGCTGGAGCACCTGCTCAACTAGCGGTGGAACACCTGGCGGTACGTCGTCGGGGTCACGCTGGTGTGCCGGGCGAAGTGGGTCCGCAGGTTGGCCGGGGTGCCGAAGCCGGTGCGGTGGGCGATCCGCTCGATCGAGTCGTCGGTCGTCTCCAGCAGCTCCTGGGCCAGCCGGACCCGCTGTCCGACCAGCCACTGCAGCGGGCTGGTGCCGAGCTCCTCGCGGAACCGCCGGGCGAACGTGCGCGGGCTCTGCCGCGCCTCCCGGGCGAGGTCGGCCACGGTCAGTGGCTGGTCGAGCCGCTGCCGGGCCCACTCCAGGGCCGGGCCGAGCCCGCCGTGCGTGCGCAACGGGCGCGGCGGGTGCGCGAACTGGGCCTGGCCGCCGTCGCGGTGCGGCGGCACCACCATCCGCCGGGCCACCTCGTTGGCGACCGCGGCACCGTGGTCGAGCCGGACCAGGTGCAGGCACAGGTCGACGGCCGCGCCCGTGCCCGCCGACGTGAAGATGTTGCCGTCTGACGTGTAGAGCACGTCGGGGTCGAACGTCACCGCCGGGTAGCGCTGCGCGAAGTCGAACGCGTTCATCCAGTGCGTCGTCGCCCGGCGCCCGTCGAGCAGCCCGGCCGCGGCCAGCACGTACGCGCCGGTGCAGATGGCGACGATCCGCCGGCCGTTCTCGTACGCCTTGCGCACCGTGCGGACCAGCTCGTCGGGCGGCTCGATCTGCCTGGCCCGGGCGAACGCCGGCAGCAGGACCGTGTCGGCGTCGGCGAGCGACGCGATCGGGTGCGGCGCGTCGACGGTGAGCCCGGAGCGCGCCGCGTGGCGGCCCGGCTCGACGGCGGCGAAACGCAGCTCGTACCACGGGTCGGCGAGGTCGGCCCGGTCGATGCCGAAGACCTCGCAGGGGACGGCGAGCTCGAACACCGGCATGTCCTCGGTGACGGCCACGCCCACGACGTGCGGCGCCATGGCACGAATCTATCGCACGTTGGCATTCCTGCCACTCGAAGATTCCACGGTACCGCTGAAGAATCAGGATCATGATGACTGTGCCACAAGGTGCGGCGCTCTCGATCGGCGCCGTGCTCGGGACCGGGGTGATCGCGCTGCCGGCGCTCGCCGCGCAGACGGCCGGGCCCGCGTCGCTGCTCGCGTGGGGCGCGCTGGTCCTGCTGTCGATCCCGCTCGCCGCGACCTTCGCCGCGCTCGGTGCCCGCCACCCCGACTCGGGCGGCGTGGCCACCTACGTGCGCCGGGCGTTCGGTGACCGGGCGGCGGCGGTCGTGGGCTGGTCGTTCTTCTTCGCCGTCCCGGTCGGCGCCCCGGCCGCCGCGCTGTTCGGCGGCGCGTACGTGGCGGCGGCGCTCGGCGGCGGCACCCCCACCGTCCTCGCCACCGCCGTCGGGCTCATGGTCATCGTCACCGCCGGCAACCTGGGCGGCGTGCGGATCTCCGGGAAGCTCCAGCTCGGCCTGGCCGCCCTGCTCATCACGCTGCTCGTCACCGCCACCGGCACCGCCCTGCCGCACGCCGACCCGGCCAACCTGCACCCGTTCGCGCCGCACGGCTGGTGGGCGGTCGGCTCGGCTGCCGCGGTGCTCGTCTGGGGCTTCGCCGGCTGGGAGGCGGTCACGTCGCTCGCCGCCGACTTCCGCAACCCGGCCCGCGACCTGCCCCGGGCCACCGCGATCGCGCTGCTCGTCGTCGGCGTGCTCTACCTGGGCATCGCCGCCGCCAGCATCCTGGTCCTGGGACCGGCCGCGACGTCCGACGCGCCCCTCGCGGAGCTGCTGGCGCGGGGGACCGGCGGGCAGGTCCGGGTCATCGCCGCCGGGGCGGCCGTGCTGCTCACCCTCGGTACGATGAACGCCTACTATGCGGGAGCGGCCAAGCTCGGCGCCGCCCTCGGCCGCGACGGCGCGCTGCCGGCGTGGTTCGCCCGCGGCTCGGGCGCCGGCGAGGTGCCCCGCCGCAGCCTCGCGGTGGTCGCCGGCCTCGGCGGGGTGTCGATGCTGCTGGTGGCGCTGACCGGGACCGGCACCCGGCCCCTCGTCCTGCTCACGAGCGGGAGCTTCGTCCTCGTGTACCTCATGGGCTCGGCCGCCGCCCTCCGCCTGCTGCCCCGCCGCTCCCTCGCCCGCGGCTGCGCCTGGGTGTCCCTGGCGGCGTCGGTCGCGCTGCTCGTGCTCACCGGGTGGTACGTCGTCGGGACGCTGGTCATGGCCGCCGGGGCACTGCTCTACGTCGGCTCGAAAAAATTCTTTGGCCGTGTTGTCGATTCGGGGGAGGGGACGATTGACGTAGGAGTGGAAGTGTCCACACCACGCTAGGAGATGCACGATGGCCCAGTACCTGATTCTGATCTACGAGGACGAGGCCGCCTACGAGAACCCCGACCCGGCCCTGTGGCAGCAGGCCATGGAGGCCCACGCCCGCTTCGCCGAGCAGGTCGTCGAGCTCGGCGGCCAGCTGCTCGGCGGCAACGCCCTCCAGCCGACCCCCACGGCCACGTCGATCCGCGGCGACGTCGTCACCGACGGCCCGTTCGTCGAGACGAAGGAAGTCCTCGGCGGGTACTACCTCGTCGAGGCCAAGGACCTCGACCACGCCCTGCAGATCGGCAAGCTGTGCCCGGCGGGGTTCGGCGGCGTCGAGGTCCGCCCGGTGATGGTCTTCGAGTAGGTCCTCCCCGATGGATCCTGCTGACATCCGGCAGGCCGTCGCTGACGCGCACCGCCGCGAGTGGGCCCGCGTGCTCGCCGCGACGGTGCGCGTCGCGCGTGACCTCGACCTGGCCGAGGAGTGCGTCCAGGACGCGTACCTCGCCGCGATGGACGCGTGGCTGCGCCAGGGCGTGCCGGCCAACCCCGGCGCCTGGCTGACCACGACCGCGCAGCGGCGGGCGCTGAACGCGCACAAGCGTGCGTCGACGCTGCGCTCCAAGCTGCCGCTCCTCGTGGTGCCCGACGCCGCCGACGACGCGGAGCCCGACGACATCCCCGACGACCGGCTCCGCCTCGTGTTCACCTGCTGCCACCCGGCGCTGGCCCGGGAGGCGCAGCTCGCCCTCACGCTGCGGCTCGTCTGCGGGCTGACCACGGCCGAGATCGCCCGTGCGTTCCTGGTCAGCGAGCCGACCATGGCGGCCCGGGTGACCCGGGCGAAGAAGAAGATCGCGGCGGCCCGCATCCCGTACCGCGTGCCGTCCGCCGAGGAGCTGCCCGACCGCCTCGACGCCGTCCTCACCGTCGTCCACCTGGTCTTCACCACCGGCCACGCCGCCCCCGTGGGGGACGCGCTGGTCCGCTCCGACCTGGTCGAGCGGGCCCTCGACCTGGCCCGCACCCTGTGCGCGCTCATGCCCGACGAGCGCGAGGCCGTCGGCCTGCTGGCCATGATGCTGCTGCACGACGCCCGCCGCGCCACCCGGATCGGGCCGGACGGCCGGCTGCTGCGGCTGGAGGAGCAGGACCGCTCCCGCTGGGACGCCGCGCAGATCACCGAGGGCCTGCGCCTGGTCCGGGCCGCGCTGCGCGGCGGGAAGCCCGGCCGGTTCGCGCTGCAGGCGACGATCTCGGCGCTGTACGCCGAGGCCCCCACCTACGCCGACACCGACTGGGGCCAGCTCCGCGACGTGTACGACCTGCTCCTCGCGGTCTGGCCGTCGCCGGTCGTCGCGCTCAACCGGGCCGTGGTCGTCTCGATGTTGCCGCCGCCCGCGGGCGGCCCGGCGGTCGCGCTGTCGCTGGTCGACGCCCTCGCCGAGGACGCGCGGCTGGCCGCCTACCACTACCTGCCGGCGACCCGCGCCGACCTGCTGCACCGCCTGGACCGCCCGGCCGAGGCGGCGGACGCCTACCGGCAGGCGATCGCGCTGTGCGACAACGCCGTCGAGCGGGCGTTCCTGTCGGCGCGTCTCGCCGCGGTGTGATGCCACGGCCGGGCCGGCGCCCCTGCTCCCACGAGGGCACCGGCCCGTCCGCGCTGTGCCGCCGACCCGACCCGTGGCCGGCCGGGGGCGGCATCCACCAGGGAGCGGGGTCTAGGTGACCGGTTTCGCCGGCTTCACGAGCGACGCGAGGGCGCCGATCACGGACATGGCGATCGCCAGCCAGAACACGATGATCAGGCCGTCGTGGAACGGGCCCGAGACCAGGTTCGGGAAGAACTCGCGGCCGGTGAGGGTGGCGGCGTTGGCGGGCGGGAGCTGCCCGAGCAGCTGCGGGCCGAGGAGCTCCTGAATGGGGTTGTACCCCAGGAAGGCCGCGAACAGCGTGCCCACCGGCGGCAGCGCGGCGATGCTGTGCGCGGCTTGCGGCGGTACACCCTGAGCCGCCAACCCGTCGTTGAGCGTGGCCGGCAGGTGGCTGGACAGGCCCGCCACCATCAGCGAGAAGAACACGCCGATCGAGAGCACCATGCCCGCGTTCTGGAACGTGGCGCGCATGCCCGACGCGGCGCCGCGCAGGTGGGCCGGGACGCTCGACATGATGAGGGCGGTGTTCGGCGCGGCGAAGAGCCCGCCGCCGAGGCCGTTGAGGAACACGAGCCCGGCGAACGCCCAGTAGGCGAAGTCGGTCGGCAGGACGAGCAGGCCGCCGAAGCTCAGCGCCATGACGAGCAGGCCGGCGGCGGCGAACAGCCGGGGGCCGTACCTGTCGGAGAGGTGCCCGGCGATCGGCCCGGCGGCGAGGAAGCCGACGGTGAGCGGCAGCAGGTAGATGCCGGCCCACAGCGGGGTCTCCTCGTAGCGGTAGCCGTGCAGCGGCAGCCAGATGCCCTGCAGCCAGATGATGAGCATGAACTGCAGGCCGCCGCGGGCGATCGAGGCGAGCAGGCCGGCGACGTTGCCCGACGCGAACGCCCGGATCTTGAACAGCCCGAGCGGGAACATCGGATCGGTGACCCGCCGCTCGATCCAGGTGAACAGCGCCAGGACGAGCACGCCGCCGATGAGGCCGGACAGGACCCACGGGTTGGTCCAGCCCTGGGAGTGCCCGCCATACGGCTGGATGCCGTAGGTGATCGCGGCGAGCAGCGCCGTCAGGCCCACGGCGAAGGTCAGGTTGCCCCACCAGTCGATGCGGCCGGGCCGCCGCAGGCCGGTGTCGTGCAGGGAACGGTACGCCCAGAGCGTACCGACGATGCCGATCGGCACGTTGACCCAGAAGATGGCCCGCCAGTTCCACTCGGCGAGCAGCCCGCCGAGGACCAGACCGATGAACGAGCCGGCGATGCCGGCGACGATGTTGACGCCCAGGGCCATGCCGCGCTGGGCCGCCGGGAACGCGTCGGTGAGGATCGCGGCGGAGTTCGCCATGAGCATCGCGCCGCCGACCGCCTGCAGCACCCGCCAGCCGATGAGCCACAGGGCGCCGCCGCCGCCGTCGAACGGGTCGAGCGACAGTGCGATCGACGTGACCGTGAACAGCGCGAAGCCGGCGTTGTAGATGCGGACCCGGCCGAACATGTCGCCCAGCCGGCCCAGCGTCACCACGAGGACGGCGCTGACCAGCATGTACCCCATGAGCATCCAGAGCAGGTAGCTCACGTTGCCGGGGCTGAGCGGGTTGAGGTGGATGCCGTTGAAGATCGCCGGCAGCGAGATGAGCACGATCGACGCGTTGATCGTCGCGATGAGCATGCCGAGCGTGGTGTTGGACAACGCCACCCACTTGTAGTGCGGATGGTCGGCGCTGGTCGGCAGGCCGCGCCGGCTCGTCTCGAGCGTGCCGGTCATCGGCCGAGCCTCTCGAGCTTCTCCAGGGCGGGCAGCGCGGCGGCGATGAGCGCCTGGTCGTCGTCGTCCAGGTCGCCGAGGATCGTGGCGAGGTGCCGGGCCCGCACGGCCCGCCGTCTGGCCAGCAGCTCCCGGCCGTCGTCGGTGACGCCGACGAGGACGACGCGCCCGTCGTCGGGGTCCGCGGCGCGGGCCGCCAGGCCCTCCCGTTCGAGGCGCTGGACGAGCTGGGTCATCGCCGGCTGGGTGACGCCCTCGGCGGCGGCGAGCTCGGTGAGCCGGCGTGGGCCCTCCCGCTCCAGCCGGCGCAGCGTGGAGGCGGCGGTGAGGCTGATGTCGTTCGGCGGGTTGCCGTGCCGCAGCAGGCTGAAGAGCCGCTCGACGGCGGACGCCAGCCGGGCCGGGTCGAGCTGCGGAGTCGTAGCGGCCTGCATGTTCTATTCGTATCACGCGCTTATAGAAGCGACTTATGCAGTGGGACGTACCTCACCCGCTGGGTGCGCGTCCACGCACCCAGCGGGGTCCGGCGTTCAGATGCAGTTCTTGTTCTCGACGATCGTGAGGCCGTCGACCAGGTTGCCGTAGCCCTCGTCGGTCGAGGCGCTCTCGACCGCGGTCAGCGTCACGCGGGTCATCGTCTGGCCGGCGCCGGTCTTGTACCAGCCGTAGAGCCGCTTCCACTGCACGTCGCCGGCGCTGTTGGAGTAGGCGAACGTGGACCCGACGCCGTTGACGCTGCCGCTGTTCCTGGGCGTGCGGCCGAAGTGGATCTGCGTGGCGTCGACGTCCTTGCCGCCGGACGTGTCACGGGCCCGGATCCAGAACGACCAGTAGATCTTCGTGTTCGGCTTGGTCTTGATGTCCTGGTACACCGAGTTGCCCGAGCCGGTCGCGTTGAGCTCCGCGAACTGCTTGCCGAACCGGGCCGGCACGCCGTTGCCGCCGCCCCAGATCTCGATCTTGCCCGCGGGGTCATCTGTGCGCCACGCCTGGACGTCGTCCTCGTCGAACTGGTACCAGTCCTGCTTCGCGCCCAGCTTCGGCAGCTCGAAGCCGCCGTTCACGGTCATCTCCTTGCAGGCCGCCGACCCGGCATGCCTGGCCTTGCCCGCGCTGAAGGCCGCGTCACCTCCGCCGCCGGCGCCGGCAGCTCCGGCTGCAGACGCAGGCGAGCTGACGAGCGTGGCGAGCAGGGTGGCCGCGCCGAGTGCGGGCAGCGTGCGGTTGAGCTTGAACATTGCTGATCCCCCGTGTGTCCGCCACGGCAGCGCTGCCGTGGCACCTCCGACGGGAAGCCAAACACGCCGGGCGAGCCAAGATCCGAGACTTGAGGGAAATTCCGTATTTCGGACAGTTTTCTCGAACCGGACGGCGCTGCCGTGCGCTTTCGTGGTCTGCGGTGTTACGTGGTAGGAAAACTGGTGCTATAACCCCCGTTTTCCTACCACGTAACGGCACGGCTGCCGGGCTGCCGTCAACCGGCCGCCGCGTCGGGCGCGCCGCCGCCTCTTCTTGTGCGGCCGCGGACGTAGAGGCGGGCGAGGGGCTCCGCCGCGCGGGCCATGAGGGGGCCGAGGACAGCGAGCATCAGGACGTACGCGGCGGCGAGCGGGCCCAGCTTCGCGTTCGTGCCCGCGGCCACCGCCAGCCCGGCGATGACGATGTTGAACTCGCCGCGGGGCAGCAGCGCCGCGCCCGCGCGGATCCGGCCCGGAACGGCCACCCCGGCGCGGGCCGCCGCGATCCAGCCCGTCGCCAGCTTCGACAGCATCCCGCACACGACGAGCAGCGCCGCCACGCCGAGGACCGGCGGGAGCTTCCGCGGGTCGGTCTGCAGCCCGAAGAACACGAAGAACACCGCCGCGAACAGGTCCCGCAGCGGCATGAGCAGCTGCCGGGCGGTGTGGGCGAGCGGCCCGGACAGCGCGATGCCCACGAGGAACGCCCCGACCGCCGCTGACACCTGCAGCACCTCGGCCACGCCGGCGACGAGCAGGGTCAGGCCGAGCACCTTCAGCAGCAGTACCTCGTCGCTGTCGCTGGCCACGAACCGCTCCACGATCGTGCCGAACCGCAGGGCGACGAGCAGGACGAAGCTGACCGTCGCCGCGGCGATCGCCAGGGTCGCGGTGCCGCCGAGCAGCCCGACGCCGGCCAGGAGGGCCGTGAGGATCGGCAGGTACAGCGCCATCATCAGGTCCTCGAAGACGAGCAGCGACAGCACGACGGGCGTCTCGCGGTTGCCGAGCCAGCCGAGGTCGCCGAGGACCTTCGCGGTGATGCCGGACGACGTGACGTACGTGATGCCGCCGAGCGCGACGGCCGCCGCGACGCCCCAGTCGAGGATGAGCGCCGCCGCGACCCCCGGCGCGGCATTGAGCACGAGGTCGACGAGGCCGGCCGGCGCCGACGAGCGCAGGGTGCCGACGAGCTCCGGGGCCGTGTACTCCAGGCCGAGCGTGAACAGCAGCAGGATCACGCCGATCTTCGCGCCGGCCGAGATGAACTCGGTGCTGGTCGTCAGCGGCAGGATGCCACCCACGCCGAACGCGAGGCCGGCCACGAGGTACAACGGGATGGGCGAGATCGAGAAGCGCAGCGACAGTGCCCCGAGCAGCCCGAGCGCCAGGATGACGGCGCCGAGCTCGACGAGGATCGTGTCGTGGTGCACCGGCGGCCCTAGCCGTCCGTGAGCAGCGTCGCGACGCCCTCGGCGCCGGCGGCGGTGCCGACCACGACGACGAGGTCGTGCGCGAGCAGCCCGAAGTCGGGCCGCGGGCTGGCGGTGACCGCGTTGCCCCGCACGACCGCGACGATCGAGGCACCCGTGCGGGTCCGCGCGCGCGTGTCGCCGAGGGTCCGCCCGTCGTACGGCGAGCCGGGCGCGATCACCAGCTGCTCGGTGACCAGCCCGGCCACCTGCCGCTGCATCTGCGCGAGCTGCTCGACGATCCGGGCCGTCCCGAGATACTCGGCGATGGCGTTGGCCTCGTCGGCCGACAGCGCCACCGACACGATGCTGGTGTCGGGGTCCTCTTCGTCGTAGATGACCAGATCCCGCCGTCCACTGCGGTGCGAGACGATCCCGATGCGGCGCCCGCGGCCGGTCGTCACCACATAGCTCGTGCCGATGCCGGGCAGGTCGGTACGCTGGACGTCCATAGCCCATCGTACCGAAATGCCGGATCTTGCGTGGCCGGTCGGCTACCTACCGTCCCTGGTCAGCCCCGCAGTGCGACGGCGAGATCACGGGTGGCCCGCAGCACGGCCTCCGCGATGTCCTCGGCGTGGTCGTCGGTGAGCCGGGCCAGCGGCACGCCGCAGCTGATCGCGTCGGTGATGAGCAGTCCAATACCCCGGTCGCCGCCCTGCCCGCCACCCTGCCGGCCACTCGACTCCCCGGGCACCGGCAGCACGGCGGCCGCGATGCACCCGACGCCGGGAACCATCTGCCCGCGCTCGTACGCCCACCCACGCTCCCGGGCCTCGGCCAGCTCGGCGAAGAACGCGGCCCGGTCGACGACCGAGTCGACGGTGTGCGCCTCCACGCCCTGGTCGAGCAGCGCCTCGACCTCGGCCCGCGCCCGGTACGCCAGGATCGCCCGCCCGCTCGCCGCCGCGTACGCCGGCAACCGCCGCCCGACCGGCGTCCCCGCCATGTCCCGCGACGACTCCCGGCTGGCCAGGCACACGATCGCCGTCCCGTCGAGCCGGACCAGCCGGAACGACTCGTCGACGTGGTCACGCGCCCGCGCCAGGATCGGCCCGGCGAGCCGGGCGGCCCGGTCCCCGGACAGGAACGCACTGCCGGGCCGCAGCGCCCCGACCGCGATCGCGAACGTCATGGCCCGCGCCCGGTCCACCCGGCCCACGGCCCTGATGGGACGGTCGCCACCCGTCACCGCGTGGGCGGCTCGCTCGGCCGCCGGGGAGCGGCCGGCCTGGGAGCTGGGCGTCTGGGCGTGGCCGCCATGGCCGGCCTCGGCTTGGCCGGTCTCGGCGTGGCTGGATTCGGCGTGGGCCGTGCCGCCGTCGCCGGACTGGCCGCCGTCGCCGGACTGGCCGTCGGTGGCGGATTGGCCGTCGGCGTCGGACTGGCTGTCGGTGGTCTCGGCGGCGTACCCGTCGGCCGGGTACGCGTCGACCCATCCGCGGTCGACAAGCTGCTGGAGCCGGCCGCGCAGCACCTTCTCAGGCAGGCCGACCTGACGCAGCAGCGCGTCGAACGTCATCCGGTCCGACGCGGCGGACAGCCGCTCGAGCAGGTCGAGGGTCGGGCTCTCATCGGGCATTCAGGATGCTTTTCCCCTCTACGTTCCCCCAAATATGTTCTCCTCCCGATTCCCACCGTTCGTCAATCCCCACACGCCTATATCGGCTGATTCATCCCAACCATCCCGCACGATGGCCATGAAACGCACAGCCGGAGGGTGACGAGCAAGCGGGGCGCGTCAGTCGGTCGACCGACCGAACCCCACGCCAGCTCGATGCGCCCGCGGGGCGTCAGGTCGGTCGACCGACCGAACCTCCGGCAGGCTTGCCACGGGCGCAGCACGGCCTGTCAGGTCGGTCGACCGACCGATTCGCGCCGAGCCAGCGGGAACGGGCAGCACAACGGGCCACGGGACTGGCGCCGCCGTGGGCTGCGAGGCCGGCGATGGGACCTACGCCGAAGCGGGTGGCGAGGCGGGCCGCGGGGCGTGCGTCTGCGTTAGTGGCGAGGTCGGTCGTGCGGCGGGTGGGGTGGTCAGGGGCGGCCGCCGCGTGATGTGCGGACCAGTGGGAACGGCAGGGTCTCGCGGATCGAGCGGCCCGTCAGCAGCATGACCAGGCGGTCGACGCCCAGGCCCAGGCCGCCGCTGGGCGGCATGGCGAACTCGAACGCGTCCAGGAAGTCCTCGTCGAGCTCCATCGCCTCCGGGTCGCCCGCCGCGGCCCGCAGCGACTGCGCGGTCAGCCGGGCCCGCAGCTCCACCGGGTCGACCAGCTCCGTGTACGCGGTGCCGAGCTCCATGCCGAACGCCACCAGGTCCCACCGCTCGGCCAGCCGCGGGTCGGCGCGGTGCTGGCGGGTCAGCGGCGACACGTCGACCGGGAAGTCCGTGTAGAACGTCGGGCGGACCGTCGTGCCCTCGACCAGGTGCTCATACAGCTCCAGGACCAGCTGCCCGTGCGTCCACGCCTCCTGCCACGCGATGCCGAGCCGGTCGGCGACCGCCCGCAGGTCGGCGACGGACGAGTCGGGCGTGATCGACGTGCCCGGCAGGGTGGATGCGACGGCCGAGGTCACCGCCGTGTACACCGGCACGACCGGCCACTCGTCCCGCAGGTCGACGACCTGCTCGGGGGAGTCGGCGGACTCGGGGGAGCGGCGCAGCACGGGCGAGTCGCCGGCCGCGGCCAGGATCAGCTCCCGGACGAGCTCCCGCATCGTGGTGTAGTCGCCATACGCCTCGTACGCCTCGAGCATCGTGAACTCGGGGTTGTGCGTCGCGTCGACGCCCTCGTTGCGGAAGTTGCGGCCGATCTCGAAGACCTTCTCGACGCCGCCGACAGCGAGGCGCTTGAGGTACAGCTCCGGGGCGATGCGCAGGTAGAGGCGCATGTCGTAGGCGTTGCTGTGGGTGACGAACGGCCGCGCGTTGGCCCCGCCGTGCACCGGCTGGAGCACCGGCGTCTCCACCTCGACGAAGCCCCGCCCGTGCAGGGCGCGGCGCAGGGCGAAGCTCACCGCCGACCGGGTCCGCACCATGTCGCGGGCCGACTGGTTGACGATGAGGTCGACGTGCCGCTGGCGGACCAGCGCCTCCGCGTCGGCCATGCCCTTGTGCTTGTCGGGCAGCGGCCGCAGGCACTTGGCGGTGAGCTGCCAGGTCTCGGCGAAGACGGTCAGCTCGCCCCGCTTCGACGTGCCCACCTCGCCGACGACCCCGACGTGGTCGCCGAGGTCGACGGTCGCGGCGAAGTCCGGGGACGAGGCCGGCGACGACGTGACGAGCACCTGCAGGTCGCCGGTCCAGTCGCGTAGGGTGGCGAAGCACAGCGCGCCGTGGTCGCGCAGCCGCACGACCCGCCCGGCGACGGCGACCCGGTCGCCGGTGCGGGTGTCCGGCGCCAGCCCGTCGTGGGCGGCCCGGACGGCGGCGATCGTGTCGGTGCGGCCGAACCCCGGCGGATACGGCTCGATGCCCGCGGCCCGCAGCGCCGCCGTCTTCGCCAGCCGGATCCGGACCTGCTCGGGGCGGCGTGGCTCCGCCCGTGTGGGCGCGGCCTCGGCCTCCTCGCCGGGGGCGGCGGTGGTGATCAGCTCCCGGTACTGCTCCGTGCCGGCGCCCGCGGTCGTGCCCCTCCGCAGCAGGGTCCGCAGCCGCGGCACGATGACGAACCCCTCGGCGACGCCGGACGCGAGCCCCACCTTGGCGAGGTCCCGCACGTCCTCGAAGCACAGGAACCGCGGCAGCCACTGCGGGTGGTACTTCACGTTCGAGCGGTACAGCGACTCCAGCTGGAACCACCGCGACGCGAACAGCAGCAGCGTGCGCCACAGCCGCAGCACCGGCCCGGCACCGATCCGCGCGCCCTCCTCGAAGACCGCCCGGAACACCGCGAAGTTCAGCGACACCCGCTCGACGCCGAGCCGCGGCGACTCCCGCATGAGCGCGGCCACCATGTACTCGATCAGGCCGTTGTCGGAGCTGCGGTCGCGCCGCATCAGGTCGAGCGACAGCCCGTCGGGGCCCCACGGCGCGAACGACAGCAGCGCCACCTCCCGCCCGTCGCGGTCGTGGGCCTCGACCAGCACGCACTGGCCGTCGTTGGGGTCGCCGAGCCGGCCGAGCGCCATCGAGAACCCGCGCTCGGTCTCGGTGTCCCGCCAGCGCGCGGCCAGCTCGATGATCCTCGCCATCTCGGCGGCGCCGATCTCCGAGTGCCGCCGGATGCGCACCGTGTAGCCGGCCCGCTCGACCCGCCGCACCGCCTGCCGGACCTGCCGCAGCTGGGGCCCGTCGAGGTCGAAGTCGCGCACGTGCAGGATCGCCTCGTCGCCGAGCTCGATGACCCGCAGGCCGGCCCGGGCGAACGCGGTCGCGCCCTCCTCGCTCGCGCCCATGACGGCGGGGCTCCACGCATACTCCCGGGCCTCGCGCAGCCAGGCCTCGATCGCCGGCGGCCACGCGTCGGGCTCGCCGAGCGGGTCGCCGCTGGCCAGCGACACCCCGAACACCACGCGGTAGGTCACCGCGGCCCGCCCCGTCGGCGAGAAGATGACCTCCTTGTCGCGCCGCGTCGCGAAGTATCCCAGCGAGTCCCGCCGCCCGTCGGTCGCGAGCAGCTCGCGGACGCGCCGCTCCTCCTCGACGTCGAGCGAGGCGATGACCCGCTGCGAGCGCAGCAGCACGAAGAGGGCGGTGAACAGCGCGATCGCGCCGAACGCGCCGAGGACCAGGTTGACCCAGCCGGGCGCCCGCCCGTGCCGGCCGATGTCGAAGGCGAACGCCCCGCCGAGGACGATGCGGCCGCTGTACAGCAGCCGGCCCGCCCCGGCCGGCACCGAGCCCGGGAACAGCTCGACGAGCCCCCACCCGGCGACGGTGAACGCGGCCAGCAGCCCGGCCAGGGTGGCGAGCGACTTCGGCAGGCTGGCCCGCTGGACCTTGGCCCGGAACTCGCCGCGGGCCAGCCACAGCAGCGCGAGCAGCACCGCGGTCACGACGACGTTGGTCAGCGCCGCCCCGACCCCGTGGAAGGGCAGCCGCAGCTCGCGGGCCTCGGCGCCGCGCTCGCCGACGTCGAGCAGCACGAACGCGTCATACAGCGCCTGGAGCCCGAAGAAGATGGCGAGCAGCCAGAACGTGATGTGCTTGCGGTTGTGCACGCCGGCGGCGAGCGTGACGAGCAGCGCCGCGTAGCCGAGGTTGGCCGGCGCCGGCACGAGCAGCGCGTCGATGGTCGCCCGGACCGGATGCGTCCGGGCGCCGAGGGCGGCGCTGACGGCGGCCACCGCGCTCAACGCGGCCACGATGAGCAGCCCCGCCGAATACCAGTCCGGCACGCGCCGCCGCACCCGCGCCAGCCCCGACGGTGCCGTCATCGCGGCACCTCCCGGTCGAAGACGGCGAACGTCGCCGCGTCGAGCACGGCGAACGTGACGTGCGTGAACCCGCGCGGCGTCTTGAGCTGCTCGGCGAAGGCGCGGGCGACGGTCGCCGGGTCGTTGCGGAACACGCCGCAGCCCCACGCGCCGAGGACGAGCCGCCGGTGCCCGTGCAGCTGCGCGACGTCGAGCACCCGCCCGGCCCGCCGGAACAGCGCGTCGGGCACGGCGGCGAGCCGGTCGGGCTGGTTGCGCTCGATCGCGCCGCGGTTGGGCGCGGCGGCGGTCAGGAACGATACCGGCACCGGCCGCGCCCACGGCTCGCCGCGGTCGCCCCGGAACACCGGCACGGCGGGGGAGTGGATGACCCGGTCGCTGTAGGTCAGGTCGGGGTCGGCCCGGTGGTGCTCGTAGAAGCCGGGCGCGGCGAGCAGCGCGGGATACAGCGCGGAGGCGCGGGCCAGGCTCTCCTCCTGCGCCTGCGCGCCGTTGCGGAAGCCGCCGCCGGGGTTGCGCGCCGAGGCGAACACCAGCACCGCCAACGGGCCGCCCAGCCGCCTGATCGCCCAGAGCGTCGACTCCTGCGTGACCTCGACGGTGAGCTCGGTGTCCGCCACCGGCGGGTCGGGCGCCAGGGGGTCGTCGGGCAGGTGCAGCCGGGTGCCGGCCACCGCCCGGGCCACATCGTCCGCGAGGTCGACGCGGCCGGAGGGCCCGTCATACCATCCGCGGTCGACGATGGTCAGGGTGTCGCTGGCGATCGCTCGCAACCGGCTACTCACGCGCCTCATCATGCCCGAGGCGGGCGACAGTTTTCCGGCGCCGCCGGGTGACCCCTACGGAACGTGGCGCCCGCTCACTCGCTGTATTTCTCGATGTACCGTTGCGGATCCTTGTCCTGGAAGGTGAGCCCCTTGCCGCTCGGGTGCCCACCGTAGAACGTCAGCCACCGCTCACCGAGCTCCAGCCGCAGCTCCATCCCGGCATGCCTGCGGAAGTCCGGCAGGACCTCGTCCTCCTCCTCGGCCAGGTGCTCGGTGTTCTCCTTCCGAGCCTCCCACACCGCGGCCCACCAGGGGTCGGAGCCGACCGCGTGCCGCCTCGACTCCTCGATCGCGTCGCGGATCTTGTTGTGGTCGCGGATGGCGTCGTCGGTCTCCTCCGCCGCGACGTCGGAGTGCTGCCTGAGCAGGTGCGGGTACAGGATCCGCTCCTCCGCCTCGGCGTGGATGTCCAGGTGCAGGGCGAGCGCGTCCCAGACGGCGGCGAGCCGCTCCTCGCCCTGCGCGTCATCGAGGCGCGCGAACCCGCGCCGGAACGCGGCGTGGTCGTCGAGGATCAGCGCGGTGATGTCGTCCATGCGGACACTCATCACCCGGTGGGCGGGATTTCAAACGGCCCCCTCGATCGCCCGGCACACCGCCTCGACCACGGCCACCCGGGCGGTCGCCTTGTCGTCGGCCGCGACGACCGTCCACGGCGCCACCGGATGATCGGTGCGGGCCAGCATGTCCTCGACCGCGTCCTTGTACGCCCCGCGCTTCTTGCGGTTGCGCCAGTCCTCGTCGGTGAGCTTCCACGAGCGCAGCGGGTCGTTCGCCCGGCTCTCGAACCGCCGCAGCTGCTCCTTCGAGGAGATGTGCAGCCAGAACTTGACCATGATCATGCCCTCGGCGGCGAGGGTCCGCTCGAACTCCACGATCTCGTCGTAGGCGCGGTTCCACTGCTCCGGCGTCGCGAAGCCCTCGACCCGCTCGACGAGGACCCGCCCGTACCAGGACCGGTCGAGCACCGTCATGCCGCCCCAGCCCGGCAGCACGGGCCAGAACCGCCAGAGGAAGTGGTGCCGTTTCTCGTCGAACGTCGGGGCGGCGAACTGGGAGACCCGCACGTGGCGCGGGTCGAGGTGGTCGACCAGGCGCTTGATCGACCCGCCCTTGCCCGACGCGTCCCATCCTTCGAACACCACGCACAGCGGCGGTCCCAGCTTCCGGTCACCGATCTGCCCGCCGAGCGTCAGCCGGAGCCGCAGCAACCGCTCCTGGGCCGCCTCCAGCCGCCGCTGCGCCTCGTCCTTCGGCAGCACCGCGCCCTGATCGACCTGCGAAAGCCGTTTCATCCGAACAGCGTGACACGTGATCCAGGGAACTGAGTTCCCGCTGAGGATCGTGCGCGCACGGTGACCAGGAGATGGGACCCTCATTGCATGGGGGCCAACCGCAAGCGGGTGCTGCGCGTCGCCGGGCTCCTCCTCGTGCTCGTTGTGGCGGGGATCACGCTCAGGGACGACCTGCCCGACCCGGGGCAGACCTTCGACACCCTGACCTCGGCCCACCCGTGGTGGCTGGTGCTCGCGGCGGCGGCCGAGCTCACGTCCCTGCGGCACTTCGCCCTCCAGCAGCGGCGCCTGCTCGCCGGTTTCGGGGTGGCGATGTCGGTGCCGCGGGCCTTCGCCGTGACGTTCACCCGCTCGGCGATCTCGTTCAGCCTGCCGGCCGGTTCGGCGGTCTCCGCCGGCTTCGCGTTCCGCCAGTTCCGCACGGCCGGCGCGAGCCGCCGCACCGCGGGCGCGGTGGCCGTGCTGTCGTCGGTGCTCTCCGGCATCGCACTGGTGCTCATGTACGGCGGAGTCGTCCTGATTCCCCGGGGCGGCGCGACCGGCAACACCGACACCCTCGTCCTCGTCTGCGGCCTGCTCGTGATCGCGACCCTGGTGTTCGGCGCCGACTTTCTGCTCACCCGGCGCGCGGTCGCCGCGGATGAGGTCGACGACGACGAATCGCATGGGAAGGGCGCGCGGGCCGCGGTGCGCCGCACCGTGGCCGACCTGCGCCGGCTCCCACGCAGCTCGTGGGTGCTGTCGCTCCTCCACGCCACGGTCAACTGGGGCCTCGACTTCGCCTGCCTGGCCGCCACCGCCGCCGCGTTCGACATCGACGTCAGCCTGGTCAGACTCGCCACGGTGTACCTCACGGTGCAGCTGGTGCGGCAGGTCCCGATCAGCCCCGGCGGCATCGGCGTGGTCGAGGTCGCCCTGCTGGCGGGCCTGGTCTCGGCCGGTGCCGCCCAGGGCCCGGCCGCGGCCGCGATGCTGGTCTACCGCCTGCTGTCGTGCTGGATGATCATCCCGCTGGGCCTGCTGGCGTACGCGGTCCTGCGCCGTGGCCGCGGGCACGAGCCGGTCGTCGAGGCGCCGCCGGTGCGCGAGGTATCACATACCTAACAACGATCTTTCAAAGCTCACAAGTGGCTGTTAGATTCGGCGGGTGCCCGTACCCGACCGTCTCGACCTGACCCTGCGCCTCGTGCGCGGCAGCGGCCGCCTCTCCCTCGCCGACCTCGCCGAGCGCCTCGGCGTCTCCGAGATGACCGTCCGCCGCGACCTCGACCAGCTGCAGGAGCAGGGCCTCGTGCGCCGGGTCCGCGGCGGTGCGGTCGCCCTCGACGTGCCGGCCGACCAGGCCGGCTTCACCGTCCGCGAGCAGTGGCAGTCCGGCACCAAGGCCCGCCTGGCCCGGGCCGCCGCCGCGCTCATCGAGCCGGGCGGCACGGTCCTGCTCGACGCCGGCACCACCACCGCCGAGCTCGCCGCCCACCTGCCGGCCCGCGCCCCGCTCACGGTCGCCGTGCTGAGCCTGCAGGCCGCGGTGCGGCTGGCCGACCAGCCCGGCATCCGGCTGCTCGTCATCGGCGGCGAGTCCAGGGCGGGCGAGCGCAGCCTGGTCGGCCCTCTCGCGCTGAGCGCGCTCGACCAGCTGCGCTTCGACACGTTCGTCATGTCGATCGGCGCCGTCCACCACGACCTGGGCTGGTCCGAGTTCGACCTCGACGACGCGGCCGTGAAGCGGGCCGCCCTGCGCCGGGCCGGCCGCACGCTCGTCGTCGCCGACGCCACGAAACTCGGCGTCCAGGCCTTCGCCCGGGTCGGGCCGCTGGACGCCGCCGACGCCCTGGTCACGGACGCCCTGTCCACTCCGGCCCCGCCCGCCGCCGTCGAGACCCTCGACGCGCTGCGGGCCGCCGGTGTCGAGATCCATCAATCCGAGGAGCAGTCATGATGATTCTGGTCGCTGGCCCGTACCGCTCGGGTACCGGGGACGACCCGGCCAGGCTGCAGGCGAACGTGGACACCATGAACGACGTGGCTGTGCGCCTGTTCCGCCAGGGGCACCTGCCGGTCACCGGCGAGGCGCTCGCGCTTCCCCTGATCGAAAGAGCCGGCTCCGGTACCGTGGGAGACGCGATCTTCGACGAGATCTTCCACCCCATCTCGTCGAGGCTGCTCAGCCGCTGCGACGCGGTCCTGCGCGTCGGCGGCCCGTCGGCGGGCGCGGACGAGATGGTCCGCCAGGCCCACGCCGAGGGCAAGCTCGTCTTCACGGCCCCGGACGAGATCCCGGCGGCGTGACCGCGGCGGTCCGCGCCCGGCCGGCCTGAACGCGGAAGCGCCGCGACAGGTTCGTCGCGGCGCTCCCGTTGGGCTGCGGTGACTAGTGGATGATGACCGGTGCCTTCTCGCCCGCCACGTCGTCGTTGAGGTGCGAGACCTCGCGCTTGCGGGGCAGGAACGCGATCGGGATGAAGGTCGCCAGCACCAGGATGAAGCCCACCCAGTACGTCGAGGCGAACGAGTCGGCCGCGAACTCCAGGCCCTTGCGGATCAGCTCCGGCGGGGCCGGGAACTGCTGAAGGATCTCCGGCTTGAGCTGCGACGCGATGGCCAGGCCGGCCTCGGTGACCGGCTTGCCGGTCTGCGGGTCGACCGCCCCCGGGATCGGCGTCGAGTCGTTGAGGTTGCTGGTCAGGATGACCGACATGACCGCGCCGCCGATCGAGCCGCCGATCTGCTGGAGGATGTTCACCAGCGTCGATCCTCTGGCCACCTCGTGGTGCGTGAGCGTCCTCAGCGCCGACGTCATGATCGGCATCATCGTGCCGCCCATGCCGAGGCCCATGACGAACAGCGAGCCGCACAGCAGCCAGTACGACGTGTCGACGCCGACCTGGGTGAACGTGAAGAACCCGGCGGCGATGAGCGCCATCGCGAAGGGCACGGTGCGCCCGACCGGGATCTTGTCCGACAGCATGCCGGCGATCGGCATCGTGAGCATCGCACCGATGCCCTGCGGCGCCATGAGCAGGCCGGCGTGCAGCGTCGACTCGCCGCGCACCTGCAGGAAGTAGCTCGGGAACAGCAGGCCGGCGCCCATGAACGCGATGATGAACACGAACAGCGACAGCGACGCGATCGTCAGGTTGCGGTTCTTGAGCAGCCGCAGGTCGAGCAGCGGGTGCTGGGGCTTGAACGAGTAGAACACGAACCCGATGACGAGCACCGCGCCGACGAGCATCGGCACCCAGACCTTCGTGGCCGTTATCGTCGCGGTCTCGGGCAGCGAGGACACGCCGAACAGGAACAGCGCCAGGCCGGGCGACAGCATCAGCATGCCGAGGAAGTCGAACGACTCCGACGGCTCCGGGCTGTCCGACGGCAGCGCGAACCAGGCGTAGATCAGCGCGATGAGACCGATCGGCAGGTTGATCAGGAAGATCCAGTGCCAGCTCGCCACGTCGATGAGCCAGCCGCCGAGGATCGGGCCGCCGATCGGGCCGAGCAGCATCGGGATGCCGAGCACGGCCATCAGCCGGCCGATCCGCTGCGGTCCGGCGGCCCGGGTCATGATCGTCATGCCGAGCGGCATGAGCATGCCGCCGCCGAGGCCCTGCAGCACGCGGTAGCCGATGAGCTGGTTGATCGAGTCGGCGGTCGCGCACAGGCCGGAGCCGACCGTGAACAGGAACAGCGCCATCATGTACAGGCGCTTGGTGCCGAAGCGGTCGGCCGCCCAGCCGCTCAGCGGGATCACCGTCGCGAGCGCGAGCGTGTATCCGGTCATCGTCCAGGCGACTCGCGCGTACGACGCGTCGAACTCGTTCTGGAATGTCGGCAGCGCGACGCTGACGACCGTGACGTCGAGAATCGACATGATCGCGCCGAGCACGATCACGCCGGCGATCTTCAGGACCGTCGCGTCGAGCTTATTTGAAGCCGCAACAGACTGGTCGGCCACAAGTTCCCCCAGACAGAGCCGTTGAAGAATGGGCGGGTGGGTGTTTGGCAGGCTCCGCCAGGCACGCCTGCCGGGCCCGTCGACGATCGCGGTGTCACCGCATCGTTACTGACAGGGCCCTGTTTTCGAAGCCACGTTCGAATGCCCCCTCACAGTACGCGGCCCGCGTTTCGAACCGTCGCCCAGTTCCCCGATCGCGACGCAGAACACGTAGCAACGACCCCTGTCGCTGCGCATTGGCGCGCTGCGCGATAATGATTTCCGGCAGCCTTCGCGGTGCCATTCGGAGCACCGCCCGGCGCGGTGAGGGTACGCTAAGCTCGTCGGGTGAACGACCAGGCGCACCATGCTGCTGACACGCACCCCGCGCGGCGCAACACCAAGCAGCGCGACGCGGTCATGACGCTGCTCAGCGACGTCGACGGTTTCTACAGCGCCCAGGAGCTGCACGTCATGCTGCGCGAGCGCGGCGCCAACGTCGGCCTCACCACCGTCTATCGCACCCTGCAGCTGCTCGCCGAGACCAACGAGATCGACGTGATGCAGGTGCCGGGCAGCGACACGAGGTACCGCCGATGCAGCGGACGCCACCATCACCACCTGGTCTGCCGCAGCTGCGGGCGCACCGTCGAGGTCCTCGGCCCAGCGGTCGAGCGCTGGGCCGATCGCGTCGGCGAAGAGCACGGCTTCACGGATGTCAGCCATACCCTGGAGATCTTCGGCACCTGTGGCCGCTGCTCCCGCTGAGCCTCAGAGCGGCTCGCGGCCTTTCCTTTAGAGCAGCTCGCGCAGGGACTCGACCAGCAGCCACGCCCCGAATAGGGCGAACAGCGCCGCCGCACCGTACTTGATCGTCCGCTCCGGCAGCCGCTTGCCCAGCATCCGGCCGACCAGGATGGCCAGGGCGTCGGCGGCGACCATGCCGACGGTCGAGCCGATCCAGGTGCCGAACCATCCGTGCTGCGTGGCGAGCGTGATCGTGGCCAGCATCGTCTTGTCGCCGAGCTCGGCGAGGAAGAACGCCACGCCGACGGCGACGATCGCCGAGCGGTTCGTCTTCTCGGCCTTGGTCTGCTCCTCGTCGGTGAGCTTGTCGCCGCGCAGCGTCCACGCGCCGAAGGCGAAGAACGCCAGCGCCGCGACGAGCGAGATCCAGCCGGTCGGCAGCGCGGCGCCGAGCCCGTAGCCGACGCCGACGGACACGGCGTGCACGATCGCGGTGGCGACGGTGATGCCGATGAGGACCGGCACCGGCCGGAACCTGGTGGCGAACGTCAGTGCCATCAACTGGGACTTGTCGCCCAGTTCGGCGACGAAGATGACGCCGAAGCTGATGGCCAGCGCCGCGAGAAACCCGCTCAATTCAAACCCTTCCCGGTGGACCGCCGGGAGGATGGGCGCGCCTCGGTGGGCAGACGACCTCGACCCGGCCGTCCAGCATCTTGCTGCTGACAGCTGAGTCGAAAGTCTCGTCCGCCCCCGTTGCCGGAGGCCTGCGCGCCGGACGCCACTCGGGCGCCAGTATGTCGACCACGCAGTTAGGGACTACTCCCCTTCGCGTGGTCGATCATAACAGGCGCCCGGTTCGAGGCTGTTGTGGCGTTACTTACGCTTCGACGGCTTGACGATCCGGTCGGTGCCGACCCGGTCGCGCAGCACCTCGGGCACCAGCACCGACCCGTCGGGCTGCTGGAACTGCTCCAGGATCGCCGGGAAGATGCGGCTGGTGGCCAGGGCCGAGCCGTTGAGCGTGTGCACGAACTTGTTGTTCTTCGAGCCGGGCACCCGGTAGCGGATGCCGGCCCGGCGGGCCTGGTAGTCGCCGGCCCAGGACACCGACGACACCTCCTTGTACTTCTGGGTGCTCGGCATCCACACCTCGATGTCGATGGTCTTGCGCATCGAGGCGCTCGCGTCGCCGGCCGCCAGCAGCGAGCGGCGGAAGTGCAGCCCGAGCGCGTCGACGAGGCCCTCGGCGTAGTCGACCATCTCCTCGAGCGTCTTCTCGCCGTCCTCCTGGGTGGTGAACTGGAAGATCTCCACCTTGTTGAACTGGTGCCCGCGCACGGTGCCGCGCTCGTCGGAGTGCGAGCCGGCCTTCTCGCTGCGGTAGCAGGGCGTGTACGCATACGCCTTGTGCGGCAGGTCGCCGGTCTCGAAGATCTCGTTCTGGTACGCCCCGAGGATCGCCGTCTCCGACGTCGGCAGCAGGAACTGGCCCCGCTCGCCCTCCGGGACGGCCAGGTGGAACACGTCGTCGTAGAACTTCGGGAACTGCCCGGCGGCGTAGCCGGCCGAGTCGAGCAGCAGGTGCGGGGGCAGCATGAACTGGTAGCCGGCCGCGAAGTGCCGGTCGATGAACCAGTTGACCAGCGCCCACTCGAGGCGCGCGCCCCAGCCGGTGTAGATCCAGAAGCCCGAGCCGCCGAGCTTCACGCCGCGCTCGAAGTCGACGAGACCGAGCTCGGTCGCGAGCGTGACGTGGTCGCGCACCTGCTCGATCTGCGGCTGCTGGCCGAACACCTTGACGACCTGGTTGGCCTCCTTGCCGCCGGCCACCACGTCGTCGCTGGGCAGGTTGGGCAGCTCGCTCATGGCGGTCTGCAGCTGGTCCTGGACCGCGCCGAGCCGCTCCTCGAGCTCCTGCAGCGCTGCCTTGGCGTCGCGGCCCGCGGCCTCCTGCCCGGCCGCCTGGATCGCCTCGGCGTCCTCGCCGGCCTGCCGCGCGGCCTGCTTGGCCGCCGCGAAGGCGCGGGCCTCCTCCTTGCGCCGCTGCCGCTCGGCGTCGATCGCGCCGATGAGCTCGCGCCGCTGCTGGTCGAGGTCGGCGATGGCACTCAGCGCGCGGGACACCTCGGACGGGTCGAGCCTCTTGGACAGAGCGGCCTCCACCGAGGCCCGGTCCTTGCGAATCAACTCGATGTCGAGCATGCTTCCGCGCACCTTCTACTGGGTTGAATTGGCTGGTTCCTTACCGCTGATCCCCAGATGCTACCCGTCGGCTCGCAGCCATTTTCTCCACGCCGTCCATCACGAGCTCGACGCCGAAGGTGTAGTAGCGGTCCAGGTCAGGCTCGTGGGCATAGGTGCCGGCGAGCTCGACCATCATCGGATACCGATCGGCGGGCATGGACTGCAGGTGCAGCCGGCGTTGGCGTAACCACTCGCCGATCGCCTCGGGCGGGGTGCTCGGCGGGCAGCCCGGCTGGGCCGCGACCAGGCCGATCGTGGCGTGCAGCAGGTGCGAGGCGACCCACCAGGCCTCCTCGAGGGTGAATCCGGCCGCGCACAACAGGGCCAGCGCGTCGTCGGTCGCCCGGGTGAAACTCTCCACGCCGTTCTTGTCGATGACGAACAGCAGGTCCGGTAAGCAGGGGTGGGCCCGCATCGCCTCGACGAGCGCCTGGACCATGGCGCGCAGCTGCGTCTCCCACGGGTCGGTGGCCGAACGGTCGGCCCGCACGCCGCGCAGCACGTGGTCGGCGATGCCGGCGAGCAGCTCGTCCTTGTTCTTGAAGTGCCAGTAGAGCGCCATCGGCGTCACGCCGAGGTCGGTCGCGAGGCGGCGCACGGTGACGGCGTCGAGCCCCTCCTCGTCGCCGATGCGCAGCGCGCGCTCGGCGACGGTCGCCTTGCTCAGGCGCTGCTCGGTCGTCCTCTTCCCTGTCGGCACTTGACAAATATACAACGTACAGGATCTCCTGTACAGCGTACATGTACGGCGTACATGTACTCCGTACAGGAGGAGACTGACGTGCGAAATCGCTGGCTGGCCCTCGTCGCCGTGGCGCTGGGCACCTTCATGACCTATCTCGACAACAACGTGGTCAACGTGGCGCTGCCGTCCATCCAGCGCGACCTCGGCCTGGGCATCTCCGGCCTGGAGTGGATCGCGAGCGCCTACATCCTGGTCTTCGGCGGCCTGCTGCTGGCCGGTGGCCGGCTCGGCGACGTGTTCGGCATGCGCGGCATGTTCTTCACCGGCCTGGCGATCTTCACCGTTGCCTCCGCGGCCGCCGGCCTGGCCGGCAGCCAGGAGGTGCTCATCGCCGCCCGGGCCGCCCAGGGCATCGGCGCGGCCCTGCTCACCCCGACCTCGCTCGCGCTGCTCACCGAGCTGTTTCCCGACCCGCGTGAGCGTGGCGCGGCGATCGGCATCTGGGGCGGCGTCAGCGCGCTCGCGCTCGCGATCGG
The DNA here is from genome assembly GCF_022095675.1 of Dactylosporangium sp. AC04546. Taxonomy (GTDB): domain Bacteria; phylum Actinomycetota; class Actinomycetes; order Mycobacteriales; family Micromonosporaceae; genus Dactylosporangium. The sequence goes on along the minus strand of NZ_JAHYSG010000122.1, from coordinate 962 downwards.
CCCGCTCACCGGGGGGTATCTCAGCGAGAACGTCTCCTGGGGCTGGATCTTCCTGATCAACCTGCCGATCGGCGTGGCGACCGCGGTGCTGGCCGGCGTCACGCTGCCCGCCGGGCGGCGCAGCCAGAACCGGCGCCTCGACCTGCCCGGCCTGGTGACCTCGGCGCTGGCCCTGTTCGCCCTCACCTTCGCGCTCATCGAGGGCGAGTCGCGCGGCTGGACCTCGCCGGTCATCCTGGCCGCGTTCGCCCTGGCCGCCGCGGCCGGCGCGGTGTTCGTCGCCGTCGAGTCGCGTTCGGCGAGCCCGATGGTCGACCTGGCGTTCTTCCGCATGCGGGTCTTCAGCGGCGGCCTCGCCGCGATGGGCCTGTGGGCGTTCGGCGTCTTCGGCATCTACTTCTTCACCGCGATCTTCCTGCAGAACGTCCTGGGCTTCTCGCCCACCGAGGCCGGCGCCGCGTTCATCCCGATGGCCCTGGTCATGGCCGTCATGGCGACCGTCGCCCCGCGCGTCGAGGCCCGCTTCGGCGCCGGCCGCACCGTCGCCCTGGCGCTCGCCCTGATGGCCGCCTCGGTCGGCGGCCTGGCCACGGTCGGCGAGGGCAGCGGTTACGTCGACCTGCTGCCGTGGTTCATGGTGTTCGGCCTCGGCGGCGGCCTGCTGGTGCCGCTGAACAACGTCATCCTGGGCGCCCTGCCCGCGGCCCGCGCCGGCATCGCGTCGGGCATGCTCAACGTCTCGCGCGAGGTGTTCGGCCTGCTGGGCATCACGATCCTGGGCGCCATCCTGACCAACCGGCAGAACGCCGCGACGGGCGAGCCGCTGCACCGCTTCCTGGCCGGATACCAGTTCTCGCTAGTGGTCGCGGCCCTGCTGGTCGCGGCGGGCATCCCGATCGCCCTCATCGCCATGCGCCGGCTCCGCCCGCAGGAGGAGCGCCCGGCCCAGACGGCCCCGGGCC
>NZ_JAHYSG010000121.1 GCF_022095675.1 Dactylosporangium sp. AC04546 | reverse complement strand
CCTGACGCGGGTCGGGGCGGCCCGCGTCGCGCCCGCCCGACCCGCGCCGCCCCGACCCGCGTCAGGCCCGCGCCCGCGTTCGCGTCGGCCTGCGGCCCGTCCTTCCGGAGACGTTGATCGATCTGCCCTCTCGTGTGGAGATCATCAGGAGGGTAGATCGACCAACGTCTCCAGATTTGGGACGGTGTGTGAGGAGTCTCAGAGCCGTGGGCTGGGGGACGTGCGCCAGGGCGTGGTTGGGTGATCCGACGGCAGTGAGGCGAGGGTGAACCAGGGCGGTTGACGCGGTGCTTGTGGCGTTTGTGCCCATTTGGGCGTTGACCGCGGTCGGGTTCCTCGCCGGGCGTACGAAAGTGCTCGGGGCCGGTGCCGTCGACGTGCTCGGGCGGTTCGTCTTCTACGTTGCCATGCCCGCCGCGCTGCTTGACACGCTCACCAGGCAGCCCATCCGTGGAGCCGCCGGGCCGGGGATCGCCGCGTTCGTCTGTGCCACCGTGGCCATGGGGGCGATCGGGTTCCTGGCGGCGCGGTACGTGTTCAAGCGGCCGCTCGCCGAGCAGACCATCGCGGGCATGTCGTCCGGGTACGTCAACGCGGGCAACCTCGGGATTCCCGTCGCGGTGCAGGTGCTGGGCGACGCGTCGTTCGTCGCCGTTGTGCTGCTCATCCAGACCGTGATCCTGACGCCGATCATCCTCAGCACGCTCGACTTCGCGCAGGCGGAGCATCCCGGTGGGCGGTGGCGGCGGCTGCTCACCGTGCCGTTGCGCAGCCCGGTACTGCTGGCGTGCCTGTCCGGGGTGGTGCTCGGGGGGCTCGGTGTGCGGCTGCCGAAGCTCGCCGCGGACGTGGTGGGGCTGCTCGGGGACGCGGCGGTGCCCTCGGCGCTGGTGGCGCTCGGGCTGTCCCTGGTGCCGGCGCGCAGCCCGGACGCCGAGGCGCGGCGGCCGGTCGAGGTCGGGCTCGCCGTGCTGCTGAAGTCCTGCCTGCAGCCTGTGGTGTGCCTGCTCGTGGCCCGGGTCGGGTTCGGGCTCACCGGGGCCGACCTGCTCGCGGCGGTGCTCTGCTCGGCGCTGCCGACGGCGCAGAACACGTTCGTGTTCGCCCGGGCGTACGGCGTGGACGGGACCTATTCGCGCGACGTGATCGTGGCCTCGACCGCGGTGTCGATGGTGACCCTCACGGTTGCGGCCACGCTGCTGCAATAGTTGTCGGCGTGGAAGTCGAGTCGCTCGCGGTGCTGGGTGAGCCGCAGCGCCGGGCGGTATATGAGCACGTGGCCGCAGCGGCCGTGCCGGTGAGCCGCGACGGCGTTGCCGAGGCGCTCGGGATCGGGCGGAACCTGGCCGCGCACCACCTCGACAAGCTCGCCGAGGCGGGCCTGCTGGAGATCTCCTTCGCGCAGCGCTCCGGACCCAGGGCCGGGCGGCCTTCCAAGTTGTACCGCCGAGCGCCGCGCGAGCTGTCGGTGAGCCTGCCGCCACGCGGGTACCGCGTGCTCGCCGAGGTGTTCGCCGACGCGGTGGAGGAGGTCGGCGCCGAGCCGGCGCTGTACGCGGCCGCCCGCAAGCAGGGCGCGCGCCTGGCCGGCGAGGGCGACACCGAGGAGGTGCTGCGGCGGCTGGGCTACGAGCCGTACCCGGACGGGGACGTCTGGCGGCTGCGGAACTGCCCGTTCGACGGCGTCGCGCGGACCCACCCCGGGGTGGTGTGCGGCGCGAACCTGGCGCTGCTGGAGGGCGCCATCGGGCCACGTGTGCGTATCGACCCGCGGCCGGGCGGGTGCTGCGTCGTGGTGGACCGGGACGAAGAACACCGGGATTAAAAACAATGGACGTTTGTTTTAGAATCCCCGCATGACCTCACACCTCGCGCAGCTCAACGTGGGCCGCATGATCGCGGCCCAGGACGACCCCCGAGTAGCCGACTTCTACGGCGACCTCGACCGGATCAACGCCATCGCCGACGCGTCGCCCGGATTCGTGTGGCGTCTGGTCGACGGCGGCGGCGCCGACGCGACCTCGTTGCGCCCGTTCGGCCCGGATGTCCTGGTCAACCTGTCGGTCTGGGAGAGCCTGGACGCCCTGCGCGAGTTCGCCTTCCGGAGCCCTCATCTGGATGTACTGCGGAGACGGCGCGAGTGGTTCGAGCCCTTCGGCGACGTCTACGCGGTCCTCTGGTGGGTCCCGGCGGGACACACCCCGACGACGGTCGAGGCCGGCGAGCGGCTCGACCTCCTGCGACGCACCGGCGCGACGGCCGACGCGTTCACTTTCCGTGACCCGTTTCCCGCCCCGATCACGGCGGGCTAGGGCAGGATCCGCCCGGCAAATTGTCAGTCCCGGTCGGTACCCTCGACAGCATGTCCACCAACGCTGACCGTCGCGTAGCCCTGCTCACACTGGGCTGTGCCCGCAACGAGGTGGACTCCGAGGAGCTCGCCGCGCGCCTGGCCGAGGGCGGCTGGTCCGTCACCACCGACGGCACCGACGCCGATGTCGTGCTGGTCAACACCTGCGGGTTCGTCGCCAAGGCCAAGCAGGACTCGATCGACACGTTACTCGCGGCGGCCGACACCGGCGCGAAGGTGGTGGCGACCGGCTGTCTCGCCGAGCGCTATGGCGAGCAGCTGGCGGGCGAGCTGCCCGAGGCGCACGCGGTGCTGGGCTTCGACCACTACCCGGACATGGCGGCCCGCCTCGACGCGATCCTCGCCGGCGAGACGATCGCCTCGCACGCGCCCCGCGACCGGCGCACCCTGCTGCCGATCACGCCGGTGGAGCGGCGGGCGGCGGTCGAGACCGTCGTCACACCCGGGCACCTGCCGGCGCACCTGCGCGGCGTCATGCGCCAGCGGCTCGAGTCGGGGCCGGTCGCGCCGCTCAAGCTCGCGAGCGGCTGCGACCGGCGCTGCTCGTTCTGCGCGATCCCGTCGTTCCGTGGCGCCTTCGTGTCGCGCACGCCCGACGAGGTGCTCGCCGAGGCCGAGTGGCTGGCCCGCAGCGGCGTGCGCGAGCTGGTCCTGGTGAGTGAGAACTCGACGTCCTACGGCAAGGACCTGGGCGACCCGCGCCTGCTGGAGAAGCTGCTGCCCCAGCTGGCCGAGGTCGACGGCATCGTGCGGGTGCGCGTCTCCTATCTCCAGCCGGCCGAGACCCGCCCCGGCCTGGTCGAGGCGATCGCCACCACGCCGGGCGTCGCGCCCTACTTCGACCTGTCGTTCCAGCACTCCAGCGAGCCGGTGCTGCGCCGCATGCGCCGGTTCGGCTCGACCGAGCGCTTCCTGGAGCTGCTGCACACTGTGCGCCAGCTCGACCCCGAGGCCGGCGCCCGCAGCAACGTCATCGTCGGGTTCCCCGGCGAGACGCGGGCCGACGTCGACGAGCTGGCGCGGTTCCTGACCGAGGCGCGGCTCGACGCGGTCGGCGTGTTCGACTACAGCGACGAGGACGGCACCGAGGCGGCCGACCTGCCGGACAAGGTCTCCGCCGGCACGATCAAGAAGCGGTATGACTGGATGAGCGCCCTCGCGGAGGAGCTGTGCGCCCAGCGCGCCACCGACCGCGTGGGGTCGATCGTCGAGGTGCTCGTCGACCAGATCGAGGACGGCGAGGTGGAGGGCCGGGCCGCGCACCAGGCGCCCGAGGTCGACGGCTCGACCACGCTCGTCGCCGGCGCCGGGCTGGACCCGGCCGTGCTGCGACCCGGCGACTTCGTGCGCGCCAAGATCACCGACAGTGTCGGCGTCGACCTGGTGGCGGTGCCGCTCGAGATGATCAGTCCGGCTGTGAGCTTCCGGCCATGACGCCGGTCAAGCCCGTTCCCCTGCTCAACGCGGCCAACGTCCTCACGGTCGTGCGGATGGCGCTCGTGCCGGTGTTCGTCGGCTGCGTCGTGGCGAGCGGCATGACGCGCGACGGCTGGCAGCTCGCGGCGGGGATCATCTTCGTCATCGCCTCGGCGACCGACTACATCGACGGCTGGATCGCCCGCGCGCACAACCTGGTGACGTCGTTCGGCAAGGTCGCCGACCCGATCGCCGACAAGGCCCTCACCGGCGCGGCGCTCGTCCTGCTGTCGTTCTACGACGAGCTGCCCTGGTGGGTGACCGTCCTCATCCTGGTCCGCGAGTGGGGCGTGACCGCCCTGCGGTTCTGGGTGATCCGGCGCGGGGTGATCCCGGCCAGCCGGGGCGGCAAGGTCAAGACGGCGCTGCAGATCCTGGCGATCGGGTGGTATCTGTCGCCGCTGCCCGACGGCCTCGCCGCCGTCGGGCCCTGGCTGATGTTCGCCGCCGTCGCGGTGACGGTCGTCACAGGTGCGGACTATGTCCTCCGGGCGATCCGCCTCCGGCGGTCGCCGTTGCCCTTTCCCGGCGCGGCGCCCGCCGTGGCGCCCCCAGCCGACGAGCCGGTCGCATGACAAGTGACGCCGAGACGATCCTCACGACGCTCGCCGCCCGCGGTGAGACCCTCGCGGTGGCCGAGTCGCTGACCGGCGGGCTGCTGGCGGCCGCCTTCGTGGAGGTGCCGGGGGCCAGCCGGGTGTTCCGCGGGGGCATCGTGGCGTACGCAACAGCCCTGAAGGCGACACTCCTCGGCGTGCCCGCACCGTTGCTCGACGCGCACGGCCCGGTCGACCCGTCGGTCGCGGCGGCGCTCGCCGCCGGGGCCCGCGAGCGGTGCGGCTCCGACTGGGCGGCCGCCACCACCGGGGTGGCCGGCCCCGATTCCCAGGCTGGTCAGCCGGTCGGGCGGGTCTACGTGGCGGTGGTCGGTCCGCCCGCGGCGCCCGGGGACCCGGAGCGGGTCGAGGTGCGCGAGCTCACCCTCGAGGGTGACCGGCCGGCGATCCGGCGGGGGGCCGTCGAGGCCGCCGTTCGCCTGCTGGGCGAGACCCTCACCCCTCGATAACCGCGGGGCGGGGTGTCGATCGGCTCCGCACCAGGTACCGTGACGGGTACCAGTTTTCGCGGTCTTGCCAGCTGCGTCAGAGGGGGTGCCACCGTGCTGCTTCGTCGAGTCATCGGTGACGCGCTGCGCGCGCGACGGCAGGCCCAGCACCGCACGCTGCGCGAGGTGTCCACGGCCGCCAACGTGAGCCTGGGCTACCTGTCGGAGATCGAGCGCGGCCAGAAGGAAGCGTCGAGCGAGCTGCTCGCCGCGATCTGCGAGGCGCTGGGCGCCGCGCTGTCCGAGGTGCTGCGCGACGTGAGCGACACGCTGGCGCTCGCCGAGGACATGCCGCCGGTGCTCGTGCCGGTCGGCGCGCCGGACTCGGCCACGCCGGCACCCGCTTCGACCGGGTCGTCCGACGAGGCCGCCGTGGAGCCCGCTGCCGCCGCCGCGGGCGCAGGGCCGGAGGCGCGCCTGAGCCGCGGGACTCCCAAGGCCAAGATCTCGGCCGACGCGAAGCTGTCGGTCGCGGTGCACCATGACAGGCCGCTGCGGACCACCCTGCGCGCGAGTCGTGGGCCGATCGACCGCGAGCGCGAGGTCGTCTACGCCGCCTGAGTGACCGGCGGCCGCCGTCGGCCGGTCGGGGGCGCAAAAGGAGCAAGGTCAACCGGGTGCCAGGGGGCACCGGGCTATTCGACCGCACCTGCGACACTGGTGCCACGCTGGGCACTCGGCGCACCAGCAGGCTTCTCGCGGAGGCGAACGAACCGTGACCTTCCCGGCACCGTACCAGCGGCGGCGTAGTCCCTTACCGATCATCATCGCGGTCGTGGTCGGTCTGGTCGCGATCTGCGGCGTCTACTTCGTGCTGAGGGCCGCCAACGACGGCGACGAGCCGGAGGCCAACCCGCACCGGGACGGCTGCATCACGCTCAACATCGCCGCCTCCAGCGAGAAGGCCGCGCTCCTGCAGCAGATCGCCAAGAGCTACATCCAGGACGACCGGCGGTTCGACGGCAAGTGCGCCGACCCGGTCGTGACCTCGAAGGCCTCGGGCGCCGCGCTCGACGCGCTGGCCGCCGGCTGGAACGCGGACAAGGACGGGCCGGTGCCGCAGGTCTGGACGCCGGCGGCGTCGTCCTGGGTGTCGCTGCTGAAGCAGCGGCTGGCCGCCGGTGACAAGGGCACGCTCGTGCCCGATGGGAAGCTGCCGACGATCGCGCAGTCGCCGCTGGTGCTCGCGATGCCCAAGCCGATGGCGGAGGCGCTCGGCTGGCCGTCGAAGCCGATCGGCTGGAGCGACGTCCTCGGCCTCACCAACGACCCGAACGGGTGGGGCTCGAAGGGGCACCCGGAGTGGGGTCGCTTCAAGCTCGGCAAGACCAACCCGCACTACTCGACGTCGGGCCTCAACGCCACGATCGGCGCCTACTTCGCGGCGACCGGCCGGTCGACCGACCTCACCGACAAGGACCTGTCGAACGCGGGCGTGCTCCAGTACGTCAAGTCGGTCGAGTCCGGCGTCGTCCACTACGGCGACACGACGCTGACGTTCCTGTCCAACCTCGCCGCGGCGGACCAGGCAGGGCGCGGCACGACGTACGTGAGCGCCGTGGCCGTCGAGGAGAAGTCGGTCTACGACTACAACCAGGGCAACCCGACCGGCGACCCGGCGCTGGCCGGCAAGGGGCCCAAGCCGCGGGTGCCGCTGGTCGCGATCTACCCGAAGGAAGGCACGCTGCTGTCCGACCACCCGTACGTCGTGCTGGCGAACGCGAGTGACGAGCAGAAGGCGGCGGCCAACGACTTCCTGGGGTACGTGAAGGACAGCAAGCAGCAGAAGCGCTTCACCGACCTGGCGTTCCGCACCTTCGAGGGCGCGGGCGGGGCCGGCCTGAGCACCGCGAACGGCCTGCTGCCCGACGCCAAGTTCACCGTCATCGACCCGCCGGCGCCGCAGGTGCTGGAGAAGGCCCTGACGACCTGGGACGCCCAGCGCAAGCGGGCCAAGGTGCTGCTCGTGCTGGACGTGTCCGGCTCGATGAACAATGACGCCGGCAACGGGCAGACCCGCATCGAGCTGGCCAAGAAGGCCGCCCTGCAGTCGCTGACGCTGCTCGCCCCGGACGACGAGGTCGGCCTCTGGACGTTCTCGACCGAGGTCAACGGGGCCGCGACGCCGTACACCGAGCAGGTCCCGATCGGCGCACTGTCGGCCAACCGGGCCCGGCTGGAGCAGGTCGTGAAGTCGCTCAGCGCCGAGGGCGGCACCGCGCTCTACGCGACGACCCGGGCGGCCCAGAACAAGGTCGCCTCGGTGGCCGACCCGAGCCGCATCAACGCGGTCGTGGTGCTCACCGACGGCAAGAACGAGTACCCGAAGGACAGCGACATCGACGCCCTGGTCCGCGACATCGACACCGGCGAGAAGGAGATCCCGGTGCGTGTCTTCACCATCGCGTACGGCGGGCAGGCCGACCTCGGCGTCCTGCAGCGGATCTCGTCGGCGTCGCGGGCGGCCGCCTACGATGCCAGCGATCCGACGACGATCGACAAGGTTCTGGTCAACGTCTTGAGCAACTTCTAGGGCACACTTACGGGCGTGGGCGTCAAGGAGCAGCTGACCGAGCCGTGGGGTCTCGTCGCGGCCGGCATCCTGGGCGGCCTGGGCGGGGCGGTCGCAGCCGCGCTCGCCCCGGCCGGCCTGGTGGTCGGCGTGCCGGTCGGGCTGGCCGTCGCCGGCGCCGTCTACGGCATCCGGGTCGGCCTCGGCGCGATGACCGACCGTGGCGGCTCCGGGCGGCCGCAGGTCAAGGCGCCGCCCAACCTGCCGTCCCCGCCCCGGGGCAGCGACGCCGAGCGGTGGTTGCGCCGGGCCGGAGCCGCCGTGCGCACGCTGCGGCAGCAGTCGGAGAGCTCACCCGACCCGGTCCTGCGCGGCCAGATCGGCGAGGTCGACGACCAGGCGGCCGCCGCGCTCGACGACCTGGCCCGCTTCGCCGGCCAGGTCACGCTCATCGAGCAGTCCGCGGCCCGGATCAACGCGCCGCAGCTCGAGCAGGACCGCGGCCAGCTGCACCGCGGGCTGCGCGGCGTGCCGGCCGGCCCGCTGCGCGATGAGCGGGAGCGGGCGCTGCGGGCGATCACCGACCAGCTCGACGTCGCCCGGCGGCTCCGTGAGGCCCGGGAGATGCTCCTCGCCCGCATGCAGGCGGCGGTGCTCGGGCTGGAGGGCCTCGTCGCCCGGATGTCGGAGCTGCTCGCCCTCCATGCCACCACCGCCGGCGGCGCGTCGCTCACCGCGTCGCGGGTCGCCGAGCTCACCAACGATCTCGAGGGGCTGCGTGCGGGCCTCGCGGAGGCGGAGCGGCTGTCCCGCTCCGCGCTCTCGGGCGGAGGTGAGGGTAAGTGAGGAGGGGCAGCCCTGAGATCACCCTGAGTTGCGTGAAGTTCCAACCACTTTGACCGTAATTTCCGGGGGTTTGCCCTCAACGTGGGCGTGACGCTCTAGCGCGCGCCTGACACGATGGAAAGCGCACGTTCCTGTGCAGGCCGAGAGAGGACCGCGAGATGGCGAATCCGTTCGCTAAGGGCTGGAAGTACCTCATGGCGCTCTTCGGAGCCAAGATCGACGAGTACGCCGATCCGAAGGTGCAGATCCAGCAGGCGATCGAGGACGCGCAGCGTCAGCACCAGGCGCTGGTGCAGCAGGCCGCGGCCGTGATCGGCAACCAGCGGCAGCTCGAGATGCGGCTGTCGCGGCAGATGTCCGAGGTCGAGAAGCTGCAGGGCTCGGCCCGCCAGGCGCTCGTGCTCGCCGACAAGTCGCGCGCCGAGGGTGACGAGGCCAAGGCCACGCAGTATGAGCAGACCGCCCAGGTGTTCGCGACCCAGCTGGTCGCCGCCGAGCAGGGCATGGAGGACCTCAAGACCCTCCACGACCAGTCGCTCAACGCGGCCGCCCAGGCGCGCAAGGCGGTCGAGAACAACGCGATGATGCTCCAGCAGAAGCTGGCCGAGCGCACCAAGCTGCTCAGCCAGCTGGAGCAGGCGAAGATGCAGGAGACGGTCGCCAAGTCGCTGGAGTCGATGAGCGGCCTCGCCGCCCCCGGCAACACCCCGTCGCTCGACGAGGTGCGCGAGAAGATCGAGCGCCGCTACGCCAACGCGATGGGCCGCGCCGAGCTTGCCTCCAACTCCGTCGAGGGGCGGATGCTGGAGGTGCAGCGCTCGACGCTCGACATGGCCGGCAGCTCGCGCCTCGACCAGATCCGGGCCAGCATGGCCGGCGAGAAGCTCGCCGCCACTCCGGACTCGCCCGCCGTCGCGGCGCCGACCGGGCAGAAGGACGCGAGCGTCGCCCGCCTCGACGAGATCCGGGCCAGCATGAACAAGGACAAGTCGGCTGGGGACTCCGCCAGCGCGAGCTGAACCTGAACGAATTCCGGGGGGCAGTGAGATGGCCACGGCACGGACCAAGCACCTGAAGCGACTGCGGAGGCTGCACCGCTCCGCCCGGGGCTGGTCCGTGCGCGCCGGTCTGCTGACCGGCGCCACGGCCGTCCTCGTGCCGTACAGCGGACTCGGCCTCCCCGACGCGTTCTGGGCGGCGGGAGCGGGTGGCTCCATCGCCATCGCGGTCTGGCGGTGGCTCGACTACCGCGCCTTCCGCCGCCTCCCGGTCCCCGAGGAGCCCGACCCGGCGCTCGCCGGCGCGCTCGCCCGCGAGAAGCTGGTCGGTCTCGTCCAGCGGCTTCCGGCCGGCAAGACGGTGCTGTCGGAGATCGACCGCCAGCGCGACGCGTTCCGGCTGCGCGGCCTGACCGTCGCGGAGCCGTGGAAGCGGCTCGACCGCGCCTCGACCATGCTCAGCGGCCTGATCGGGCGGCTGGGCCCGGCTGCCGAGGCCGCCGTGCTCGACGCGACCGTGGCCGAGCAGTCGCTCCGCGACCTGGCTCAGCGCACGGCGTCGGTCGAGCGGGCGATGGGCCTGGGCCCGGCCGGTGAGTCGTTGCGCCCGGCCCATGCGATGCTCGCGGCCCAGCTGGAGCAGGGCGTGACGGCGTATGAGCAGTTCGTCACCGCCGCGGCCGGCTGTGTCGCCGAGGACAGCGCCACGGTCGGCAACCTGACCGACGCGACGGCGTTCCTGCGCGGTGTGGCCGAGGGCCTCGCCGACCTGCGCACGGCCCCGAACCCGCGGCCCCAGCCGGCCTAGGACACCTACTCGTTCGGCAGCAGGTAGCGCCAGCTGGCGCGGATCAGCTTGCCGTCCGCCAGCCGGTAGGCCGGCCATGCGCCGCGCTGGTCCAGGTCGCGGGTCAGCACCCGGACGACGGCCCGGGCGGCGTCGCCGTCCAGGTCGGCCTTGCGCAGGCCCTCCGCGTCGGCCGCCGGCACGGTCACCTCGGCCGGCCACGCCACCGCGTCGATCACCTCGTCCTCGGCCGGCACGGCCACCACCCGCACCCGGGCCGCCAGGAACGGCTGGGCCTTCGTCGACACCATCTTGTGCACGGAAGCCAGGCGGTCGCGGGCCTCGTACAGCACGTCGGCATACAGGTGGTCGTTCTTCGTCTCGTCGAGCGCCTCGGCGCTGAAGGAGCGCACGCCGCTGTCCGACCACACGGAGACCTTGGTGACCGGGGCGTCGACGATCGTCGGGGTGGCCGTCGGCTTCTTCTGGGCGTCGGTCGAGCCGAGGTCGCTGGACAGCCCGTTGGCCAGCGACTGCAGCTGGTCGGCGTCGAGGCGGGCCCGGTAGGCGGCGTCGGCGATCGCCTCGCCGTCGCCGAAGACGACCAGCCGCGGGGCGCGTAGCGCGAGCATGCCGGGGCCGGTGAGGCCGCCGGCGAGCTCCCAGGTCGCGAGCGGGGTGTCGGCGGGCGGCAGGACGGCGGGCGACTCGGTCAGAGTGACTCCCGGCGCGCTGTCACATGCGCCCAGCCAGGCCGCGACGAGCGAGGCGCCGGCCCCGCCGAGCAGGCTCCGGCGGCTCAGTCGGCTCAGCCGGTGGTCCACCGCGGCTCCGCGGTCGTCGTGTTCATCGCTCCTCCCCAGAAGGCCCCACCAGAACGGCGCCGACCGTCCATGCGTGTGCCACCAAGACCCTACCCGGCGGCTGCTAGCCGTTCTCCGTCGGCGGTCGAGGGCCCGGCTGGCAGTGCTCGCACCAGTACGTGATGCGCTCGTGGTCGCCGCCCGTCCAGCGGCGGATCGTCGTGCCGCAGCGCCGGCACGGGCGGCCGGAGCGCTCGAAGACCCAGTTCGCCTCCCCGCGGCGCAGCGAGCCGGTGGTCGCCTGGGTCCACCGGCCGCGGTTGGAGTTGAGGAGCCGGTGCGCGAGGTCCACCATCGCCGGCAGGTCCGGCACCTCGCCGACCGGCGTCCACGGGGACAGGCCGCGCAGGAACAGCGTCTCCGCCTTGTACAAATTGCCGATGCCGGCAAGGTTCCGCTGGTCGAGCAGCGCGTCGGCGATCCAGCGCTCGGGTCGCCGGCCCAGCCGCGCGACCGCCTCGGCCGGGTCCCAGTCGTCGCCCATCAGGTCGGGGCCCAGGTGGCCGACGAGTCGCGACTCCTCGGCGGTGGGCACGATCTCGAGCTCGTGCAGGTGGTAGCCGACGCCGACCGCGGCGGGCGTGTGCAGGGCCACCCGGATGAGGTGGGCGGGGCGGCCCGACCAGCGCTCGCCGACCTTGTACGTGCGCCAGGTCCCGTCCATGCGCAGGTGCGAGTGGAGGGTGCGGCCCGGCTGGCCGTCGCGCGTGAACCGCAGGAGCAGGTGCTTGCCGCGGCAGGCGGAGTCGGCGATCGTCCACCCGGACAGGTCGGCGGTGGCGAGCCGCGGCACCCGGAAGTCGCTGCGCTCGACGACCTGCCCCTCGAGGACCTCGCCGATGACCCGTGCGGTGTTCCAGACGGTGTCGCCTTCGGGCATGCCCCCATCCTGCCCTGCTTCCGTCCCGGAGGACGGCCTCAGTCCGCGGCGGCGACCCAGTACATCTGGCGGTGGCCGCGGGACTCCATCGCCGTGGCGAGGGTGTCGGCGGCCGTGCGGGAGTTGACCCGGGCCACCTCGGCCTTGTTGCCGTTGTCGTCCTGGCGCCAGACCACCCACGACTCGCCGCGGATGCGCGACGCCCGCGTGCGGGCGTCGGCCACGATCTCGCCGGCCTGGTGCTCGGCGACGGTCAGGATGCGGTCGACCTCGGAGCCGAGGTCGGAGAGCTCCTCCGCGACGGCCGACGCCGGTGCCGGTGCCAGTGCCGGGCGGTCGGTGGACGCCGCGTACCAGAGCAGGGCCGCGACGACCAGCCCGGCGCCCGTCCACATCGCGGCCGGGGACGCGAGCAGCGCGCCCGCGAACACCCCGGCGCCGAGGCCCAGCATGAGGATCGACCAGCGTCTCATTGTTCACAGCCTAGGCGGCGGGCGCCACGGATGTCGGCCAGGGCCGCCACCAGGGCGAGCAGCAGGAAACCGATCGCCGCGAGCAGCGCCGCCGTCAAGGCCGCGTTCCAACCGGCGTCGATGCGCGCGAAGAACACCGAGCCGATCGCCGCGATGCCGAACGCCGCCCCGATGCGCTGCGCGGTCTGCACGACGCCGGACGCGCTGCCGGACCGCTCGACCGGCACTTCGGCCAGGGTCAGCGTCTGGTTCGGCGTGATCACCAGCCCGCTGCCGATGCCGGCGACGAGCAGGGGCAGGGCGAGATAGAGATGCACGGCCGTCGGCGGTACCACATGGATCACCGCGATCGACGCGGCGAATCCCGCCATGACCGCCACCAGGCCGAACGCCACCAGGGCGCGGCCGAAGCGGTTGACGATGCGGCCACCGACGAACGCGGCCACGCCGGAGCCGACCGCGAACGGCGTCAGCGTGAGCCCGGCGGCGAGCGCTGAGTAGCCGTGGCCCTGCTGGAGGTACAACGTGAAGATGAAGAAGTTGGCGGTGAATCCCGCGAAGTAGACGAGCACCACGGTCGTCCCGAGGCGGTAGGAGCGGACCCGGAAGAGGCTGAGCTGGATCAGCGGTACCGCCCGGCGCGCGAAGTGCCGCTCCCATCCGGCAAATGCCCCGAGGGTGGCCAGACCGGTCACCACCAGCAGCCACTTCGCGGGCGTCTGCCACTGCCGCCCCTCCACGAGCGGCAGCAGGATCTGCACCACGGCCAGCCCGAGCAGCACCACGCCGAGCGGGTCGAGGCTCTCCCGGCGGCGCTGCTCGGCCGGCCGGCGCGGGATGATCCGCCAGCCCAGCACCGCCGCGGCCACGCCGACCGGCACGTTGATGTAGAAGATCCAGCGCCAGCCCTCGGTCGGGCCGGCGACATGGATGAGCAGGCCGCCGAGCAGCGGGCCGATCGCGGTGGCGAGCCCGACCGTGGCGCCCAGCAGGCCGAACGGGCGGGCCCGCTCGGCCGGGCGGTAGAGGCGCTGGATCAGGCCGGTGACCTGCGGATTGAGCACGCCGGCGGCGGCGCCCTGCAACAGCCGCGCGACGACCAGCCAGACCTCGTCGCGGGCCGCGCCGGCGAGCGCGCTGGTGAGCGTGAAGGCGAGCAGGCCGGCGACGAACACGCCGCGGATGCCGCGGGCGTCGCCGAACCGGCCGGCGGGCACGAGCAGCAGGCCGAACGTGAGCGCGTAGCCGGACAGCACCCATTGCAGGCCGCTGTCGCCGACGTCGAGGCCGGCCTGGATCGAGGGGATCGCCACGTTCACGATGCTCACGTCGAGCAGGGTCATGAACGCGGCCACGAGGCCGACCGCGAGCGCGCGGTCACGCATGGAGAACCTGGCGGGTCATCGGGGTCAGGCGCTGGCAGAGTGCGGGGTACGGCCAGGTGACGCTGCGCAGCTCGTCGGCGTACGACATCCAGTACTTGCCGCTGCCGTCGTGGTCGAAGTATGCGTGTGACTCGTAGGCGACGTTGTCCACCGGGTCGGAGATCCACGCGACCGGGTGCATCTGCCCCCACGACGGCGGCCCCATCGGGACGTACCCGCTGACCAGGATCGCCCGCCGGTCGCCGATGCGGCGCAGGGCGTCGACCGACTGCTGCGCGGCCCGCTCCCAGATGAGCGCGCCGGCCCGCCCGTCGGCGGCCAGCCGGGTCGGCTCGTTGAGCAGGCCCAGGCCGACGACCGCGGGGTTGTCCGCGACCGGGCTCATCCGCCGCCAGAAGTCGGCGAGCGCGGTCGTCGGCAGGTCGTCGTCGCCGAGCCGCAGCATTCGCAGGTGGCCCGCGTTCCCGCCGCCGTCCGCGTAGTCGCCGTAGTTGTGCAGGTCGACGATCACCTTGAGGCCGGCCGCCTGCGCGTGGTTGAGCGCCTGCCGGACCCGCTCGACCTCGACGTGGTCGAGCGGGCCGAACGGCCGGGGCTGGAGCCGCTCCCAGTTCACCGCCAGCCGCACGAGATGGATGCCGCGGCCGGCCAGGAACTGGTAGCTCTCCGGCGTCTCGTACGTGTAGTCGTGCCCGTAGCGGCCGGGGTTGGCGGTGCCGAAGCCGCCGTTGCTGTCGGAGGCGGCGAAGGAGCCCGCGGCGAGGTTGACGCCTCTGAGGTACCGAGGCGTCGTCCCATGTGACTCGACGACCTTGGCCTGCGGGCCGGCCACGTCGACGTCGAGGTGCTGGCCGAGCGCCACGGGCCGGTAGACGGCCATCGGGTAGTTGGCCGGCCAGGCGCCGGCCGCCCACGCGGTGACCGGCAGCCCGACGATGTCGGCGGCGTTGTACCAGGCCTCGGCGACGCCGCTCCACTGCGCGGCGTCGCGGTCGGCCGGCCAGCCAATCTCGCCGATGAACCCGCTGGCGTGGTTGCGCTGCAGCCAGGCGGAGAAGTTGGCGAGGCCGGCGACGGCCCGTGCCTGCACGATGTCCTGCACGCACAGCTCCTTGGCCAGCCGTGGTGGCTGCAGCGGTACCACAAGCGCCGCCACCAGCAGCAGGACGACCGCGACCAGCGGCGGGGCCTTGCGCACTCCTGCGCACTGCCCGCCGCCGGTTGGGTTATGCCTTGCGTGCCATGCCTCCGTACACCGCCACCTGGGTGTCGGTGGCGTCGGGGTTGACGTCGGCGTCGGGGCGCCACTTCGTGACGATCGGCAGGCCCGGCTCGACCAGCTCCAGGCCGGTGAAGAAGCGGGCGATGTCGTCGTGCGGGCGCACCTGCATCGTCACGCCCTGCTTCGCGTAGATCGCCGCGACCCGGTCCCAGGCGGCGGCGTCGAAGTCGCCCGTCAGGTGGGTCAGCGTGAGGAAGCTGCCCGACGGCAGCGCGTCGACCAGCCGCTCCACGATCTCGTACGGCTTGTCGGCGTCGCCCACGAAGTGCATGATCGCGATGAGCAGCAGCCCCACCGGCTGGTTGAAGTCGATGACCTCGCGCAGCGCCGGCGCGTTGAGGATGCGGTCGACGTCGCGCAGGTCGGCGTCGATGTACTCGGTCCGGCCCTCGGGCTTGCTCGTCAGCAGCGCCCGCGCGTGCGCCAGCACGATCGGGTCGTTGTCGACGTACACGATCCGCGAGTCGGGCGCGATGGCCTGGGCGACCTCGTGCACGTTGGGTGAGGTCGGGATGCCGGTGCCGATGTCGAGGAACTGGCGGATGCCCTGCTCCCGGGCCAGGTACTCGACCGCGCGGCGCAGGAAGTTGCGGTTCTCGCGCGGGGGCATCCGGCTATTGGGGTTGGCCTTCAGACCCGCCTCGGCGGCGGTGCGGTCGGCCGGGAAGTTGTCCTTGCCGCCGAGCAGGTAGTCGTAGACCCGGGCCGGATGCGGCCGGTCGGTCTGGAGGTCGACCGGCTCCTTGGCCGCGTCGGGCTTGGGCTTCATCCAGTCGGCGCCTGACATGTCCGCTCTCCGCACGTGTGATCGGCTTGGGTATCCCCGTCCGGCTCGGATCATATGCCGGGAACCCGGCTAACCGAGAGTGGCCGAATCGCCGATCGTCAGCGTGACGCGGTCGCCGGGCTTCAGGTTGAGCCGCTCGGCGGCGCTGCCACGGTTGACGGCCACGGACAGGTAGCCGGCGGAGTCGGTGACGACGACCAGCTCACCGGGCTCCACGGCACCGAACGTGTTGCCGCTGCGGGCCGGTTGCCCGTTGACCCCGGTGACGTCGGCGTCGGCTGTTGTCGCGAGCTGCACGTTGCCGAACCGGTCCACGGTCAGCACCTCGGCGATGATGCCGCTGTTCGTCCGCTCGACGTACGGCTTTGCGGGCTGCTCGAGGTCGTCGATCGCTTCGCCGGCGGTGCTCAGGTCGTCGCCGCGCGCCAGGCGGGCGGCCACGGGCGCGAAGATGTCCCGGCCGTGGAAGGTGGCGGATACGGTACCGCAGAACCACGCGCTGTTGGTGAGATGAACTGCTGTCGACGTGCCGCCCAGTGCCTCGGCCGCCGGGACCAGTAGCCCGTTGTCGGGGCCGACGAGGTAGTGGCCCTCGTTGGTCCGGATCGCGATCGGCCGCCGTGCTGTGCCGACGCCCGGGTCGACGACCGCGAGGTGCACCGCTGCCGGCAGCGAAGGCACCGTCTGCGCGAGCACGAGGGACGCCCTGCGTATGTCGCCCGGCGGGATCAGGTGCGTCACGTCGATGATCCGCGCGCTCGGCGCCAGCTGCGCGATCACGCCGTGACAGGCGGCGACGAACCCGTCCTCGAGTCCGTAGTCGGTGGTGAACGAGATCCATGGCACGGCCACCACGATAGTGTCGGACTCATGCGGCTTTGCGTGTTCACCGAACCCCAGCAGGGTGCCAGCTACGAGGACCAGCTCGCCATCGCGCAGCGGGCCGAGGCGCTCGGCTTCGAGGCGTTCTTCCGTTCCGACCACTACGTCTCGATGGGCGGCACCGGCCTGCCCGGCCCGACCGACTCCTGGGTGACGCTGGGGGCGCTCGCCCGCGAGACGTCGACGATCCGGCTCGGCACGCTCGTGACCTCGGCGACGTTCCGCTACCCGGGCCCGCTGGCGGTCGCGGTCGCCCAGGTCGACGCGATGAGCAACGGCCGGGTCGAGGTCGGCCTGGGTGCGGGCTGGTTCGAGGTGGAGCACACCGCGTACGGCATCCCGTTCCCGCCCGTCGGCGAGCGCTTCGACCGCTTGTCGGAGCAGCTGGCGATTCTGACCGGCCTGTGGTCGACGCCCGCCGGCCAGACGTTCTCCTTCGAGGGCCGGTACTACGACATCGTGGACTCCCCGGCCCTCCCGAAGCCGGTCCAGCAGCCCGGCCCGCCGGTCATCATCGGCGGCAAGGGCCCTCGCCGCACGCCGCAGCTGGCGGCCCGCTACGGCGACGAGTTCAACGTCCCGTTCTCGACCCTGGCCGACACCGACGCCGCCTACAAGCGCGTCGTGGCCGCCATCGAGGAGGAGGGCCGCGACGGCCGGGCCCCGATCGTGTTCTCGTTCGCCCAGACCATCATCTGCGGCGAGACGGACTCCGAGGTCCGCCGCCGCGCCGACTCGGTCGGCCTGGACCCGAACGGCCCGCGCGAGCGCGGCGGCCAGATCTACGGCACCCCGTCGCAGGTGGCCGAGCAACTGAGCGAGTTCGCCAAGGCGGGCGCGTCGCGCGCCTTCCTGCAGCTGCTGGACATGCGCGACCTGGACCACCTTGAGCTGATCGCGGCTGAGGTGGCTCCTCTCCTCCCGTGAGCGGCGCTGCTTCCGTTCGCGGTGCTGTTTCGTTCGCGGCGCTGTTTCGCTCGCGGCGCTGTTTTCGTGAGCGGTGCTGTTTCTTCGTGAGCGATGGAGCCGGCAACCGGCGGCTCCATCGCTCACGCATTGCCCGGCATGACCGGCGGTCAGCCGCGGAGGCGCAGGCCTCTCGGCGTGCTGCGGAAGCCGGCCGCGGATAACGCCTCGCGCAGCGGGGAGGCCAGGATCGACTCGCCGTCAGCGCGCTCGACGGACAAGGCCCCGAGGGCGCCGGCGTGCACGGCGTCGGCGAGAGCCTTGGCGGCGAGGGCGAGCAGCTCGGGATCGTCCACATACGACAACAGGGTCCGGCCGCCCCGCTCCACATAGAGCACCAGGTCGCCGCCCACCGTCACGACCAACGCGCCCGCCTTGCGCCCCGCACGGTGGCCGGCCCGCTCGCCGTCGCCGGCGTCGACGACGCGGTCGGGCCAGGGGAGCGCCGCCCCATACGGATTGGCGGGGTCGGTCGCCGCCAGCACCAGCGAGTCGCGGCTCTCGGTGCCGCCCCGCAGCCGGTCGACCGCCCCCGGCAGCGCGAACTGGGCCGCGCCGAGCCCCTCCACGAAGTATCCGCGCCGGGCCGCGCCCCGCTCCTCCATCGCCGCGAGCACCGGATAGACGCCGGCGAACGCGCCCGGAAGGTCTTCGGCCATGACCGCCCCGCGCGTGACGATGCCGTGCCGGTCGAGGAGCAGCTCGGCGTTGGCCGTCGCGCGGCGGGTCGGGTCGAGGTCGCGGTCGGGCAGGCGGTGCCAGCGCCCGGCCGCGGTGGGCGGGCCGGTCCGCGCGACGGCGAGCGACGCCCGGGCCAGGGCCGACCCCGGCCGCCGGTAGCGTGACCGGGGCGCCGACGGCCGCGACCGATGCGCGCCGCCCCCGCCGAGCTTCGCGCGCAGCGGTGCCAGCGTGTCGTTGGAGATCCGGCCGGCCCAGACAAGGTCCCACAGCGCCGCGATGAGGTCCGCCTCCGAGAAGCTCGCGGCCCCGCGCGCGTTGCCGACCGCCGCCACCGTCTCGTCGGCCCGGTCTCCGGCTCGAAGGCGGTGGTGATGGTCGCCGTCCGTGTCGGCCACGGCGGCGGGCGGGGGAGCGGACGTGAGGATCTCGGTGACGCGGTCGGCGAGGGTGCGCAGGAACAGGGCCTGGCCGCCGTCCAGTGCCGTCAGGATGGCGTCGTGGAGGGGGCCGCCGACCTCGGTCGGTGGGGTGAGCAGGAGCGGGGCCGTGTCGGCGAAGGCGAGGCTCAGCCAGCCGTCGTGCTCGCCGATGGCCCCGGCGCCCGACCAGACCAGGTCGCCGGAGGCGCACAGCTCGTCGAGATACGCCGGGGTGTAGTCGGCGACGCGGGCCGGGAGGATCAGGCGCTCCAGCGCGGAGGCGGGCATGGCGACGCCCTGGAGCTGCTCGATGGCCGAGGCGACGGCCTCGACGCCGCGGGCCCGTGAGGCGCCGATGTGGTGCCACTGCGGCAGGAAGCGGGCGAGCGCGCGCGGCGGCACCGGCTCGATCTCGCGGCGCAGGGCGGCGAGCGAGCGGCGGCGCAGCAGGCGCAGGATCTCGGCGTCGCACCACTCGGTGCCGGCGCCGCCGGGGGAGAACTCGCCGGAGACCACCGAGGTCAGGCGGCGCAGCGCCTGCTCGACGACGAACACCCCGAGCCCGAACCGCGCCGCGCAGGTCATCGCGAGGAACGGCCCGTGCGTGCGCGCATAGCGGGCGACCAGGTCGCCGAGCGGGTCGGCGAGAGGCTCCAGGTAAGCGGCGGGCAGGCCGACGGGCAGCGCCACGCCGAGCGCGTCGCGGAACCGGCCGGCGTCCTCGATCGAGATCCAGCGCGCCTCGCCGGCGACCCGCACCTGGATCGCCCGCCGCTGGGCGGCCAGCTCGGTGGCCCAGGCCGGGTCGGCGCCGCGCTCGGTCAGCTCGGCGTCGGACAGGTCGCCGAGCACGCGCAGCATCTCAGCCACGTCCTCGGCGTCGCGCGGGGTGCGCTGGGTGCCGCGCCACTGCAGGGTGCGCTCGGTCTCGGCGACCACCTCGGGGTCGAGCAGCTCGCGCAGCTCCACCCGGCCGAGCAGCTCGGCGAGCAGCGTCGGGTCGAGCGCGAGCGCGGCGGCCCGCCGCTCGGCCAGCGGCGCGTCGCCCTCGTAGAGGAACGCTCCGACGTAGCCGAACAGCAGCGACCGCGCGAACGGTGACGGCCGCTGCGTCTCGACCTCGACCATGCGCAGCTTGCGGCCGGCGATGTCGCGCATGACGCCGACGAGGCCGGCGACGTCGAACACGTCCTGAAGGCACTCCCGGGCGGCCTCCAGCGTGATCGGGAAGTCGGCATAGTCCCGGGCCACGTCGAGCAGCTGGGCCGAGCGCTGGCGCTGCTGCCAGAGCGGCTGGCGGCGGCGCGGGTCACGGCGGGGCAGCAGCAGTGCGCGGGCCGCGCACTCGCGGAACCGGGCGGCGAACATCGCCGACGTGCCGACCGTCTCCTCGACGATGCCGGCGATCTCGTCGGGGTCGAACGCCACCAGTTCGGCGCCCGGCGGCTCGTCGACCACGTCGGGGAGCCGGACCACGATGCCGTCGTCGCTCGGCATCACCTGCCCGTCCACGCCATACCGCTCGTTGAGGCGCCGGCCGATCGCCAGCGCCCACGGCGCGTTGACCCGCGCGCCCAGGACACAGTGGACAGTCAGCCGCCAGTCGCCGAGCTCGTCGCGGAACCGCTCCACGAGCACGGTGCGGTCGTCGGGCAGATGCCGGGTCGCCTCGCGCTGCTCCCGCAGATAGGCCAGCAGGTTGTCGGCGGCCCAGTCGTCGAGCCCGCCGGTCCGCAGGTGCGCGCGGGCGGCCTCGTCGCCCGACTTCACGAAGCCGCGCAACCGCGCCCCGATCGCCCGGCCCAGCTCGACGGGCCGGCCGGGTGAGTCGCCCTTCCAGAACGGCATCTTGGCGGCGGCGCCCGGCGCGGGGGAGACCAGCACCCGGTCGGGCGTGATGTCCTCGATGCGCCACGACGTGGAGCCGAGCAGGAAGACGTCGCCGACCCGTGACTCGTAGACCATCTCCTCGTCGAGCTCACCGACCCGCGCCGCCTTCTCGGCGCCGGCCAGGAACACGCCGAACAGGCCCCGGTCAGGAATCGTCCCGCCGCTGGTGACGGCCAGCCGCTGGGCGCCCGGCCGCGCGGTGAGGACGCCCTCGGTGCGGTCCCAGACCACGCGCGGGCGCAGCTCGGCGAAGGCCGTCGACGGATAGCGGCCGGCGAGCATGTCGAGCACCGCGAACAGCGCCGACTCCGGCAGGTCGGCGAAGACCGCGGTGCGGCGGACCAGCGTGGCCAGCTCGTCGACGTGCCAGGGCTCCATCGCGACCATCGCGATGATCTGCTGGGCCAGCACGTCGAGCGGGTTGCGCGGATAGCGCAGCTCCTCGATGCCGCCCTCGACCATCCGCTCGGCCACCACGGCGCACGAGACCAGGTCGCCCCGGTGCTTGGGGAACACCACGCCGCGGGAGACGGCGCCGACCTGGTGCCCGGCCCGGCCGACCCGCTGCAGCCCGGCCGCGACGCTGGGCGGCGCCTCGATCTGCACCACCAGGTCGACCGAGCCCATGTCGATGCCCAGCTCCAGGCTGGAGGTGGCGACGACGGCGGGCAGCTGCCCGGACTTGAGCGCCTCCTCGATG
This sequence comes from Dactylosporangium sp. AC04546, assembly GCF_022095675.1. Classification (GTDB taxonomy): domain Bacteria; phylum Actinomycetota; class Actinomycetes; order Mycobacteriales; family Micromonosporaceae; genus Dactylosporangium. Next base: position 14,278 of record NZ_JAHYSG010000121.1, on the reverse strand, counting down.
TGCTTGCGCTCCTCGCGGGAGACGCTGCCGTGGTGCGCGCGGGCGACGACGGGTGGAGCCCCGTTGGCCGTGCCCGCCTGGGCCATCATCTCGGCCGGCGTGCGCGGCTGGTCGGGCTGCGGCACCCCGGCCCGGGTGCCGGCGAGCTCGTTGATCCGGGCGCAGAGCCGCTCGGCGCCGCGGCGCGAGTTGGTGAACACGATCGTCGAGCGGTGCGCCTCGATGAGGTCGAGCACCCGCTCCTCGACCGCAGGCCAGATGGAGGCCTGCCGCGGCCCGTCGTCGTCATCGCCGCCCGCGGCCTCGCCCAGCGCGGTCATGTCCTCGACGGGCACCTGGACCTCGACCTCGATCGTCTTGGCCGTGGGCGGCTGCACGATCTCGACCGGCGCCGCGCCGCCGAGGAAGCGGGCCGTCTCGTCGATCGGCCGCACCGTCGCCGACAGCCCGACCCGCTGGGCGGGCCGCTCCAGCAGCGCGTCGAGCCGCTCCAGGGACAGCGCCAGGTGCGCGCCGCGCTTGGTGGCGCACACGGCGTGGACCTCGTCGATGATCACCGTCTCGACGCCGCGCAGCGACTCCCGCGCCTGCGACGTGAGCAGCAGATAGAGCGACTCGGGCGTGGTGATGAGGATGTCGGGCGGCGTGCGGGTGAACGCGCGCCGCTCGTCGGCCGGGGTGTCGCCGGTGCGCATCGCCACCCGGATGTCCGGCGGCTCCATCCCGAGCCGGGCGGCGGCCTGCCGGATGCCGTTCAGCGGGGCGCGCAGGTTGCGCTCGACGTCGACGGCGAGGGCCTTGAGCGGGCTGACATAGAGCACCCGGCAGCGCTTGGCCGGATCGGCCGGTGGGTGCGCGGCGAGCTGGTCGAGGGACCACAGGAACGCGGCCAGGGTCTTGCCGGAGCCGGTCGGCGCGACGACGAGCGCGTGCCGGCCGGCGGAGATCGCCTTCCACGCTCCCACCTGCGCCGCGGTCGGCGCCGCGAACGCCGCGCGGAACCACTCGCGCGTCGCTGCCCCGAATCCACCGAGCTCTTTCATGCCACCCATCCTGCCTCGGGGGTACGACACTTTCCGAACCATCGGCCGATCGGATTATGGCTATTTGCCCGAATTGCGGAGTTTGGCTAAGGTGTGCGCATCCCCGCGCGGCAGGCACCACCGTCGCGACGGAGCGAACGGGCACGACAGGACGCACAGGAGTCGCCGGTGGCAGGACAGCGCACGATCGCCGCGCGGGCGGTCCGGCAGGAGTCCGACGTGCTGCTGCGGCAGCTGGACACGTATCTCGCGGCGCTGCGCTCCGGCCCCGCCGCCGACGTCGACCACGCCGAGCGGGTCGCCGCCGCCCTGCGCCGCCTCATCGCCGAGACGTCCGGCGCCAGCGCGGTCGACCGGGCCCGTGTCCGGGCCGCCGTCCACTACTTCGTCTACCAGGGGCCCGCCCGCGGCGGCGCCCGCTTCACGCTGCTCACCGGCGGCCGCGCCGCGCCCGAGCGGCGCCGCAAGGACCACCGCGTGGTCAACGACCTGCTGCGCGAGCTCGGCCGCCCCGACCTGGTGGTGGCCGATCCGCCGACCAGCTGACGCACCGAGCTTGCCTGGCCGGGCAGCGAAGGGGTCCCTCACCAGCCGCTGGTGAGGGACCCCCATGCGTCACACGCCGATCAGGACAGGCTGGCCGTCGCGAGCTTCACGCTGAACGCCACGAACGCCCCGCCGACCATCGTGCTCAGACCGGCGGACAGCTTGCGCCGCGAGCGGAACTGGTCGGCGAGATACCGCCCGCCGAAGATCAGTACGGTGAGGTACAGCGCCGACAGCACCTCGGCGATCACGCCCAGGATCAGGAAGCTCACCGCGGGATGCGGATAGGCCGGGTCGACGAACTGGATGAAGAACGAGACGAAGAACAGGATCGCCTTCGGGTTGAGCAGGCTGATCACCAGCGCGCGGCGGAACGGCCGGTCGGCCGGCGCCTCGGGCTGTGCCGCCACCGCCGCCTGCACCGCGGGCCCGCGGCGTAACCGCCGGACGGTGTCGACCACCAGCCGAAGGCCGATGTAGGCGAGGTAGACCGCGCCCGCGTACTTCACCAGGTTGAACAGCCACGGATAGGTGTGCAGCAGGGAGGCCACGCCGCCGGCCGACAGCGTCATGAGCACCGCGTCACCGAGCCACACGCCGGCCGCCGCCCGGTAGCCGTCACGCACGCCACGGCGGGCCGCGACCGACAGCACGTAGATCGAGTTGGGCCCGGGCAGCAGCACGATCGCGGCCGTGCCGAGCACATAGGTCCAGGGATTGGTGACGCCGAGCACTTACCGACCTCCAGCTGCCAGCGCCGCGGCGAGCCGGTCACGCGCTCCGGGCCACTCGTCGGCGATCATCGCGAACGAGACGGTATCGCGCCAGCTGCCGTCGGGCCGCTGCCGGTGTGCCCGCAGCACGCCCTCACGCTGGGCGCCGAGCCGCACGATGGCCTGCTGCGACCGCTCGTTGCGGATGTCGGTGTGCCACTCCACCCGGATCGCGTCGAGCGTGTCGAACGCGTGGCCCATGAGCAGTAACTTCGACTCGGTGTTGACCGCGGTGCGCCACCACGGCCGGCCCAGCATCGTGTGGCCGATCGCGATGGACCGCCGCGCCGGGTCGATCGCGTAATACGACGTGGAGCCGACGATCGTGCCCGTCGCCGGATCCTTCTGCACGAACGCCGTGCGCCCCGGGTCGTCGACCGCGGCCGCCACGATCTGCGCCATCTCGGCGGCGGAGGCCGGCCGCGGTGCGGTCAGGTGCGTCCACACGTCGGGATGGTCGAGCGCCGCGAACAGTCCCTCGGCGTGGGCGCGGTCGAGCGGCTCCAGCACCACGTGCGAGCCGCGGAGCATGGGCGCGGCGTGCCAGGGCGAGGCGTCCTGCCGCAGATACTCCGGCAGCGCTACCGCCGAAGCCGGATCCGGCTCGGGCCGGCCCATCGTCAGCCGCAGCGGCACCACGCCCGCCCAGTGCGGCAGCCCCATGTCGGCCTCGTCGTCGGAGACCCCCGCCGCGCGCACCTTCGCCGAGACCTCTTCCAGCCGCAGGGACAGCAGTGCCGTCTGCGCGAGCTCCTTGGCGTTGGCCGGGCGGCTGTCGGCGGCGCGGCCGGGCATCACCTTGTCGACCAGGGCCGCGAACGCCGCCGCCCGCTCCTGCGGGTCGGTGACCAGCCGGGCGGTGCCGTGCGCGACGACCGACCGGTAGTTGGCGCTGTGGTGGAACTGGGAGCGGGCCAGGACCAGGCCGTCGATGAGCGTCACCGTGACGCAGACGGGCAGGCCCTCCTGGCGCGCGCCGAGCATGGCGGTGCTGCCGGTGGAGCCGTGCAGATACAGCACGTCGTCGATCCGGGCGTGCAGGGTCGGCAGCACGCGGGGCGCGCCGTCGACGACGAAGCCCACGTGGCAGACGTATCCCTCGTCGATGATCGAGTGGACCAGGCCCGCGTCATAGGAGGTGCGGTCGCTGTAACGCCGGGGCGTCGTCCGCGCCGTCTTCTGATAGGTGTCCACCGTCAGCACCCCAATTGCTTCAGACTCGATTTGTTCTAGTACAATCTCAAAACTGTGGCAGTACAATATCAGCCGAGCGGCGGGACCGCAGCCGAGATTTCGGCCAGCATCGAGACCGGCATCCGCACCGGCGGGCTCGACGCGGGCGCCCCGCTGCCGCCCGTGCGCGCCCTGGCCGTGACGCTCGGGGTCAGCCCGGCGACCGTCGCCGCCGCCTACCGGGCGTTACGTGAGCGCGGCCTGATCGAGACCGCCGGTCGCGGCGGCACCCGCATCCGGCCGCGCCCGCCCGTGGCCCGCCGCACCGTGCACGCGCTCCCGGTCCCCGAGGGCGTCGTCGACCTGGCCACCGGCGGTCCCGACCCGCACCTGTTACCGGGCCTGGCCCGGCACCTCATCCGGCTCTCGCACGACCTGCCCCCGGGTGGGTATGAGCGCGGCGGTCCGCTGCCCGAGCTGCTCGACCTGGCCGGCGAGCGGTTCGCGGCCGACGGCATCCCGTCCGGCCGGCTGACGGTCACCGGCGGCGCCCTCGACGGCATCGAGCGGGCGTTGGTCGCGCACTTACGCCCCGGCGACCGGGTCGCGGTCGAGGACCCGGGCTGGGCCAACCTGCTCGACCTGGTCGCCGCGCTCGGGCTCACGGCGGTGCCGATGCCGGTCGACGACGAGGGGCCGACCGAGGCCGGGCTCGCCGCCGCGCTGGCCGCGGGGGTCGCGGCGCTGGTGGTGACCGGCCGCGCGCAGAATCCGACCGGCGCGTTCGTCACCCGCAGGCGCGCGGAGGCCTTGCGGCGGAGGCTTCACGGGTACCGTGAAATCCTCGTTCTTGAAGACGATCACGCGGCCGAGCTGGCTCATGAGCCGGCGCACCCGCTGGCCGGATCGACCGGCTCGTGGGCCTATATCCGGTCGTTGTCCAAGCCCTACGGGCCCGACCTGCGCATGGCGCTGGTGGCCGGTGACGACACCACGATCGCTCGGATCGAGGGGCGCATGCGGCTGGGCACCGGCTGGGTCTCGACCGTCCTGCAGCGGCTCGCCGTGGAGCTGTGGCGCGATCCTGAGACGCGCGACACGGTGGCGCGGGCGCGCGAGCTGTACGCGGTGCGCCGCCAGGCCCTGCGTGACGCGTTCGACGGAATGCCGACACACGGCGTCAGCGGGATCAACGTGTGGGTGCCGGTCGCCGACGAGACGTCGATGGTCGCCGGGCTGCGCGAGGACGGCGTCGCGGTCGCGCCCGGGTCGATGTACCGGCTGGTCAGCCCGCCGGCGATCCGCATCACGACGGCCACGCTCGATCCCCGCGACGCGCCACGCGTGGCCGGCGCGGTGCTGCGCCGGTCCGCCGGCACCGTTCGCCGCCAGGTGTGACATTTGGTGCTTGTTAGACAGTCGTGACGGCTGCGAACCCGAAGTTGTCGGACCCGGCCGCTACTCTCCGAGCGCGTGGACACCGGTCCAGTACGGGGTGGTGTCCCCATCCAGGGAGGAAGAGACAGCGTGAAGATTGCGAAGAGTGTCGTCATCGGCGCCATCGCCTTGGCCTCGCTCGCCTTCGTCGGCGCCTGCGGCGACGACAAGGGCGGTTCGGGCACGTCGGCGGGTTCGTCGGCGACGGCGCCGTCGCCGACCAAGGCGCCGACCGGCACCGAGCTGCTCACCGCGGCGATCAACAAGACGACCGGTGCCAGCTACAAGTTCAAGGGGGGCATCTCCGGCGGCACCGTCGACGGCGCCACCGACCCCGCGGCCGGTGTCAGCGCCGGCAAGGTCGCCATCCAGGAGGAAGGCATCACGCTCTCCATCGAGTCGATGCTCACCCCGACGGCCTACTACGCGAAGATCAGCGGGCTGCCCCTGCCCGGGTTCGACGGCAAGAAGTGGCTCAAGCTCGACCCGGCCAAGCTGACCGTGAAGGACGCGCTCGGCTTCGGTGACCCCAAGGACCCGGTCGAGCTCAAGTCGCTGCCGGGCAACATCGCGACCGCCGAGACCACCGACGGCAAGTCGATCAAGGGCACGATGGACTTCACGAAGAAGACCTGGGGCCCGGTCGACGACGCCGCGGTCAAGGCGCTCGGCGACAAGGCGAAGACCGTGCCGTTCGAGGCGACCGTCGACGACAAGGGCAACCTGACCTCGTTGAAGGTCAGCGTGCCCGCCTACGGTGACAGCAAGGCCGAGGAGGTCGCGCTGACGTTCAGCGACTTCGGCTCGCCGGTCACAGTCACGCCGCCGGCTGCGTCGGAGGTCACCGACGCGCCCGCCTCGGTGTACCAGGTGCTCAACCAGGCGTAGGACGTTGCGCGCCCGGGGCCGGCCGGATCGCCTGGCCGGCCCCGGGCCGTTACCGTCGAGCGGGTCGCCGTTGCCGGAGTCCCGGCGGCGGTTCGGTGGGCGGCTGATGGTGAGGAGGGCGAGGCGAACGGGCTGACGGCGAGGTCTGACCACGGTTGGCGGCGTCCGCAGGGCGTCGATGCGAGGAGGGGATGTATGCGTACCAGCAGGATCATGGCGGCCGCCGCGGCGGCGGCGATCGCGTTCACGAGCGGTTGCGGGGGCGGCGACGAACCGAAGACCGGGGCCACCAGCGGCAAGCCGCCGGCGTCGGCGTCGGCCTCACCGGCGGCGAACGCGAAGGACGTGCTGGACAAGGCGGTCAAGGACCTCAACGCGTCGACATACACGTATCGGATGGCGATCCCCGAGGGCACGTTCTCGGGTGCGATCGATCCGGCCGGCAAGCAGCAGGTCAAGGCCGAGGGCGCGGTCGGCGGGGTGAAGTTCACGATCGAGGGGATCGTGCTCGGCACCGAGTACTACTACAGGACCAGCGCGGCGGCGCCGGGCATCGACCCGAAGAAGTGGTACAAGCTGGATCGCTCGAAGGTCACCAAGCCGGAGATCATCGGGCTGATCGAGGAGAAGGACCCGACCGGGAGCCAGACGTTCGTGGGGCGGGTGGGCAGCGCGAAGCTGGAGAGCCCGACGACGATCACGGGCACGTTCGACCTGAGCGTCGGTGGCGACCTCGGGATCGACGACGCCGCGGTGCTGGCGGCGCTCGGCGAGAAGGCGAAGCGCGCGCCGTTCACCGCGACGCTCGACGACCAGCAGCGACTGACGTCGGTGAAGATCACGGTCCCGGCGTACGGCACGGTGGGCGAGCAGACGATGACGGTCGAGTATGCCGGTCACGGTCAGCCCGTCGCGGTCGCGGCCCCGAAGTCCGCGGACGTCTTAGCGGCGACGGCCGCCGTCTACGCCCTCTTGAACCGCTGACCCCGGCCGCCCGGGTGGCAGGGTCTACGCTGCGGCAGATGAGGTCGGCATTCGTCGCGGTCGTTGCTCTGTTGGCGCTCGCTGGGTGTTCGTTTGGATCCGGGTCCGACGGAGCCAGGGCCACTCCGGGCGCCTCCGCCTCGCCCACCGGGCTGGCGGCCAGTGTGACGGGGCTCGGGATCGGCAGCTACCGGTTCAGCGTCACCGCCAACGAGGGTAAGTATCAGGGTGCCATCGATCCCATCGCCCATCTGCTGGACGCCTCCGTTGCCGTGAGCTCGGACGGGGCGAGCCTGAAGATCGACACGGTGTCTGTCGGCGGGCTGCCGTATACGCGGCTGACCGGGTTGCCGCTGCCGGGGTTCGACGGGAACACGTGGTACAAGGTCGATCGGGCTCGGATGACCAAGCCCGGGGCGCTCGGGATCAGTGCCGTCGAGGACCCCACCGGGGTGCAGGCGCTCGTGGCGGCCACGCGTGACGTGCGGCAGAACGGGAGCGGGTTCAGCGGGACCGTCGACATGACGCGCGTTGCGGCCTGGGGGCCGGTCAACATCGCCCGGGTGCTGCAGCTCGGGGACGCGGCCAAGGCGGTGCCGTTCGAGGCGGGCGTCGACTCGCAGGGGCGGCTGGTCTCCATGAAAGTGAGCATTCCGGACAACACGGTGCAGGCCACCTATTCGGACTTCGGGGCGCCTGTCAGCGTGACTGCGCCGACGGGCGCGGAGCCGCTGCCGGACCATCTGTACGGGATGCTGGGACTCTAGGCGAGACTGTGTCTCGCGTCGCACACTTGCGCTCATGGAGCAGCACCTGTATGAGGCGGAGCATCAGGCCTTCCGGGAACTGTGCAAGGAGTTCCTGGCCCGCGAGGCGGTCCCGTTCAACGACGAGTGGGAGAAGGCGGGGATCGTCGACCGGGACGTCTGGCGGAAGGCCGGGGCCGCCGGGCTGCTCGGGATGGACGTCGACGAGGCGTACGGGGGTGGCGGGCAGCGCGACTTCCGCTTCAACGCCGTGCTCGTCGAGGAGATCGTGGCGGCGGGTGCGTCCGGACTCGGGTTCGGGCTGCACAACGACGTCGTGGCGCCGTACCTGACCGAGCTGGCGACCGACGAGCAGAAGAAGCGGTGGCTGCCGGGGTTCTGCTCCGGTGACATCGTGACCGCCATCGCGATGAGCGAGCCGGGGGCCGGCTCCGACCTGGCGGGGATCCGGACGCACGCCGTGCGCGACGGGGACTCCTGGGTGCTCAACGGGCAGAAGACGTTCATCACCAACGGCGAGATGGCCGACCTGGTGATCGTCGTGGCCAAGACCGACGCGGCGCGCGGGGCGCACGGGATCAGCCTGTTCGCGGTCGAGACGGGCACGCCCGGGTTCAGCCGGGGGCGGCGCCTGGAGAAGGTCGGGCTCAAGGCCAACGACACCGCCGAGCTGTTCTTCGACGACTGCCGGATCCCGGCCGACCACCTGATCGGCCAGGAGAACCAGGGCTTCTACCACCTCATGGCCAACCTGCCGCGGGAGCGGCTCGGGATCGCCGTCGCGGCGGTCGCGGCGGCCGAGCACATCCTCGGGATCACGCTGGAGTACGCGCGGACGCGTGAGGCGTTCGGGCGGCCGATCGGGAAGTTCCAGCACAACCGGTTCCTGCTGGCCGAGCTGGACACCGAGGTGACGATCGCGCGGACCTTCCTCAACGCGTGCATCCTCGAGCAGAACGCGGGGCGGCTCTCGGTCACCGACGCGGCCAAGGCCAAGTGGTGGACGACCGAGCTGCAGAACAAGGTGGCCGATCGCTGCGTGCAGCTGCACGGCGGGTACGGGTTCATGCTGGAGTACCCGGTGGCCAAGGCCTGGCTGAACAGCCGCGTCCAGACGATCTACGGCGGGACGACGGAGATCATGAAGGAGATCATCGGCCGGGGTCTGGGGCTGTAGCCGCGAGGGCCGCGAAGACCAGCGACATCGAGGTGGCGCCCGGGTCCTGGTGGCCGATGCTGCGCTCGCCGAGGTACGACGCACGGCCCTTGCGGGCCTGCAGCGGCACCGTGGCGCGCAGTCCGTCGTCCGCCGCCCGGGCCGCCGCCGCGAAGTCGCCGGTGGCCTCGAACGACTCCACCGCCGGCACCAGGACGTCGACCAGCGTCTTGTCGCCGGGGACGGCCTTGCCGAGCTTCTGCACGGCCTCCAGCGCCGCCCGCAGCGCCTCCGCGAGCGTGGCGTCCTGCTGGAGCGCCTTGCCCATCGCGCGGAAGGCCTGACCGTACAGAGGGCCGGACGCCCCGCCGACCTTGGACACGAGCGTCATCCCGGTCTTGACCAGCACGTCGCCGGCGGTCGGGAGCTCGGCGCCGGCGAGCGCCTCGGTGACGGCGTCGAAGCCGCGGCGGAGGTTGACGCCGTGGTCGCCGTCGCCGATCGCGGCGTCGAGCTGGGTCAGCTCGTCGGCCCGCTCGCGCACGGCAGCGGCGATCCCCTCGACCCAGGCGCGGGCCTGGTCCGCGTCCATGCTCAGGCCGCCCAGCGCAGGCCGGGCGTGCGGACCGGCGCGTCCCACAGCCGCAGCAGCTCGTCGTCGACCCGGCAGACCGTCAGGGACAGGCCGGCCATGTCGAGGCTGGTCACGTAGTTGCCGACGAGGGAGCGCGCGATGCTGACCCCGGCGTCGTGCAGCAGGCGCGAAATCTCGCCGAACATCAGGTACAACTCGATCAAAGGCGTGGCGCCGAGCCCGTTGACCAGCACGATTGCCCGCTCGCCGGACGGGATCGGCTTGGCGGCCAGGATCGCCTCGGTGATCAGCGCCGCGATCTCCTTCGCGGGACGCAGCTTCTGCCGGCTGCGGCCGGGCTCGCCGTGGATGCCGACGCCGACCTCGATCTCGTCGGCGGGCAGGTCGAACCCGGGCTTGCCGGCCGCCGGCGTGGTGCAGGCCGTGAGCGCGACGGCGAACGACGCGGACAGCTCGTTGACGCGGCGGCCGGCGGCGGCGACCTCCGCGAGCGATGCGCCCTCCTCGGCGAGCGCGCCGGCGATCTTCTCGACCAGCAGCGTGGCGCCGGTGCCGCGGCGGCCCGCGGTCCACGTCGAGTCCTCGACCGCGACGTCGTCGTCGACGAGCACCGTCTCGACCCGGATGCCCTCGTCGTCGGCGAGCTCCGCGGCCAGTTCGAAGTTCATGACGTCGCCCGTGTAGTTCTTCACGATGTGCACGACTCCGGCGCCGCCGTCGACGGCCTTGGTGGCGGCGACGATCTGGTCGGGGACCGGCGACGTGAACACCTCGCCCGGGCACGCGGCGTCGAGCATGCCCGGCCCGACGAACCCGCCGTGCAGCGGTTCGTGCCCCGACCCGCCGCCCGACACAAGCCCGACCTTGCCGGTCCGCGGCGCCTCGGCCCGCACCACGATCCGCTCGTCGAGGTCCACGCGAAGTTCCGGATGCGCGGCGGCCACCCCGGCGAGCGCCTCCCGCACGACGTCGGCGGGGTCGTTCAAGAACTTCTTCATGCCAGTCATTTTGGCGGTACGGCGGGCACATAGCATTGCCCAACATGGGGCAACCGGTGGGAATCGTGCTCGTTTCGCACAGTGAGCGGCTGGCGCACGGGCTGCGGGACATGCTCGTCCAGGTGGCGGGTGAGCAGGTGCCGATCGAGGCGGCGGGCGGGACCGACGACGGCGCCTTGGGCACCAGCTACGACCGCATCCTGGTGGCGATCGACCGCGCCGACCGGGGCGCCGGCGTGCTGGTGCTCACCGACCTGGGCAGCGCCGTGCTCACCGCGCAGACCGTGCTCGAGGACCGGGTCGCCAACGACGCGGTGCTGGTCGACGCGCCCTTCGTCGAGGGCGCGGTCGCCGCGGCCGTGCTGGCCAGCACCGGGGCCGACCTGGACGCCGTCACGCAGGCGGCCGTGGAGGCCCGCGATGTCCGCAAGCTGTGAGCTGCCCGTCGTCCTGCCCGTCGACCTGCATGCCCGCCCTGCCGCGGCGGTTGTTCGGGTCGTTTCGGGCTTCAGCAGTACCGTTGAAATCTCCCATAACGGGAAAAATGCCAACGCGAAGAGTGTGCTCGCCGTGATCGGGCTCGGAGCGCGGGCGGGATCGACGGTCATGGTGCGCGGGACCGGAGACGACGCCGAGGCGGCGGTCAAGGCCGTGGTATCGATGCTGGAGAACACCGAGTAAGGAGTGGTGCGGGTCGTGGTGCGTACGCGACGATGACCTGCGTGACCACACTCGCCGCGCCGCCCGCCACCGACGTCCCTCGAATACAGCGCCGCACGCTCGGCCTGCTGGTCTCGATGCAGGTCGTCGGCGGCCTCGGCGTGGCGAGCGGGGTCTCCGTCGGCGCGCTGCTCGCGGCCTCGATGGCCGGCCCGACCGCCGCGGGCCTGGCCGGCAGCTCGGCCGTGATCGGCGCCGCGCTGATCGCGATCCCGGCCACGCGGCTCATGCGGACCGGTGGGCGGCGGCCCGGGCTCGTGTTCGCGTACAGCCTCGGGGCGCTCGGCGCGCTGCTCGTCGCGGCCGCGGTGTGGTGGGACAGCGTGCCGCTGCTGTTCACAGGGACGCTGCTGTTCGGCGGGTCGAGCGCGGCGAACCTGCAGTCGCGGTACGCAGCGGTGGACCTGGCGGCGCCGGACCGGCGGGCGCGGCACCTGGGGATCGTGGTGTGGGCGACGACGCTCGGCGCGGTGGCGGGGCCGAACCTGGCGCCGTGGACGGACCGGTGGCTGGCTCGGTTCGGTGTCCCGGAGTATGCCGGGCCGTATTTGTTCAGTTTCGTGGTGTTTGTGCTGGCCGCTGTTGTGTTGCTGGTGTTGTTGCGGCCGGATCCGTTGCTGACGGCGCGGAATCTGGTCGAAATTGCGGACAAATCGGAAGCGGCTCCGGTGCGTGGTGTGTGGCGGACGGCGATACGGACGGTCCAGGCTCGTCCCGGAGCGCGGGCCGGGGTCGCGTCCGTCGCGGTCGGGCACATGGTGATGGTCGGCGTGATGTCGATGACGCCCGTCCACATCGGGGACTACGTCCACGAGCACGGGGACCTGCTGCGTGTGGTCGGGCTGGTGATCAGCATCCACATCACCGGCATGTACGCGTTGTCGCCCGTCATCGGCTGGCTGGCCGACCGCTTCGGCCGCCGGCCGGTGATCCTGGGTGGCATCGGGGTGCTCCTGCTTGCCTGCCTTTTCAGCGGTACCGCCGGCGACAGCACGGTCCGGCTGTCCATCGGCCTGGCCCTGTTGGGCCTCGGGTGGGGCTGCACCATGGTCGCCGGCTCGACGCTGCTGACCGAGTCGGTGCCGGTGGAGCAGCGGGCCGGGGTGCAGGGGCTCTCCGACGTCGTGATGGGCGTCGCCGGGGCCTCCGCCGGTGCGCTGGCCGGCGTCATCGTGGACCTGTTCGGTTACCCGGCGTTGACGGGGGTTGCCGCGATCGTGGTGGTGCCGTTGGTGGCGATGGTGCTGCGCCGGCCGGCTGCTTAACTTGATGCCGTGCGTTTGACGGATTTCTGGCAGCGGCTGGAGCAGGTGTTCGGCGCCGGGTACGCGAGGAGCATTGCCCACGATCAGGTGTTCTCCCAGCTCGGGGGCCGCACGATCGACGAGGCGCTCGCCGGCGGGGAGGAGACCGCCGTGGTGTGGCGGGCTGTGGTCGCCACATATCCGGAGCGTGTTCCTGCCCGGCTCAGATGAGGTTTTTTGGCGTGTCGACGTGTTGATCGTACAGATGTACGGGTAATCTCCAGACTCGTTGGGCGCCACCGCGGCAGTTTTTGTCATACCCGGCGCTTAGCGTGTCAGCGTGACCAAACGAACGCCGACGAAGACCGCGAACCCAGGGGTGACGGACATGGCAGTACAACCCGATCGGGAGAAGGCGCTCACGCTCGCCCTCTCGCAGATCGACAAGCAGTTCGGCAAGGGCTCCGTGATGCGTCTCGGCGAGCGCGTCATCGCCCCACAGGCGGTGATCCCGACCGGCTCGATCGCCCTCGACGTGGCGCTCGGGATCGGCGGCCTTCCCCGCGGCCGGGTGATCGAGGTCTTCGGGCCGGAGTCGAGCGGTAAGACGACGGTCGCGCTCCACGCGATCGCCAACGCGCAGGCGCAGGGCGGCATCGCGGCGTTCATCGACGCTGAGCACGCGCTCGACCCCGACTACGCCAAGTCGCTCGGCGTCGACACCGACGCGCTGCTCGTCTCCCAGCCGGACACCGGTGAGCAGGCCCTCGAGATCGTCGACATGCTGGTGCGGTCCGGCGCGCTCGACATCATCGTCATCGACTCGGTCGCCGCGCTCGTGCCGCGCGCCGAGATCGAGGGCGAGATGGGCGACAGCCACGTCGGCCTGCAGGCCCGTCTCATGAGCCAGGCGCTGCGGAAGATCACCGGTGCCCTCAACAACTCGGGCACCACGGCGATCTTCATCAACCAGCTGCGCGAGAAGATCGGCGTCATGTTCGGCAGCCCGGAGACCACGACGGGTGGTCGCGCGCTGAAGTTCTACGCGTCGGTCCGCCTCGACGTGCGCCGCATCGAGAGCCTGAAGGACGGCACCGACGTCGTGGGCAACCGCACCCGCGTCAAGGTCGTCAAGAACAAGGTGGCCTCGCCGTTCAAGCAGGCCGAGTTCGACATCATGTATGGCAAGGGCATCTCGCGCGAGGGCTCGCTCATCGACGTCGGCGTCGAGCAGACGATCATCCGTAAGTCCGGCGCGTGGTACACGTACGACGGAGACCAGCTCGGCCAGGGCAAGGAGAACTCGCGCAAGTTCCTGCGCGAGAACCCCGACGTGGCGGCCGAGATCGAGAAGAAGATCAAGGAAAAGCTCGGCGTCGGGGTCGGCCAGGCCACCGACGCGGCCAGCGGCCCGGAGGCCGCTCCAGTCGATTTCTGATCGACTGCTGATCGCCGACCGAGACCACCCGGTGCCGGCGGGCGTGGGCCAAGCCGCGCCGAGTCGGCACCGGGTCTCGGTGCTCTGGTGAGCGCTGGCTACGGGGGCCGGAGGTGAAGGTTATGCCGGACGACGGCGATATCGCGCTGCCGTCTTGGTTGGTCGACGCGCAGAACGATGACGGGCCGAATCCATGGCTGTCGCCGCCTGCGACGGATGCGCGGCCGGCTCGTGCCGGGGTGGGTCGGGAGCGCCGGAAACCCGAGGTGCCGTCGTGGGCCGGGCCGGAGTCCGGGTCCGGGTCGCCCTGGGCCGACGTCGTGCCGGGGGCGCCGGTTGCCGATGCGCCGCCTGCGGGTGCCTTGCGCGCTGACGCGTCGAGTCCCGGTGGATCGGGGCCTGATGGTTCCGATGCCTTGGGCCCTGGGGTTTTGGATTCTCGCGCTTTGGGTGCCCGTGCCTCAGGCTCGGAGGCTCTGGGTGGTCGTGAGGCTGAGGGCTGGGCCGGTGGTGGGC
>NZ_JAHYSG010000120.1 GCF_022095675.1 Dactylosporangium sp. AC04546 | reverse complement strand
TGGCGGGTCCTGGGATCGAGCCGGGTCTTCGGAGCGCGGTGAGCTTTCGGAGCGCGGTGGGTTCTTAGAGCGTGGCGGGTCTTCGTCTTCGTCTTCGTCTTCGGATGGGGCTCGGTCCGGGCGGTCGGTGCCGGCCGATCCGCGGGAGGCGGCGCGGGAGATCTGTCTGCGGCAGCTGGCGGTCCGCCCTCGTACGCGGGCGGAGCTGGCCACCGCGATGCGCAAGCGGGGCGTGGACGACGAGATCGCCGCGGAGATCCTGGACCGGTACGACGAGGTGGGCATCATCGACGACGCTGCCTTCGCCCGTGCGTGGGTGACCAGCCGGCACCATGGGCGGGGCCTGTCTCGCCGGGCGCTGGCGGGCGAGTTGCGCCGCAAGGGCGTGTCGTCGGACGAGGCGGGGGAGGCGCTGGACCAGCTCGCTCCGGACGTGGAGGAGGAGACGGCCCGCGCGCTGGTGGTACGGCGCCTGCGGGTGGAGTCGAGGTCCGCGCCGGAGGTGGCGTTCCGGAGGATCGTCGGGATGCTGGCCCGGAAGGGGTACCCGCCCGGTCTGGCTATCCGTCTGGTCAAGGAGGCCATGTCCGAGCGCGACGCCGAGGCGGCCGAGTTCGCGGAGGCTGTCGATCCGGACGCGCTGGCCGACGCCGCGTACGACCCGGACGCCAGCTAGCTCAGCGCCGACCAGCCCAGCGCCGGCCAACCCAGCGCCGGCCAACCCAGCGCCGGCCAACCTAGTGCCGGCCAGCCCAGCGCCGGCCAGCCCAGCGCCGACTAGCTCAGCGCCTGCTGGCCCCGGCCCTCCGGCGACGCACGCGTGCTGGCGGGTCTTCCCGCCCGCGTTCCCGGCCCCGGTGGCTTCCCAAGGTTCTGCCGGTTAGCTTTCTGCCGGTTGGCTTTGGGTGGCGGGGCTTCTCGATCGCGGATCAGTTTGGGTCGTATGAGACCGGAAATTCCGTGATCATGCTCGGTGGGGCTTGTTTCCCCCCGCGCGGGGCTTGGACGTGGGTCTTGCGGGCGAGTCCTGCGATGATCGTCGATGGTGGTGTTGGGCGGGGCCACTCACTGTGGTGGAATGGTTGCTGGCCTGCTGTTGCCTGGGTGGCCGTGCGTCGTCGAAGCTTCACGCTGGGTCTTGGAAATCCCCCATCGACTGGTTGACATGCCGGAAACATCCGGGCAAATGATACTGATAGGGTTTTTCGGCCGGGCTTGGTACTTGACGGACGTACGTCCCGTATGGTGCCCGATCATGAGTCCTTGACCGAAGCGCCCTTGACGACCTAGCCTCGGCGTTACCAGATGGAGACCGCCCAACCACCGCGGGTTTACCGCACAACATAGATCGCGTCACAGATCAGCAACACTTACGAGATTTTGCACTGGAACAATGCGCCGTGCCTTGCGGGAGGTAGCGGCGCTGGCAGCGACCCAGCAGGCGGGGCTTTCTAAGCCTCTATATCGATGTACCTTGATGGCACCTAGGTCGGGCGTCTCCTCCCATCACCCGCGTCGCACCCCGTTGTGCGGCGCCGAGCGGAGCGAGGTGACGTCGTGACGGAGTGCGCCCGTGTCATCCTCTGCGACCCGAACGTCCAACCGGACGGCCGTGCCGGTCGGGCTGATGCCGTCCGGGATGCCGTCGATACGTCCGGCACCGCCGATCCCGCGGACGATCCGAGTAGCGTAGGCCATAGGGCCGTCGCGCCCGAGTGTGGCAGGAAACAGGTGAGGGGCGAGCGCCGACGGGCTGGTGCTGGTGGAGCTGACGCTCTCGTGGAGAGCGGCGCCCCCGGCCGGACCAGCAAGTGGAAACGGAACGCGGCGCCCCGGCCTCCGAAGACAGACGCGGGCGGGTTACCCGTCCGCAATGCCGCTGAGCGGTCCGTCGGCGGCGGGGTGGCGTGGTGCGCAGCCCCGCAGCGGGCTGGGCGGTCTCTTGAAGTGACGGTGAGCGGTGGGGATTGCGTGCCTCCGGTGCTCGCTGGGCAAGACGTGCGCACGCAGAACAGTGGGGCCTACCGCTTCGAGGTGACCGCGTGACCGAGGTGCAGATCGTGCTGACGGCCGGCGTGGCCGTCCTCGTCATCGTGGTCGTCGTTGTGCTGTTCGCGGCGCTCAAGGCGATCCGCAAGCTCAACGTTCCGGCGGTCCAGGTGGCGGCGCCGGTTGACGATCCGGCCTTCCTCGCCGAGAAGGACCGGCAGGAGCACTCGCTCGCCAGCCTGCGGACCGCGGCTGAGGACGCCACCGCGGCCGTCGACGAGGCGCGGGCCGCCGCGGCGGCGGCGCGGACCGAGGCTGCGGCCGCCAAGGCCGAGGCCAGTGCGGCTCGATCGGAGGCGCGGCGGATCCTGGACGGGGCCCGGGCCGAGGCCGACTCGCTGCTGGAGCGGGCGCACCGGCAGGCCGAGGCGGATGCCGAGCAGGCCCGGGCGACGGCGCGCAAGGCGGGGGAGCGCGAGGTCAACCAGCTCACCGCCGTGGCCAAGGAGCAGTCCCAGGACGCCGAGCGCCGGCAGCGGCGGCTCGACGAGCGGGAGCGGCTGCTGGCCGAGGAGGCCGAGCGGCTGGCGGAGCGGGACCGGCGCATCAGCGGTACCGAAACGGATCTCGCGGAACGAGAGGGCAACGCGGTCCGGCGGGAGGGCGAGCTCGCGGAGGGCGAGGAGCGGCACCGGGCCGAGCTGGAGCGGATCGCGGGGCTCACGGCCGACGCGGCGCGGGTCGAGGTGGTCGAGACGATCGAGGCCCAGGCCAAGCGCGAGGCGGCGCTGCTGGTGCGCGACATCGAGAACGACGCGCGGAACACCGCCGAGCAGCGGGCCCGCCACATTGTCGTCGACGCCATCCAGCGGGTCGCCAGCGAGCAGACCGCGGAGAGCGTCGTCAGCGTGCTGCACCTGCCCAGCGACGAGATGAAGGGCCGGATCATCGGCCGTGAGGGGCGCAACATCCGGGCGTTCGAGTCGACGACCGGGGTGAACCTGATCATCGACGACACGCCCGAGGCGGTGCTGTTGTCCTGCTTCGACCCGGTGCGGCGGGAGATCGGGCGGCTGACGCTCGAGAAGCTGGTGCTCGACGGGCGGATCCACCCGCACCGCATCGAGGAGGTCTTCGAGCAGGCGAAGCACGAGGTGGAGCGCCTCTGCCTGCGCGCGGCCGAGGACGCGCTGGTCGAGGTGGGCATCACCGACCTCCACCCGGAGCTCATGACGCTGGTCGGGCGGCTGCGGTACCGCACAAGTTATGGCCAGAACGTCCTCAAGCACCTCGTGGAGACGGCCCACATCGCCGGCATCATGGCCTCCGAGCTGCGGCTGGACCCCGCGCTGATCAAGCGGTGCGCGTTCCTGCACGACATCGGCAAGGCGCTCACCCACGAGGTCGAGGGCAGCCACGCCCTCATCGGCGCCGACGTGGCCCGCAAGTACGGCGAGTCGGACGAGGTCGTCCACGCGATCGAGGCGCACCACAACGAGGTGCTGCCGCAGACCATCGAGGCGGTCCTGACCCAGGCCAGCGACGCCTGCTCCGGCGGGCGGCCCGGGGCGCGCCGGGAGAGCCTGGAGGCGTACGTCAAGCGCCTCGAGCGCATCGAGGAGATCGCCGGCGGCAAGTCCGGCGTCGACAAGGTCTTCGCGATGCAGGCCGGCCGCGAGATCCGGGTCATGGTCCGCCCCGACGACGTGGACGACATCGGGGCGGCCGTGCTGGCCCGCGACGTGGCGAAGCAGATCGAGGAGGAGCTGACCTACCCCGGCCAGATCCGCGTCACCGTCGTGCGGGAGTCCCGCGTCACGGAGATCGCCCGCTGAGCCCGGCTCAGGCCGGCGGGATCGCGGTCTCGATCTTCATGTAGGGGTTCGCCACTCTGTAGGACCAGATCACCGGGTCGGGCACGTCGAGGTTGCCGCTCGCGTCGAACTTGATGTCCCGGGCGACGCCCTTGCCGGTGTAGGCGCGGACGTACTTCACCATGTCCTCACGCTTGCCCTTGCCGGCCTGCAGGCCCGCCAGGAACACGTTGGTGGCGTCGTACGACTCGGGGCCGTAGTAGCTGGCCGTCTGCTGGTACTTCGCCTGGTACTTCGAGGCGAAGTCGCCGCCCGCCTTCTCGGCCGGCAGGCAGGGGCAGGTGGCGATGACGCCGTCGGCGACACCGGCGGTGTTGTTGACGAAGCCCTGTGTGAACACCTTGTCGGCGGACACGATCGGGAAGTTCGGCTTGGCCGTGCGCATCGCCTTGACGAAGACGGCGCCGTCGTCGGCCTGGCCGGCGAAGTACACCGCGTCGTTGCCGCCGTCGGTGACCTGCTTGACCGCCGACGCGAAGTCCTTGTCGGTCCGCTTGATCGCCACGGTCGTGCCGGCCGAGCTGCCCAGCGTGGCGGACACCGCCTTGCGGGCGACCTCGCCGAAGGGTGTGTCGTCGTAGACGATCGCGACCTTCTTGGCCTTGGTCGTGTTCTTCAGGTACCGCGCGCCGGCCTGCGCCTGCTCCTCGTCCGAGCCGATGATCCGGAAGAACGTGCCCCAGCCCATTGCGGTGAGGTCCACGTCCGGCGCGAACGGCGTGATCATCGGGATGCCGGCCGTGTTGAGGACCGGGCCGGCGTTGACGACCTCGTTGCGGTACACCGGCCCGACGACGCCGATGATCTTCGAGTCGGCGACGAGGTCGTTGGCCTTCGACTTGCTCAGGTCGTCCTTGCCCTGCGTGTCGTACTCCGCGAAGGTCACCGGGCAGTCCGCGTGCTTCAGGTTGTACTCGTCGACCGCCATCCGGACGCTGTTGCGCATCATGATGCCGTCGTCCGAGCCGGTGCCGGACGCCATGCCGAGGAACGCGATTTTGTAACCGCACGCGGGCGAGGCGGGCGGCGCCGCGGCCTGCGACGTGCCGCCGTTGCCGCCGGGGGTCTCGCCACCGCCGCCGTTGCGGTTGCCGATCCACACGATCACGCCGACGACCAGCAGGAGCGCGAGCACGCCGCCGCCGATCGCCAGGAGGGGGCCGGTCCGCTTCTGCGGCGGCGGAGGAGGCGGCGCCTGCCACGGGGGAGTCTGCGGTACCACGGGAGGCAGCTGAACAGGCGGCACGGAGACCGGCGGGCGCTGTTGGACGACGGGCGGCGGCTGCTGGTACATGGGCGGGCGCTGCTGCGGGAAGGCCACGGGAGGGCGCTGCATCGGCGGCGGGCTCACGGGCGGCGTGCTCACCACGGCTGGGGTGCTGATCACCGGAGGGGTGCTCACCGGCGGCGGCGTGTTCACGAGCGGCGGCCCAGGAGTCTGCTGGGGCGGCACCGCCGGCATCGTCCCGGTCTGCAGCACGGGCGGCAGGTGCGGGGTCATCGACGGCATGCTGAACGCCGGCGACACCGGCTGGGCCGACACCGGCGCGGCCGAGACGTCGCCGCTCATCTCCATGCCGCCGCCCGAGGTCGGGCGCGGACCGCCGGAGGTCGGCGACGGCACGATCGGCGTGCCGGCGGTGCCGGCGGTGCCGGCGGTGCCGGCGCCCACCGAGGCCCGGCCGGTCGGCGGGGCCAGGTGCAGCGCGCCCTCGGCGACGACCAGTTCCGGCTGCTCGATCGCGGTCGGGGCCAGGCCGAGCGCGCGGTGCAGCAGGGTGGCGGCGAGCGGGATGCGGCTCGAGCCGCCGACCAGGAAGACCGCGGCGACCTGCGACTGCGCGGCGCCGGCCGACTGGATCGCGATCTGGGTGGCGGTCACCGTCCGGTCGAGGATCGGCTTGGCGAGCTGCTCGAGCTGCTCCCGGCCGATCGGCACGCTCTCGTCGAAGAGGGGCACGTGGACGTAGGTCGTCGCGGCCCGGCTCAGCATCTCCTTGGCCAGCCGGGCGTCCTCCCACAGCTGCCAGGCGGCGCGCCGGTCGGACTCGCTCTCCGGGTTGGTCAGGCGGCGCCACTGGTCGCCCTCGCGGCCGGCGAACTGGCGCCCGAGGTACGCCACCACCGCCGCGTCGACGTCGAGGCCGCCGGCGTCGGGCAGGCCCTCGCTCACGAGCATGTCGAAGCCGCCGCCGGCGTTGCGGCGCACGACGCTCGCGTCGAACGTGCCGGCGCCGAAGTCGTAGACGACCGCGATGCCGCCGACCGGGACGTGCGTGCCCACGGTACCGACGAAATATGAGGCGGCGGCGACCGGCTCGGACGACAACAGGGGCGCCGGCAGCCCGGCCGCCGTGACGGCCTGCGCGAGCGTCTGGCGGCGCTGCTGCGGCCAGGTCGCCGGGTGGGTGATGTTGACATGGGTCGGCTTGGCGCCCGCGACCCGCTCCGCCTCGGAGGCGACGCGGCGCAGGACGCTCGCGACGAGATCCAGCACGGGGACGTCACGCTCGCCGAGCCAGACGGTCCCCTCCTCGACGCGGCGCTTGGGGTACGGCTCGAACCGGTGCGGCTGGAGGCGCGCCGAGTGCATGGCGTCACGCCCGGTGAGGATCGTGCCGTCGGCGTTGACGTACACCGCCGACGGCAGCAACGGCGAACCGTCGAAGAGCAGTGGCTTTGTCCGCCCGTCCGGCCAGCGCAGGACGGCGACGGTGTTCGAGGTGCCGAAGTCGATGCCTAGCCTGAAGCCACTATCCGCCACGCGGGCAGCGTACGCAGCGGACGCAACCTTGCCAATTGGGTCAAACGGCTGCACTGCCGGTCTCTGCGGTCACGGGAGCGGGCCGGGCGGTGGTCTTCATCCGCCGGCCGCCGCGGGTCATGCGCCGCTGCAGCCACCACGCGAACCAGCTCAGCAGACCGCAGGTCGCGATGTAGATCGCCGCGACGATGAGGTAGCTCGGCACGTACGGCAGCCCGAACGCGAGCCGGCCGCCGATCTGCTTGCCCACGAAGAGCAGCTCCGGCACGGTGATGATGAAGCCGAGCGCGGTGTCCTTGAGCAGCACGACGATCTGGCTGACGATCGCCGGGAGCATCGAGCGCACCGCCTGCGGCAGCAGGATGAGCGTCATGACCTGCGTCTTGCGCATGCCGAGGGCGTAGGCGGCCTCGGACTGGCCGCGGGCGACCGCCTCGATACCGGCCCGGAAGATCTCGGCGAGCACGGAGCCGTTGTACAGCGTGAGACCGACCACAAGCGGCCAGAACGGCTCGATCTTGAAGCCGAGCTGGAGCGGGCCGTAGTAGGCGAAGAAGATCAGGATCAGCAGCGGGATCGCCCGGAAGAGCTCGACGACGAACGTCGACGGCGCCCGGAACCACGCGTGGTCGCTCAGCCGGCCGGTGGCGAAGATCGCACCGAAGAGCAGCGCCAGCACCGCGGCGGCCCCGGCCGCGCGCAGCGTCGTCAGGTAGCCGTCGAGCAGCTGCTCCTGGATCGCCGAGTACTGGAACTGCTGCCACTTGATCGAGTCGAACTGGCCGGTCTCGTTGAAGCGCCACACGATGTACACGAGCAGCGCCACGATGGCGAGGGCGCTCGCGACACCGATGATCCGGTAGCGGACCCGTGCCTTGGGCCCGGGCAGGTCATAGAGGACGTTCGTCATCGCGCGACCTTCCAGCGCCGCTCCAGCCGCCGCTGGAGGTACACCAGCGGGGCGATGATGATCAGGAAGCCGATCGTGACCCAGAGCAGGACCTGGATCTGGTTCTCACCGCGCTCGGCCAGGTAGGCGCGGATGGCGCCGGCCTCGGCGACCGAGAAGCCGGCCGCGATGGTGGTGTTCTTGAGCATCGCGATGAGCACGCTCATCATCGGCGGCACGATGTTGCGGAACGCCTGGGGCAGCACGACCGAGCCGAGCACCTGGGTGAACGTCATGCCGAGCGCCCGGGCGGCCTCGGCCTGCCCGACCGGCACCGTGTTGATGCCGGAGCGCAGCACCTCGCAGACGAACGCGCTGGTGTAGGCGATGAGGGCGACGCACGCGCTCGGGAAGTAGTCGATGTTGACGTCGAGCTTCGGCACCGCGAAGACCAGCAGCGCGAAGACCAGCGTCAGTGGCGTGTTGCGCAGCAGCAGCACGTACGACGTGCCGAACGCGCGCAGCGCCGGAACCGGCGACACCCGCATCGCGGCGAGCAGCGTGCCGAGAACCAGGGAGCCCACGGCGGCGATCAGGAACAGCTCGATTGTCGCCAGGAAATTCGGGCCGATGATGTCCCAGTTGTCGGTGAGAACGCTCAGGAACGAACCCATGCAGACCTCGGTCGCTTCTTGGGGGGAGAGGAGAGGGGCGCCGCACCGGCGGCGCCCCTCACGGTGTCGACCTAGTACTTCTCGAGCGTCGGCGGCTTGGCCGCGGAGCCCGACTTGCCGAGCGTGCCGTCGTAGACCTTCTGCCACGTGCCGTCGCCGAACGCCGACTCCAGGGCCGCGTTGATCGCGTCACGCAGGGCCTTGTCGTCGTGGTTCAGGCCGATGCCGTACTTCTCGGGGTACGGCTGGCTCGTCGCCGGGTTGATGAACGGCTTGCCGACGACCTTGAGCAGCGACGGGTTCTGCGCCGCGTAGCCCTTGAGGATCGCGTCGTCGGTGGTGACCGCGTCGACCTTCTTGTCGATCAGCTGGGAGACGCACTCCGAGTAGGTGGCGAACTCGACGATCTTGCCGCCGGGCTCGGTCAGCTTCTGGTCGCGCACCCGCTGGATCGGGGTGGAGCCGGTCGCCGAGCAGACCGTCTTGCCCTTGAGCGAGTCGGAGCCGGTGATCGACGTGTCGTCCTTGCGGACCAGCAGGTCCTGGGCGGCGATGAAGTACGGGCCGGCGAAGGAGACGTCGTTCTTGCGCTTGTCGGTGATCGAGTAGGTGCCGACGTAGTAGTCGATCTCACCGCTCTTGATCGCCGTCTCGCGGTTGGCGGACGGGATCTCCTTGTACTCGATCTTCGCCGGGTCGACGCCCAGCTTCGACGCGATGTACTGCGCGATCTCGATGTCGAAGCCGCAGCGCTTGCCGCTCGCGTCCTTGTAGCCGAGGTTCGGCTGGTCGAACTTGACGCCGACGACAACCTTCGAGGCAGCCTTGATCTTGTCGTACGTCGGGCTGCCCGTGATGGCTACGCTGCTCGCCGGCGTAAAGGTGGCGCCCGACGAGGTGCAGCTGTCGCTGGCCGGCGCGTTCGAACCCGTGGCGCCACCGGGGGTCTCGGGAACCGGGTCGCCCTCCTTGCCACAGGCGGCAAGGCCCAGCGCCAGCGTGGCGACGGCGGCGACCGCCGCAATCCGCGTGATTCGCATGTCTTGCGTACTCCTTCCATTACCGCTAAGCCGCCCGGGATCGCCGAGCGGCCGGGAAACGCACCGGTCAGTGCGTCAGGATCTTCGAGAGGAAGTCTTTGGCCCGGTCGGTGCGGGGATTGGCGAAGAACTCGGAGGGCGGCGCCTCCTCCACCAACTGCCCTTCGGCCATGAAGACGACGCGGTTGGCGGCGTGGCGGGCAAATCCCATCTCGTGGGTGACCACGACCATGGTCATGCCTTCCCGCGCCAGCCCGGTCATCACGTCGAGCACCTCGCCGACCATCTCCGGGTCGAGCGCGCTCGTCGGCTCGTCGAACAGCATGGCCTTCGGCTGCATGGCCAGGGCGCGGGCGATCGCCGCGCGCTGCTGCTGGCCGCCGGAAAGCTGCGCCGGGTACTTCTGCGCCTGCTGCCCGATGCCCACCCGGTCGAGCAGCGACATGGCCCGCTCGCGCACCACCGCCGCCTTCTCCTTGCGCACCTTGATCGGGCCGAGCATCACGTTTTCGAGCACGGTCTTGTGCGCGAACAGGTTGAACGACTGGAAGACCATGCCGACCTCGCTGCGCAGGCGCGCGAGCGGCCGGCCCTCCTCCGGCAGCGTCGTGCCGTCGAAGACGATCTCGCCCTGGCTGATGGGCTCCAGCCGGTTGATCGCGCGGCACAGCGTGGACTTGCCCGATCCGGAGGGCCCGACGACCACCACGACCTCGCCGCGGCCGATCGACAGGTTGATGTCCTTCAGAACGTGCAACTCGCCGAACCACTTGTTCACGCCATTGAGCACGATCAAAGACTCGTCCGTCATCGTCCGCCTCACTGCGTGGGTCGCTTTCCCGGAAACGTTAGCGGTGCCAATGCCCTCGATCCGCCGCGAAGCGGTCACGGACGGATAACGGCGAGGCCCTGCGACACTGTTGACCATGCGAATTCTGGTCACGAACGACGACGGCATCGGCAGCCCCGGCCTGCACGCGCTCGCCGCCACCGCCGTGCGGGCCGGGCACGAGGTCGTCGTCGCCGCGCCGGCGAAGGAGGCCAGCGGCGCGAGCGCGTCACTGACCGCGGTCGATGCCGGCGGGCGCATCGCGATGGCCGAGCACGCGTTGCCCGGGGTGCTCTCGACGGTACCGTCGTTCGCCGTCTCCGCCTCGCCGGCATTCATCGTGCTCATCGCGACCCGGGGTGCCTTCGGTGAGCCGCCGGATCTGGTCCTGTCGGGGATCAACCGAGGGCCGAACACGGGCGCCGCCGTGCTGCACTCGGGCACCGTCGGCGCGGCGTTCACCGCGGTCGACAACGGTTGCCGGGCGATGGCCGTCTCCCTGGACGTCTCCTTCGACCCGCGCTCCGACTCGGTACCGCACTGGGACACCGCCGCCGAGGTGGCCGGCGACCTCCTGCCGCTGTGTACCGGCCCGTTCGTGCTCAACGTCAACGTTCCCAACGTCGAGACGGGCGCCCTGCGCGGCTACCGGCGGGCCCACCTCGCCGAGTTCGGCACGGTGCAGATGACCCTGCGCGAGCAGGGCCACGGCTACGTGCGCATGTCGCTGGAGCAGCTCGACTCCGGCGCGGAGCCGGGCAGCGACGACGCGTGGCTGTTGGACGGGTATGTCTCGGTCACCCCGATCCGCCCGCCGCACGAGGCGGTGGACGTGCCGCTGCCCGGGTTGGTGGATCCGGCCGGCGACCACGTCGGGGGCTAGACTTCACGCTGCCATGACTGCTTCCCGCACCTTCAAGGTGATCACGTACGGCTGCCAGATGAATGCGCACGACTCCGAGCGCATCTCCGGGCTGCTGGAGGACGCCGGCTACGTGCCGGTGTCCAGTGACGGCGACCCCGACGTCGTCGTGTTCAACACCTGCGCGGTGCGGGAGAACGCGGACAACCGGCTCTACGGCAACCTCGGGCACCTGCGCCCGACGAAGAACGCCAAGCCGGACATGCAGATCGCCGTGGGCGGCTGCCTGGCGCAGAAGGACCGCGGCGAGATCGTGCGCAAGGCGCCGTGGGTCGACGTCGTCTTCGGTACCCACAACATCGGCTCCCTGCCGGTGCTGCTGGAGCGGGCCCGGCACAACGCCTCGGCCGAGGTCGAGATCCTGGAGTCGCTGGAGGTCTTCCCCTCCACGCTTCCGACCCGTCGCGAGTCGACCTACGCCGGCTGGGTGTCGATCTCGGTGGGCTGCAACAACACCTGCACCTTCTGCATCGTGCCCGCCCTGCGCGGCAAGGAGAAGGACCGCCGGCCGGGCGACATCCTGGCCGAGGTCCGGGCATTGGCCTCCGAAGGTGTACTGGAGGTGACGCTCCTCGGGCAGAACGTGAACTCGTACGGCGTCGAGTTCGGCGACCGCCTGGCCTTCGGCAAGCTGCTGCGCGCCTGCGGCGACGTCGAGGGCCTGGAGCGCGTCCGGTTCACCAGCCCGCACCCGAAGGACTTCACCGACGACGTCATCGCCGCGATGGCCGAGACGCCGAACGTCTGCCACTCGCTGCACATGCCGCTCCAGTCGGGCTCCGACTCGGTCCTGCGCGCGATGCGCCGCTCGTACCGCTCCTCGCGCTACCTGGAGATCATCGACAAGGTCCGCGCCGCGATGCCCGCCGCCGCGATCACGACGGACATCATCGTCGGCTTCCCCGGCGAGACCGACGACGACTTCGAGCGCACCCTCGACGTGGTCCGCGCGGCCCGCTACTCCAGCGCCTTCACGTTCCAGTACTCCAAGCGCCCCGGCACGCCCGCCGCCACGATGGACGACCAGGTGCCGAAGGCCGTCGTCCAGGAGCGCTACGACCGGCTGATCGCCACGCTGGAGGAGATCAGCTGGGACGAGAACAAGAAGCTGGTCGGCACGCCGCTCGAGGTGCTGGTCGCGGTGGGCGAGGGCCGCAAGGACACCACGACGGGCCGCCTGTCGGGCCGCGCGCGGGACGGGCGCCTGGTCCACTTCGCAGCCGACCCTTCGGCCGGCATCCGGCCCGGCGACATCGTGCACACCACGGTGACCTACGCGGCGCCGCACCACCTGAACGCGGACGGTCCGCTCCTGTCGCACCGCCGCACCCGGGCGGGCGACGCTTGGGAGGCGGGCCGCGTGACGCGTACGCCGGGTGTGGCGCTGGGCATGCCGACGATCGGCGCTCCGCCTCCCCAGCCGGCGGCGACCTCCTGCGGCTGACCCACGCATCGGCCCTCTGTTTGATGCATCATTTTCGATGCATCAAGCTTGATGCATCAAAAATGATGTGTTCGGTGGTGGCGGGCTTGGGTGGGCGACCGATGGCTGTCCCTTCTTCGCGTCGATGCCTGTGCTCCGCTGGCGGCGCCGTCGTTGCTGTGGATTGCGCGCCGCTTTCCCCAGCTCCGTTCGCGGGTCAGCTGCTCGTGCTCAACCATCACGCCTGATGTATCAGGCTTGATGCATCAAATCGGATGCGTTCGGTGGCGGCGGGGTTCGGTGCGGCGACCGGCGGCTGCCCCTTTCCGCGTCGATGTCCGCGCTCCGCCGCCCGTGCCGTCGTCCTGTGGCTGAGCCACCGCTCTTCTGTCACGCCGCTCGCGGGTCGGCCGCTCGCGCTCGACCATCACGCTTGATGCATCACGCCTGATGCATCAAGAATGATGCATCAAAATTGATGTATCGGGCCGGATGTGTTCGCGGTCGGTCGGCCGCGAAGGTGCGGAATCCGCGATCAAGTGGGTTGAGCGGACTCGGGTGGGTCCGGGCGAGCGCTCGCTCCATGATCGTGGGAAACATCTGGCTGCCCCAGCGACCAGATGTTTCCCACGATCATGACGAGCGGTCGGTGAGTCCGGGTGATTTGTCCGGTTCGGCCGTGATTGCTCGGGCCGGACCGGGCGGAAAACGACGTTGACCACTACACGCAGGGCGCGTGTAGTGGTCAACTTTTTATGTCGGACGGGCTGTGCCCGTCACTGAGAACGCTTCGTCAGCCCGTGTGCTCGGCCATCGCCAGGAACTTGCGCTTCGACTCCAGGGC
The DNA here is from genome assembly GCF_022095675.1 of Dactylosporangium sp. AC04546. GTDB lineage: Bacteria > Actinomycetota > Actinomycetes > Mycobacteriales > Micromonosporaceae > Dactylosporangium. The sequence goes on along the minus strand of NZ_JAHYSG010000120.1, from coordinate 22,834 downwards.
CTTCTCCGCCTCGCGGATGCGGCGCTGGTCGCCGGCGGCCTGGGCGCTCGCCAGCTGCTGCTCGGCCCGCGCCACCTGCTCGCGCATCTGGGCCAGCAGCGGGCTCGCCTCCGGCGGGGTGCGGCGCCAGGCCGCGTCCATCGCCGTCTTCACCTTGTCCTCGACCGAGCGCAGGCGGCGGTCCAGGCCGGCCTGGGACTCGCGCGGGACCCGGCCCACGTCGTGCCAGGTGCCCTGGATCTCGCGGAGCTTGGCCTGCGCGGCCTTCGGGTCGCCGTCGATGTCGAGCGCCTCGGCCTGGGCGAGCAGCTCCTGCTTGCGGTCCAGGTTGCCCTTGAACTCGGCGTCGCGGGCGCTGAACACCTCGGACCGGCGCTTGAAGAACGCGTCCTGGGCGGCGCGGAACCGCTCCCAGAGGCGCTGCTCGGTCTCCTTGGCGGCGCGCGGAGCGGCCTTCCACTCCGTCATGAGCTCCTTGAGGCGGGCGGCGGTCGCGTTCCACTCGGTGGAGTCGGCGATCTGCTCGGCCTCGGTGACCAGCTCTTCCTTGCGGCTCTGGGCCTGTTTGCGGGTCTGGTCGAGGGACGCGAAGTGGGCACCCCGGCGGCGGGTGAAGGCGTCGCGAGCGGCGGCGTAGCGCTTCCAGAGCTCGCCCTCGGCCTTCTTCTCGACCCCGTGGATCGACTTCCACTCGTCGAGGATCTCCTTGAGGCGGTCGCCGGCCGTCTTCCACCCGGTGGCGTCGGCGGCGATCTGCTCGGCCTCCTCCACCAGGGTGGTCTTGCGGGCCAGGGCCTCGGCGCGGGCCGCGTCGCGTGCCGCGCGGGCGGCGCCGGCCTTCTCCTCGGCGATCGTGGTCAGCTTGTCGAGCCGGGCCGCGAGCCCGTCGATGTCGCCGACGACGTGCGCCTCGTCCAGGCCGCTGCGCAGGCGGCGAATCGTGGACAGTGACTGACCGGCGTCGGCCGCCCCGCTGTTGAGCCGGGCCTCGATGAGGTCGACCTCGGTCACCAGGTCGGCGAACCGGCGCGCGAAGTGCGCGAGGCCCTCCTCCGGCGTCCCGGCCTGCCAGGAGCCGATGGCCCGTTCCCCCGCGGCCGTCTTCACGAACACGTTGCCGTCAGCGTCGATCCGTCCAAACGTCGTAGGCTCGCTCATCTGCCATCCTCGCTCCCGGCGCCTGCGGGATCGGGTATCCCACCGTCGCGCCGCCATCGCACAGCAAAGTTCCCCAGGGCATTGTCACAGGTGTGCCCCGGGGCTGGTCGAGGGCCTGCGGCCGAACCGTGACCATTCCGGTGCCAAGCAGGGTCGCACGGCCGCCCAGCGACCGTCCCCGATAACGTTAAGCCGTGTCACTCGTCGCCGCCGCGGTCTGCCCACATCCGCCGTTGTTGCTGCCGGAGGTGGCTGCCGGAGCGGCACACGAACTCGACGACCTGCGGTCTGCCTGCCACGTCGCCGTGACCCACCTGACCAGCGCCTCGGTCGACTCGCTCATTGTCGTTGGTGCCGATACCACGACGGTACGCCGTTTGCCGCCCTTCGGTGGCACCCTGTCCCCGTGGGGGATCGACCGTCGGGTCGGAACGCCCGGAGGCGATCAGCTGCCCCTCAGCCTGCTCATCGGCGCCTGGCTGGCCCCGGCCGCCACCGGCTTCCAGAGCATCGCGGCCGCCGCCTCTCCGGACGAATGCGCACAACTCGGTCGGGCGCTCGCGGATGAGGCCGCCCGTGTCGGGCTGCTGGTCCTCGGCGACGCGTCCGCCTGCCGCAGCGAGAAGGCGCCGGGGTACCTCGACCCGCGCGCCGAGCGCTTCGACGCCGCCGTGGCGGACGCCCTGGCCAAGGCCGACACGGCGGCCCTCCTGGGGGTGGATCCGCGGCTGGCCGGCGAGCTGCTCGCGGCCGGCCGGGCGCCGTGGCAGGTGCTCGCCGGAGCGGCCGAGGGCGTCGCCTGGTCGCACACCGAGGTCCTGTACGACGACGCTCCGTACGGCGTCGGTTACCTGGTGGCGAGCTGGCGGTGACCACCGTCGTCGCCATCGTCGGCCCGACCGCGGCCGGCAAGTCCGCCCTGAGCCTGCGCCTGGCCCACGCACTGCGGGGCGAGGTCATCAATGCCGATTCGATGCAGTTGTACCGCGGGATGGACATCGGCACCGCCAAGCTCACCGTCGCCGAGCGGGAGGGCGTGCCGCACCACGTGCTGGACATCTGGGACGTGACGGAGCCGGCCAGCGTGGCCGTCTACCAGGAGCTGGCCCGCGCGGCGATCGACGACGTGGCGGCCCGTGGCCGGGTGCCGCTGCTGGTCGGCGGCTCGGGCCTGTACGTGCGGGCCGTGCTGGAGGACTTCGAGTTCCCCGGCACCGACCCCGACCTGCGGGCCGAGCTGGAGGCGGAGCTGGCCCGGGTGGGTCCGGCGCCGCTGTACGCCCGGCTGGCCGAGGCCGATCCCGTCGCCGCCGAGCGGATCCTGCCGAGCAACGGCCGGCGGATCGTCCGCGCACTCGAGGTCAACGCGCTCACCGGGTCGACGTTCACCGCGCGGCTGCCGGAGCCGCGCCCGGTGTACGACAGCATCCAGATCGGCGTCGACGTCGACACCGCCGAGCTCGACACCCGCATCGCGCGGCGGGTGGACGTCATGTGGGCGGCGGGGCTGGTCGCCGAGGCGCGCGAGCTGGAGCGCCACGGGCTGCGGGAGGGCCGCACGGCCAGCCGGGCGCTGGGGTACCACCAGATCCTCACCCTTCCGGAGGAGAAAGCGCGGGCGGAGACCGTGCGCGCCACCCGGCGCTTCGTGCGGCGGCAGCGCTCGTGGTTCCGCCGCGACCCGCGGATCGTGTGGCTCGACGGAGCGGCGGCGGACATCACCGAGGCGGCGCTGCGGCTCGTGCGGCAAGATTGACGCCATGCGCTTCGCGAAAGGCCACGGCACGGGCAACGACTTCGTCATCCTGCCCGACCCCGACGGTGTGCTCCCGCTGACGCCGGCGTTCGTCGCCGCGCTGTGCGACCGCCGGCGCGGGATCGGCGCCGACGGGGTCCTGCGCGTGGTCCGCAGCGCCGCCCACCCCGATGCCGAGGCCTCGGCGGGGACGGCCGAATGGTTCATGGACTACTGGAACTCGGACGGCTCCCAGTCGGAGATGTGCGGCAACGGTGTGCGCGTCTACGCGCGGTACCTGGCGGAGGCCGGCCTGGTCGCCCCCGAGGGCTCGTTCAACCTGGTGACCCGGGCCGGTGTGGTGCCGGTCACCATGGGCGAGGAGATCACCGCCGGGATGCCGGTGCCGCGGGTCTACGTGCAGAGCGAGGCCGGCACCAACGGCGCCGTCTTCACCGGTACCGCGGTCGACGTCGGCAACCCCCACCTGGTGTGCCCGGTCGACGAGGCGACCCTGGAGCGGCTCGACCTGGCCACCGCCCCGGCGATCGACCCGCTGATCTTCCCGGCCGGCGTCAACGTGGAGTTCGCCGCGGTCGGCAACCCGCCGGTCGGCGCCGACCTGTACCGCCGGATGCGCGTCTACGAGCGCGGCTCGGGCGAGACCCAGTCGTGCGGCTCCGGCGTCTGCGCGGTGGCCGCCGTGGCCCTGCACCACGCCGGCCTGGAGTCGGGCGTGGTGGTCGTCGACGTGCCGGGCGGCCGGCTGACGGTGACCTCGACGCCGACCGAGTGCCTGCTGCGCGGCCCGGCCGTGATCGTGGCCCACGGCGACGTTGACGCCCAGGCCATCCGGCAGCTGGCCCCGCTGCACTCCTGACGGGGCCAGCCGGAGGTACTTCAGGAGGACGGGGGCTCCGGGGTCGAGTCCAGCACGGGGCCGCGGGCAGCCGCCCGGACCGCCGCCGCGACCGCGGGGGCGACGCGGGCGTCGAAGACGCTCGGGACGATGACCGTCGGGTTGAGCTTGTCCTCGCCGACCGTGTCGGCGATCGCCTGGGCCGCCGCGATGGCCATCGGCTCGGTGAACTCGCGGGCCTGGGCGTCGAGCATGCCGCGGAAGACGCCCGGGAAGGCCAGCACGTTGTTGATCTGGTTCGGCTGGTCGGAGCGGCCGGTGGCGACGATCGCGGCGTGCTCGCGGGCCTCCCGCGGGTCGACCTCGGGGTCGGGGTTGGCCAGGGCGAACACGATCGAGTTGGGCGCCATGGTGGCGATGTCGTCGCCGGTGAGCAGGTTGGGGGCGCTCACGCCGATGAAGACGTCCGCGCCGTGCAGGGCCCCGCGCAGGTCACCGCTGTAGTTGTCCTTGTTGGTGTGGTCCGCGAGCCACTGCCAGGAGTTCGACAGGCCGGGCATCCCGCGGTACAGCGCGCCCGGACGGTCGGTCGCGATGACGTCCCCGACGCCCTGGTGCAGCAGCAGCTTGATGATCGCCGTGCCGGCCGCGCCGGCGCCGCTGATCACCACGCGCACCTGGTCGATCGGCTTGCCGACCACGCGCAGGGCGTTGGTGAGGGCGGCCAGGACGCAGATGGCCGTGCCGTGCTGGTCGTCGTGGAAGACGGGAATGTCGAGCAGGTCGCGCAGCCGCTCCTCGATCTCGAAGCAGCGCGGCGCCGCGATGTCCTCCAGGTTGATGCCGCCGTAGGCGGGTGCGATCGCCCGCACGATGGAGATGATCTCCTCGGTGTCCTGGGTGTCCAGGACCACCGGCCAGGCATCCACCCCGCCGAAGCGCTTGAACAGGGCGGCCTTGCCCTCCATGACCGGCATCGCCGCATACGGGCCGATGTTGCCCAGCCCGAGCACGGCCGAGCCGTCGGTCACCACGGCGACCGTGTTGCGCTTGATCGTGAGGCGGCGGGCGTCGTCGGGGTTCTCGGCGATGGCGAGGCAGACGCGGGCGACGCCCGGCGTGTAGGCGCGGGACAGCTCGTCGCGGTTGCGGAGCGCGACCTTGGGGGCGACCTCGATCTTGCCGCCGAGGTGCAGGAGGAAGGTGCGGTCGGAGACCTTGCGGACGTCGACCCCGTCGAGCTTCTCCAGGCCCGCCACGACAAGCTCGGCGTGGCTGGAGTCGGCGGTGTCGGTGGTGAGGTCGACGACGACGTTGTTGCTGTCGGAGTCGACGACGTCGACGGCGGTGACGATGCCGCCGGCCTCACCCACGGCGGTGGTCAGGCGGCCGATCGCGGAGGCGTCGGCGCGGACGGAGACACGGATCGTGATGGAAAACCCGGCGCTGGGCAAACGGTGTGTGGCAGGTGTCACGGGCCCATTCTCACTCGCTCACCCACCCTCTTGCTGCACCGGGGACCGCGTGATCGTGACAGGTCGATGCACGTACGCCCAATATCAAGTGCCATCGGGTGCCTGAGGTGTCACGATTGACGAGTTGTATCGGCAGTCCCTAGGAGTACATGTTGCGAGCACGAGCGACGTTCGAGGACCTCGCGGACGATGTCGAGTTCGACACGGGCGAGCTGGAACTCGAGGAGCGTCACGCCCTCCGTCGCGTCGCCGGCCTGTCCACCGAGCTCGCCGACGTCACCGAGGTCGAATACCGACAACTGCGCCTGGAACGGGTGATTCTGGTCGGAGTGTGGACGGAAGGTAGCGCCACCGACGCCGAGAACTCCCTGACCGAGCTGGCCGCGCTCGCCGAGACGGCCGGGTCCCAGGTGCTCGATGGGCTGATCCAGCGGCGCGGCCGGCCGGATCCCTCGACGTACATCGGCCGGGGCAAGGTCGACGAGCTGCGCTCGGTCGTCCAGAGCACCGGCGCCGACACCGTCATCTGCGACGGCGAGCTGTCGCCGTCGCAGCTGCGCACGCTGGAGTCGCAGGTCAACGTCAAGGTCATCGACCGCACGGCGCTGATCCTCGACATCTTCGCCCAGCACGCCAAGAGCAAGGAGGGCAAGGCCCAGGTCGAGCTGGCCCAACTGCAGTACTTCCTGCCGCGGCTGCGCGGCTGGGGTGAGGCCCTCAGCCGGCAGGCCGGTGGCTCCGCCAGCGGCAACGGCGGGGTGGGTCTGCGTGGTCCCGGTGAGACGAAGCTGGAGACCGACCGGCGGCGCATCCGGCACCGCATCGCCCGGCTCAAGCGTGAGATCGCCGCGATGGCGACGATCCGCGACACCAAGCGGGCGACCCGCCGGCGCAACCGGGTGCCGAGCGTGGCCATCGCCGGCTACACCAACGCCGGCAAGTCCAGCCTGCTCAACCGGCTGACCGGCGCCGGCGTGCTGGTCGAGGACGCGCTGTTCGCCACCCTCGACACCACGACCCGGCGCAGCCGCACGGCCGACGGGCGGCTGTACACGCTGTCCGACACGGTCGGGTTCGTCCGGCACCTGCCCCACCAGCTCGTCGAGGCGTTCCGCTCGACGCTGGAGGAGGTGGCGGAGGCCGACCTCGTGGTCCACGTGGTCGACGGCGCGCATCCCGACCCCGAGGAGCAGGTCCGCGCGGTGCGGGAGGTCCTCGCCGAGGTGGGGGCGGATGCGGTACCGGAGCTGCTGGTGGTCAACAAGGTCGACGCCGCCGACGAGGAGACGCAGCTGCGGCTCAAGCGCCTGTGGCCCGAAGCGGTGTTCGCCTCCGCGCGCACCGGGGTCGGGATCGAGGACGTGCGGGCCGCCGTCGAGCAGCGGCTGCCGTGGCCGGCGATCGAGCTGCAGGCCGTGGTCCCGTACGACCGGGGCGACCTGGTCGCGCGCGTTCATTCGATCGGCGAGGTGCTCGAAACCGCTCACCTGGCCGAGGGAACGCGCATCCGCGCTCGGGTGAACGACGCACTTGCGGCGGATCTTGCCCAGTTTGTGGTCTCCTCGTAGTTTTTTTGCGATTACGCGGAGTGAGAGCCGGACCGGGCACCCCCACGCCCGGTCCGGCTCTGCCAAACTTGTCCGATGCGACTGCGGGTGGGCTTCTGTACTGCTGCTGTTCTCAGTCTGTTGACTGGGGTTTCAGCAGCACCAGCGGCCGCCGCCCCGTCGCCCTCCGGGCAGCCGTCGCCGACCGTCGCGGGCGCCGGACAGCCCGTCTGCATCCCCGACATCAAGCAGGTGTGGGAGATCTCAGGCCTGGTCGCCACGGCCAACGGCTTCATGGCGGTGCAGGACAGCCAGCCCAACGGCAAGTCGAAGATCTACCAGCTCGACAACAACTGCAAGCTGCTCAACGCCATCGGCTTCCCGACCCAGGTCCGTGACCCCGAGGACATGGCGGTCGACAAGAACGGCACGTTCTGGATCGCCGACATCGGCGACAACGACGAGGCCAGTGGCGGCACCAAGGAGCCGCGCAAGACGATCGCGGTGTGGAGCCTGCCGAGCGGCTCCAGGGAGCCGACGATCAACCGCCTGGCGTACCCCGACGGCAAGAAGCGCGACGCTGAGGCGCTGCTCCTGGCCGCCGACGGCAGCCCGATCATCATCACCAAGACCCCGGTCGGCGAGGTGTGGGTCCCGGAGGGCCCGCTGCAGCCGAAGACCGATGCGGGCGTGAAGCTGAAGAAGGTCGGTCAGTTCAACCCGCAGGACACCAAGACGGCCAACCCGCTGGGCCTGCTGGGCTGGAAGCTGATCACCGGCGCCGCCACGTCCCCCGACGGCTCCAAGGTCGTCATCCGCACCTACTCGGACGCCTACGAGTTCGACGTCAAGGGCGGCGACGTGGTCAAGGCGATCACCACCGGCAAGCCGCGCATCACCCCGCTGCCCAATGAGCCGCAGGGCGAGGCGATCACGTACTCGGCGGACGGCAAGACCTACATCACGGCCTCCGACATCGACAGCTCGAAGAAGGCGCAGCCGCTGCTGCGGTACACGCCGACGAACATCTCGCCGGACAAGGGCAACGGCGCCAACCTGCCGACGCCGAGCTCCGACAACCCCGGCTTTCTGGAGAGCCTGACGCTGCAGGACATCACGTATGCGGTCGCCGCGATCGGCATCGTCGGGCTGATCCTGGTGGTGGCCGGCGTCTTCGGCATCCGCCGCGCACGGGCGGCCCGCCGCCTGGCCGGCCCGGCGGGCGGCGCCCGCGGCGCGGGCCCCCTCGGCGGCCCAGACGATGACGGCCCCGGCGGCCCGGACGGCGACGGCCCGCGGGGCGGCGGCACGGTGTACGGTGCCCAGCCGGCTCCGGCGGCCCGCGGCGGTGGCGGCAACGTCTACGGCGGCGCCCCGTCGTCCCCGGCACCGCAGGGCACGACCTACGGCGGCGGCCCGGGCGGCGGCAACACCTACGGCAGCGGCGGCTCGGGCGGCTCCGGCGGCGGCACGACGTATGGCAGCGGCGGTTCGGGCGGCGGGACGTACGGCTCGCCCCAGGGCGGCACGTACGGGTCACCGGCGGGCGGCTACGACGCCCAGCCCCAGGGTCCGCGCGGCTTCGGCCAGGCGGGCGGCTTCCCGCCCCCGCCTCCGGGTGGCGGCACCCGGGGCGTGTACGGCGGCCGTGGCCAGCAACCGGACGACTACGACGGCTACGAGCGCGGCTACGCCCCGCACCGCTGACGCGCCCGCAGCCCGCTGCCCGCTCCCCGCTCCCCGCTCCATGATCAAGGGAAGAATCTGGCTGTCATAGCGACCAGATGTTTCCCTTGATCATGGAAGGCCAGCGCGTGATCGCTGTTTGAGGCAAGGCCCGCGCCGGGGATCGCTGGGAACGGGAGGTCGTCGACCTCGGCCGCCATGCGAGCGCCGCCGGTCGAGCTTCGCCGGTCGATCGCCGCAGCGCGGGCACCCACGAGAAGGCCGAGCAACGCGAAAGAGCCGAGCCGCGGGGGCAGGCTCTCTGTCGCCGGCAGTGCATTCCGCGGGCAGGCCGCCGAAGCGCGGCGTGCCCCGTGGTGGCCGTGGCGTGGTGGCCGTGGCGTGGTGGCCGTGGCGCGGTGGCCGTGGCGCGGTGGCCGTGGGGCTGGGGAAGCAGGACAGGTCGGGCCGCAAGGCTGACCTTTCCGCGCCGGAGCGCCGCGTCGGCTGAGCCGTTCGCGGTCGTGCAGGGACCTTCCCCACACCGCGCCCGTTCAGGGATGTCTGCGTTCGCTCCAGCGGACCTGGGCGGCCGGGCGGTGGGTCAGATGCGGCGGACCACCGTGACCACGCGGCCCAGGATGGTGGCGTGGTCGCCCGGGATCGGGTCGAAGGCCGCGTTCTGCGGCATCAGCCACACGTGGCCGTCGCGGTTGCGGTAGGTCTTCACCGTGGCCTCGCCTTCGAGCATGGCGGCCACGATGTCGCCGTTGTTGGCGTTGGGCTGCTGGCGGACCACGACCCAGTCGCCGTCGCAGATGGCCGCGTCGAGCATCGAGTCGCCCTTGACCTGGAGCATGAACAGCGTGCCCTCGCCGACCAGCTCGCGGGGGAGCGGGAACACGTCCTCGACGGCCTGCTCGGCCAGGATCGGGCCACCGGCGGCGATGCGGCCCAGGACCGGGACGTACGCCGGGCTGGGGCGGGCGGCGCGCGCGGCCTCCTCGTCGACGGCGACCAGCTCGCTCGGCGGGCGGACGTCGACGGCGCGCGGGCGGTTGGGGTCGCGGCGCAGGTAGCCCTTCCGCTCGAGCTCCTTCAGCTGGTAGGCCACGCTGGAGGGGGAGACCAGGCCGACGGCCTCGCCGATCTCGCGGACGCTCGGGGGGTAGCCGTTGCGCTCGACGGCGCTGCGGATGAACTCCAGGATGCGGCGCTGGCGGACGGTCAGGTCGGCGGCGAACAGGTCGGGGAAGGCGCTGACCACCGCGGTGACGGCGCGCATCTCCGGCTCGCCGCCGCGCCGCCGGGCGCCGCGGCGGGCGCCGCTGCCAATCGCGGTGACCTCGGCCGGCTCGCTCGCGGGTGCGTCGGTGCGGTCGTCGGCTGACACGTCGTCCTCCCTCTGTTGGCGCGCGCAGCCGGGCTGCGCCGCGGACGAACCGTGGGGCCGGCCCGTCTTCCGGCCCGCCTTCGGGTGGCGGCCCGGGTTGTCGCACATTTCGGGTATCCCGATCAAACGCCTTGATCGTGTGTGGATCACCGTAACGCCGAGGTGCGACAGTTTCAAACATCTGTACTACGTGGCGCGCCGAATTTTCGGCGATTCGCTTGAATCCAGTCTCCTCGCTCTGATACACAATCGTACGTCCGTTCGATCGAACGGCTGTACGGAAGCGAGGGCTGAGCATGCCGATCCGCCTGACCCGCCGGGGTCGCATCGTGGTGTTCGGGTTCCTGCTCGCCGTGTTCGGCGGGCTCGCCGCGCTGGTCGCGGCGCCCGGGCAGGCCGCCGACCCGCCCGGCCCCGCGCCGACCGTCGTCGTGCAGCCGGGCGACACGTTGTGGGACATCGCGGGCCGGGTGAAGGGCAACCGCGGGCGCGACGCGACCGTCGAGGACATCCGCCGTCTCAACGGCCTGGACGGGTACGGGATCGACGCCGGACAGCGGTTGATCTTGCCGCGCACGCGCTGAGCAGCGCGAACCTTGCCACCTCGCCGTCCGGCCTGTTGAGACGGGTGACACATTCGTGTCGGGATCCGCGTTTGACTTGCGTCCACGTAGTCGTCGGCATAGCGTCTACCCCTAGATGTAGTAGTTACAGGGTTGTAAGTCGTCCATAGGTTGTGGATTCGGCAATCACCCTTACTGACCGTAGTTTTCCGGCGGAGTCCCGCTCAAGGGACGACCGCTGGACGTTCGTGTGCGTTTTATCCGGACATATCCGGCGTAGACTGAGGGAAGGTCCATCGAATGCGGTGCCCGTATTGCCGGCACGCCGACTCGCGGGTCGTGGACTCCCGCGAGGCTGAGGATGGCCAGATCATCCGGCGGCGCCGGTCCTGTCCCGAGTGCAGCCGGCGGTTCACGACCGTCGAGGAGGCCGTGCTCGCCGTGGTCAAGCGCAGCGGGGTGACCGAGCCGTTCAGCCGCTCGAAGATCATCGCCGGAGTGCGGAAGGCCTGCCAGGGCCGGCCGGTGGACGAGGACGCCATCGCGCTGCTCGCGCAGAAGGTCGAGGAGACCGTGCGGGCGCGGGGCGCCGCCGAGCTGCCCAGCCACGAGGTCGGGCTGGCCATCCTGACGCCGCTGCGGGACCTGGACGAGGTCGCCTACCTGCGGTTCGCGAGCGTGTACCGGTCGTTCGACTCGCTGAGCGACTTCGAGCGGGAGATCGCGTCGCTGCGGGCGGGCGCGGCGAGCCAGGCGGGCGAGGCCCAGCCGAGGCCGGACAAGCACAGCAACAAGCAGCAGGGGGAGGCCGCCGACGCGGCCGACGGGCTGACGGCGACCGCACGCCCGGTCGCCTGACGCGAAGCACCGAAGACGTAAACCACCACAGGGAAGCAACCAGAGGGGGCCGCGGATGGCGGGGGAGACGAAGACGAAGGCATCGGCACGCAAGGGGCTGCGTGTCGAGCGGGTGTGGACGGCCGAGGGGGTCCACCCCTACGACGAGGTGCAGTGGGAGACCCGCGACGTCGTCATGACGAACTGGCGGGACGGCTCGATCAACTTCGAGCAGCGGGGGGTCGAGTTCCCGACGACGTGGAGCGTCAACGCGGCGAACATCGTCACGACGAAGTACTTCCGCGGCGCGGTCGGCACCGACAAGCGTGAGCGCTCGCTGCGCCAGCTGATCGACCGCGTCGTGTCGACGTACACGAAGGCCGGGCAGGAGCACGGGTACTTCGCCACCGACGAGGACGCCGAGATCTTCGGTCTCGAGCTGACCTGGATGCTGCTGCACCAGGTGTTCAGCTTCAACTCGCCGGTGTGGTTCAACGTGGGCACGCCGAGCCCGCAGCAGGTCAGCGCCTGCTTCATCCTCGCCGTCGACGACTCGATGGACTCGATCCTCGACTGGTACAAGGAGGAGGGGCTGATCTTCAAGGGCGGCTCCGGCTCCGGCGTGAACCTGTCGCGGATCCGCTCCTCGAAGGAGCTGCTCAGCAGCGGCGGCACCGCGAGCGGCCCGGTGTCGTTCATGCGCGGCGCCGACGCGTCCGCCGGCACCATCAAGTCGGGCGGGGCCACCCGCCGGGCGGCCAAGATGGTCATCCTCGACGTCGACCACCCCGACGTGGAGGAGTTCATCGAGACCAAGGCCCGCGAGGAGGACAAGATCCGCGCGCTGCGCGACGCCGGCTTCGACATGGACCTCGGCGGCAAGGACATCGTCAGCGTCCAGTATCAGAACGCGAACAACTCGATCCGCGTCTCCGGCGAGTTCATGCGCTCGGTCGAGGACGACACCGAGTTCGCGCTGCGCGGCCGGCTCGACGGCAGCGTCGTGTCGACGGTCAAGGGCAAGCAGCTGTTCCGCAAGCTCGCGCAGGCGGCGTGGGAGTGCGCCGACCCGGGCATCCAGTACGACGACACGATCAACGACTGGCACACCTGCCCGGAGACCGGCCGGATCACCGCGTCGAACCCGTGCAGCGAGTACATGCACCTCGACAACTCCAGCTGCAACCTGGCCTCGCTGAACCTGCTGAAGTTCCTCGGCACCGACGGCTCGTTCAACCACGAGCGGTTCGTGCAGTCAGTCGAGTTCATCATCACCGCGATGGACATCTCGATCTCGTTCGCGGACTTCCCGACCGAGAAGATCGGCGAGACCAGCCGCGCCTACCGTCAGCTGGGCATCGGCTACGCCAACCTCGGCGCCCTGCTCATGGCGAGCGGCCTCGCGTACGACTCGGCGGGGGGCCGGGCCGTCGCCGCGACGATCAGCAGCCTGATGAGCGCCACGGCGTACCGCCGGTCGGCCGAGCTGGCCGGTGTCGTCGGCCCGTACGAGGGCTACGCCCGCAACGCCAAGCCGCACCAGCGGGTCATGGCCAAGCACGCCGCGGCGAACGCCGCGATCGACACGATCGGCACCGTCGACGCCGCCATCAAGACCGTGGCGACCGAGGAGTGGCGCCGGGGCAACGAGATCGGCGCGAAGCAGGGCTGGCGCAACTCGCAGGCCAGCGTGCTCGCCCCGACCGGCACCATCGGCCTGATGATGGACTGCGACACCACCGGCGTCGAGCCGGACCTGGCGCTCGTGAAGTTCAAGAAGCTGGTCGGCGGCGGCTCGATGCAGATCGTCAACCAGACCGTGCCGCGCGCCCTGCGCACCCTGGGGTACCAGGAGGAGCAGGTCGAGGCGATCGTCGAGCACATCTCGACGCACGGCCACGTCGTCGACGCGCCCGGTCTCAAGCCGGAGCACTACAGCGTGTTCGACTGCGCCATGGGCGAGCGCACGATCGCGCCGATGGGCCACGTGCGGATGATGGCGGCCATCCAGCCGTTCATCTCCGGCGCCATCTCCAAGACGGTCAACATGCCGGAGTCGGCGACCGTCGAGGACGTCGAGGAGATCTACTACCAGGGCTGGAAGCTCGGCCTGAAGGCGCTCGCGATCTACCGCGACAACTGCAAGGTCGGCCAGCCGCTGTCGGCGGTGAGCAGCTCCAAGAAGGAAGAGAAGGCCGAGGAGCCGGCCGAGGTGGTCGTCAAGACCGAGAAGGTGATCGAGTACCGCCCGGTGCGCAAGCGGCTGCCGAAGAAGCGGCCGAGCTCCACGGTCTCGTTCTCCGTGGCCGGCGCCGAGGGCTACCTGACCGCGTCGTCCTACCCGGACGACGGCCTCGGCGAGGTCTTCCTCAAGATGTCGAAGCAGGGCTCCACCCTGGCCGGCGTCATGGACGCGTTCTCGGTCGCGATCTCGATCGGCCTGCAGTACGGGGTGCCGCTGGAGACCTACGTCAGCAAGTTCGTCAACATGCGGTTCGAGCCGGCGGGCATGACCGACGACCCGGACATCCGCCTGGCCAGCTCGGTGATGGACTACATCTTCCGCCGCCTGGCGCTGGACTTCCTGGACTTCGACACCCGCTCGGAGCTGGGCATCCTGACGTCGGCCGAGCGCGCGGCCCAGCTGCGCGCGGAGGCGGCCGGCGAGACGGACGTCGACCTGACCGAGATGCGCAACAGCGCCCCGGTGGTGAAGGCCACCGAGAAGCCGGCCGAGAAGGCCAAGCCGGTCGAGGTCGCCGCGCCGCGCCAGGTCGGCTCGTCGACCGAGCTGCTCGAGCTGGTCCAGGGCAAGGCCGCCGACGCGCCGCTGTGCTTCACCTGCGGCACGAAGATGCGCCCGGCGGGCTCCTGCTACGTCTGCGAGGGCTGCGGCTCCACCAGCGGCTGCAGCTGATCAGTCCAGCAGTACCACTGCAACAGCACGTGACGGATGGCGGGCGCTGACCTCCAGCGCCCGCCGTTCGGCGTTCTCGGACAGGGCGACCAGGCGCAGCGGGCCCGGCGCCCGCTCCACCACCGCGTCCAGGCGGTGCGGGGAGGTCACCGGCTCGGGGCCGTAGGTCGCCCGCGCCAGCGAGCCCGACGTGCGCTGGAGGGTCTGGAGGAACAGGGTCATCCGGTACGAGTCGTAGCCCTTGTCGTCGCCGACGATGACGGTCGGGCCGGAGGGGTAGCGGGCGTACGTGCGCAGGATCGCGTCGGCCGCGGTGAACAGCGGGGTCGGGTGGTGCTGGCGGCCGACGAACGCGAACGTGCCGGCGACGGCGACGAAGAGCGCCACCGCGGCCGGCCACCGCGGCCGGTCGGCCGGAACGGCGGTCGCCACGGCGCCCAGGCCGGCCAGCAGGACCGCGAAGACCAGGAACAGCGCCTTGTTCGCGTAGTAGCCACTGCCCGCGCCGGCCAGCCGCTGGGCGGCCAGCAGCAGCACGGCGAAGCCCGCGACCGGGGTCAGCATGAGGGCGTAGCCGCGCCAGATCCGGCTGCGGCGGACCCGGCCGGACAGGAACGCCAGCGCGACCAGCAGGGCCAGGGCCACGAGGACGGGGCGGCCGAGGCGCAGGGAGCCGACCGTGAACAGCGCGCCCGCCTGGCCGGCCAGGAGCAGGCCGGCGGCCATCGGGGCGGCCGAGACGACACCCGCGACGGCGCACACCGGGACGGCCACGCGGTGGCCGCGCAGCCGGTGTCGTGAACGCCAGCACCACACCAGCGCGGCCGCGAGGACCGGCGGCAGGTACAGGTAGTACGTGAAGCCGACCGCGACCAGCAGCGCCGACACCAGCAGCAGCTGCTCGCGGACCCGGGACAGCGGCCGGGCCAGCAGCGCGAGCAGCGAGACGGCCGCGGCCAGGCCGGCGGTCTGGCTCGGGTACCCCATCCGCCACAGCGCCACCAGCTGGCCGAGGCCGCACATGCCGGCCACGAACGCGACGAGCGGCAGCTGCCGGGCCGGGGTCAGGCCGGCCCCGCCGAGCCAGCGGGCCGCCCACACCAGCGCGAGGGTCAGCAGCACGTGCCCGCCGGCGACGTAGGCGAGATAGTGCGTCAGCATCGCGGTACCGCTGCCGAAGTCCCCGGAAGACGAGCGGACGAAACCGTCGATGAGCGAGGCCAGCAGGTGTGAGCCCTGCGGGTAGGTGACCATGCCGCGGTAGACGAGCCGCTCCGCCGCCTCCGGCTGCTGGAACAGGTAGCCGCCGGTCTGGCGGATCGCGTCGAACACCGTCGCGTGGCGGGCGAGGTCCTCGCCGGCGAGCACGCCGGCCAGGCGGCCGGTCATCCCGTCGCGCAGCAGCGGCCGGGTGAGCAGCGTGGCGACGGCGGCGATCGCGGCGAACGCGACGGCGTCGGTACGGTGGGGTCGGGGGAGCGACGGCCGCCGATCACAGGAAGCGGCAGTGACGATCAGCGCCGTGAATGCCGTGCCCGCCACGGCGACCGGGTGCAGGCCCCAGGGCCAGACGGCGAACGCCAGCCCGCCGAGGCACGTCAGACCGGTCAGCAGCGCGACCGCGAGGGCGAGCCGGTCGAACAGCGTGCTCCCGCCGCGCAGCACCGCGGCGACGGCGAGGACCAGTAGCGGCGGCAGCGCGATGGTCAGCCCGGCGGCGTACAGCAGCACGACGAGTGCCCACGCGCCCGCGACCAGGGCGGCTGTGGGCAGTTGAACGCGGAGGTGAACCCGTCGCGGCGCGGCTGCCGGGGGGAGCGGGGCGAGAACTGGCACAACACGCTTAACGAGCAAGTCGGGCATTCAGTGTCTTTGGTGCGTAATGGTCGTTGGACCTGGCGTGATGACGCTGCAGACGCGGTACGACCCCAAGGCCAACGGGTTGGGCCTGCTCCGTCTCGTGCTCGCCCTCGCGGTGCTGGTCGCGCACTCCTGGCCGCTCGGCTCGGGTGCTGCCAACCCGGGCCTCGGCCTCACCCACGGCCAGACGGACCTCGGCACGCTCGCCGTCGACGGCTTCTTCGTCCTGTCCGGGTTCCTGGTCGCGGCGAGCGGCCGGCGGCTCGGCCCGCTCCGCTTCGCCTGGCACCGCTTCCTGCGCATCTTCCCCGGCCTGTGGACCTGCCTGCTGGTGCTCGCGTTCGTGCTGGCCCCGCTGGTCAGCCTGGCGACCCGCGGGCGGCTCGGCGACCCGGGCGCCTCGCTCGCCTACGCGTGGGGCAACTGGTTCGGCAACCCGCACGTGTGGGGCATCGGGGACCTGTTCGCCGAGACCCCGTACGGCCGGCTCACGGACGCGAGCGTGTTCAACGGCTCGCTGTGGAGCCTGGTGTACGAGCTGAGCTGCTACGCCGGCATGATCGCGCTGATCGCCACCGGGGTGCTGCGGCGCTGCCCCTGGCTGGTCCCGCTGCTCGCGCTCGCCGCCTACGTCGTGATCGTGTCCGACTTCCTGCGCACGGTGGGGACCCACGGGCTGGCGACGCGCCCGGTGCAGCGCGGCGCGATCGGCCCGATCCCGCTGATCGGCGCCCTGAACCTGCAGATGACGATCTACCTGGGCTTCCTGTTCCTGCTCGGTGCGACGATCCAGCTGTACCGCCACCGCGTCCCGGTCCACCCGATGCTGGCACTGGTGGCGTTCTCGGCGTTCGCGGGCTCGATGCTCGTCGGCGGCTTCTTCGTCGTGGGGCTGCCGGCGTTCGCGTACCTGCTCGTGTGGGCGGCCAGCGTCCTTCCGCAGGCGGTGC
This sequence comes from Dactylosporangium sp. AC04546, assembly GCF_022095675.1. Lineage (GTDB taxonomy): Bacteria > Actinomycetota > Actinomycetes > Mycobacteriales > Micromonosporaceae > Dactylosporangium. The sequence goes on along the minus strand of NZ_JAHYSG010000120.1, from coordinate 5,875 downwards.
ACGGCATCGGCCGCCGCCACGACTACTCGTACGGCATCTACATCTACGCGTTCCCCGTGCAGCAGGTCATCGCGCTCGCCGGCGGCGCCGCCTGGGGCGTGCTGCCGTACATCGTGCTGTCCGCGAGCGGCGCGCTCGTCCTCGCCACGCTGTCCTGGCACCTCGTCGAGCGGCCCGCGCTGCTGCTGAAGGACTGGGCACCGCGCTCGGTGCGCACGCCGGTCGGCGCCGCCCCTAACTGATTTCTGGACCGACTAGCGGTCGCCGGGGTCGCCCAGCAGCGGCTTCACGTCCAGCACCGGCGTGCCGTCGAGGGCCTCCAGATTGCTCACCCGCATGGCGAGGCCGTCGAGCGACAGGATCGTCACGCGGTGCAGCCCGATCGGGTTGGGCCGGTCGGGGGAGCGGGTGGCGAACACGCCGGTGCGCGGCCGGCTCGTGTCACCCCGCGGGTGCACCGCGAGCACCGTGCGGTCGGCCCGGTCGAGCCAGGTCAGCACCAGCACCTCGGCGCCCGGCACCAGCCCGTCGAGGGCCGGCTCCAGACCCGGCACGAACCGCACCCAGCAGTCGGGCGCGCCCTCGTCGCCCTGCTTCGGCGCGGCCGCGCGATCCTCCAATGTGGACTCCACCCAGGCCACGGCCCGGACCGGAAATTCACTCATGTCGTGACGGTACCGCGTGTCGAAAAGCCGACAACCACGCGATTCTGGGAAGCCTCAAGATTCCGCGTGTGATGCAGAGGATTCTTCCGCCGATCGCCCTCGCGGCGATCGCGCTCGCCGGCTGCTCGTCCGAGGAGCCGGCCGAAACCACCGCCGCGGCGTCGAGCGCGGCCGCGCCGTCCAGCGCCGCCGCACCCTCCAGCGCGGCCCCGTCGAGCGCAGCGGCGGCGGACGCCGGCTGCCCGGTCGACGCGGCTGCCCTCCGCACGGCGTTCCAGGCCAACGCGGAGGTCGCCGGCTCGATCCTGGTCGGCAAGGGTTTCAAGGACATCAGCTGCTACCAGGGCTGGGCCACCGCGCTCACGCAGCCCGAGACGCAGACGGATCCCGCCGTGGTGGTGTTCAAGTACGACAGCGCGAAGAAGGCCTGGGCCGCGGTCATGGGCGGCACCGACCAGGTCTGCAAGGCGAACGTTCCGGCGGCGGTCCAGCCGCATCTGAAGAACTGCGTCTAGCCGAGGTGTTGTCACGTTGAAGAAGATCCTCCTCCCGGTCGCCTTGACGGCGATCGCGCTCGCCGGCTGCTCCTCCGAGGAGCCGTCCACCTCCACCGCGGCGCCGGCGTCCACCGCGCCGTCGAGCGCGGCACCCTCCAGCGCCGCCCCGTCCAGCGCCGCCCCCTCGGCCCCGGCCGCATCGGCCTCGGTCGGCAAGGACGGCTGCCCGGTCGACGCCGCGACCCTCAAGAAGGCCTACGAGGCCAGCAAGAAGGTGTCCGAGCAGGTCATCCTCGGCAAGGGCTTCGCCGAGATCAGCTGCTACCAGGGATGGGCCACCGCCCTCACCCAGCCGGAGCAGATGGACGTCGCCGTGGTCGTGTTCAAGTACGACACGGGCAAGAAGAGCTGGACCGCCCTTGTCGGCGGGACCGACAACCCTTGCCGTAACCTCGTTCCACCCACGGTGCAGTCGAAACTGAAGCATTGCAACCAGTAAATTCTTCGATGTGCTGAAGAAACTCATCCTCCCCCTGGCCGTCGCTGGAATGCTCACCGGCTGTTCCGGCGGCGGCTCGACCCCGAGCATCGCGCCGACCACACTCGCGGCGAGCCCGGAGGAGTCCCTGCCCCCGCAGACCGGCCCGGCGCCGACCAAGCCGGGCGCGAGCCCGCAGGCCGGCTGCCCGGTCGACTCGGCCACCCTGGAGAAGGCCTTCAACGCCAACGCGAAGCTGTCGTCGGACATCGTGCTCGGCGCGGGGCTCACCGGCATCAGCTGCGTCCAGGACTACGCGACGGCCAAGGCCCAGCCGACGAACGTCGACCCGGCGACCGTCCTGTTCCATTACGACGCCACGCAGAAAATGTGGATCGCGCTTGCGGGCGGAACCGACGGCGTCTGTGACAACGTGGTACCGCAGGCCATCAAGGCGGAACTCAAGAACTGTGGCGTCTAGTGGAATGTCCCGTCTTGTGGTCATATAGACCATGGACCGAGAAGCACTGCTCCGGCTCCTCGCTGAGGAGCCGGGTGCGGCCTTCGAAGCGTGCGGCGACGCGATCCGCGCCGGAGCGGATTTCGTCGTCTGGGACCACACCATTCCGGCCGACGAGCTGACCCAGATCTACGCGCGGCGCGCGAAGCACCTGGCGAAGATCGGCAATCCGATGCTCGGCGGGGCCGAGGCGATCGAGCAGCTCGAGGCGTCCGGCGACCGCCCGCTGCGCACCGGTGAGGCCAAGATCGAGGATCCACCGACCCACTTCCAGATCTTTCTGACCGCCGACGCCAGCCGGGTCGTCGCCTGCATCGGGATCGATCAGCGTTGACGTAGCAGGATGTCAGGGTGGACGCACTGCTCGACACCGCCGGCCTGGCCCGGCTGCGCGAGGCGCTCGCCTCGGCCGGGTACACCGCTCAGGGTATCCGTGATCATCTGGGCCCCGCCGCGACGGACGCGACGGCCCGCAACGACTTCCGGGCCGCGCTGAGGATCACCGAGGACCGCCCCGGCCGGCTCGACACCCTGATCCGGCTCTTCGTCTGCGGTCAGACCGAGCCGCTCGACCGGGTCGCCGCCGCGCTCGCGCCGCTGCCGCTGGAGTCGGCGACGGCGCTGCTGGAGGCCGACGGCGACGGCGTGCGGGCGGCCGTCGAGCTGGAGCCCTATGGCGACTGGTGGGTCGTCGCCGACCTCTCCGCGGGCATGCGGCCCGGCCGCCCGCTTCCCGGCGACCATGTGCTCGGCATCGGCGGGGCGTCGACGACGCTGGCCGCCGCGACGCTGCGGGCGCCTGTCGGCTCCGCGCTGGACCTGGGTACCGGCTGTGGCGTGCAGGCCCTGCACCTGTCCACCCACGCCGACCGGGTGACCGCGACCGACGTCCTGCCCCGGGCCCTGCGGTTCGCGGCGACCACCGCCGCGCTGAACGGGCTCGACTGGGAGCTGCTGGAGGGCGACCTGGTCGCACCCGTCGCCGGCCGCCGCTTCGACCTGGTCGTGAGCAACCCGCCGTTCGTCGCCGGGCCGGGCTTCTCGGATCATGTGTACCGCGACTCCGGCCGCCCCGGCGACGCCGTGTGCGCCGAGCTCGTCGCGGCCGCGCCGGGGCTGCTGGCCGACGGCGGGCACATGCAGTTCCTGGCCAACTGGCTGCACGTCGCCGGCGAGTCCTGGGAGGACCGGGTCGGCGACTGGCTGGCCGGGACCGGCCTCGACGCGTGGGTCATCCAGCGGGAGGTGTCCGACCCCGTGGGGTACGTCAACCTCTGGCTCAGCGACGCGAGCGAGGACCCGCGGGCCCAGCCGGCCCTCGCCGCGGCCTGGCTGGACTGGTTCGACGCGCAGAAGGTCGACGCCGTCGGGTTCGGGCTGGTCACGCTGCGGGCCGGCGGCAACGACGACCCGACCGTGCGCATCGAGGACCTCCGGCAGACCGTCGACGGCCCCCTCGGCCCGCTGGTCGCCGACTGGTTCGACCGGCAGGATCTCCTGCGCCACGGCGACCTGCTCGCCACCCGGTTCCGGGTGGCGCCCGGGCTGCGGCTGCGGCAGGAGGCGGTGCAGGGGGCGGAGGGCTGGGAGGTCGAGCGGCAGCTGCTGGCCCTGACCGGCGGGCTGCGGTGGATCGAGGAGGTCGACCCGGTCGCGCTGACCCTGGTGGGTGCGTGCGACGGGACGGTGACCCTGGCGGATCAGGTCGAGGTGCTGGCCCTGGCCCATGAGGTACCGCCGGCGGTGTTGTCCGAGGTGGCGATCCCGCTGGTGTCGCATCTGGTGGAGCGCGGCATCCTGCTGCCGGTGACCTGATGCGGGCATTGGTGCAGACCGTTTCCCGGGCATCGGTGACGGTCTCCGGGGAAGTCGTCGGGTCGATCTCGGACGGCCTGCTCGTGCTGGTCGGCGTGACGCACTCGGACTCCGCCGAGATCGCGGCGACAATGGCCCGCAAAGTGCACGAACTGCGCATCCTGGACGACGAGAAGTCCGCGTCCGACGTCGGGGCGCCGCTGCTCGTCGTCTCGCAGTTCACGCTCTACGGCGACGCTCGCAAGGGCCGGCGGCCGACCTGGATCGCCGCCGCCCGGCCCGAGGTCGCCGAGCCCTTGGTCGAGGAGTTCTGCGCGGCACTTCGCGCCCGCGGCGCATCCGTGCAAACCGGGCGATTCCGCACCCACATGCTCGTCGAAAGTGTGAACGTGGGGCCACGGACGGTGCTGCTGGAGGTCTGATCGCCACCGGGACTCACGGATTCGTGCCACGGCTCCGCCGCCTCACCGCCACTTCACGCCCGCTCAGCGAAGCTTCTTCCCGTAGGAATGATCGCGCCACTTGTCAAACCACGGGAGGCGAGCGAAGTGGCCCAGCCGCTGACTGACACCACGGACTTCAACGCAACGGATGTCTCGGAGCTTGAGGCCGACGAGCAGCACGAGCCCCAGATCGACACCGCGGGCGTCTCAGCGGACCTGGTTCGTGCCTACCTCAACACGATCGGCCGCACCAAGCTGCTGACGGCCGAGCAGGAGGTCGAGCTCTCGAAGAAGATCGAGGCCGGGCTCTACGCCGAGGAGAAGCTGACCAACGGCGACGTGCACCCCGCGTGGATGAACACGTACGAGATCGTGGTCCGCGAGGGCCGCGCCGCCAAGGCCCACCTCCTGGAGGCGAACCTCCGGCTGGTGGTCAGCATCGCCAAGCGGTACACGGGCCGTGGCATGGCGTTCCTGGACCTCATCCAGGAGGGCAACCTGGGCCTGATCCGCGCGGTCGAGAAGTTCGACTACACCAAGGGCTACAAGTTCTCCACGTACGCCACCTGGTGGATCCGCCAGGCCATCACCCGCGCCATGGCCGACCAGGCCCGCACCATCCGCATCCCGGTGCACATGGTCGAGCAGGTCAACCGCATGGTCCGGGTCCGCCGCGACCTGTCGGCCTCGCTGGGCCGCGAGCCGGTCGTGGCCGAGGTCGCCGCCGCGCTGGGCATCGAGGAGTACCAGGTCATCGAACTGATCTCCTACGACCGCGAGCCCGTCAGCCTCGACCAGGCGGTCGGCGAGGACGGCGAGAGCGCGCTGGGCGACTTCGTGGCGCGGATCGACCCGCGCGAGGAGCCGGCGGACAGCGTCTCGCAGGGCATGCTCCGCTCGGAGGTCGAGATCGTGCTCTCCACGCTCTCCCAGCGGGAGCAGGCGGTGATCCGCCTCCGCTTCGGCCTCGACGACGGCCGGCAGCGCACGCTGGACGAGGTGGGTCGGGAGTTCGGGTTGTCGCGCGAGCGGATTCGCCAGATCGAGAAGGTGACGCTGTTGAAGCTGCGCCACCCGAGCCGCGCGAAGCGGCTGGAGGCTTACGCTTCCTGATCCGCTGCCTCTTGATCGAAAAGGGCCGCCCGCGCAGGGCGGCCCTTTTTCGCTGCGTTCCGCACGTTGCCTGGCGCGGTTTTGTTCGGCGGTGGGTGACAAATCGGATATGTCGGTCTGATGGTGCGGCGCTTCCCGGCTCGAAGGGCGCGGGAGATCGATGGCGGTGTTTGGCTGTCATGGCAACCAGAACTCGCCATCGATCTGGGCGGTGGGTTCGGGCGGTGGGTTCGGGCGGTGGGTTCGGGTGGTGGGTTCGGGCGCGTCAGGTCGGTCGACCGACCCAAGGAAAGGCCTCGCGGTCGGTCGGTCGACCGACCGAACGTGAGGCCTTTCCTTGGGTC
>NZ_JAHYSG010000119.1 GCF_022095675.1 Dactylosporangium sp. AC04546 | reverse complement strand
CAACCTCGCGGGCAGCCTGTGGGATTTGGGCCGGGCCGGCGAGGCCGAGCCGCTGCAGCGGCGGGCGCTGGCCATCACCGAGGCCGCTTTCGGCCCGGACCACCCCACCACCGCAACCAGGCTGAGCAACCTCGCGGGCAGCCTGTGGGATTTGGGCCGGGCCGGCGAGGCCGAGCCGCTGCAGCGGCGGGCGCTGGCCATCACCGAGGCCGCTTTCGGCCCGGACCACCCCACCACCGCAACCAGGCTGAGCAACCTCGCGGGCAGCCTGTGGGATTTGGGCCGGGCCGGCGAGGCCGAGCCGCTGCAGCGGCGGGCGCTGGCCATCACCGAGGCCGCTTTCGGCCCGGACCACCCCACCACCGCAACCAGGCTGAGCAACCTCGCGGGCAGCCTGTGGGATTTGGGCCGGGCCGGCGAGGCCGAGCCGCTGCAGCGGCGGGCGCTGGCCATCACCGAGGCCGCTTTCGGCCCGGACCACCCCACCACCGCAACCAGGCTGAGCAACCTCGCGGGCAGCCTGTGGGATTTGGGCCGGGCCGGCGAGGCCGAGCCGCTGCAGCGGCGGGCGCTGGCCATCACCGAGGCCGCTTTCGGCCCGGACCATCCCGACACCGCAAACAGGCTGGGCAACCTCGCGCTCAGCCTGCAGCAGCTGGGCCGGGCCGGCGAGGCCGAGCCGCTGCAGCGGCGGGCGCTGGCCATCACCGAGGCCGCTCTCGGCCCCGACCACCCCGACACCGCAACCAGACTGGACAACCTCGCGGGCAGCCTGCGGGACTTGGGCCGGGCCGGCGAGGCCGAGCCGCTGCAGCGGCGGGCGCTGGCCATCACCGAGGCCGCTTTCGGCCCGGACCACCCCGACACCGCAACCAGACTGGACAACCTCGCGGGCAGCCTGCGGGACTTGGGCCGGGCCGGCGAGGCCGAGCCGCTGCAGCGGCGGGCGCTGGCCATCACCGAGGCCGCTTTCGGCCCGGACCATCCCGACACCGCAAACAGGCTGGGCAACCTCGCGCTCAGCCTGCAGCAGCTGGGCCGGGCCGGCGAGGCCGAGCCGCTGCAGCGGCGGGCGCTGGCCATCACCGAGGCCGCTCTCGGCCCGGACCATCCCGACACCGCAATCAGGCTGAACAACCTCGCGCTCAGCCTGCAGACGCTGGGCCGGGCCGGCGAGGCCGAACGGCTGCAGCGGCGGGCGCTGGCCATCACCGAGGCCGCTCTCGGCCCGGACCACCCCACCACCGCAACCAGGCTGGACAACCTCGCGGGCAGCCTGTGGGATTTGGGCCGGGCCGGCGAGGCCGAGCCGCTGCAGCGGCGGGCGCTGGCCATCACCGAGGCCGCTTTCGGCCCGGACCACCCCACCACCGCAACCAGGCTGAGCAACCTCGCGGGCAGCCTGTGGGATTTGGGCCGGGCCGGCGAGGCCGAGCCGCTGCAGCGGCGGGCGCTGGCCATCACCGAGGCCGCTTTCGGCCCGGACCATCCCGATACCGCAACCAGGCTGGACAACCTCGCGGGCAGCCTGCGGGACTTGGGCCGGGCCGGCGAGGCCGAACGGCTGCAGCGGCGGGCGCTGGCCATCACCGAGGCCGCTTTCGGCCCGGACCATCCCGATACCGCAACCAGGCTGGACAACCTCGCGGGCAGCCTGCGGGACTTGGGCCGGGCCGGCGAGGCCGAACGGCTGCAGCGGCGGGCGCTGGCCATCACCGAGGCCGCTTTCGGCCCGGACCATCCCGATACCGCAACCAGGCTGGACAACCTCGCGCTCAGCCTGCAGGCGCTGGGCCGGGCCAGCCAGGCCGAACGGCTGCAGCGGCGGGCGCTGGCCATCACCGAGGCCGCTCTCGGCCCGGACCATCCCGACACCGCAATCAGGCTGAACAACCTCGCGCTCAGCCTGCAGACGCTGGGCCGGGCCGGCGAGGCCGAACGGCTGCAGCGGCGGGCGCTGGCCATCACCGAGGCCGCTCTCGGCCCGGACCACCCCGACACCGCAACCAGGCTGGACAACCTCGCGGGCAGCCTGTGGGAGCTGGGCCGGGCCGCCGAGGCCGAACCGCTGCAGCGGCGGGCGCTGGCCATCACCGAGGCCGCTCTCGGCCCGGACCATCCCGACACCGCAACCAGCCTGGACAACCTCGCGGGCAGCCTGCAGGCGCTGGGCCGAGCCAGCCAGGCCGAACGGCTGCAGCGGCGGGCGCTGGCCATCACCGAGGCCGCTCTCGGCCCGGACCACCCCACCACCGCAAACAGACTGGACAACCTCGCGCTCAGCCTGCAGACGCTGGGCCGGACCGGCCAGGCCGAACGGCTGCAGCGGCGGGCGGCGGATATCCGGAACCGGCACCAGAAATGACGCCGGGTACAGCAGCGAAGTACAGCAGCCCACACCCTCGAACCGCACGGCGTCGGACAGAATCACACCGGCTGACCTCGGACGGAGCTTCATCGGACCGCCCGGCCGACAGTTGACACGGAAGAGGTCACCGTCGATCCAGCCACGCCCCGGTGCCGGGAGAAATGTGGGAGACGATCTTGCGCCTGAGCCGCTGCAGCACCATCCCGAACCAACGGAGACCGACGCCGTGACCAGCGCGTTGCCGCTCTCCGCCAGGTCGTGCGGCCAAGGTGACCTTGTTGACACGGAAGAGGTCACTGGTTCAAACCCAGTATCGCCCACCACATGAAAGACCAGGTCACGGCCGGTTCTCCCGATCAAGGAGACCGGCCGTTCTCGGTTTCCGGCCCCCGCTATCTCTGCGGCGACGCGGTGACCACGGTCAGCCCGCCGCCCGCGGCAGTCGATCAGGACCCCGACCGGCGAGCCGGGGCTCAGCCGGCGCCGCTCGGCCAGTGCGGCCCGCCACACCTCGGTCAGCCCGTCGACCAGCCACTGCGTCATGCCCGCCGTGATGTGTGCGTGCAGCGCCCGGACCGAACCGTCCGCATGCCGCATCTGTGCACCCACCATCGTCTTGTGCGAGTGGTCCCGCTGGAGGCGAAGCGCCCAGCACAACGGTTCCCATTGGTGGGAACCCCGACCGGTGCCGCCCGGCTGAGATTCGCCGCGGTTTTCGTCCGTACTGTCGATGGGCTCAGCCTCGGCCAGGAGGGGCGGGGAGAGTTTCGACCTAGCAGCAAGGACTTCTATTCCAAATCGGGTCGCGGGGATATGTCTGGGCAGCTATCCCAAACTCCTCTTGCGCCGCGACCCCTGATTTCCGCGGCGATGACGGTCTTTTCCGAACAGATCCAAGGCGGGAGCAAGCTGTGCTGCAGTTCGCGTGGTGTCCAGTTGTGAACCGCTGCCGCTGGGGGACCCGGGACGGACGCTGCACGGGCGAGGGCTCCTCAGCGTGACCACTCAGAGCGGTGGCGCCCTCGCCGGTGCCAGGATCACGGGATCGCCCAGCTCGTCGGAGTTACACGGTCGCGATCTTGGGTAGGCGCGGCGTTGTGAAGACCACCGTGCTCCCGGACGAGTCGACCGAGTTCGGTAGGCGCGTGCGGGACCGGCTGCGCGACGGGCTGGTGATCTGGCTGACCACCGTGGGCGCAGACGGCACCCCCCAGCCCAACCCGGTCGGGTTCCTGTGGGACGGCGCGGACAGCGTTCTTACCTACAATCGGATCGAAGCGCATCGGCTCACCCACCTCCGCAAAGACCCCCGCGTGTCGCTGAACCTCGACAGCAACGGCCAGGGCGGCGACATCGTGGTGCTTACCGGCGACGCCGAGATCGTCGGAGACCACCCGCTGGCGACTGACAATCCGGAGTGGTTGGCCAAGTACGCCGAGGCCGCGAAGGAGGTCTTCGGCGGCGTAGACCGGTTCGCCCGGGAGTTCCCGGTGGCAATGCGGGTGCGGATCACCAAGGTCCGCGGGTACTGACGGTGTTACCGGGCCCCGCACAGCCGGAAGAGCCTGCTTCGGACATCATGGCCACCGCCCAGTCCGGATGAGAGGTGACCAGGGAGGGACGGCATCAGCATGCGCACGGACCAGCCCGTCAACACGCACGAGGACCTGCTGGGCGTTGTTGATGGCCTGCTCGAGGAGATGGGCCTTGATCGCCGGGACGCCGGCGGCACCCTGCATTTCGCAGGCCTCGACCCGCTGCGCCCCACGGTGCTCAAGGTCGGTGCGGCCGCGGCCTCCATCGCCGCGGCAGGCGCCATCACGTCCACGATTCTGTGGCGACAGCGTGGAGGTGAGGAACAAGATATCTACGTCGATCTACGCAAGGCGTACGCATACCAGAGCCCCTGGCAGGACGTACTCCGTGAATGCACGCTCATCAACGGGACCTCCGTGATGGTGCTCCCCATGCTGGCCTCAGGCATCTTCTTCCTGCCGACCCGGGACAACCGCTTCGTGCTCGTCCTGCCGGCGTATCCATCGCAGCAGGCGAAGGCGGCCAACCTCTTCCGCTGCGGTCTTGTATACGACCAGTTGGCCCAGGTCGCGCGTCAATGGGATGCCGCGGATCTCGAGGCCGCGGGCCAGGAATTGGTGCTACCGATCTCGATGGTTCGCACCGAGGAAGAGTTCAGGGCCTCCGACCACTGGCGGTATCACGCAACGGCTCCACTGATCCAGATCGAGAAGATCGGCGAAAGCGAACCCGAGCCGTTGTCGCCGAGCTCGCGGCCATTGTCGGGGGTGCGCGCCCTTGGCATGACCCATGTCGTCGCGGGCCCTGTCGTCCTGCGCCAGTTGGCTGCCGCGGGAGCGGACTGTCTCAACCTGAACATGCCCGACTACACCGAGGACCGGATGTTCCTCATGCAGTCGGATGCGGGGGTGCGCCAGGCGTACCTCGATGCGCGCCGCTCCGAGAACCGCAACCGCGTGTACGCCTTGGTGAAAGACGCCGACGTGTTCGTCGAGAACCTCAGGCCGCAACGGGCCGCGAGCGAGGGGTACGCCGCCGAGGATCTCGCCGCAGTGCGCCCAGGCATCATCAGCGCCCGCATCAAGCTGAACACGACCGAGGGACCGTGGGCCAACTGGGTTGGATTCGACCTGAGCGCCGGCGCGTTCACCGGCCTCTACACCGCCGAAGGAAGTCTGGAGCAGCCCCGGCTGCCCGGCGGCGTCAACGTCGTCGTCGACTTCTTGTGCGGCATGCTCGTGGCAGCCGCCGTCCAGGCCGCTCTCATCCGCCGCGCGACGGAAGGGGGCAGTTACCGCATCACCATCACGCTCGCGCAGGTGACGACGTTTGAAATGAGCCTCGGGCTCAACGACAAGGCCGAATTGCTGGACCTCGACGCGTTGGGACCGGAGCACAAGATCCAACAACCGAACCTCGTGACCCGTACGACGCCCTTCGGCGAATTCACACGGCTCGGATCGCAGGTCGAGATGTCGAAGACGCCCGAGTTCTGGGCCGATCCGATTCTCGTGCCGATAGGCTCGAGCCGGCCTGAATGGCTCCCCAAGCCCAGTGCGAGCCGTGAGCAGGCGGTCGCCTGAGCGTTCCATGCGAAGTCGACACGCTTGAGGAAGTCGCCGAGATCTTCCGCGGTTACCTCGTGAACCAGGACGGTTGGGGCGACCACCACTGGGAGCAGGTCTGGCTGTAGCCGGCCGACTCTGTGGCGCCAGCCACTTACAGTCGCCTCATGACCGCACGTCAGCTTGCCTGCCCGCTCTGTCGCGGCACCGAGTTCCAGCAGGAGACGGCCCGCCAGGACAGCCGTTGGGGGTTCACCAGCCACCGGATGACCCTGATGATCTGCCGCCGGTGCCGGTACGTGCTGCACTTCTACGACCGCCACAGCATCTTCGACTTCGACTGACGAGGCTGACGAGCCGTACTGCATCGCATCCGCCGTCTCGGCAGGGCCTTTCGTCATCGGCACATGAAGCCGGGCACCCGCTCGATACGGCCGTCGCCACGGTCGATGCACAGCACGTCGGCGTCCCGGTCGATCCAGTAGGTCTGGCCGGGCGCTACGAACACCGGACGTTCGAGCACGAACCAGCGATCCACCCGGTTGAGCAGGATCATGCGCTCAGCCACGACACGCCCACGCACAGATGCCCCCGTCAGGTAGCCGGCAGCCCATTGTCACACCACCCGAGGGCGGTACGGGCACCACCGGTTTGGGAGTTTCTGGCAGGATCGCGCCGATGAGGACGTTCGGGATGATGGTCGTCGTTGTGCTGTTGGCCGGTGGTCTGGGTGGCTGCGGGGGCGGGAAGTCCGCGGAGAAGACCGAGCGGTTCACGCAGGGCGGGGTCAGCATGGAGCCGGCCGTCAAGAGCGGGCAGGTCATCACCGTGCGGCGGGTCGACGGCGCCTACTCGCCGCGGCGCGGGGACGTTGTGGTGTTCCACCAGGGTGAGGGGACGTTGCTCAAGCGGGTCATCGCCGTCGGCGGGGAGACCGTTGCCTGCTGCGACGTGAGCGGCAGCGTCACCGTCAACGGGGTCCGGCTCGACGAGCCCTACGTGGTCGAGAACGCCGCGATCGATGTCGCGCCCAACCCGCAGTCCTGTGCGTCGCGGCGGTTCGGGCCGGTGACCGTGGCCAAGGATGCGCTGTTCGTCATGGGGGACAACCGGGCCCGGTCGAACGACTCGCGGTGTGGCGGGGCGATTCCCGTCGGTTCGGTGTTCGGGGTCATGACCGAGGGGTGAGGCGTTGGACATTCTCGGTGAGGTCATGGAGCGGGCCGGGGGCGATCCCAACGTGCTGGGTGTCGTCCTCACCGGGTCGCAGGCCCGGGGGATGGCCGGGCCCTGGTCCGACGTCGACGTGACCGTCGTCGTCGAGGTGCAGGACGAGCCGTGGCGGCACGACACCCGGACCAGCCGGCTCGACGAGGTGGTGTGCACCGTCGACGGGCTGGCCGATACCTCCGTGCACTGGCGGCGGTACGGCTTCCGGGGGGCGAAGGTGCTGCTCGACCGGCTCGGCGGGGGGATCGCCGAACTGGTCGGGCGGCAGGCGACCCTGTCCGGCGCGGAGGCGGCAGCGCACGCCCGGGAGATGCTCGGGGCCTACGTCAACCAGGTGTACCGGGCCGTCAAGAGCTACCGCAACGGCGACGAAGACGCCGGGCGGCTCGACGCGGCGGAGAGTGTCGCCTGGCTGCTGGAGTGCGTTTTCGCCATGCACGGGCGGCTTCGGCCGTACAACAAATATCTCCAATGGGAACTGGACAGCTTCCCGCTGCCGGGCGGATGGAACGCGGCGCTGCGGCCCGGGGCGGTGGCCGGTGCGGCGATCAGCCTGTTCGGGGACGTCGAGGGACTCGCCCGCGAGCGGGGGCACGGTGACGTGCTCGACGGCTGGGGGACGGACATCGACCTCATCCGGGCGTTCCGGATGGCCGAGACGAGCGCGCTGGGGATCGTGGCGTGCAGCCGGCTGCCCGGCGACGAGCCGGCTCCGCACTCCATGCCCGGCACCGACCAGGCCGTCGTGCCGCACCCCTCATCCTGAGTGAACGGCGTGCAGCGTCTCGCGCAGGAACCGCTCGAACTGCGCCGGGGTCGACAGCATCGGGAAGTGGTCGGCGTCCGGCAGCATGGTCAGCGTCGCGTCGGGCGCCTCGTGCAGCAGCCGGTGCGCCCACAGCACGCTGCCGTGGAAGTCGCGCCCGCCGACGAGGATCGTGACCGGCACGGTGAGCTCGCGGAAGCGGTTCTTGACGGGCGGGTCGAGCTCGGTGCCGTGGTACTGCGCGAGCGTGATCCGGTGGGTGTTCGCCACCTCCAGGCCGATCATCTTGCGGCGGTGGAACTCGTCGAGGGCCGGGGCCCACGCCGTGAGCTCCAGCTCGGCGGCGGCGCGGACCCCCGACTCGGCCAGCGTCCTGTCGATCTCGGCGAACTTCTCGAGCATCTCGCGGCGGGCCGCCGCCTCCTCGGGCGTGGGGTCCGGGAAGTCCCCGAACGCGCCGCTCACCACCACCGCCCGCCGGACCCGGGAGGGGTGCCGGTGGGCGAAGCCGAGCGCCCGGCGGGCCCCCTCCGAACACCCGACGAGCACCGCGGACGCGATGCCGGCCCGGTCCAGCACCGCGGCGATGTCCTCGATCTCGCTGAACTGCGCGGTACCGGGGGAGGAGAGGCCCGTGTCGCGGTAGTCGAACGTCGTCACCCGGGCGATCCCGGCCAGCCAGGCGACCGTGGACTCCCACATCCGCAGGTCGGCGGTGCCGGCGTTGAGCAGCACGACGTCGGGCCCCTCGCCGCGCGTCTCGGAGTACAGGTAGCCGCCGGGAACATCCACGAAGCTCGCGATCACGCCGCCATCCTCAGCGGACGGCCGCGCCCCCGTCAATCGTGAAGGCGGCAGTGTGCTGCCGGGCCCAGTCGGCGAACGACACGGCCGGGCGGCCCAGGACCAGCTCCACGTCACCGCTGACGGCACGCTCGGCGTCCGTCGGGGTGCCGAGGATGTCCAGCGTGCCGTCGGCGACCGGCTCCGGCATGAACGCGAGCAGCTGGGCCCGGGCCTCCGCGCGGGACAGCTCGACGAACTCCAGCGGTTCGCCGAGCGCGGCCGCGATCGACGCCGTTCGTTCGCGGGGCGACGTCGCCGCCGGGCCGGTCAGCGTGTAGGTGCGGCCGGCGTGCGCACCGGCATCGAGCAGCGCCGCTGCCGCCACGGCGGCGATGTCGGCCGGGTCCACCGACGGCAGGCGCACGTCGGCGAACGGCGCCGCGACCCGGCGCTGTTCGCGGATCGACGGCACCCACGCGAAGGCGTTGGTGTGGAAGCCGCCCGGGCGCAGGACGGTCCAGGCGACACCCGCGTCGCGCAGCGCGTCCTCCAGCGCGCGCAGCGGCGCGTGCGACGGCGTCTGCGGGCGGGTGCCGGCGGCCTGCGACGACAGCAGGACGACATGGCCGACCCCGGCCGCCGTGACCTCCTTGAGCACGGCGTGCGCGTCGACGCCCCCGCCCGGGACGAGGAGGAAGAGCGACCGGGCTCCGTCGAGTGCCGGACGGAGCGTCGACGGTACCGCGAGATCCACGCGCACGTCCGCGCTCCGCGAGACGGCGGTCACCTCGGCGCCGGCCTGGCGCAGGGCGTGGACGAGCGGGCGGCCGACGTTCCCGGTGGCTCCGGTGACAACGATCATGAGTAGCTCCCATCAAGACCAGCAGGTGCGGCGAAGCTACCATCCTGGGTATAGTAGGTACCTACAGGAAAGTAACTACCCTCCCGGAGGCGGCCCCATGACCGGTCCCGAGCAGGCGTGCCCGATCGGGCCGGTCGTCGACCTGGTCTTCAGCCGTTGGACGACGCCGATCCTGTGGGCGCTGAACGAGTTCGGGCGGCAGCGGTTCGTCGAGCTGGAGCGGCGCATCGGCACCATCACGCCCAAGGTGCTCACCCAGCGGCTGCGCCAGCTGGAGCGCGACGGGCTCGTCGTGCGGACGTACCACCCCGAGGTCCCGCCCCGGGTGGAGTACGAGATCAGCGAGCTCGGCCGCAGTCTCGGGCCGCTCTTCGCGACCCTCGCCCACTGGTCGGACGCCAACCTGGCGAAGGTCGACGCGGCGCGGCAGGCCTACGACCAGCGCTAGGGTGGGTCCGTGATCGGGGTGCTGCTCGCCGACGACCAGGATCTCATCCGCATCGGGCTGCGGACGCTGCTGGAGCACGAGGACGGGTTCGCCGTCGCCGGTGAGGCCGCCGACGGGCTCGCCGCCGTCGAGGAGGCGGTGCGGACGCGGCCCGACGTGGTGCTCATGGACATCCGCATGCCCGGCATCGACGGCCTCGAAGCGACCCGGCGGATCGTCGCGCGGCCCGAGCTGGAGCACACGCGGGTGATCGTGCTGACGACGTTCGAGCGCGACGAGTACGTGTTCGACGCGATGCGGCTCGGGGCCAGCGGGTTCCTGCTGAAGAACACGCCGCCGGCGACGCTGCTCGCGGCCATCCGGACCGTCGTCGACGGCGGTGCGCTGCTGGCGCCGTCGGTGACCCGCACGCTCATCCGCGAGTTCGCCAGGCAGGCGCCGCGGACGGTGACCCCGCACCCGCAGCTCGACCAGCTCACCGAGCGGGAGCGGGAGGTCGTCGCGCTCGTCGCGCAGGGGCTCACCAACGCCGAGATCGCCGGGCAGCTGGTGGTCAGCCCGGCCACTGCGCGCACCCACGTGAGCCGGGCGATGATCAAGCTGGGGGCGCGCGACCGGGCGCAGCTGGTGGTGTTCGCGTACCAGTCCGGGCTCGCGTAGGCACGTTGGCGTCTCTCGATGGACGCGCCCAGCTTGTGAGGAAAGGCCCTTCCCAGCGCTCCGCCAAGCGCCGGCACCGGCCGCATCCAGGTCCACGGTGGAGCGTTGACCGTCTCGCGTCCGTGTTGGTCAGAGGCGGCCGGCGGCGCTCGCCCGGCCGGGCGTTCCCAGCAGGGAGCCGGCCGCCGCGGCGGCGGAGGCGGCGATGAGGGTGCGGCGTCGCATGGCGTTCCTTCCTACGTTGGGTGTGGTCTTCCGGGCAGGTGCGTGGGAGCGGATGGTGGTGCCGAGACGGTCCCGGGTCTGCGCTCACCGGGACCGCCTCGGAGCTTGCTCGCGGCCTTCGGGGCCGCGGTGGCCGCTCGCTGCGTTCGCGGCCGTTTTTGGCAGCGGCCGCGGCAGCGGCCGCGGTGGCTGGTCGCGGTCGTCGGGGCCGCGGTGGCCGGTCGCGGCCGTTTGGCGGTCTTCGCGGTCGTGGCGGCGGTGCCGAGGGGCCGCTCGGCCGGAGCGTGAGCGGCCCCTCGGCCGGCCGGGGCGGGCGCCCGTCCCCTGCCGAGCCGGGCGCGTGCCCCGGCGTCCGGCCGGGGGCTGTCCAACCCCGGTCGGCCACGGTTGTCGCGGAGCGCGCGCCACCCCCTCCGCGGTGCCCCTGGCGGTGGTGCCCCGCGGTTGCCGGATGCTGTCGTCGGCCTTAGGAAAGGCCTTTCCTCGAAGCTATGAGCGACCGCAGTGGAAGTCAACCACCATCGATATGCAGGATTGTTGCAGATCTTGCCGGCGGTCGCGGGTTGGCGATGACCCGGCCCTGCATCCGGGGAAAGTCGCCTTCGTCGGCCTGCGGGGAGGGGTGCCGGTAGCGCGGGGGTGCCACCGCAGTGACGCCCGCCGTTGTCCGCCGCCGACCGGCGGGCTCCGGCGGGGACGCGGGCGCGGCATCGGCTGGAAACGTTTCCGTAACGGGCCCTTGACCTGACGCAAGATCACGCCGCAGACTCACGGAAACGTTTACAGCAATGAGGCGGAGGTGGCGGGCGTGGCCCGTAAACGTTTACACGACGCGGTCGACGGCCGGCCGACCGTGCATACGGTCGCCGCCCGGGCGGGGGTGTCGATCGCCTCGGCCTCGCGCGTGCTGAACGGTCTCGGCGCCAGCGACGAGACGATCCGCAAGGTCCGCGCGGCCGCCGCGGAGGTCGGCTACGTCCCCAACGCCATCGCCCGCTCGCTGCAGTCGCAGCGGACCGGCCTGGTCGGGCTCGCCGTGGAGGACATCGGCAACCCGGTCTACGTCGCGATGATGCGGGCCATCGAGGCGGTGGTCGCGTCGTCGGGGCGGCAGCTCGTCGTGCACGCGACCGGCGGGCACATCCCCACCGAGACCGCGCTGCTGCGCCGGCTGGCCAACCGCTACGTAGACGGCATGATCGTCTCGCCGATCCGGATCACCGACGACCACCTCACCGCGATGAGCGAGAGCCCGGTGCCGGTCGTGGTGATCGGCCAGCTGGGCGAGGACGCCCCGATCGACAACGTCCGCACCGACTCGCGGACCGGCGTCGGGCTGGCCGTCGACCATCTGATCGCCACCGGCCGGCGGCGGATCGGCTTCGTCAACGGTCCGCTCGACACCGTCCCCGGCGCGGCCCGCGACGCAGGCTTCCGGGCCGCGCTCGCCCGCCACGGCATCGAGCTCGACGAGCGCCTGGTCGAGGTCGGCGACTTCCAGTACGCGGCCGGCCGCGCCGCCGCCGAGCGGCTGCTGTCGCGGACCCGGCCCGACGCGCTGCTGTGCGCCAACGACCTGATCGCCGTCGGCGCGCTGCACGCGCTGCTCGCCGGTGGCCGCCGGGTGCCCGACGACGTGGCGCTGGTCGGCATGGACGACACGGAGCTGGCGCAGATGATGTTCCCGCAGCTGTCCAGCGTCTCCCTCGGCTCCGCCGAGCGCGGCCGGCTGGCGGCGGACCTGCTGCTGCAGCGCATCGCCGACCCCGCCCTGCCGCCCCGGCGGGAGCAGGTGCCGCCGACCCTGTCCGTGCGCGCGTCGAGCGCGCCAGTCGCCGCGGGGCCGGGCGCATGAGTACCGCGACCGTGACCGCGGCACCGGCCACGACCGGCGGGCGCACCCGGGCGCGCAGCGACCGGACGGGGATGTACCTGCTGCTGCTCCCGTCGTTGCTGCCGATCGCGGTGCTGTCGGTGTTCCCGCTGCTGCGCGGCATCTACCTGGGCTTCACCGACGCCCGCGCCGGCCGCAACGTCGAGGTGAGCTTCACCGGCCTGGCCAACTACCGTGCGCTGCTCGGCGACGAGCTGTTCTGGAACTCGTTCAAGGTCGGGCTGCTGTGGGCGTTCAGCGTGACGATCCTGCAGTTCCTGCTGGCGCTCGGCCTGGCGTTGCTGCTCAACGAGCGGCTGCGCTTCCGGGGCGTGGCCCGGGTGCTCTCGGTGGTGCCGTGGGCGATGCCGCCGGTCGTGGTCGGCATCCTGTGGAAGCTGGTGTACCACCCGGATGCCGGGCTGCTCAACGAGCTGCTGCACCGCGCCGGCGCGGACGGGATGCGCCACACGTGGCTCGGCGACTTCAGCACCGCGCTGCCGGCGGTGATCATCGTCGGCGTGTGGGCCGGGCTGCCGCAGACCACGGTCGTACTGCTGGCCGGCCTGCAAGGGGTGCCGCGGGAGCTGCACGAGGCGGCCGCGGTCGACGGCGCCGGCAGCTGGCAGCGCTTCCGCAGCGTGACGCTGCCCGCGCTGACGCCGGTGGTCGTCGCCATCACCTCGCTGGACTTCATCTGGAACTTCAACTCCTTCGGGCTGGTCTACGTGCTGACCGCCGGAGGGCCCGGCGGCAAGACGATGCTGCCGATGCTCTTCGCCTACGAGGAGGCGTTCCGGTACGGCAACTACGGCTACGCCGCGGCGCTGGGCAACGTCATGGTGATCCTCATCGTGGCGCTGCTGGCCCTGTACCTGCGCCGGCGGCTACGGGAGGCGAACACATGATCGGCAGGCCGAGCCGGACCGGGCAGGCGCTGCGCTACGCCGCCCTGGCCGCATACGTGATCTTCCTGGGGTTCCCGCTCGTGTGGCTGCTCTCGACCGCGTTCAAGCCGCCCCGGGAGCTCGTCGCGCTGCACCCCACCCTCGTCCCGGTCAACCCGACGGTGCAGAACTTCGTGCAGGCGTTCACCGAGCAGGATCTGGGCCGGGCGGCGCTCAACAGCCTCCAGGTCTCGCTCGCCTCGGCGGTGCTGACGGTCCTCGTCGCGCTGCCCGCCTCCTACGCGCTGGCCCGGTTCCGCACCCGGCTCGGCACGGTGGCCCTGGGCTGGGTGCTGCTGTCCCAGCTGTTCCCGTTCGTGCTGCTCATCATCCCGATCTTCCTGATCCTGCGGGAGATCGGGCTGGCCAACACCCACGCCGGCCTGGTGCTGATCTACGTGGTCTGGGCGCTGCCGTTCGCGCTGTGGATGCTGCAGGGGTTCGTGCGCAACATCCCGCGCGAGCTGGAGGAGGCGGCGTCCGTCGACGGCGCCACCCGGCTGCAGATCCTGCGGCGGGTCGTGCTGCCGCTGCTCGCCCCGGGCGTGGTGGCCACCGCCGTGTTCGCCTTCATCTCGGCCTGGAACGAGTTCTTCTTCGCCCTCGTGCTCATCAAGACACCGGACCTCGCGACGCTGCCGGTGGCCCTGGCCCGGTTCGTCGGCATCGAGGGCACCGCCCGGCTCGGACCCCTCGCGGCCGGCTCGCTGCTGGCCACGCTGCCGAGCCTCATCTTCTTCGCCGTCATGCAACGACGGCTCTCATCCGGCTCGCTCGCCGGTGCCGTCAAGGGCTGACCGGGCGACACACCCCACCCCAACCAGGAGGTTTTCCATGCCCAGAACCGGTGTACGGCGACGACTGGCCGCGGCCGCGGCGGTCGCGCTCGTCGGCCTCGGCCTGCTCTCCGCCTGCGGCGACGACCCCGAGTCCACCTCCGGCCCGGTCAAGCTGCGGTTCCTGAGCCTGGCCTGGCAGAAGGAGTCCCTGCAGGCGAACAAGGACCTCGTCGCGCAGTGGAACCGCGACCACCCCGACATCCAGGTCGAGTACGTCCAGGGCGACTGGAACTCCGTGCACGACCAGCTGCTGACCGCCTTCGAGGGCGGCGACGTGGCCGACATCGTGCACTACGAGGCGGCCTCGATCGGCGAGTTCAGCAAGCGGGGGTACCTCGCCGACGTCTCGTCCCTGCTGTCCGACGGCTTCAAGGGCCAGATCGACAAGGGCATCTGGGACACCGTCACCTTCGACGGCAAGGTCACCGGCGTGCCGTTCCTGCTCGAGTCGCAGGTGGTCATCGCCAACAAGGCGCTGCTGGACGCGGCCGGCGTCACGGTTCCGCCCGCCGACGGCGGCTGGACCTGGGACGAGTTCCAGGCCAACGCGCAGAAGCTCACCAAGCCCGGGCAGTTCGGCGTGGCCTGGGCGCTGAAGTCGCCGACGAACCGGGTGATGAACCTGGCCCTGAACTTCGACGGCAAGTTCTTCTACACCGACGGCGGCAAGACCGAGGTGAAGGTCGGCGACGCGGAGAAGGAGGTGCCGAAGCGGATCCACGACATGCTCTACACCGCGAAGTCCGCCGCGCCCGAGGCGCTCGGCATGAGCGGCGCCGACACGCTGCCCGGCTTCTTCGGCGGCAAGTACGCGATGCTGCCCGGCTCGGTGTCGCTGCGCCAGCAGATGGTCGAGCAGGCGCCGGCCGGTTTCCAGTGGGTGACCCTGCCACCGATCAAGGGGCTGTCGACGAAGCAGGCGGCGAACCCGCAGACGCTGTCGATCTCCGCGGACTCCAAGCACCAGAAGGAGGCGGCGCAGTTCCTCGAGTTCTTCCTCAACCCGGCGAACATGGCGGCCCTGGCCAAGGGTGACTGGCTGGTGCCCACCGGCAAGCAGGCCAACCAGGAGCTGGTCAAGACGACCGGCGGCAAGCAGGGCTGGGACGTGGCCGCCGACAGCGCGAGCGACCTGACCGTCGCGCCGTTCCAGATGGTCGACGGCTACCCGGAGTGGAAGACGAAGTACGCCACGCCGGCGCTCCAGCAGTACTTCGCCAACAAGATCACGCTCGACCAGCTCGGCACCCAACTGGTCGACGGTGGCAAGCAGGTGCTGAGGTAACGATGTCACTCTTGCTCGACAAGTCGGTCGGATGCCTGGTCGGCGCCGCGGTCGGCGACGCACTCGGCGGGGCTACCGAAACGGCGCTGCCGGAGCAGATCCGGGCCCGCTACGGCGGCTGGGTCGAGGGCATCGTGCCCCCGTACCACGCCGACTGGGCCACCGCGCGGCCCCTCGCGCCCTACCACAAGGGCGACGGGCACATCACCGACGACACGTTGATGACCCACGCGCTGGTGCGGGTGTACGCCCGGAAACGCGACCACCTCGACGCGTTCGACGTGGTGGACCGACTCGTCCCCGATCTGATCGAGCGGGTGGTGTACATCCCTGACCTGGAGCGGGAGGGGGTGGCCTTCCACCGCCTCGCCGCCGCGGAGCGGTGGCTGGTCACCCGCCTGCACCACGCCCACGCCGACCCGCGCGAGGCCGGCGTCGGCAACATCGTCAACTGCGGCGCGGCGATGTACATGGCCCCGGTCGGCATCGTCAACGCCGGCGACCCGGCCGGAGCCTACGCCGAGGCGGCCGACCTCACCGGCGCGCACCAGCACAGCTACGGGCGGGAGGCGGCCGCGGTGTTCGCCGCGTGCGTGGCCGCCGCGGCGGCGCCGGGCGCGGCGGTCGACGACGTCGTCGCCGCCGCGCTGGACCTCGCCCGCGACGGCACCCGCGCCGCCGTCGACGCCGTGGTCAAGGAGGCCCGCGGCCACACCGACTGGCGCGCGGCGATCCCGGCTCTGCGGGCCGCGGTCGCGCCGTTCGACACGGTCGGCGAGGAGTACCACAACCCGGGGCTCGGCGCGCGCCGCCCGAGCCGGGTGCACGCCATCGAGGAACTGCCGGTCGCGATCGGCATGCTCGTCGTCGCCGCCGGCGACTTCCGCGACGCGGTGCTCGGCGCGGTGAACTACGGCCGCGACGCCGACTCCACCGCCACCATGGCGGGCGCGATCGCCGGGGCCCTCGGCGGGTCGGCCGCCGTGCCGGCGCAGTGGTCGGCGGCGGTCGCCGAGGCGTCGCGAACCGACCTCGTGCTGCCCGCCACGGTGCTCGCCGAGGTGGCCGCCGAGGTGTTCGCCCGCGACCGGGACCGCTTCGCCCGCCGTGCCGAACGCTTCGGCGGTCTCACATGAGACTGACCTGGGTCCAGCCGGAGGACCTGCTGCCGCACGAGCTGGCGGCCAGCCGGGACGAGGGTCGCGACGTCACGGCGATCGCCCGGCGGTGGGCGGCCGCCGGCGGCGACGCGACCCCGCCGGTGAACGGCGCGTCGGCCAGCCCGTCTCCGGCGGCGCTGCGCTCCCTCGCCGTCGAGCTGCTCGACGCCGCCGACGCGCTGCCCGGACCGGCCGGCGAGGCCGACGACCTCGACGCGCTGCGGGCACACTGGCCCGCGGCGTGGGACCTGCCGGTGCGGACGACGCTCGACCGGCTGCACGGCGCCTGGCTCGGCCGGGCCGCCGGCTGCCTGCTCGGCAAGCCGGTGGAGAAGATCCCGCGGGAGGGCATCCGGGCGATCCTGACCGCCACCGGCCGGTGGCCGCTGCGGGACTGGTTCACCGCCGAGGGCCTGCCGCCCGAGGTCGCCGCGCGCTGGCCGTGGAACCGGCGCAGCGCGGCCACCAGCCTCGCCGAGAACATCGACGGCATGCCGGAGGACGACGACCTCAACTTCGCGCTGCTCGCGCTGCGCCTGCTGGAGACGGCGGGCCGCGGCTTCACCAGCGCCGACGTCGCCGAGGCGTGGCTGTCCTGGCTGCCGGCCGGGCGGGTGTTCACCGCCGAGCGGGTCGCGTACCGCAACCTGCTGCTCGGCCTGGCCCCGCCGGACACCGCCCGCCGGCACAACCCGTTCCGGGAGTGGATCGGCGCGCAGATCCGCACCGACGTGTACGGCTGGGTCAACCCCGGCCGCCCGGACCGGGCCGCCGGCCTCGCGTGGCGCGACGCGAGCGTCAG
The DNA here is from genome assembly GCF_022095675.1 of Dactylosporangium sp. AC04546. GTDB lineage: Bacteria > Actinomycetota > Actinomycetes > Mycobacteriales > Micromonosporaceae > Dactylosporangium. The sequence continues at coordinate 19,554 of NZ_JAHYSG010000119.1, read as the reverse complement.
CCACGTCCGCGCCGGGGTGCACGGCGCCCTGTGGGTGGCCGCGATGGCCGCCGCCGCCCCGGTCGCCGACGGTGTCGAGCAGGTGCTGGACGCCGGCGAGTCGGTGCTGCCGCCCGGCGGGCGGTTCACCGCCGCCGTGCGCGAGGCCCGGGCCCTGGGCGCTGCCGGCGGCGACTGGGAGCGTGTCGTCGACGCGCTCTACGAGCGGCACGGCCACCTGCACTGGGTCCACGTGCGCAACAACGCGGCCCTGGTCGCGGCCGCGCTGGCCTACGGCGGCGGCGACTTCGAGCGCTCCGTCTGCGCCGTGGTCGGCGGCGGCTGGGACACCGACTCCAACGGCGCCACCGTCGGCGCCGTCACCGGAGCGCTGGCCGGCGCCGCCGCGCTGCCGCCGCGGTGGGTCGATCCGATGCGCGGGCGGCTGGCCAGCAGCATCGCCGGCTTCGACGGCATCGGCTTCGACGAGCTGGCCGCCCGCACGTTCGCCCTGGGCTCAGTTTGGAGCTCGGGCGGCCGGAGCGAAGCGGAGGACGCATGAGCGGTTCCGGAGCGAAGCGGAGGAGGCCGCTCATCATGGGCTCAGGGTGGAGCTCAGGCGGCCGGAGCGAAGCGGAGGACGCATGAGCGGTTCCGGAGCGAAGCGGAGGAGGCCGCTCATCATGGGCTCAGTTTGGAGCTCGGGCGGCCGGAGCGAAGCGGAGGACGCATGAGCGGTTCCGGAGCGAAGCGGAGGAGGCCGCTCATCATGGGCTCAGTTTGGAGCTCGGGCGGCCGGAGCGAAGCGGAGGACGCATGAGCGCGCGGGTGATCGTGGTCGGCAGCGCCAACCTGGACCTGGTGGTCGCCACGCCCCGGCTGCCGTCGCCCGGTGAGACGGTCCTCGGGGGCGACTTCCGCACCGTGCCCGGCGGCAAGGGCGCCAACCAGGCCGTCGCCGCCGCCCGGGCCGGCGCCGGCTGCGCGTTCGTCGGCGCGGTCGGCGCCGACGGCTTCGGCCGGCAGCTGCGCGACAGCCTGGTCGCCGCCGGCGTCGACGTGCGCGGGCTGCGCACCGCTGACGGGCCCTCCGGCGTCGCGCTCATCACCGTCGACGCGGCCGCGGAGAACTGCATCGTCGTCGCGCCCGGCGCGAACGCCACGCTCACCGCGCTGGACGACGCCGACCGGGCCGCGGTCGCCGCGGCGGACGTGCTGCTGCTGCAGCTGGAGATCCCGCTGTCCGGGGTCGCCGAGGCCGCCGCCGCGGCCCGTGACGCCGGCACCACCGTCGTGCTCAACGCCGCCCCGGCCGCGTCGCTGCCGGCCGGCCTGCTCGCCCTGGTCGACGTGCTCGTGGTCAACGAGCACGAGGCGGCCGTCGTCGCCGGCTCCGCGGCGGGCGACCCGGACGCGCTCGTCGGCGCGCTGCTCGGCATCGTCCCGCGGGTGGTCCTGACGCTCGGCGCGAGCGGCGCCGCCTACGGCGACCGCGACGGCCTGCGGGTGCGGGTCGCGGCGCCGGTCATCGACGCCGTCGACACCACCGCCGCGGGCGACGCGTTCACCGGCGCGATGGCCGTCGCCTGGGCCGAACACGGCCTCACCGGGCCGGTCGCCGCCACCCGGGACGCGGTGACCGCCGCCCTGCGGTGGGCCTGCGCCGCCGGCGCCGCCTGCGCGCAGCACCCCGGCGCGTCCGTCGCACTGCCCGTCCGGGCCCGCATCGACAGCCTCTTCGCCGCGACCTACCGAGGTACCGCATGACCTTCAACCCGTACGTGCCGCGCCCCATCGACCGGCCCACGGCCGTGCCCCTCGGACCGGACGCGGACCTGTCCGGCCTCGACGAGGCGAAGATCTTCGCGGCGCCCGCCGATCCGGCCGACTGGCCGGCGTGGCGCGAGCGCCTCGGGCAGTGGCGCGCCGAGGCGCGGCGGCGGCTGCGGTACACCGGCGCCCACTACGACGAGATCACCGGCGACTGCTTCAGCGTCTGCCTGGCCTGGCTGTGGGACGAGACGCTCTACGACCACGAGGCGGGCCGGTTCACGGTCGAGGCGTTCCTGGACGCGGCGCGGCGCGACTTCGGCGGCTTCGACGGCGTCGTGCTGTGGCACGCCTACCCGGTGATCGGCCTCGACGGGCGCAACCAGTTCGACTACTACCGCGACGTGCCCGAACTGGCGTCGGTCGTGCGCGCCTTCCAGGACCGCGGCGTGCGGGTCTTCCTCGACTACAACCCGTGGGACACCGGCACCCGCCGCGAGCCCGCCAGCGACACCGACGAGGTCGCGGCGACGGTCGCCCGGCTGGGCGCCGACGGGGTCTTCCTCGACACCCTCAAGGAAGGGGCCGGCGAGCTGCGCAAGGCCCTCGACGCGGTGCGGCCCGGGCTGCTGCTGGAGGGCGAGAGCCGGGTCCCGCTGGCCCGCATCGAGGACCATGCGATGTCGTGGGCGCAGTGGTTCGCCGACTCCGACGTCCCGGGCGTGCTGCGGGCGAAGTGGTTCGAGCGCCGCCACATCCTGCACCACACCCGGCGGTGGCATCGCGACCACCTCGACGAGCTGCACTCGGCGTGGCTCAACGGCTGCGGGGTGCTGGTCTGGGAGAGCGTCTTCGGCGTCTGGGTCGGCTGGAACGAGCGCGACCGCGCGGTGCTGCGGGCGATGCGGCGGGTGCAGGCCAGCCACGCGGCCTGGCTGCGGGCCGAGGACTGGGTGCCGCTGGCCGACCACCCCGGCGCCGGGGACGTGTACGCGTCGCGCTGGACGCACGACGACACGCCACTGTGGACGGTGGTGAACCGGGGCGGCGGCCACGACGGCCCGTGGCTGCACACCGACGCCCGGCCGGGCCACCGCTTCGTCGACCTCGTCACCGGCGCCGAGCTGGCCGTGACCGAACAGCCGGGCGGGCGGGTGGCCGTCGGCGGGCCGCTGCCGGCGGGTGCGGTCGCGGCGGTGACCGTCGTGGCCGGCGACGCGCCCGCGGTACCGCCGGGGGAGTCACCCGCCGGCGACCCGGCGTTCCCGGCGCGGGCCGCCGTGCGGACCCCGGCGCCCTGGGCGCCCCGCGCCGACGTCCCGCTCGGCATGGCCGCCGTCGAGGGCGGCCGCCGCGAGCTGACGGTCGTGCACCGGGTCCGGGAGACCGGGCTGTACGGCGAGGCGCCGTACGTCGACGAGTGGAAGCCGCTGCCGCCGCGGCTGCACCACGACGCCGTCATGCGCCGCGCGGTGCGGCTCGGCCGGTTCGCCATCGACACGCACGAGGTCACCCACGCCCAGTACGCCCGGTTCCGGCGCGACAGCGGCTACCGGCCGGTGCGCCCGGAGCGCTTCACCGCCGGGGACGGCCCGCCGGACGCCCCGGTGACCGGGGTCGACCTGGCCGACGCGCGCGCCTACGCCGCCTGGGCCGGGCTGCGGCTGCCCACCGAGGACGAGTGGCAGGTCGCCGCCGAGGCCGGGCTGCTGCATCGCGCCGAGCCGCTGGTGTGGAACCTCACCGAGAGCGAGCACAGCGACGGCCGGACCCGGTTCGTCATCCTCAAGGGCGGGGCCACCCATCGCAGTGAGGGTTCGGACTGGTACCTCGACGGCGGCCCCCAGCCACCGCAGGCGTCGGTGAAGCTGCTGCTGCTCGGCGCCGGCCTGACCCGCTCCGCCTCGCTGGGCTTCCGCTGCGCGGCCGACCTGGCGGACCGGCGGTGACCGCCCCGCTGGAGGGCGTCACGGTCCTCGACGTGGCCACCCTGTTCGCCGGGCCGCTCGCGGCGGCGTTCCTGGGTGACTTCGGCGCCGACGTCATCAAGGTCGAGCATCCGGCGCGGCCCGACCCGTCGCGTGGGCACGGCCCGGCCAAGGACGGCGTCGGGCTGTGGTGGAAGGTCCTGGGCCGCAACAAGCGGACGATCACCTGCGACCTCGCCGACCCCAGGGGCGCGGACCTGCTGCGCCGCCTGGTCGCCGGCGCCGACGTGCTGGTGGAGAACTTCCGCCCCGGCACGCTGGAACGGTGGGGGCTCGGCCCGGCCGAGCTGCACGCGGTCAACCCGCGGCTGGTGGTCGCTCGGATCAGCGGCTTCGGCCAGGTCGGGCCGTACGCGCGCCGGCCCGGCTTCGGCACGCTGGCCGAGGCGATGAGCGGCTTCGCCGCCGCCACCGGCGAACCCGACGGCCCGCCGACGCTGCCCCCGTTCGGCCTCGCCGACTCCGTCACCGCCCTCGCCGCGGCCTACGCGGTGATGCTGGCCCTGCGCAGCCGCGACCTCACCGGCGCCGGCCAGGTGGTCGACCTGGCCATCATCGAGCCCATCATGGCCGTGCTGGGGCCGCAGATCACCTGGTACGACCAGCTCGGCTACGTCCAGCCGAGGCTCGGCAACCGGTCGAACAACAACGCGCCCCGCAACACCTACCGCTGCGCCGACGGGCGTTGGGTCGCGGTGTCCTCCAGCGCGCAGAGTATCGCCGAGCGGGTGCTGCGGCTGGTCGGCCGGCCCGACCTGGTCGACGAGCCGTGGTTCTCCAGCGGTACCGGCCGGGCCGCGCACGCCGAGGAGCTCGACGCGGCCGTCGGCGCCTGGGTGGCCCGGCACGACCGGGACGAGGTGATCGCCGCGTTCGAGGCGGCGCAGGCCGCCGTCGGCCCCGTCTACGACGTGCGGGACATCCTGGCCGACCCGCAGTACGAGGCCCTGGGCACCGCCGTCGCCGTGCCCGACCCGGACCTCGGCACGGTACGGATGCAGAACGTGCCGTTCCGGATGTCGGCGACCCCCGGCGCGATCCGCCACGCCGGGCGCCGCCACGGCCAGGACACCGACGACGTGCTGCGGGCCCTCGGCCTCGATGCCGCCGAGCTCGCCGCGCTGCGCGAGGCGGGCGTGATCTGATGCTGCTCACGTCGCTGTACGTGCCGGGCGACCGGCCGGACCGGTTCGCCAAGGCGGTCGCCTCCGGCGCGGACGCGGTGATCCTCGACCTCGAGGACGCCGTCGCCGTGCCCCGCAAGCCCTACGCGCGAGCGGCCGTCGCCGAGTTCCTGAGCGGGTCGCACCCCGTGCCGGTCCTCGTGCGGGTCAACGATCTGGACGGCCCGCAGGCCGACGCGGACCGCGCCACGCTCGCCGGGCTCGCCGACGGGGCGCGGCCGGCGGGGCTGAAGGTGCCGAAGGTCGAGTCGCGGCGCGGCCTCGGGGCGCTCGCCGCCCAGGTGCGCGTCCCGCTGCACCCGCTCATCGAGTCCGCGCTGGGCGTGGAGGCGGCGCACGCCGTCGCCACCCACCCGGCGGTCGCCTCGATCGGGCTCGGCGAGGCCGACCTGCGGTCCGACCTGGGCGCCGACGGGGACGAGGCCCTCGCGTGGGTCCGGGGCCGGATCGTGGTCGCCGCCCGGGCGGCCGGGCTGCCGGCACCGGCGATGTCGGTGTACCCGAACGTCACGGACCTCGACGGCCTGGCCGCCTCGTGCGCCGCCGGCCGCCGGCTCGGGTTCCTCGGCCGCGCCGCCATCCACCCGCGGCAGCTCCCGGTCATCGTCGCCGCGTTCCGGCCGTCCGCGCAGGACGTCGCCCTGGCCGAGACGCTGCTCGCAGCGCTCGCCGAGGCGCGGCAGCACGACTCGGGCACCGCGGTCCTGCCCGACGGTCGCTTCGCCGACCGCGCCATGGTGGCCGCCGCCCGTCGCACCCTCGACCTGGCCGCCCGCTACGCCTGAACACGCACGAAGGCCCGGCCCCGACGGCCGCCGTCCCGCACCAGGCGGGCGGCGGCCGTTGACATTCCCGGCGGTGCAGTGTCCTATTGTACTAGGCTCCTAGATGAATAGGACAACGGTGATCGACTTCCACTTGGACGCGCGCTCGGGCGTCTCGCCCTACCTGCAGCTCGTCCAGCAGGTGCGGCGGTCCCTGCGCCTCGGGCTGCTGTCGGTCGGCGATCGGCTGCCGACCGTCAAGGACGTGGTCGCCCGGCTGGCGATCAACCCCAACACCGTGCTCAAGGCGTATCGCGAGCTGGAGCACGAGGGCCTGGTCCAGCCCAAGCCCGGCGTCGGCACGTTCATCGTGCGGACGCTGAGCGACGACGACGCGATCGCCGCCCACGAGCCGCTGCGCCGCGAGCTGGAGGACTGGCTCCGCCGGGCCCGCGCGGCCGGGCTCGACGCCGAGAGCATCGAGGCGCTGTTCCAGACCACCTTCCGAAAGGTCACCGAGGTGAACGAATGACACCACCTGTGCTGCAGACGGCGGGGCTCACGAAGCGGTACGGGCAGCGCCTGGCGCTCAGTGACGTCACCCTCGACATCCCCGCCGGCCGGATCGTCGGGCTCGTCGGGCCCAACGGCGCCGGCAAGTCGACCCTGCTGAACCTGGCCAGCGGGCTGCTCGATCCGACCGCCGGGACGATCCGGGTGCTGGGGGAGCGGCCCGCGGGCGGCCCCGCGCAGCTGGCCCGGGTGGGCTTCGTCGCCCAGGACACGCCAGTGTACGCGGGGCTGAGCGTCGCCGACCACCTGCGGCTCGGCGCGCGGCTGAACCAGCGCTGGGACGACGCGCTCGCGCGGCGGCGGATCGAGCAGGTCGGGCTCGACCCGGCGCAGAAGGCGGGGCGGCTCTCCGGCGGGCAGCGGGCCCAGCTGGCGCTCACCATCGCCGCGGCGAAGCGGCCCGAGCTGCTCATCTTCGACGAGCCCGTGGCGGCGCTCGACCCGTTGGCGCGGCGGGCGTTCCTGCAGAACCTGATGGAGTTCGTCGCCGAGCTCGAGGTCAGCGTCGTGCTGTCCTCGCACCTGCTCAGCGACCTGGAGCGGGTCTGCGACCACCTGATCGTGCTCGCCTCGTCGCGGGTGCAGGTCGCCGGCGAGGTCGAGGACCTGCTCAAGACGCACTACCGGTTGGTCGGCGCCCGCGGCGACCTCGACCGGCTGCCGGACGGGGTCGAGCTGGTGCACGCCGAGCACAGCGAGCGGCAGAGCACGCTCGTCGTGCGCTCCGACGGGCCGCTGCCCGGGGCGGTCAAGCACGCCGACCACCTCGACCTGGAGGACATGATCCTCGCCTACCTGACCCGCGACGCCCTGGGAGCGCACCGATGATCTGGCTGACCTGGCGGCAGTTCCGCGCGCAGGCCCTGACGAGCCTGGCCGTGCTGGTGGTGTTCGGCGCCGGCCTCGTGGCGCTCGGGCTCGTGATCCGTAACTCTTACGACGCCGACGTGGCCGGGTGCGTTGCGCCCGGGTGCGATCCGGATGAGGCGCTGGACACCTTCCGCGACCGGATGTTCCAGCCGGTCCTGCTCGTCGGGTTGCTGCTGCTGCTCGTGCCGGGCCTCATCGGCGCGTTCTGGGGCGCGCCGCTCGTCGCCCGGGAGCTGGAGACCGGCACCCACCGCATGGTCTGGAACCAGGGTGTCACCCGCACCCGGTGGCTGGCCGTCAAGCTCGGCCTGCTGACGGTGGCCGCGATGGTGTTCACCGGCGCGCTGAGCCTGCTGCTCGGCTGGGCGGTCGACCCGTTCGACGACGTCAACGGCGGGCGGTTCGACGCGCTGCTGTTCCCGGCCCGCGACCTGGTGCCGGTCGGATACGCCGCCTTCGCGTTCGTGCTCGGCGCGACCCTCGGCCTGCTCACCCGGCGCACGCTGCCGGCGATGGCGCTCACGCTGGCCGCGTTCGTGGTCCTCCAGGTGGTCGTGCCGGTGGCGGTCCGCGAGCACCTGATGCCGGCGAAGACCGTGACCGTGGCGTACGACCGGACGGCGGCCACGAGCGGCGGGGCCCGGCTGAACCTCAAGCACGGCGGCGACACCGTCATCGAGGGGTACGCGCTGCCCGGCGCCTGGGTGCTCAGCGGCCGGGCGCCGCTCGTGGACGCGTCCGGGACGAAGGTGCCGGGGGACAAGGTGCAGGCCTGCCTGCACGGCAAGCCGGCCGAGGACGCGGCCTGCCTCAACGACCTCGGCGCCCGGTTCGAGATCACCTACCAGCCCGGCAGCCGGTACTGGCCCTTCCAGTGGCTCGAGACGGCGCTGTACCTGCTGCTCGCCGGGCTGGCCGCGGCGGTCGCCTTCGCCCGGATCCGCCGGGGATGAAGCCAGGGAGGCGGCAGGGTCACTCGGTCAGCACGAACCGGTTCTTGCCGGCGGTCTTGGCGAGGTACATCGCCTCGTCCGCCTCCTTGAGGATCGCGTCGGCGTCGCCCGCACCGTTGAGGGCGATGCCGACGCTGGCCGAGATGCGCGCCGGCGGCTCGCCCACGTGGAACGGCTGCTCCATGGCCTTCACGATCCGGTTGGCGGTCACCCGCACGTCCGCCGGGTCGGCGAGCTGCTCGGCCATGATGGCGAACTCGTCGCCCCCGAAGCGGGCCACCGTGTCGCTCGCCCGCACGCAGTTGCGCAGCCGGATCGCCACCTCGCGCAGCACGGCGTCGCCGGCCGCGTGGCCCAGGCCGTCGTTGACCTGCTTGAAGCCGTCGAGGTCGACGAAGAGCACGGCGAACATGCGCCGCTCCCGGGCGTGGGTCAGCAGCGCGTGCTGGACCCGCTCGTAGAACAGGACCCGGTTGGCCAGCCCGGTCAGCGGGTCGTGGAAGGCCAGCCGCTGCAGCTCGTGCTCGCGCTCGCGGAGGCGCTGCTCGGTCTCCTCGCGCCGCTCGATGTCCTCACGCAGCGCCGCCGTCGCCTCGTCGACCTGCGCCATCGCCCGGTTGCGGGCGCCGGAGAGGATCGCCACCAGCGCACCGAGCAGCAGCGTGATGACCAGGCCGGCGCCCAGCGTCAGCGCCGCCATCCGCCGGTCGGCCCCGTTGAGCAGCCGGTCCGTCGGGTACAGCGCGAGCTCCCAGTGCCGCTGCCCGACGGTGACGACCTGCCGGCGGTTCAGCGGGTCGTCCTGGATCTCGGCGCCGGTCGACACGCTCGCCACGACCCGGCCCGCGCCGGACCAGCCCTCGGTGAGCAGCACCCGCACCGCGCCGCGGGCATGCGAGCGCAGCGTCTCGTTGAGGAAGTCGCCGCCGCGCAGGCCCATGACGACCCAGCCGCGGAACCGGCCGTCGGCGTGGTTGCGCACCGGCACCGCGAGCGTGAACGACAGCTGCTGCTCGGCCTGCGGCAGCTGCCGGTCCTTCAGCAGCACGTACGCGCGGCTCACCGCGAACTCGCCGCTGTCGCGGGCCACCCGCAGCGCCTCGGCGGCCTCCGGCGCCTGGGTCAGGTCCCGCCCGGCCACGGCCGCGACACCGTCGAACGGGCGGGAGAGCACCGCGAACGCGTGCTCGGTGCCGGTGCCCACCGGAGCGAGCGTCAACGTCGGCACGCCGTGTTCCCGCCAGTACCGCTGAATCCCCGGCACCTCCGCGTCCGTCCCCGGCACCGCGAAGGCGACGCCGCTCGCCCCCGGCAGCCGCTCCCAGTTCAGCCCGGAGGAGCTCGCCGCGAAGCCGGCCGCCGTGAGCTCCGGCTGCGCGCCGATCGACCCCGCCAGGTCCAGCAGCGTGTCGCTGTAGCGCTCGACCCGCTCGGTGACCGCGGTGGAGACGTCCTCCGTGTAGCGGTCCATCGTCTGCGCGGCGTAGCGCTGCTCGACCCGGCGCACCGCCGCGGCCCCGCCCGCCGAGAGGCCCAGCCCGGCCAGCACGACGGCGGCGACCAGCGCGGCGCCCGCCCAGCGCCGTCGCCGCCGGGCCCGGTCACCAGCCCTGTCACCGGCCCGGTCATCAGCCTCCGCCCGCACTCCGGACCGATCGGCCGGCGGCGGCCCGACTTTCGCGAAACCTGCTGTACGGCGAAAATCTGCCGATCTGACCGTTATTGGGAACCCGACCCGGCTGAAGGGCCGTTTGGGAGCCGAGTAGTCTCAGCGGTTTGAAGGAGCATCCTGCGGCCATGGCCGACCATCTGACGACGCTGACCTTCGCGGAGCTCGAGTTCGTGCTGCGCTCGACCGACCGTGCCGCCGAGGCCGCCGAGGCCGCCGAGCTCGAGGCGGTGCGCCGCCGCCTGCACTTCCAGCCGGGCGTGTCGACCGACATCGTCGCCGCCGCGGGTGCCGCCTCGCTGCTCGCGCGGGGGCTGTGCCGGCTCGACGGCCGCCGGGTCGTCCCCGGCGAGCTGGTCGCGGGCGCCGCGACGGCGTTGGCCGCCGGCGACCGCGGCACCGAGGCGGCCGGCTGGATCGGCGACCGCCCGGTCGTGGTCCACCTCTTCACCGGCGACGGCGCGCGGCTGGCCGTCTACCCGGGGTCGTATGGGCTGTTCGGCGTCGAGCTCATCGACCCGGCCGAGCCGCTCTGGGTGCCGGTGCTGCGCTTCCTGGAACTGTGCACCGGCGGGACCGTGCTCATCCGGGCGGCCGGCCGCGGCATCGCGGTGGCCCGCGGCGAGGACGGCGTCTGGTTCGTGTCCGACGCGGAGGACCACCTGGACCGTCCGGAGGCAGCCGGCCGGGTGAGCCGCGAGACGCTCGTGGCCCGTATCGTCGAACTGCTTGCGCAACCGGTGGGGGTGTGAATGTCGGCGACCATCCGGGCCGGAGCGGCCACCGACGTCGGCAAGGTCCGGCGCCGCAACGAGGACAGTGCCGTGGCCGGCCGCGGCATCTGGGCCGTGGCCGACGGCATGGGCGGCCACGCCGCCGGTGACGTGGCGAGCAACATCGCCGTCACCGCGCTGCGCCGCCTGGAGGACATTCCCGACCGCGGTCCGCACGACGTGCGCGACGAGCTGGCCCGGGCCAACGAGGACATCCTGGCCGCCGCGGTCGCCGACCCGTCACTGGCCGGGATGGGCACCACGGCCGTCGGCCTCTGCCTGGTCCGCCTGGAGGGCGCCGACCGGTGGGTCGTCTTCAACATCGGGGATTCCCGGGTGTACCGCTGGAGCCACGGCGAGCTCGACCAGCTCACCGTCGACCACGTGGCCCCCGAGGCGGTCACCGGCCGGCGGGGGGTCATCACCCGGGCGCTCGGCACCGACCCCGGCCCGCGGGCGGACCTGTGGGTCCACGACGCGCGCGCGGGGGAGCGGTTCCTCATCTGCTCCGACGGCCTGCCGCTGGAGGTGTCCGACGCGGACATCGCGGCGGTCCTCGGCGACTGCCCCGACCCCCAGCAGGCGGCCGAGGAGCTGGTCCGCCGCGCGGTGGTGGCCGGCGGCCGCGACAACGTGACGGTGGTCGTCGTCGATCACGAGTAGCGCATGGCCGTGCGATCGGCGGCGTGGACCTCTTCCACGTCGCCGATCCGCACGACCAGCACCGGCGTGCCCTCGGGCAGCCCCAGCTCGTCGCGCTCCCGCGGGGTCGGCATCCGCGCGGTGAGCGTCGCCTCCTGCGGCAGCCGCACGAGCGTCGCGCCGGGCGCGCCGGCCTCCCCGACGCGGATCGAGTTGTCGTGGGCCATGTACAGCAGGCCCTCCGACCGCAGCAGGTTGAGCGCCTTCAGCGCGGTGTCCCGGCCGACGTCGTGCTCCCACGCGAGCTCGGCCGCGCTCGGCAGCCGCTTGCCGGGCGCCAGCCGCCCGCTCACGATCCGCTCGCGCAGGACGTCCGCGAGCACCTGGTACCGCGCAGTCACGCCTGTCACTGTAGTCATTTCGTGGCCATTTGGCCACATGGCCCCTGTCGGCGGTGACGGAGAATGACGGACATGGAGCTGGGGCCCTACTTCGTGTGGGACGCGTACGACGGGGACGCGGCCTGGCGGCCGTTCACCGACCTGCTCGACCCCGACGTGGCCGCCGAGCGGGTCGGCGAGTCGCGGCGGGCGCTCATCGGGATGTTCGGCCTCGCCGACGACGTGGTGCCCGAGCGTGTCGTGGCGTCGGTGCTGTTTCTGGGGGTCGCGTCCCGGCTGGTGTCGCCGCTGCTCGCGGACGTGGTGCTCCATGACCGGGTGCGGGCGGCCGGGCCGGCGGACCTGTGGTGGAAGCCCGTGCCCGGCGGGCCGTGGCCGGTCGCCTGCGGGCCCGTGGCGGCGCGGCCGGCGGACGCGCTCCTTCCCGTCGCCCTCAGGCTGGTCGCGCCGGCGCTGGCGACGTTCCGCGAGCGGTTCCGGCTCTCGCCGAAGGTGCTCTGGGGCAACGTGGCCTCGGCGCTGGCCGGGGCGGCGGGGCAGCTCGATCGGCAGTTGGCCGGCGACCCGTGGCCGGTGGTGGCCGGCCTGCTGGCCCGGCCGCCGCTGCTCGGCACGGCGTCGCTGTCGGGCCGGTCGCTGCGGCGGCACAACTGCTGCCTGTACTACCGCATCCCGGGCGGCGGCACCTGTGGCGACTGCGTGCTCACGTCCCGGCGGAGTCAGGACCTTCGGCCCGGGTGACGGTGCCGGGCGGGCGGCTAACTTCGGCCCGCGGGAGTGATCCCAGCCGTGTTCGGGGAACCTGGGCCGGGTCACCGACGACTAATGGAGCAGTCCAGGGTCCAGACGGAGGGTGGCCGGGTGTCCAGACGGCAGCGCGACGCGCGTGACTACGCGCGGCGGATGCGGGTGATCCAGGAGCGGTCCGACGCCCGGCGGGGCCGGATGCGCTGGGCGACCACGGCGATCGTGGTCGTCGTGCTCGCCTTCGGCGTGCTGGTGGTGGCCAAGCTCGGCGGCGCGGGGGAGGGTGGCGAGACCGCCGCGCCGGTGCCGACGGGCGACGCGGCCGCGGCCGTCGTGAGCGGGCTCACCTCGGTGCCGGCGGCGACGCTCAACTCGGTCGCCCGCGGCAACAACCCGACGCTGCCGGACCTGACGACCGGTCAGGAGGTGCTCAAGGACGGCGGGAAGCCGCTGGTGCTGTACGTCGGCGCCGAGTACTGCCCGTTCTGCGCCGCGCAGCGCTGGCCGGTGGTGATCGCGCTGTCCCGCTTCGGCACCTTCCAGGGGCTGACGCTCAGCCACTCGGCGTCCGACGACACGTTCCCCGACACGCCGACGGTCTCCTTCCACGGCTCGACGTACACCAGCCAGTACCTGACCTTCCAGGGCGTCGAGACGAGCACGAACGAGCGCAAGGGCGGCAGCTACGCGCCGCTGGACACGCTCACCCCGCAGCAGCAGCAGATCGTGGCCAAGTACAACGCCCCGCCGTACGTCGACGCGCAGTCCGCGGGCGCCATCCCGTTCCTGACGTTCGCGAACCAGGGCCTGATGGCCGGCTCCTCATTCAGCCCGCAGCTGCTCAAGGGCATGACGCACGCGGAGATCGTGAGCGCCGCGGCCGACCCGCAGAGCTCGCTCGGCCGCACCGTCGACGGCAACGCCAACGCGATGACCGCACTGCTGTGCCGGCTCACCGGCGGCCAGCCCGGCGACGTCTGCACCAGCCCGGCTGTGACCGCCTTCGAGAAGGACTTCGCCAATGTCAGCGTCAAGTAGCGCGGTCAGCATCCCGGAGATCGACCGGCGGCTCGTGCAGCCGTGGGTCCCGGTGGTCTCGCTCGCGCTGGCCGTCGCCGGGCTCGGCGTCTCGATCTACCTCACGATCGAGCACTTCACCTCGTCGACCACCCTCGCGTGCCCCGACACCGGCGCGCTGAACTGCCTGAAGGTCACCACGAGCGACCAGTCGAAGTTCCTCGGCATCCCGGTCGCCGTGCTGGGCCTGCTGTACTTCGTGGCGATGCTGGTCGTCTCACTGCCGGCCCTGTGGCGCTCGCCGTCACCCTGGCTGCGCCAGGGCCGGGTGGCCCTCGCCGCGGTCGGCGTCCTCTTCGTGTTCTACCTGGTCTTCGCCGAGCTGTTCACACTGGACGCGATCTGCCTCTGGTGCACCGCGGTGCACATCCTGGCGGTGGCGCTGTTCGCGGTGATCGTGATCGGGACGGCGTACGCCGACCCGGGCGACCTGAGGAGGTAGCAGGCGCCGGGAACTTTTGCGGGGGCTGAAGCGACCATCTCCCTGTTCGTGCTCATCCGAACCGAGAGAGGACCGTCCCCGCATGCGCCTGACCCACGTGGTCCGCGCCGGTGTCGCCGTCGCCGCGGCCGCCACCGCGGCACTCGCCTTCCCCGCCGTCGCCTCCGCGCACGTGACCGTCAACCCGAGCACCGCCACGCAGGGCGGCTACACGAAGGTGACGTTCCGCGTGCCCAACGAGCGTGACGACGCCAGCACCGTGAAGCTGGAGATCGCGATCCCCACCGACACGGCGATCGCGTCGGTGTCGCTCAAGCCCGTGCAGGGCTGGACGGCGGTGGCCGAGAAGAGCAAGCTGACGACCCCGATCAAGTCCCACGACGGTGAGATCACCGAGGCCGTGTCCAAGGTCACCTGGACCGCCGAGGCCGCGTCGGCCATCAAGCCGGGCACGTTCCAGGAGTTCGACGTCTCGCTCGGCCCGCTCCCGGAGGCCGACCAGATCGTCTTCAAGGCGCTCCAGACGTACTCCAACGGCGAGGTCGTCCGCTGGATCGACGAGCCGTCGGCGGGCGCCGAGGCCGAGCACCCGGCCCCGGTCCTGAAGCTGACCAAGAAGGCGGACGCCACCGCGGCCGCGGCGGGCGCCACGGCGACCGCGGGGCCGGCGGCGGAGGCCTCGGACGACGGCGGCGACGGCGCCGCCGTGGGCCTGGGCGTGGCCGGCCTGGTCCTGGGCCTGGCCGGTCTGGTCGTCGGCCTCCTGGCGTACCGCCGGGCCGGCTCGACCACGACCTGACCGCAGCTCGGCTGAGTGAAGCCGCGGTGCCCGGGGGGTGCCGCGGCTTCGCCGTGTTCACAGGAAGAATTCAGCCAAGGAAGTTGAACCCTTGACCTCCTGAGGGTGTAGACCCGTACTGGAGCGGCGGGAGGGGGTCCGGTGACACGGGACGAGGAGTTGATGACCGCGCTGTACACCGAGCACTACGGTGTGCTGCTCGGCTTCGTCTCGCGGTACGAGCGGGACCGGCACCGCGCCGAGGACCTCGTCCAGGAGACGCTCCTGCGGGCCTGGAAGCACATCGGGCGCATCGACGTCGGGCGCGACACCACCCGCTCCTACCTGCTCACCATCGCGCGCAACGTGGTCAGCAACGCGTGGCGGGCCGAGCAGCGCCGGCCGCGGCTGGTCGCCGACCCCGACGCCGTCGAGGCGGTGGCCGCGGCCGACAACGTCGACGAGATGGTCGAGGGGTGGCTCATCAAGGCCGCGCTCGACCGGCTCTCCGCCGAGCACCGCGAGGTGGTGCAGTCGGTGTACTACGACGGCCGTACCGTGGCGGACACCGCCCGGAAGCTGTCGGTCCCCGAGGGTACCGTCAAGTCCCGCGCCTTCTACGCCGTGCGGGCGCTGCGGGCGGTGTTCGAGGAGATGGGAGTCCTGCGGTGAGCCCCGGGCACGACGACGTCCGCCGGCTCCTGGGCGGATACGTGCTGGGCGGCCTCGGTGACGACGAGCAGTTCCGCGTCGACGCGCACCTCAGCACCTGCGCCGAGTGCCGCGACGAGGTCAACCGCCTCGCGCCGGTGCCCGAGCTGCTCCACCGCCTCCCCGCCGACCCGGCCGCGCAGCCCCTCGAACAGCCGACCCCGGCCGGCCTCGAAGCCCTCCTGCGCCGGGCCCGCCCGCGGCGGCTCCCCGTCGGCGTCCTCGCCGGGGTCGCCGCGGCCGTCGTCGCGCTCGTGCTCATCACGGCGCTCGCGCTGCGCGACAGCGGGCCGCAGACGGTGCCACCGCCACAGGCCGCGGCGAGCCCGAGTGCGAGCGCCTCCGCGGGCACCGTCGTGCAGTTCGTCGCCGCGCAGGGCAGCGGGCTGGCCGGCAGGGCCACGCTCACCCCGCGCCAGTGGGGGGTCAGCGTCGCGCTCGAGGTCACCGGGCTGCCCGGCGACGGGCCGTTCGTGCTGCAGGTCGTCGGCCGTGGCGGGCAGTCCGAGCAGGCCGCCTGCTGGGGACCCACCACCAGCACGTCGGCCCGGGTGACGGGGGCCAGCTCGATCCAGCTCGGCAACGTCGACGCCGTGCGGGTCGCGGACCACCACGGGGTGCTGCTCGGCGAGGCGCGCACCACCTGAGGCGCGGGCTGAACCGGGCGGGTTCGCCAGGGGTACACCTCCATGAATCCCCGCACATCGGAGGAAACCCCATGAAAGCGACCCTGCGATTGCTGCTGCCCGCGCTGGCCCTCGCGGCCACCCTGACCGCGTGCGGCGACGACGGCACCGACGCCCAACCGGCCGCACCGGCCACGACCGCCGCCACCAGCGCCGCCGCGAGCCCGACCCCCGCGGCCAGCCCGACCTCGGCCGGCGGCACCCTCACCGTCGCCACCACCCCGCTCGGCAAGGTGCTCGCCGACGGCCAGGGCTACGTGCTGTACCTGTTCGACAAGGACACGGCCACCACCTCGACCTGCGTCGACCAGTGCGCGGTCAACTGGCCGCCGGTCGCGGCCCCCGTCACCGCGGCCGCCGGGGTCACGCTGCCCGGCGCGGTCACCGCGATCACCCGGCCCGACGGGTCGTCGCAGGCGGCGTACGACGGCCACCCGCTGTACCGCTGGATCAAGGACACGGCGCCCGGCCAGACCACCGGGGAGGGCGTCCAGGGCGTCTGGCACGTCATCAAGCTGCCCTGATCTCTCAGGTCGCGATCCGGGTGGCCGATGGTTGCGGGCGTGGAAGGCATCGCCGGCATCGCCGCCCGGATCGCGGAGATCCGCACCCAGCTCACCGCGTTCCACCCGCCGCAGGCCGCCGGCGCCGCCGCGCCCGCCTTCGAAAGCGCGCTGTCGTCGGCCTCGGCGGCGCTGCGCACGCCCGAGGGGGTGCCGGCCGAGCTGGCGCGGTACGGCAACGGCCGCATCCCGGAGGCGGCGCTGCAACCGGTCGGCGACACCCGGCACCGCCTCTGGGCCCCGGCCGCGACCTCGCTGGAGGCGCTCATGCGGGCCGCCCGCGAGGACGGCGTGACGATCGGCATCACCGACTCCTACCGCCCGTACGCCGAGCAGGCCGACCTCGCCCGCCGCAAGGGCCTCTACTCGCAGGGCGGGCTGGCCGCCCGGCCGGGCACGAGCGACCACGGCTGGGGGATGGCCGTCGACCTCGACCTCGACGACCGGGCGCAGGCCTGGATGCGCGCCAACGCCGGGCGGTTCGGCTTCGCCGAGGACACGCCGCGCGAGCCCTGGCACTGGAAGTACCGCTAGATTGGCCCGATGGCGGCGATCGTGACCCTGCACCTCGCGCTCGCCGCGGTCTGGGCCGGGGCCATGTCCTACAGCCTGCTCGTGGTGCAGCCCAGGGCGGCCCGGTTCTTCACCGACGACGACCGGCTCGAGGAGTTCCTGATGACCCTCGCGCACGGCAACCGCTGGCGGGTGGTGGGGCTGATCGCGGCCCTGCTGGTCACCGGCGCGATCGCCGTTCCTCGGCTGCCCTGGTTCCTCCTGGTGCTGTACCTGTGTGCCGCGGCCGTGTTCGCGAACGTCTCGTGGCGGCACTGGCCGGCGCGGGTGTTCGCGCTGCCGGCCGAGCGCCCGGGGTTCCGCCGCAGC
Organism: Dactylosporangium sp. AC04546; assembly: GCF_022095675.1. Taxonomy (GTDB): domain Bacteria; phylum Actinomycetota; class Actinomycetes; order Mycobacteriales; family Micromonosporaceae; genus Dactylosporangium. The sequence continues at coordinate 2,102 of NZ_JAHYSG010000119.1, read as the reverse complement.
CTGCGCCGCCAGGCCTGGGCGATGACGGTACTGGTCGGTGCCGCCTTCCTGACAGGGCTTGCGACAACCACCGGACTCATCTGAGCCGCGCCGCGCCGGTACGGTCGGGAAGATCCGCCGGCCGGTAAGGGAGAGTTGCACGGTGACCGGTTTCCGCACCGACCTGGCGCAGCTGCTCAAGGCCCGGTTCCCGGTGCTGTACGTCGAGTCGTTCGAGGAGCACCGGGTGCTCGCCGAGCTCGCCGCCGTGGCCGGTGACGCGGCGCTCGTGCGCACCCCGCGGCCGGTGTGGACCTGGTCGGCGACGACCGGGCTGCTCCAGCCCGACGGGGCGGCCCGGCAGTACACGACCGAGCCCGACAACGCGCTCGACGCGGTGCTGCGCATCCAGGAGCCGGGCCTGTTCGTCTTCCGCGACCTGCACAACTCGCTCGGCGGGGACGTGCCGGTGCTGCCCACCGTCGTGCGGCGGCTGCGCGACATCGCCGCGGCGTTCAAGAGCGGCACCGTCCCGCGCACCCTGGTCATCGTCGCGCCGGTCGTGCGGATCCCGCCCGACCTGGAGAAGGACGTCACGATCGTCGACTTCCCGCTGCCGACCGAGGCCGAGATCCGCCAGGTGCTGGAGTCGATGATCGCCGGCAACGCGGCCGGCGGGCGCATCCGCGTCGACCTCGACGCGGTCGGGCGGGAGCGGTTCGCCAAGGCCGCCGCCGGGCTGACCCTGCACGAGGCGGAGAACGCGTTCGCCCGCGCGATGGTCAACGACGGCGTCCTCGACCTGGCCGACCTCGCCGTCGTGCACGAGGAGAAGCGGCAGACCGTGCGCAAGTCGGGCCTGCTGGAGTTCGTCGACGCGGGCGTGCGGCTGGCCGACGTCGGCGGCCTGGAGCACCTCAAGCGCTGGCTGGCCAAGCGGGACAACTCGTGGCTCGCCGCCGCCGACGACTACGGCCTGCCCGCGCCGAAGGGCGTGCTCATCACCGGCGTGCCCGGCTGCGGCAAGTCGCTCACCGCCAAGGCGGTCGCCGCCGGCTGGGGGCTGCCGCTGCTGCGCCTGGACGTCGGGCGCGTCTTCTCCGGGCTGATCGGCTCCAGCGAGCACAACATGCGCGCGGCGATCCGCACCGCCGAGGCGAGCGCGCCCTGCGTGCTCTGGGTCGACGAGATCGAGAAGGGCTTCTCCTCGTCCATCAGCGACTCGGGTACCACCTCAAGGGTCTTCGGCACCTTCCTCACCTGGATGCAGGAGAAGTCGAAGCCGGTCTTCGTCATCGCCACCGCCAACGACATCGAGCGCCTGCCGCCGGAGCTGCTGCGCAAGGGCCGCTTCGACGAGATCTTCTTCGTCGACCTGCCGACCCGGGCCGAGCGCGTGTCGATCTGGGGCGTGCACCTGTCCCGGCGGCTGCGCAAGCCGGCGGTGGCCGGCGCGCTGACCCTGGACCAGCCGCTGCTGGCCGACCTCGCCGTGCGCACGAACGGCTTCTCCGGCGCGGAGATCGAGCAGGCGGTCGTGGCGGCCCTGTTCGACGCGTTCTCGCAGCGGCGGCCGCTGTACCCCGACGACCTCCTGCGCGCCGTCGCCGCGACGGTGCCGCTCAGCGTCACCCAGGCCGAGAAGCTGGACGAGATCCGGCTGTGGGCGCGGACCCGCGCGGTCGCCGCCACGGCCCCCGAGGACTGGGAGACGGGCGAGGATCCCCCGACGGCGGCGATGCCCGTCGTCCCGCCCCACGGCCGTACGATCGAGGTGTGAGCGGGTCATGACGTTCGGACGCAAGGTGTTGTACAGCCTGTGGGTGCTCGGCTCGGTGCTGGGCCTCGGCTGCCTGAGCGGCCTGGGCCTGCTCGTGATCGGCCTGCGCGCCCGCAAGCCGGCCTGGTGGGCCAGCGGCCTGGGCTACCTCCTGGCGACGTGGGCGGTGTTCATCGTCTTCGAACGCACGCGCGAGGACCCGTCGGCCGGCCTCACGGCGGTGCTGTTCTTCCTGCTGTGGTTGGCGAGCGTGGTGCACTCGCTGGCCGTCAACCCCGGCTGGCTGCGCTGGGTGGAGTCCCGCCGGCCGGCCCGGCCGCTGTCCCCGCCCCCGGTCTTCACC
>NZ_JAHYSG010000118.1 GCF_022095675.1 Dactylosporangium sp. AC04546 | reverse complement strand
GCACCGCGGGCATCGCCTGCCGGACCGGGCGCGGCGCCGCGGACGTGCTGTGGCGCAAGCTCGCCCAGCTCGCCCCGCTCGCGCTGGCGACCACCGCGGCGGGCGGCCCGCTCGGAAAGGTCCGGCAGGACCCCGGGCTGCTGGCCCTCATGGACGGCTGCGCACGCGAGGTCTGCGCGGCGGCCGCGGCGCACGGCGTCGGCATCGCGCCGGAGCCGGTGCTGCGCCGGCTGGCGGCGCTGCCCGACGGCACCGGCTCGTCGCTGCAGCGCGACGGCGCCGCCGGGCAGCCCGTCGAGCTCGACGCGATCGCCGGGCCGGTGCTGCGCGCCGCCGGGCCGGCCCCGGCCACCGGCGAGCTCACCCGGATCATCCGCCGCCAAGCGCCTCCGGCCCACCGGTGACCGCACCACGAGGAGACGAAATGCCCGAACTGTCAACCCCGGCGCCCGATCTTGCGGCGACCGTCCGGGAAATTCTCGTCGATGACGTCTATGTCGCCTCCGCCGTTCACGAAATAGCGCTCGACGACAATCTTCGCGACGATCACGGATTGGATTCGATCGGCTTCCTGGAACTGCGCGCACAATGCGAGCGGCGGTTCGCCGTGGTGATTTCCGACGACGACTTCAATCCCGTGAACTTCGCCTCCGTGCGCACCGTCGCCGACCTCGTGCGGACGCTGCGGCAAATCCCCGCGGCCGGGATTCAGCAATGACCGCGTCGCGCTCGCCCGCCTCGCCGGAGCAGGTCGAGGTGTGGCTCGCCGTGCAGCGCGAGCCCGAGTCCGGGCGGTTCAACATCCCCCTGATCCTGCGGTTCGCACCGGCCGCCGACACCGCCGCGCTGCGGCTGGCGCTGGTCGACCTCGCCGAGCGGCACCAGGGCCTGCGCAGTACTTTCGAGACCGCCGGCGGCACCGTGCACCGGGTCACCCACCGCACCGCCACGCCCGTCCTGGTCGAACGGCGCAGCGCAGAGGCCGTGGACGCACCGGCGACCCGCGCCTGGGCCGAGCGCGCCGCCGTGCGCCCCTTCGACCTCGTGGTCGGCCCGCTGGTGCGCGGCGAGGTGCTGCACTGCGCGGACGGCTCGCTGTTCGTGCTGGTCGTGCACCATCTGGTGTCTGACGGATGGTCGCAGCAGTTGATCGCGCACGACTTCATGGCCGCCTACACCGCCAGGGCCGAGGGCCGCTCAGGGCCGCCCGCACCGCGCCCGCCGGCCGGCGGCGGCCCGGACAGCCTGGGCGAGCCCGAACCGGCGGAACTGGAGCGGTACTGGTCCGGGCTGCTCGGCCCGGACCTGCCCTCGCTCGCGCCGATCGCCGACCTCAACCGGCCCGAACGGGCGCCGGGCACGCCCGCGTACCACGAGGCCGAACTGCCCGCCGACGTCCTGGCCGGAGTGCGGGAGCTGGCCCGGGCCGAGCGCAGCACACCGGCCGCGATCGTGCTGAGCGCCTGGCTGGTGCTGCTGCACGCCTGGAGCGCCGCCGAGGAGGGCACCTCCGGCATGCTGTTCGCCGCGCGCGACGAGGGCGCCGGCGACCGGGTCGACCTGCTCGCCCGGGTGCTGCCGGTGGTGAGCCGGGTCCACCGCGACATGCCGTTCCGCGCCGTCGTGGCCGCCCTCGGCGGCCAGATCCTCGACTCGATGGAACACGCGGCGATCACCTCCGACCGGCTGCGCGGCATCCGCGCCGGCACGGGCGGCGCCGGGCTCATCGACCACTGCGTCTACATGCACCTGCCCGAGCTGGAGGGCGAGTGGCAGGCCGGCGGCGCCGACGTGCGCATCGAGCGCTACGACGGGCCCGCCGCGAAGTACGACTTCTCGCTGTGCGCCTTCGAGAACCGCCGGCACCTGCGGCTGCGGATCGACTTCGACGCCGGCGTCTACCTGCCGGCCACCGCGCGGGTGTTCCTCGGCCAGCTGCTGGCGCTGCTCGCGGCCGCCGTCCGCGACGCCGGCGCGACCTGCGGCACGCTGGTCAGCGGCTGCGACACGTTCACCCCGGCGTCCGCCGCCGCACCCGGGGGACCCGCCGAGGTCCTGCTGCTGCACGAGCTCGTGTGCCGGGAGGCGGCCCGCCGGCCCGACGCCGTCGCGGTGCGCTACCACCACGAGACCGTCACCTACGGGCAACTCGTCGCGCGGGCCGCCGGGCTCGCGCACTGGATGCGCGGCCAGGGCGCCGGGCCGGAGACAGTCGTCGCGCTGCTGCTGCCGCCCGGGCCGACCGCGATCGTGCTGTGGCTGGCCACGCTCATGGCCGGCGCCGCCTACCTGCCGCTCGACCCGGTGTACCCCGACGCCCAGCTGCAGATGGTCCTCGAGGACGCGGCGCCCGCGCTGGCCGTGGGGACCAGCGACTTCATGGCACGCCTGCGGCTGCCGGACTGCCCGGCGTTCACGGTCGACGAGGCGCTCGCCGCCGCCGAGCGGTTCCCAGTGGTACCGCCGGATGCGCGCGTCGGCGCCGACATGATGTTCAACGTCCTGTACACCTCCGGCTCCACCGGCCGGCCCAAGGGCGTCGTCCTGCCGCACGGCGGCATCGTGCGGCTGCTGCACCGGCCCGACTTCATCGCGGTGACCGAGTCCGACGTGTTCTCCCAGCTGTGCCCGCTGAACTTCGACGGCGCCACGTACGAGGTGTGGGGCGCGCTGACGCACGGCGCCCAGCTCGTGATCTTCGACAAGGAGCTCACGCTGAGCCCGGTCGAGCTGCGCGCGGCGATGCGCCGCTACGGGGTCACGATCCTGACGGCGAGCACCCCGCTGATGAACCGCCTCATCGAGGACGTGCCGGACCTGTTCCAGTCGCTGCGGCACGTGTACTGCGGCGGCGAGCTCATCTCCGTGCCGCACATCCGGCGGGTGCTGCGGTGGGCCGAGCCGGGGACCGTCCTGCACGGCTACGGGCCGACCGAGAACTCGTTCACGTCGACCTGGATGCCGATCGCCGAGGTCGACGAGCGGGCCCGCACGATCCCGATCGGCGTGCCGGTCCCGCAGACCGACACCTACGTGGTGATGGACCCGGTGTCGATGCTGCGGGCGCCGCGCGGCGTGCCCGGCGAGCTGCTGCTCGGCGGCGTGGGGCTGGCCCGCGGGTACCTCGGCAACCCGGCCGAGACCGCCCGCCGCTACGTGCCGGACCCGTTCTCCGGCGTGGCCGGCGCCCGCGTGTACCGCACCGGCGACCGGGTCCGCTGGACGACGGACGGCCGGCTGGAGTTCATCGGCCGCGACGACAACCAGGTGAAGATCCGCGGCCAGCGGGTCGAGCTCGGCGCGGTGGAGTCGTGCCTGACGTCGCACCCGGCCGTCGAGGCCGCATTCGTCACGCTGCACCACAACGCGCGCGGCGAGAAGGAGATCGTCGGCTACGTCCAGCTGGCCGCGGGCGGCTCGGCCCAGGCCGTGCGCCAGCACGTGCGGGGCATCCTGCCGGCGTTCGCGGTGCCCCGGCACATCGTCCCGGTCGACCGGATGCCGCTGACCCCGAACGGCAAGATCGACCGGCGACGGCTCCCGGCGCCGTCCCCCGCCGCGGCGATCGTGGCCCCCGAACCCGTCCACGTCCCGGCAGCGCCCGGAGCGAGCCGCCCGCGCAACGCCGTCGCGACCGTGCGGACCGCGTGGCGGGCGGTGCTCGACCACGACCAGTTCGGGCTCGACGACAACTTCTTCGACGTCGGCGGGCACTCGCTGATCCTGGTCCGCCTCCAGCAGGAGCTGGGCCCCCGGTGCACCGTCGGCGACCTGCTACGGCACAGCACGGTCCGCGCCCAGGCGGCCTTCCTCGCCACGTTCCCGACCGCCCCCGAGCCGTCCGAGCCGGTCGAACGGTCCGAGCCGGTCGAACGGCCGACGCCCAGCGCGGGCGACCCGGCGGACAGGCCGGCCGTCGGCGCACCCGATCCGGCGGACAGGCCGACGCTCGCTGACGCGGCGGACGGCTTCGGGGACGCCGGCACCCCGGACGGCGGTGCGGCCGCGGAGGCGCGGGTCATCGCGCTGTCGGCGCACACCGCCACCGCGCTCGACCGGGCGCGGGACGGCCTGGCCGGATTCCTGGAGGCCCACCCGCAGGTCCGCCTCGACGACCTGGCCGTCACCCTCGACCGCGGCCGGACCCCGCTGCGCCACCGCCTCGCGGTCGTCGCCACGAGCCTGCCCGACACCGTCGACGCGCTGCGCGGCACCGGCACCGGCACCGGCACCGGCACCGAGCGGCGCGCGGCGGAGGTCGACGGCCGCGCCGACCCGCACGTCGTCCTCGTCTTCGGCGATCTCGACCCACAGACGGGCGCGCCCGGCCTCGCGCGGCAGGTCTTCGCCCGGCAGCTGGCCGTCGCCCGGCGGCTGGCGGCCCACGGCGTGACCGCCGACGCGGTCTCCGGCCACGGCATCGGCCGGCTCGCCGCCGCCGTCACCGCCGGCATGCTCGAACCCGGCGCTGCCGTGGAGCTCCTCGCCGCCGTCGACGCCGGCGGCACCCTGCCGGACGAGCACCTGACCGCCCAAGCCGCGCGGATCCCAGTACTGCTGACCGCGGGCGATGCCCCGCTGCCGGCCGCAGGCGATGCCCCGCTGCTGACCGCGGGCGATGCCCCGCCATCGCTGTCCGCGGGTGAAGCCCCGCCATCGCGAGACGAGGCCGCCGAGCACCAGCGCGCCCTGATGGTGGCGATCGGCACCGAGGCGAAGGCGGGCCCGGCGGTGTGGGTGTCGGCGCACGAGGCGGACGGCGGCGTGCCCGGGGCCCTGGCCGCGCTGTGGTGCCACGGCGTCGGGGTCCACCTCACCGCCGGCGTCGGCGGGCGGCGCATCCGCCTGCCCGGCCATCCCCGCGAACGGCACCCGGCACCCGCGCACCCAGCCGCTGAACGCTGACCACGGAGACACAGACATGAGCGAAACCGCTGCGACCAGCCTCCGTCCACTGATCCGCGACGCCTGGATCTCGGTGCTCGGGCACGCCGAGTTCACCGACGACGACTACTTCTTCGCCATCGGCGGCACCTCCCTCGACGCGATCCGGCTGATGCGCTCGATCGGGCAGGCCACCGGCCGCCGGCTGCCGGTCCGCACGGTGTTCGAGCACCAGACGGTGGCCCTGCTCGACGCCGCCGTGCGGGACCTGCTCGCCGAGACGCCCGCATGACGACCGTCGTCGAGCTGGTCCGGGCCCGCAGCGCGACGGACCCGGACCGGGTCGCGGTGCGCTGGCGGGCCGAGTCGGTGACGTACGGCGAGCTGTGGCGGCGCGCCGGTGTCCTCGCGGCGCGGCTGCGTGGCCACGGCGCCCGGCCCGGTGACGTGGTGGGGCTGTGCTCGCCCCGCTCGGCGGACCTGGTGGTCGGCGTGCTCGGCATCCTGCGGGCCGGCTGTGCCTATCTGCCGCTCGACGCGCAGTACCCGCAGGAGCGCCTCCGGTACATGCTGGAACAGGCGTCCGTCGGCCTGCTGGCCGGGCACCGGGAGACGGCGGCCGGGCTTGCGGGCGGGCGCACGGTCGTGCCGCTGGACGGCGACGCCGGGACGCCGGCGGAAGGCGACGACCCGCCGATCGCGGCCGGTGACGTCGCCTACGTCATGTTCACGTCCGGCTCGACCGGGGTGCCGAAGGGCGTCATGCAGACCCACGGTGGGCTGGCGAACCTCGTGCGGTGGCAGCTGGGCGACTCCGCGGTCGGCGCGGGCGAGGTCACCGTCCAGTTCGCGCCGATCTCGTTCGACGTGTCGTTCCAGGAGATCTTCGCGACCCTGGCGGCCGGCGGCGTGCTGCTGTGCCTCGACGACGACGAGCGTCGCGACCCGGTGCTGCTGTGGGAGCTGCTGGCGCGCGAGCGGGTCGCCCGGCTGTACCTGCCGTTCGTCATGCTGCAGACCCTGGCGCTGTTCGCCGACGAGCTGCCGGGCGGCGCGCCGCCGCTGCGCGAGGTCATCACCGCGGGCGAGCAGCTGCGCTGCGACGAGCGGATCCAGCGGCTGTTCGCCGCGCTGCCGGGCTGCCGGCTCGTCAACCAGTACGGCCCGACCGAGACGCACGTCTGCACGCGGTACCTGCTGCCCGCCGATCCGGCGGCCTGGCCGCTGCTGCCGCCGATCGGCACCCCGGTCGACGGGCTGCGCATGCACGTGCTCGACGCGGACGGGGAGCCGGTCGCCGACGGCGTGCCGGGCGAGCTGCACGTCGCCGGGGTGGGAGTGGCCCGCGGCTACGTCGGGCGGCCCGACCTGACCGCGCAGCGATTCCGCGCCGAGCCCGGCGGCGCCGGGACCATGTACGCCACCGGCGACGTCGTCGAACGGCGCGACGGCCAGCTGCACTACCTCGGCCGCAACGACGACCAGGTGAAGATCAGCGGCATCCGGGTCGAGCCGGCCGAGGTCGAGCGCCACCTGCTGGCCGTCGACGGCGTGCGGGAGGCGGCGGTGGTCGCGCGCAAGGACCCCGGCACCGGGGCCCGGCTCGTCGGCTTCGTCACGGGCGACGCCGGTGACGAAGCCGGCGTCCGCCTTCGGCTGGCGGCGGGCCTGCCGGCGCATCTCGTGCCGTACCGGATCGTGGCGCTGGGCGCCCTGCCGACGACGCCGAGCGGCAAGCTGGACCGGGCCGCGCTGCTCGACGCGGCCCGGGATCCGCGCCCCAAGGCCACCGCCCCGGACGTCCCCGACGGGCTCGCCGCCATCTGGCACACGGAGCTGGACCTGCCCGACGGGCCGGTCGGCGACCTGCGCGCCGCGGGCGTCGACTCGCTCGCCGCCGCCCGGGTGGCCGCGCGGATCGCCGACCGGCTCGGCGTGCTCGTGCCGATCGACCGGGTGTTGTCCGCGGCCTCCCTCGACGACCTGGCCGCCGTCGTCGCGGCCGCCCCGCCCGTGCCGCACCGCGCCGATGCGCCGCCGACGCCACCCGACCAGCCGATGGCGGCGAGCGCGATGCAGCAGCAGCTCCTCGTCGACGAGCTGCTGCGCGACGACGGGCCGGCCCAGTGGGTGCTCGCCGAGCTCGACGTCACCGGCCCGTTCGACCCCGGCCGGGCCGAGGCGGCGATCCGCCGGCTCACCGCCCGGCACGCGGCGCTGCGCTCCCGCTTCGACCTCACCGGGCCGGCCATCACCGTGACGTACGACGGCGCCGCCGAGCCGGTCGTCACCCGGGCTGAGGCCGCCCCGGCCGACCTGCCGGCGCTGCGGGCCCGCCTGCTCGCCGACCGCTACGAGCTCGGCGACGTCACGGTCCCGGTCGTGACCGTCGTGCGGCTCGGCGACGACCGGCACCGCATCCTGCTCCGGCTGCACCACGCGGTCTGCGACGGCGCGACCGTCACGCTGCTGGCCGAGGAGTTCTCCATCCTGTACCGCGGGGAGACCCTGCCACCGGCGACGCAACCCTGGCAGCTGCCGCCGGGCGACGACGGCGCCGACGTCAGCCACTGGGTGCGCCGGCTGGCGCCGGTCACCGGCCGGCCGCCCGTCGACTGGGGCCAGCCCCGCGGCGCCGCCGCCCGGCTGCTCCGCGTGCCGGTCACGCTGGACGCGGCCGTCACCGACGCGGTCCGCAAGCGCGCCCGGGAGGCCGGCGCGACGCCGTTCGCGGTCCTGCTGGCCGCGTGGGCCGGGCTGTTCACCACGGCGTGCGTCGCGGTGCCGGTCTCGACCCGCACCGACGCCCGGCACGCGCGCTGCGCCGGGCTGTACCTCAACACCGTGGTCCTGCCCCTCGACGCGGCCACGGTCGAGCGGACCCAGGCCGAGGTCGCCGGCGCGCTGCGGTACCGGACCGCGCCGCTGCCGGAGGTGCTGCGGCGGCTCGGCACCGACCGCGACGCCGGGTACCACCCGCTCGCCCAGATGCTGTTCGTGCTGCAGCCGCCCGGCCCGCGGTCGTGGCCGCTGCCGCAGGGGGCGCGGGCCGACCTCGTCCTCGACGTCGGCGTGCCGGACGCGACCCGCTTCGACCTGGTGGTCAACCTCGACGACCGGGGTGAGCGGGTCACCGGCTGGATCGACCACGACGCCGAGGCCGTCGACGCCGACCGGGTCGCCGCGCTGATCGACCGTTGGATGGAGGCTCTGCAGTGACGAACGCCGTGACCGCCCTCACCGATCCCGCGCTGTACACCGAAGGCGACCCGCACGCCGCATGGCGGGCGCTGCGCCGCGACCGGCCCGTCTCCCAGCAGGAGCCGGACGGCTTCGAGCCGTTCTGGGCGGTCACCACGCACCAGCTGGGCCTGCGCGTGCTGACCGATGTCGACCGGTTCACCTCGACCCGGGGAACGTTCCTGCGGGCCAACCACTCCGCGCCGTACCCCGGCGGCGGCGCGATGATGGCCCTGACCGACCCGCCCCGGCACAGCGTCCTGCGGCGCGTCATCAGCCCGGCGTTCACGACCCGGGCGGCCGCGGCGACCGAGGAGCGGGCCCGGCACGCGGTCCGGTCGGTGCTCGACGACGCCGCCGCCGTGGGCCGGTTCAACTTCGTGCGTGAGGTCGCCGGCAAGCTGTCGCTGACGGTGCTCGGCGACCTGTTCGGCGTGCCCGACGCCGACCACGCGTGGGTCCAGCGGTACGCCGACATCGCCACGGACACGTTCACCGACATCGGCGGCCTCGACGGCGCGACCGCGCACGTCGAGCTGCTCGCCTACTACAACGACCTGCTCGCCGAGCGCCGCGGCGACCCCGGCGACGACATCCTGTCCGCGTTCGTCCAGGCCCAGGCCGACGGCCTGGACATCTCCGACGACGACATCCTGCTCACCTGCGACAACGTCATCGTCGCCGCCAACGACACCACCCGGCACGCCGCCAGCGCGTGCGCGTTGTGGCTGCTGGACCACCCGGACGCCTGGGCGCTGCTGCGCCGCGGCGAGATCGACCTGCGCACCGCGATCGAGGAGGTCCTGCGCTGGGACCCGCCGGTCATTCACGTCATGCGGACCGCGCTCGCCGACACCGAGCTCGGCGGCGAGACGATCCGGGCCGGTGAGCCGGTGACGGTCTGGCTCGCCTCAATCAACCGCGACGAGACGGTCTTCGACCGCGCCGACGAGCTCGTCCTGGACCGCACCCCGAACCGGCACGTCGCGTTCGGCGGCGGCCCGCACTTCTGCATCGGCGCGCCGCTCGCGCGGGTGATGATCCGGGTCCTGCTGGAGGAGCTGCTGCACCACCCGGCGGGGATCGCGCTCGACGGTCCCCCGACCCGCCGCGGCACCCACGCCATCGCCGGCCTGCGCGCCGTGCCGGTCAGGATGGGCTGACCGGCCCTCCGAGCGACGGGCGGTGGCCCCGGCGGGGTACGCCGGGGCCACCGGTCATGTCACGGCACGATGTGGACCGTGTCGCAGCCCAGGAACGTGTAGACGTTCCCGTCGGCGGCCCGGAACTTGCCCTTCAGGCAGGCCGACGTCGTCGTGGCCGTGAGGCCCGAGTCGGACGGCCGGAAATGCAGCACCAGGTCGGTGTCGGCGTCACGGGTCTGCTCGTCCAGCTCGTACGAGCGTTCCGGGTGCCCCTTGCCGTGCCGCTCCGCCGCCCCGGCCGGGTTGGCGGTGTTGAACAGGTTCTCCCGAAGGCCCCACCGCGCCGTGGACACGTCGATCGTGGTGGCGTCGAAGGCGAGCGGCAGGCCGTACTCCCCCGCGGTGGTCGTGAGCGCCGCGAGGTTCGCGTCCGTGTTCAGGTTGATCGGGTTGGTGGTGCTGCCCGGCCGCACGTTGATGACGATCGGCACGACGCAGTCGATCCGGAACGTCGTCGCCCGGGTGTTGTTGGACGGGTCCGGATCGACGTCGGCGGCGTTCGCCGGTGCGATCGTCGCGGTCAGCGTCACCGTCTTGACGCCCGGCGCGGTGCAGCTCAGCTGGGCGGCGAAGCCCACCTGCCGGGGCGTGCCCGTGGCGAGCGCCGTCACGACGGTCGTCGCCGACGCCGGCGTGACGGTGACACCGGGGTCGCCGGTGGCGGTGACGGTGACCTTCGCGTCGACCGGGCTGGACGGCCCGCCGTTCTCGACGGTCAGCTGCAGGGCCGCCGCGCCGGGCTGGCCGATCAGGACCTCCAGCGGGCTCGTCGCCGCCGCACTGGTGATCTTGACGTCGGCCTTGGCGATGACGGTGGTCTGCGCCGTGGCGGTGTTGTCGGCCCCGTTCGAGTCGGGGCCGGCAAGGTTGCGCACCTTGGCCGTGGCCGCGATGGTCTTCGGGCCGCCGTTGGCGTACACCAGGTTCGCCGGGACCTTCGCGGTGATCGTGTAGGAGCGGCTCCCGCCGGGCCTGACCTCACTGAGGTTGCAGGTGACCGCGTGCCCGGCGGCCGTGCACGGCACGCTCGTGCTCGCGTCGGTGACGTCCGCGGGCAGCGTCGTGACCACCTCGGTCGAGGTCGACGAGTTGGGCCCCTGGTTGGTCACGGTGACCGTCCAGGTGACCGACTCGCCGGCGCCCACCGGGTCGGGCGAGTCGGCGATCCCGACGGTCAGGTCGGTGGTGTTGTTGACCGCGAGGATCCGCGCGGCCTGCTGCGCGGTCGGGAACGTGCCCGCCTCCACCGCCGGGGGTGCGGCACCCGGCCGCGGGAACCGGTTCGGCAGGTACGCGAGGACGGTCTTCCAGTCGTCGCTGCCGGTCAACTCGCTGTCGTCGGTCGCCGGCGAGTTCTTGGTCACGTCGTGGCAGTCGTCGGCCCCGGTGTTGTCGATGTTCACCTTCTGCCTGGAGTGCCCGTCGTCACCGTTGCCGCCGGGGTTGTCGCCGTTCCAGTCCGGCAGGGCATTGAGCGGTACCGTCCGCTTGGTCCGCATGCCGTCGAGGAACACGTACTGGTTCTGCGCGTCGCCGGGGTCCTGCGCGACGTCCTCGTAGAGGTCGTCCTCCTTGAGCTTCGGCAGCGGGGCCGCGTGCCGCGAGGCGCCGTCGTACATGTCGATCCGCGGCGGCGAGAAGTCCAGCAGCAGGCCGCCGCCGGTGCGCGGGATGCCGGAGTTGATGTCGTAGTTCATCAGCGACACGTAGTTCGGCTTGCAGTTGGCGTCCTCGTGGCCGCCGTGGCCCAGTCCCAGGTTGTGGCCGAGCTCGTGCAGCAGCGCGCCGCCGTCGGTGCGGTACAGGATGATGTCGGTGCCGGATCCCTGCCCGCCCCGGTCGCACCCGGCGGAGCTCCTGGTGTAGATCACGTAGTTGAAGGCCCGCGCCCGCATGGCGTTGAAGTTGTGCCCGGGCGAGCCCTTCGCCTGGTTGAACACGTCGCCGAAGCCGCAGTTGTCCAGGTGCCCGAGCTGGTTGCCGCCGCCGAGGTCCTCACCGACGACGCAGTCCGGGTCGTCGCGGTCCGACTTCCCGTCGTGGTCGTCGTCGGTACCGTTGTTGCAGTTGGCAATGAAATCCTCCACGCCGATGTCGCGGTAGTAGCAGTCCGGGTCGGCGCCGTCGGCACCGTCCACGCCGTCGTTGTCGGTGCCGTCGTTGCAGGTCCGGGCCGGCCCGCCGGTGCGCTCCATGCCGCCCTTGTCCCACAGGCCACCCGAGTCGACGTGCAGGTTCAGCCCCGGCCCGCCGGACGGGTTGGGCAGCGGCGCCAGCCGGAACGCGGTCCTGACCGCCTCCACCGCGAGGGCCGGCGGCGCCATGCCGTCGCTGTAGTCCAGCTCCAGGAACAGGTCCTTGTGCAGCGGGTCGGCGCCGTAGGCGGGCAGGTCGACCGCCATCACGTCGTCGGGGTAACGGATGCCGAACCGCTCGTCGCGGTCCGACAGCCCGTCACCGTCGGCGTCGCTGTGCTGCTCGGAGACGATCGTCAGGCCGAGCTGCGCCCGCTTGCCGTTGCCGTCGCCCTCGAAGTTCGGGTCGCCGTCACCGATCGCGCACACCTGCCCCTGCTGGTTGCCCTCGTGGTCGATGCACCCGGACGGCTCCCGCGACGAGAGCGAGTCGCCGCTCCAGGTGTCGGTGAGGATGTCGTACGTCAGGTTCAGCTCGATGTCCTGGTTGACGGGGCTGATGTCCATCTTGTCGCCGCCGAAGTTCAGGAAGTCGTCGACGTCCCACATCCGCACCGTGATCGGCAGCGTCCGGCGCCCCTCGGGCATCGTGACCCGCTGCGAGAACACCCAGCGCTGCGAGCCGGTCAGGTTCTTGGGGTGGAAGTGGTCGTCGGAGACGACCCCGCCCCGCTGCCCGCCGCCACCGCCGGTCGCGGGGTCGCCGATGAACACCTCGGGAGCGAACTCCCCCTCCTCGTCGATCCCGTCGTCGGGCACCTCGAACCGCTCGAAGTAGTCCATGGTCAGGGTGATCGTCGCGCTGACCGGGGGCGGCGGGTCCGCGGCCCGGGCGGTGTGCGGCAGGCCGACGAGCGCCCCCGCCGTGAGGGCCGCCGCGGCGGCCGTGGCCAGTGCGCCGCGCGCTGCCGGACGGCGGCGCAGATCAGGTGGATGGGGTAACAGCGGGACTCCAGCGCCCATGGTGACCGACCCTTTCGATGCGAAGGAACAGGCAAGGAACGGATCGGCCGGGCGCCGCCGTGATACACCTCCACACCCCCACGATCGGGTGACGCCAGGCCCGTCGGCTCGACGGTCAGTCCAGCGGCTGGCGTGCGATCACTGGCGCCTCCCGCCCCGCCAGGACCCAGCCGCCGGCGTACGCGACGATCGGCAGCCCCACGAGGATCGCCCCCAGGTTGAGCCACGGGGGTTGGGCGAGCCAGTGCAGCTCGCGGTGGTACCAGGCGAGCAGGGCCAGGTAGGCGCAGGCGGTGCCGATGACCGCCCCGAACAGCGCCAGCGCGGCCGCCGTCGCCGCCGTCAGCGCGCGGCGGGTGCCGCGCCGCGCTCCGGCCGCGGTCAGCGTGCGCAGGTCCCGGGCGGTCTCGCTGCGGATCAGCCCGACGGTCATCGCCAGGACGCCGAGCGCGACCGCGATGCCCGTGGCGGTGAACTGCGCGGCCAGCTGGGCCTCGTCGACCCCGGTCGGGCGGGACTCGACGTTGAGCCCGGCGGCCACCGCGGCCTGCCGGATCGTGTCGATCTGCGCCGCCGTCACCGCCTGCGGCGCGTCGACCAGCCAGCCGACCGGCGTGGCCGTGAGGTGCATCCCGGTCATGGCATGCGTGGTGATCAGCACGTTCGGCAGCGAGCCGAAGTCGGGCAGCGTCGCGTGTTGCAGCTTCGGCTGCCAGTTGCGGTTCCGGCCCGGGATCAGGTCGTAGCCGGCGACGCTCGGCCGCGGGGTGAGCAGGTCGGTGTCGGCCCCGACGGTAGCCGGGTCGATGCCGTAGTGCGCGAGCAGCTCGGGGGTGGCGACGAACAGCGGGATCGAGTCGCTGCTGCTGTACATGACGGAGCCCGGTTCGCCGGGGCCGACGGGGTGTGGCCTGGCCAGCAGGGCGGGTGCCCGGCCGCCGCGTTCGAGGGGCTGGTTGGGGTCGACGGCGCCGGTCAGCGGCAGTACCGCGGTGGCGTGCAGGTCGGCGGTGATCGTGTCGACCTGCTTGCGGGCGACCTCGACCTGGGCGGGCGTGAGGATCGGCACCGGCCCGTCCATCGCCTCCGGGGACAGCCAGAGCACGATCTGGTCGGCGGGCAGGTTGCCGCCGGTCGGGGCGGCCGCCTTGGCCGCGGTGACGCCGGTGGACAGGGCGACGACGGCGGCGATGCCGATGGCCAGGCCGATCGCGGCGAGCGCGGCGCTGGACCGGGAGCGGTACCGGGCCAGGTCACGCATGGCCAGCCGGGTGGCCAGCGGGGCGTGCCGGGCGAGCCACCCGATGGCGGCGACACCGGCCGGCGCGAGCAGCAGTAGCGCGATCGCGGTGGCGAGGACGCCGCCGAGGACGTACGGGACCTTCGTCTGCTGTGACACGTACAGCAGCACCATGCCGGCGACGAGCAGCAGGCCGCCGAGGGCGGCGAACCGGTGGGCCGGGCGCGGCGGTGCCGGCCGCGCGGACAGTGCGGCGACGACGGGCATCCGGGCCACGGCCCGGGCCGGCCACCAGGACGCGACCAGTGCCGTCACGGCGGCCAGGAGGACCGCGACGAGCAGCGGCGTCCACGGCAGGTTGAACCGGTCGATGCGATGGCCCAGCGACGACTCCAGCCGCGGGCCCAGGGCTACCCAGGCCGCGACCCCGACGATCGCGCCGCCGGCCGCGCCGGCCACGCCGACGGCCGCGCCGTTGGCGAGCATGACGAGCCGGATGTGGCGGTGGCTGGCGCCGATCGCGCCGAGCATGCCGAGCGCGCGCAGCCGTCGCTGGGCCATCACCGTGAACCCGGCGACCGCCATCAGGCCGACGAAGACGAGCCCGATGGTCGCCAGCACCAGCACCACGACGCTGGCCTGCCCGGCGTCGTCGGAGCGCACCTGGATCGACAGGCCGTCGGGCCGGGGTTTCGAGGAGATGTCCGCCCTGGCGGCCTGGATGAGCACGTCGACGTGGTCGGGCTCGGCGATCTGGCCGGGTGCGACGAGCGCGAACGCGTCGTGCAGGTTGAGCGGGTTCTCGACCAGACCGACGACGGTGCGCCGCTTCCCGCCCTGCTCCCAGGTGCCGCCGACGGTCAGGTGGAAGATCGTCGCCACGCGTTCGGTGACGGCGACCTCGTCCGGCCCCTGCGGCCACCGGCCCTGGTTGAGGTGCAGCAGCACCCGCCCGTACGGCCCGTCGGGGTCCTGGGCCCGCAGGTCCACACCGTTGGCCGACCCGGACACCGGGATCTTCTTGCCGTGCGCGATCACGTCGACGGGCCCGAACGACGCGCGCAGCGTGGCCAGGTCGGCGTCGAGCTGGGCGCCGGTGCTCGCCGTCGTCGCCAGGTGGTTCGCGGTACCGAAGACGGAGGCCTCCGACGGGGCGTTGGCGCCGATGCCGAGGCCGACGGTGGTGGCTGCCACGGCGAGCAGCAGCAGTGTCAGGACGATCGCCTGCTGGCGCCACTCGCGCCGGAACAGCCGCCACGCCCAGCGCACGACGGCGCGCCGCGCCGGCATCCCGCCGTGACCCTTGCCGAGCTCCAGCGGCGGGTCCTGCACGGCGACGCTCACCGGTTGGCCTCTTCCGTCAGCAGGGACTCCGGGCCGGGCGGCGGTGCGGTGCGGTCGACGACGCTGCCGTCGCGGATGAACACGACCCGGTCGGCCCAGGACGCGAGTTGCGCGTCGTGGGTCACGATCACCGCGCCGACGCCGCTGCGGCAGGCGGTCAGGATGAGCCGCATCACCGCCTCACCGTTGGCCGAGTCGAGCGCGCCGGTCGGCTCATCGGCCAGCAGCAGCCGGCGCGTGCCGACGACGGCCCGGGCGATCGCGACCCGTTGGCGTTCGCCGCCGGAGAGCTGGTCCGGGAACCGGGACGCGCGCTCGGCCAGCCCCAGTTCCTCCAGTGCCCGCAGCCCGGCGGCGCGGGCCTTGCGGGCCGGGAGGCCGTCGAGCTCCAGCGGCAGTGCCACGTTCTCGGCGGCGGTGAGCCCGGGCAGCAGGTTGTAGTCCTGGAAGACGTAGCCGATCGCACGCCGGCGCAGCCTGGCCCGGTCGTCCCGGGACATCTCCGACAGCGGCTGCCCGGCGACGAGCACCTCGCCGGCGGTCGGCGCCTCCAGCGCCCCGGCGATGGTGAGCAGCGTGCTCTTCCCCGAGCCGCTGGGCCCCATGACGGCGACCATCATGCCCGCCTCGACGGTCAGGTCGACGTCGCGCAGCGCGTGGACCTCGTCGGCGCCGTCGAGATACGTCTTGGACACGCCGCGCAGCTGCAGCACCCCGCTCATCGGCGCACCCCCGCCCGGCGCCGGATCTGGGGCGCGGCCGCGGCCCGCGCCGGGGCCGGCGGTTCGACCGCGGCCCGCTTCAGCCGGCCGTCGGCCGTGTCCAGCCACCGCACGACCGAGTCGAGCCGGTAGAGCTCGGCGTCGATCACCAGGGCCAGGCCGAGGTCCGTGTCGCCTTCCTCCTCCTTGAGCCGGGTCCACTGCTGCATGAGCTCGATCAGGTATCGCCGGTGCGACTGGATGATCTCGTGCACGTCGACGCCGGGCAGCCGCACCGCGATCAGGATCTTGATGACCAGCTCGTCGCGTGGCGGTGAGGCCAGGTCGGGCGGTGTACGCAGCCAGCCGGAGAGCTCCTCGGCACCGCCGTCGGTGATCCGGAACCCCTTCTGCGGGCCGGGCTCGGCGTCGTCGTCGGACTCGACGAGGCCGTCTCGCTCGAGCCGCTGCAGGGTCGTGTAGACCTGGCCGACGTTGAGCGGCCAGACCTCGCCGGTGCGCGCCTCGAACTCCTCGCGCAGCTGCAGGCCGTACTTCGGCCCTTCCTTGAGCAGCGCCAGCAGCGCGTGCCGGATGCTCATGCCGTCACCACACTCGATATCATGCCCGGTAGCATACTGAGTATAACGAGCGTCTGTCCACCGTTCAGAACGAGGGGCAAGGGCGATGTCGCGCCTTGCCCCTCGTTGTTCGGTGCTCAGAGGTTGAATCCGCCGGAGACCTCGATGTCCTGAGCGGTGATCCAGTGGCACTCCCCGGAGAGCAGCGTCGCGATGACCATGCCGATGTCGTCGGGTTCGCCGAGGCGGCCGAGGGCGGTCTTCGCCGCGAGGCCCGGGATCACCTCGGGGAAGCGTTCGAAGGCGTTGTCGGCGATGCGGGTCCGGGTGGAGCCGGGCGACACGGAGTTGACCCGGATGCCGCGGGTGCTGAGCTCCTTGGCCAGGTAGCGGGTCAGCACGACCAGCCCGCCCTTCATGGTGCCGTAGGCGGAGTAGCCGGGCTCCATCCCGGAGCGCAGGGCCGCGTTGCTCGTCGTGTTGACGATCGCACCGCCGTCGGCCAGCAGCGGCAGCAGCGTCTGGGTCAGGAAGTACGGGCCCTTGAGCAGGACCCGCATGAGCGTGTCGAACATGGCCTCGGTGGTGTCCTCGAACATCGCCATCCGGCCGAAGCCGGCGTTGTTGACGAGGAAGTCGAAGGTGTCCCGCTGCCACGTGTCGCGCAGTGACGCCGCGACGGCATCGCGGAAGCCCGGGAAGGACGTCGTGTCGCCGACGTCCAGGGGCAGCGCGACCGCCGCGCCGCCCTCCTTCTCGATCATCGCGACGGTCTCCAGCGCGCCGTCCTGGTTGCCGTGATAGGTCAGGATCACGCCCGTCCCGCGCCGGGCGATCTGGATGGCGGCGCTCTGTCCGATTCCGGAGCTGGCGCCGGTGACGATGGCGATCTGCATGGTTACCCGCCTGTTCGATTGATGGATGGAAGCTGCGGCGCCCGGCTACCCTGCGGGCCTGCGGCAGACATAGACGAAGGCCGGTGGCAGGTTGGCCCACACGGTCCGGCTCAGGACGACCTCCTCGAACCGTGCGCGCAGCAGACGCCGCAGCCGGCGGGCCGGCGGCGCCCACCGGGTGTGCGTGTACGCGAAGGTGGTGAACGCGCCGTGCGGGGCGAGGCTGCCGACGACGGCGTCGAGCAGGTCGTCCTGGCAGCCCGGTGCGAACGCCGCCCACGGCAGGCCGCTCACGATCACGTCCGCGTGGCGGTGGCCCCGCCGGGCCAGGACGTCGCGCAGGTCGCGGGCGTCGGCGACGGCCAGGTCGACCTCGGGGTAGCGGTCGGTGAGGCGTTCGGCGAACCGTGCGTTGATCTCGATGGCCAGGTGCGAGCCGCGGCCGGCGAGGCGCCGCTGGATCGCCGCGGTGAACGCCCCGGTGCCCGGGCCGAGCTCCACGACCAGCGGGTCGCCGGCGCGTGGCACGGTCGCGGTGACCGCGTCGGCCAGCGACATTCCGCTGGGCGCGACGGCGGCGACGGTGAACGGGGCGCGGAGGAACTCGCGCAGGAACACGGCACCTTCGGTGCGGGCGATGGTGGTCACGGCGCGGTACTCCCGGCGAGGTCGTGGCGCTCGCCGGCGGGCAGCGAGCTCAGCAGGCGGGTGAGCCAGTTGTTGCGGGTGCGGCGGGCCGCGGCGGAGACGCGGGTGTGGGGGTAGAGGGCGTCGAAGCCGTGGAAGCCGCCCGCCCAGATGTGCAGTTCGGCCTGGCCACCGGCGGCCCAGATGCGGGTGGCGTAGGCGACGTCCTCGTCGCGGAAGACCTCCGCGGTGCCGGCGTCGATGTAGGTGGCCGGCAGGCCGGCGAGGTCCTCGGCCACGGCCGGTGAGACGTAGCCGGGCACGTCGGCGGGGTTGTCGCCGAGCACGGAGCGCCACCCGAACTCGTTCATCTCGCGGGTCCACACGCCCGGCTCGCCCGAGTACTGCCGGCTGGACGTGGTGGTGTTGCGGTGGTCGAGCATCGGGCAGATGAGCACCTGCGCGGCGATCGCCGGCCCGCCGAGGTCGCGGGCCATCAGGGTGACGCCGGCGGCGAGGCCACCGCCGGCGCTGATCCCGGCGACGATGATGCGGGTGGGGTCGACGCCCAGCTCCGCGGCGTGCTCGGCGGTCCAGCGCAGGCCGTGGTAGCAGTCCTCGACCAGGGTCGTGCCGGTGACCTCCGGCGCCAGGCGGTACTCCGCCGTGACCACGACCGCCCCGAACCGGTCGAGCCATTCGAGCGGGATGTCGATCTGGGAGAACCGGTCGCCCATGACCATGCCGCCGCCGTGCAGCCAGTAGACGCAGGGCGCCGCCGTGGAGCGTCCGGCCCGTTGCGGGCTGAGGACCGACAGCGGGATCCGGGCGCCGTCGGGGCGGGCGAAGGTGACCTCGCGCCGCTCGACGGCGCGACCGTCGAGGACCGTTTCGACCGGCGTCGAAGCGATCTGGCGGATCTGCGCGAGCAGCTCCGGGGTGAGCTCGGAGGACAGGGGCAGGTCGGCGAGCAGCGCCTGCAGTTCGGGGTCGATCTCGGGTCGGGTCATGGGTCGCTCCTTCGGTGTCAGACGCGCAGCGCGGGCTTGCCGCCGACGGGGATCGCGTCGGTGTACTGCGACTCGCCGGCCAGCAGCGGCTGGAGCTTCGCGACGAACGCCTGGGCCTCGTCGGCCGCGAAGAACGCGGCGTGGGCCTCCCGGCTGGTCCAGCCCTCGGCGACGGAGACGACGTCCGGGTTGCTGCCGCTGCGGCTGACCAGGAAGACGACGCAGTCCTCGTTCGGCAGCGACGGCGCGTCGAGCAGCAGCGCGACCAGCTCGTCACCGCGGCCCGGCAGGGCGGTCATGACGGCGTGGAAGCCGTGGTTGATGGTCATGGCCTCCACTCTTGGACCCGGCGCTGTCGCGCTCATCAGTCATCTGTCTGCGAGTTCGCGGGCCGCCGCGGCCGGCGACCTAACGGGGGGGCACCAGTCGCGGCCGTTAGGTCATTTGACAGATGTGCCGTGGTCAGCGGTGGCCGACCATCGAGGGCATGACAGGGCCGGCCGCGGAGGGCTACCGGGGATCGGCGCCCGACGACAGCGCGTCCCTGAGCCCGGCCCGCGAGGCGACGCCGAGCTTGGGGAAGATCCGGTAGAGGTGGGCGCCCACGGTGCGGTGCGACAGGTACATGCGCTCGGCGATCTGCTTGTTGGTCAGGCCGCTGGCCGCCAGCTCGGCGATCTGGAGCTCCTGCGCGGTCAGGGCGGCCGGGCCGTCGGGCTGCACGTCGGGGAGCCGGTACTTGGTGGCGCGCAGCTCGGTGCGGGTGCGGTCGATCCACGGCTCGGCGCCCATGGCGGCGAACCCGTCGAGCGCGGCCAGCAGGTGCCGGCGGGCATGCGACGTCGACCTGGTCCGGCGCAGCTGCTCGCCGAGGGCCAGGCGGATCCGCGACGCCTCGAACAGCCACCGCTCCGCCGCGGGACCGGCCAGCAGCGCCTCCAGCCGCGCGGTCGCCGCGTCGTCGTCCTGGACGAGGACGTCCGCTCCCGCCTGGATGAGCGCCATCCGGGTCGACAGCGCGGCGACGCCGGCGGCTCGCATCGCCTCCACGTGCGCCCTGGCCTCGACCGTACGACCGGTCCGTACCGCCGCCTCGACCAGGTCGAACATCACCCAGGTGCAGTGCGGCACGTGCGAGGCGAGCACGCCGGGCGGGCTCATCGCGGCGGCATGGCGGAAGGCGGCGTCCCAGTCGCCCTGGCCCAGGGCCGCCAGCGTGCGCGGGTGATGGGCGAACAGGGCGGCGGCCGACACACCGCGCGGCAGCGCCCAGTGGGTGATCTCGTCGGCGAGGGTGTACGCCTCGTCGAAGCGGCCCCGGCCGGCGGCGATGATCGCCCGGTTGTACCGGAAGTACCACGCGAAGAACGAGAAGCCGGTCTCGGCGCAGACCCGCTGCCCTTCGCGCGCGAGCTCCTCGGCCTCGTCCCAGCGGCCGACGAGGTAGTCGTCCAGGCACAGGTGCATCAGGGCGCCGAGGTGCCGCCGGGGTGGTCCGCCGTCCCGTCCGTGCTGCACGAGCCGCCAGGAGGACTCCCGGCAGTCGCCCAGGCGGTCCAGGTAGACCGACGCCGTGCCGATCCGCATGATCCGGGTGGGGTCGGCCTCCTCGGGCAGCGAGCCGACGATCGCGTCGATCCGCGGCAGTGCCGATGCCCCGGTGCGCACCGGATCGGGGAAGGTCCGGCTGGCGAGCGCGAGGACGTCGGGCGGCTGCGGCCGCATCCGGTCCAGCGCGCGGTAGAACGGCTCCCAGTACCCGGGGGCTCCGCCGTACCAGCACAGCAGCAGCATCGTATGCATGGCCTCGACCAGCGCGGGATCCTCGGCCCGGTAACCGTGCCCGGCGGTCTCGATGGCCCCGGCAAGGAGGCGATGCGCCGTGTTCACGTCGCCGTCGCCGTTGAGCATCAGGAAGGCGGCCGCGTTGGCCGCGTGCAGGGAACCGGCGCCGTCGGGTGCCGCCCGCCGCGCATCGGTCAGCAACGTCTTCGCGTCGACGGCGCCGGCGGCCTCGGCACCGATGTACGCGGCCTCGGCGAGCCGCCGGCCCCGCCCGGAGCTCGTCTCGCTCAGCTCGGCGGCGCGGATCAGCGCCGTGACGGCGGCCAGCGCGTCGCCCCGCAGCATGACCCGGTGCGCCGCGTCCTCGAGCAGCTCCGCCACCGCCTCGTCCGGTCCGGCCGCGGCCGCCGCCAGGTGCCAGGCGCGGCGTTGCCCGTCCCCGCGCAGCGCGTGGGCGAGGGCGGCGTGCGCGCCGCGGCGCTCCTCATGCGTGGACATCGCCACGATCGCCGAGCGGATCAGCGGGTGCCGGAACGCGATCCGGGCGGTGGCATCGTCCACTCCCACGAGCTGCGCCCGCTCCGCCGGGGCGAGGTCGGCGGGGCCGGGCTGGTCGTCGGGGACGGCCCGCAGGACCCGGAGGTCGCCGGTGCCCTCGAACGTCGCGAGCAGCAGCAGCCGCCGGGTCGGGCCCGGCAGCTCGGCGATGCGAGCGGCGAACATCGCCTGCAGCCGGTCGCTGAGCGGCACCACCTCCGGCTGCGCCGCCGTCCGGTTGGCGGCGCCGACGAGCGTCGAGGGCAGCTCCAGCAACGCCAACGGGTTGCCCTGGGCGAGGTCCAGCAGCCGTTGCCGGGTCCGGGGCGTCAGCCGTGGCACGGTGGCGTCGACCAGCTGCCCGGCCGCCTCGTCGTCGAGCGGCGCGACGACGATCTCGGCGAGCCCGCGCGGGTCGAGGAGGCTTCCCGTCCCCGTCCTGGCCGACGCCAGCAGCCCGGCCCGGCAACCGTCCAGCCGGCGGGCGATGAAGCTGAGCACGACAGCACTGGCCCGGTCGATCCACTGCACGTCGTCGATGAGCAGGACCACCGGCACGTCGGCGGCGACCGACCTGAGCAGCAGCAGGGCGGCGTTGCAGACCAGGAGCGCGTCCGCCGGCGGGCCGGCGCCGAAGCCGAGCGCCACCGCCAGAGCCTCCCGCGGACCGCTCGGAAGGCGCTCGAGGTCCTCGTGGACCGGCAGGAGCAGCTGGTTGAGGCAGGAGTAGCTGACGTCGGCCTCGAACTCCGATCCGGACGCCCGCAGCACCCGCATCCCCGCCTCGTGCGCGAGGTCCGCCGCGGTGGCCAGCAGCGCGGACTTGCCGACGCCGGGCTCACCCCAGATCAGCCGCGCGTCGCCCCGGTTCCGGGCGCTGTCCACGAAACCGGCCAGCTGCGTGAGCTCGGCACGGCGGCCGAAAAGTTCAGTGTTGGCCATGCATCTGTGCTCCTGGGGTACCGCCGGACCGTCAAAGGACACATGAAACCAGTCCGGGACCCGATCCGGCTTGCCCAGAAGTCGCGAATCCTGGCTTGATCCTGCCCGAACCGTCCGGTGCCGGCCCCGCCGTCCCGACGCGGTTTAATCGAAGGTATGGCCCTCGACGAACTCCGCCGCCTGCTGGCCCGGCACGCCCGGCCCGACCTGACGACCGGGATCGACGACGTCCTGATCTTCCGGGCCGACCGGCCCTACCCGCCGACGCCGACCGTCTTCGGCCGGGTGCTCGCGGTGGTGGCGCAGGGCACCAAGCGGCTGGCACTGGGCGACCACGTGTACCACTACGGCGCCGGGCAGTACCTCGTCGCGTCGGTCGACCTGCCCGTGAGCAGCCATTTCACCGAGGCCAGCCCGGAGCTTCCCGGCCTCGGGGTCGGCCTCAACCTCGACCCGGCCGCCGTCGCCGACGTGCTGCTGCAGGCGGCGCCGGGCGACCTGCCGGACGTCGGCCATGACGCACCGAGCGGCCTCGCCGTCAGCACGGCGCCGGACGAGCTCCTCGACGCCGTCCTCCGGCTCGTGCGCCTGCTCGACCAGCCCCGTGACATCCCGGTGCTCGCACCGCTGGTCAAGCGAGAGATCCTCTGGCGGCTCATCACCGGCGAGCAGGGCGCGATGGTTCGCCAGCTCGGCCTGCCCGACAGCAGCCTCAGCCACATCGCCCGGTCCGTGCGCTGGATCCGCGACAACTACATGCAGCGCTTCCTCGTCGAGGAGGTGGCGCAACAGGCAGCCATGAGCGTCTCGGCCTTCCATCGCAACTTCTTTGCTGTCACCGCCATGAGCCCGATCCAGTTCCAGAAACAGATCCGGCTCCAGCACGCCCGGCTCCAGCTCGCCGCGGACGCCGACGACATCGGCGCCGTCAGCCGCCGCGTCGGGTACGGCAGCCTCTCGCAGTTCAGCCGCGAGTACCGCCGCCAGTTCGGCGTCCCGCCGAGCCAGGACGCCACACGTCTGCGAACCGCCGTGACCATGCCCTGACCACGCTGGGCGCCCCACCCGCCGGTTCAGCCGCAGTAGCCGCCGGCGGCGGTGTGCGGGTAGCGGCACAGGTCGTGGCTGGTCCTCGGGCGGCGGGCGCCCGTGGTGGTGGCGGGCAGCGTGTCGGGTGCGCGGCCGTGTTCCACCCAGTCCACGAGGGCGGCCAGCGGGTCCCTGGGGGCCGGCCCGGCGCCGCCGGTGCAATGGGCCACGCCCGGTGCGAGGAAGACGCGGTAGAACTGGTCCGTGGCGTGCGTGCCTCCCATCGCGGCGTCGACACGGCGCCGGTACTGCAGGGTGCCTTGCGGGAAGACGACCTGGTCGGCCAGGCCGTGCCAGGTGAGCATCTTGCCGCCGGCGGCGCGGAAGGCGGACAGGTCGGGCTCGTCGGACTCGATGACATCGCTGTAGCGGGTGAGTGACTCGCCGAGCAGCTGCTCGAACTCCGCGTAGCCGATGGTGGACGGGTCGAACGCCGGCCGGCGCTGGACGAAGTACCGGACCCAGTCCGCCGCGACCGGGAACGGCACGCCCTGCCGCGGTCCGAACAGGGGTTTGGTGGTACCGGCGAGCCAGCCGAACGAGGCGCCGGGCAGCAGGCCGTACCAGAGCGACCGACCCGTCCGGGTGGTCGGGCCGTGCCAGATCCGGCGGACGAGGTCGGCGACGGCGGGACTGATGCGGACCGCGGCGCCGCGACAGTGCACGGTCGTGCCGACGAGCCGGCCGGGGTCGAACCGGCAGGTCTCGGGGCGGCCGATCACGCCGTCGACGAGTCCGTCGTCGCCGTCGCACGCGGCGACCGCGGCGCGGTTGAACGCGGCAAGTTCGCAGGCCGTCGGGTGAACGCCGGTCTCGTTCATGACGACCTGCGGCCAGAGCTGGGCGAAGTTGAGGCGGTTCCAGGAGATGGCGGGCGCGGCGGCGAGGATGCCGTCGAAGTCGCCGGGATAGCGCTGGGCCTCCACCAGCCCCTGCCGGCCGCCGGTCGAGCAGCCGGTGAAGTACGAATAGGTGGGCGGCCGGCCGTAGAAGCGGGTGGTGACCTGCTCGCCGATGCGGCTCATGTCGTGGACCGAGCGGTAGGCGAAGTTGTCCAGCAGCGCCGTGTCGATCGTCCGGTCGTGACGCAGCGCCCACGTGGGGTGCCCCGCACGGGACATCGGCACGCCCGCGTCGGTGGACGCGGCCGCGTATCCCCGCCGCACCGCCGAGTCGAGTGCATGCCCGAAGTTGCCCGCGGCGAAGCCGCCGCCGCCAACGGCCTGGAACCGCCCGTTCCACGTCGTCGTCGGCAGCGAGATTCGGATTCGGACCCGGTCTCCGGCCGGAGGGTGGGTCAGGACGACGGTGACGTCGCAGCGGGCCGGAACGCCGGGCCCGCCGGGAACGCGGGGGGCGGCCCCGGCACTCGAACGGGCCGTCGCCGACACGGACAGGACCTGCGCTCCGGGCGTCTGCGGTGCGGCCACGCGCGGGCACCCTCCGGCGCCGCGGCCGGCCAGCGAGGCCGCCACGACAGCGCCGGCGCAGGCGAGTCCCGCCACGAGCACCATCGCCGCGGCGAGGGCAACCCGCCTGCTCATCACTGCTTGCGCATACCCGCCGGGCGGCACGACTCACCCGCTCCACCCGGCTCGACGAACCTGAGAGGCGGCTGAATCGCCGATCGTGGATAGCCGTGCGAATCCCGCCGCGCCCACAGTACGGTGACCCTACAGCGTGTAGGAGCAAGCGATCGCGAGGTTGCTCATGACCGCAGCAGCGATGCAGCCGACGTCGTCCGCGCCGACCGGCAGCGCCCGCCGGGTGAAGGCCGTGATGAAGAAGCTGCCGGAAATCACCCTGACCTTCTGGGTCATGAAGATAGCGGCGACCACGCTCGGCGAGACCGCCGGCGACCTGTTCTCACAGACGCTGCGGCTGGGATACTTCCTCAGCACGGTGTCGCTGGTGGCCATCTTCGTCGTGACGCTGGTGGTGCAGCTGCGCTCGAACCACTACAACCCGATCTTCTACTGGACGGTCATCCTGTCGACCAGCATGGCCGGAACGACCATGTCAGACTTCATGAACCGCGACGCCAGCGCGCGGTATCTGGCCAAGGGCACCGACGCGCTCGGCTGGGGCCCGCAAGGACTCGGCGTCGGCTATCCGGTCGGCGCGGCCGTCCTGGTCACACTGCTGGTGACCGTGTTCCTGGCCTGGCGCGCGACCGGGCTGCCGTTCAACATCAATCGCATCGACACCTTTCGCGGTGAGGTGCTGTTCTGGGCCGCGATCCTCATGTCCAACACGCTCGGCACGTCGATGGGTGACTTCCTGTCCGACAGCTCCGGGCTCGGCTATCTCGGCGGCGCCCTGCTCATCACCACCGTCCTCGCCGTCCTGGCGATCGCCACCCAGGTCCGGTGGATGCCGAACGTGCTGATCTTCTGGCTCGCCTTCGTCCTCACCCGGCCACTGGGCGCGACCGTCGGGGACTTCTTCACCAAGCCGATCGCCAAGGGCGGCCTCGGCCTGGGCACGTACGGCACCTCGTTCGTCCTGGTCGCCATCCTCGGCAGCCTGATGATCCACTCCGCCGCCCGAGAGAAGCGGCGCCGGCTGTCTCGTCACATTCCGGCGTAGCCGCTGGCTCTACATCATCAAGAACGGCCCGGCCGAAGCCGGGCCGCGCGCATGCACGAAAGGCCTACGGCCGAGCGCGCACGCCGCCTCGACCACGTCGCGGATTCGAGAGAAAGCGCCACCGCCGCCCGCACCTCACCGAACCGGGCTCAACGAACTTAGCGGGGGCCGGGTGTTCTCTGGGCAGCATCGGTGCCCTCTCGCACTCGGAGCCACGACTTAGGGTCCCGGAGCTGCTGCTGGGACTGCTGGCGTCGCTGGGGAGCCAAGCATGAGCGCTATGTGCCGCTGCGATACTGGCCCTGTGCATGCGCCTTCAGTGCTGAGTGCACCCACTTGGAGACCGCCGGGTTACCAGGTAGGTCCGAAAGGTCGACAGCGGTCCACCGCGCTTCGGAGATCTCCCCATTTGGGGCCAGCTCGTCCGAGATCGCGTGTAGGCGGACGATCTTCAGGTGGCCCTGCTTTCCCTCGCTGGTGGTCAGGTGTTCTTCCAGTACGAGGGCGGACGGTTCCAGCTCGACGCCCAGTTCCTCGATGCACTCACGTCTGGCCGCCTGTTCCGGGGTCTCCTGGGCCGGCTTGTATCCGCCTCCAGGCAGGCTCCATAGGGACTGGTCGCCGTAGCTATGTCGGACGAGGAGCACTCGGTCAGCGTCGACCGAGCGAATGATCAGCGCTTTCACGCCATAGGTGGTCGGCCTTGCGATCCGCCAATACACCTTGCGGATTCGATAGAGCACCCTGAATACCAGCGGTGAGATCCTCATAGAAGCCCCCTGGTGGTCAGAGGTTCCTCTTGCTCGGGTCGGCTCCGAGGGCGTCAACCAGGTGAGCAAGGCCGTCGCGCGCGATCCCTACGGGCTCAACAAGTCGGCGGAGTCGGGCTGCTCGGTAGCGGTGCTTGTCCAGACTGGACCCCTTATATGAAGGCTCGCGGCTCTCAGTGATCATCTTGTCGTCGAAGCAAGGTTGATCACAAGCAAAGAGCCACGGGCATGGAAGATGCTACGACCGGCTGCTGGGCCTGCGCCGAGTCCGGCCTGCTCGAGCTTGAGCGTCTGGCCACTACAGTGCAGACCTGGTGGTCGGAGATCCTGGCGTTCATCCTCACCGGGATCACCAACGCCGGCTCCAAGGCGACCAACCGTGTGACGAAGACCGTGGCCCGCGACGCCTACGGCTTCCGCAACCCCGTTAACCAGCGGCTACGCACCCGCTGCGCCACGACGCGGCGATGCCGCGCCACCTCGACCCCCGCTAAGTTCGCTGGCCCCCGAACCCGTCGCCCTCAACGGCCACAAGAGCGAAGGTTTTGCCGGGCGCCGAATACAGAGCGTGACCGCATCCAGCGCCCCACAATGACCTCACGTACCGAGAAGCGACTGTTCCCCCCAGGCGCTGGCAGCAGCTCCCGGCGGCCGATATGAGCGGGCCACGCTCTCATCGAACAACAGCAGCAAAGAGTCCGGGTGGTACGTCGGCCGACCCAATCTGTCGAGTTCTCCCAGCGCGATTACTGCATGCAGCTCAGGGCCGAAGGAGAGCCGCACGGACCACATGCTCTCCGGGCAGTCGATTTCACTCACCTGCCAACTGGCATGCACGTCGGTTATCGTACGTCCGACAAGTTTTTGCCAATGCTCGCAATTGTCCGCAGGAACAGAGGCTACTCCCTCCAAGTCCGCTAAGTCCTCCCAGCCTATTGCGAGACCCTCGACCAGATCGTCTCTCTCCCAGGCCACTGAGACGACACCCGCCGACAGCCTCAAGACCACCTCCAGGTCCACCTCATGCGCCGAACCGGACGGTGGCACGTTCAATCCGCCGTGCTCGGTCTGGCGATAGGTCACTCGAAGAACGCTAGCCCCGACAATCCGCTGCCCGATCTCCGCCAGCAGATCTGTGTTTTCCCTCAAGATCAGCATGCTCATCCTGGATACCTGAAGCTCCCGAAGTACTTGAATGCGCCGCCAGTGTCAAAAACCGCACCCACCCCGTCCGGCCTGATGATTCGCGTACCGCCAGCAAATGCACCGCCTGTTACAGTCTCTTCGATGCCTCGCGGATGGAAAGCGATGTCATCCAACAGCATCTGACCGGCCCGGTCGAGGTCGTCCGTATTCCCACCGACGCGCGGCAGGAACCGCTTCGATGAAACCTGACCGGGCATCAATTGATGCTTATCATATTCCAGACCAGCTTGAGTCGTCGACGCTTTACCGCCTCTGCCGGGTAGCATGCCGCTAGCAGCCATATCATTGCGGGTCTGCAGGTCCGGCGTGCAGTTGTGGACCAGGACCGGCGCGTCACCGGCTATCACATAGTACGTGTGGAAGTTCGCGACGGTCAGGTCGCGCATCTCGGCCTCGCCCGCGAAGTTCCGGACAGCCACGACGCGCAGGGTCCGGCCGGCCGGGTCGACGAGCGTCGACGCACCCGCCTCGAGGTCGGCGGCGTCCCGCCAGCGGTTGGTCGTGGCGTCCCAGAACGGGTGGTGCTGGGTGGTGTGGATGACGGCGGTCCGGCCGCCGCCCTCGACCGTGACGTCGGTCAGGTCCCGGTCACGGTTGCGGTGCAGCAGCTCGACGGTCCGGGCGGTGGTCCGCCCGGTGGCCGGGTCGGTCGCCAGCACCCGGTCGCCGACGTTGACGTCCTTGATCGGCCGCTTCGAGCCGTTCGCCATCAGCACCAGGGTGTCGGGGGCGAAACTGTGCCGGCAGCTGGACCCGCCGCCGGACGTGCTCTTCGGCTGGGTCCGGCCAGGCTCGGGTCCGCCGCGGCTCGCACCGCCACCGTTCGTCTTGGCGAACTTGGACGCGCCGCCGAAGACCGCGCCGATGCCGGCGGTGAAGGCGACGCTCTTGAGGTTGACGCGGCCCGTGGTCAGGAACTGGGTGACCGCGTCGCCGGCGCCGGCGGTCACGCCACCGGCGAGGGTGCGCCCGACGAACGAGCCCGCGAACGGGCCGAGCTTGCTCACCAGGCCCACGGCGAGCCGGCCGCCGACCACCCCGCCGACACTGCCCATGACGCCCTGCAGCGCTCCGGTCCCGGCCGACTGGAACACGTCGCCCAGGTTGTGGATGTTGCCCTGGGCGGCATCCTTCGCCACGTTGATCAAGGCTGCGGCGCCGGCCATGCAGGCCACCGCGCCGACGCCGCCGGTGGCTGCCGTACACGCCAGGCCGCCGAGGATCCCGGCACCGATCGCGGCGATCTCGATGATCGCGTTCTTGTGGTCCTTCACCCACTTCGCGCTTGCGTGATATGCGTCGGAGACGTTCTTGGCGGCCTTCTTCACCGCCCGCTTGACCTTGGCGACGACCACCTTGCCGGCCTGCTTCACGCGGTGGTAGACCTGCTTGATCTTGCGTTTCACCTGGGCGACCTTGTGCGCCACCCATTTGCGCGCACTGTGGACGACCTTCTTGACCTTCCGCACGACGTTCTTGACGACCTTGCGAACGGTGTTGACGACCTTGCGGACGGTCGTGACGACCCGGCGCACGGTGCTCACCGCCGCGCGCTTCACCACCTGGGCGGCCTTCTTGATGAACTTCGGGATGCCCCAGTGGCCGGTCGGGTCGGTGACGGTGAGCGGGTTGTCGTCGGCGTACGCGAACCGGTTCGCGCTGACGGAGCTCGGCACGGGATCCACGTCCGCGCTGTCGCGGCTGTCGAACTGCCCGGTGCCCGTGTTGTACCACCGCGCCGCCATGTTGACGCGGCCGGTCACGTTGTCGGTCCACTCCGACTGGTAGCCGAGGTTGCCGATCATGCCGGCGCGCGCGACGACCGCGCCCAGCGGGTCGTACGTCGTCGAGCCGGCCAGCGTGGCGCCGGTCGGGTCGAACTGCCCGACCACGTCGTCGTGCAGGTCGGTCCAGGCCAGTCGCTTGACCGATCCGGACGCCGCACCGACCAGGTCCCCGACGGGGTCCCGGGTGTAGGTGTTGGTGTCGTCGGCGGCGAGGTCGTTGCCGGGGCCGGTGTAGGCGAAGCCCGGCAGCAGCGCCCGCCCGAACGCGTCGTAGGTGTACGTCTGGCGCAGGCCGCCGGGTGCGTACTGGGTGAGGGCCTGCCCGAACGCATCGGACTGCGTGGCCAGCGACCCGTCGCTCGACGTGATCGTCGCCTTCAGGGTGCCGCGGGCGGTGTACTGGTACGTCGTGCCGTCGCTCGAGTTCAGCAACTGGTTGCGCTGGTCGTAGGCGAACGTCCGGCTGCCGGCCTGGACCCGGTTGCCGGCCTTGTCGTAGGCGTACACCGTGGAGGTGGTGCCGTTGCCCCAGGACGTGATCCGGTCCGCGAGGTCGTAGGTGTACGTGTTGGCCGCCGAGCCCGCGAAGCCGGTGGTCGTCTTCGACGTCTCGTTGTCGTTCACGTCGTACCCGTAGGAGATCTTGCCGACGGTGGTACCGCCGGAGGTCTTCAGCTCGTCGGTGACCAGCCGGTGCAGCGGGTCGTAGCCGAGCGTCCGGGTGTTGCCGCCGGTACCGTAGACGACGCTCTTGACCTGCGAGAGGTTGTTGTAGCCGAGCGTGGCCTGCACGTTGGCGGTGCTGTTGGCGATGGTGGCGAGGCGGCCGGCGGTGTCGTAGCCGTAGCTGGTGGTGCCGGCGGCGTCGGCCCGTGAGGCCATCAGCCCGTCGGCGGTGTACGTGAACGCCGACGACCCGGACGGGCCGGACGCCGACAGCAGCAGGCCACGGTCGTCGTAGCTGAACGTGTTGGTGCCGCCTTGCGCCGTCGCGGTCGTCAGCCGGCCGGCGAGGTCGTATCCGAAGGTGCGCTCCGCCGTGGCGACCTCCGCGCCCGTGCCGGTCTGCCTGGTGAGGCTGCCCATCGTGTCGTAGGTGAGCGCGACGCTCGCCCCTCCGGGCAGCGCGGCCTTCGTCGCCTGGCCGTTCGCGTCGTAGGTGATCGTGAACGACCGGTCGGCGAGGTTGGGATAGGCGGTCGTCGACGGTTCGATCGTCGACTCCGGCAGGTCCCACGCGTTGTACGTGGTGAGGAACGCGTTGCCGCGACCGTCGGTGAAGCGGGTGCGGTTGCCGTTCGGGTCGTAGCCGAACCTGGTGGTGATCGAGTCGCTGGCCGAGATCGGCTGCACCTCGGAGGTGACCAGCCCGGTCGGGTCGTATCCGAACGTCGTGGTCGTGCCCCGCGGATCGGTGCTGGCCACGACGTTGCCCATCGGGTCGTACCGGTTGGACGTGCGGCGCAGCTGCGTTCCGGCGGCGTCGTACTCGGTCTCGGTGACCGGCCGGCCGGCCAGGTCGTAGGTGACGGTGCTGAAGGTGCCGTCCGGCAGGGTCGTCCTGATCCGCTGCCCGGCACCGTCGTAGGCGTACGTGGTGGTGTTGCCGGCGGTGTCCGTGACCGTGACCGGCTCACCGGCGGCGTTGTACGTGGTCGAGACGACCGTGCCGGCCGGGCTCTTCTCGGAGGCCAGCAGGCCGTTGGTGCCGTACGTGTAGTTCGTCGTGTACGCCCCGCCGGTCTGGCGCACCGCATCGGTGCTGGTCACCATCCGGCCGAGGTAGTCGTAGGTCGCGGCCGTCCGCGCACCGGTCGCGTCGGTGTCGGACAGCTGGTCACCGACCGCGTCGTAGGTCAGCGTCCGCACGCCCGTGTTCGGCTGCGTGACCTTCGCCAGGCGGCCGAGCTGGTCGTACGCGTACTGGGTGGTGCGCCCGAGCGGGTCGGTCGAGGAGGTCAGCTGCCCGAGGCTGTCGTAGGCGTTCGTCACCGTCGGCGTGATCACCGTCGTGGTGCCCGGCGGCGTGTACGACGGCAGCTTTGTCCACAGTTCCCGGCCCTCGGCGTCGTACCCGGTGGCCACCAGGTTGCCGTTGGCGTCGACCTCTTCGACCTGCTCACCGAAGGTGTCGAAGCCCGCGAGCGTGACCGGCCGGGTCAGCAGCGGCGTGCCGCCGTTGCGCTCGGCCATCACCGCGGGGCCGGTGGTGACCGTGAGCCGGCCGGCCTCGTCGTAGTCGAAGTTGGTGACGTTGCCGTTCGGGTCGGTCATCGACCGCGCCAGCCCGTTCTGGTCGAGCTGGTAGCTGGTGCGGACCACGCCGGCGTCGGCGGCCGGCGCGGTGCCGGCGGTCACGGCCGAGATCTCCGCCACGGTCAGGACCCGCGAGTACAGCTGGACGTCGCTGATCCCGCCCGCCCAGAAGTTGCCGCGGGTCCCGTCGGCGATGCCGGCGCCGATGAGCAGCGGGCCGCCGGCGGTGAACGTCCCGGCGACGGTCGCGCTGCCCTGCAGCGTCCCGTTGACGTAGAGCCGCATCGCGCCGCTCGCCGCGTCGTACACGCCGGTGAGGTGGGTCCAGGTGTTGAGCACCGGCGCGCTGGTCGAGGCCACCGTCACCTCGCTCGCCCGGGCCGTGTCGGTGCCCTTCATCGCGAAGCGCCACCGGTTCACGTCGGTGTCGTAGCGCAGCTCGAACGCGTCCTGCTGGGCGCCGGACCCGCTGACCGCCTTGCGGACGGCGCCGCTGTCGGCGAGGTTGACCCAGGCGGAGACGGTGAAGCCGGCGGCGCTGTCCAGCGGCGGGCCGGCGGTGGTGATCGCCGAGCTGGTGCCGTTGAACGTGCCCGCGCCGCCCCGGTCGGGGCTCCAGGTGACCCCGCTCGCCGTGCCGGTGTTGTTGCCGGCCGAGTCCGAGGCCGACTGGTCGAGCCGGTAGCGGGCCACCGGCGTCATCGCGCTGTTGTGCGTGGTCTCCGCGATGACCCGGCCCATCTTGTCGTACATGGTGTCGACGGTCCGCACCAGGCCGGTCGGGTCGGTGAGGGTTTCGCCGACGACCTGGTCGTCGCGGGAGTACGTGTAGGTGCTGGTCCGTTTCAGGCCGGCCGGGTCGAACGTCGAGGTCGCCGGGCGCCCGGCCGCGTCGACTGTGTAGGCGGTGGTCGCGGTGCCGTTGCCGGTGACCCGCTTGACGAGGTTGCCGGCGGCGTCGTACGAGTCGTCCTGCAGGACGAACGTCGCGCCGCTCGCCGGGTCCTTGCGGGTCGTCTTCGCGGGCAGGCCGTTGTCGGTGTACGTGTACGAGGTGACCCAGCCCATCGCGTCGGTGCGTGACGCGAGCCGGCCGGCCGGGTCGTACGCGCGGGCCTCGACGACCAGGTTCGTCGCCGGGCCGGGGTTGTTCGGGTCGCCGGTGAACCCGAGGAGCGTGCTCGAGAGCAGGTTGCCCTCCGGGTCGAACGCCGAGCCGACTTCCCCGCCGTCGGCGTCGACCTCCTTGACCGGGTTGCCGTACACGTCGTACTCGAAGCGGGTCACCTTGCCGGCCGCGTCGGTGACGCTCGCCGGCTGCCCGATCGTGTTGTACGTCGTGGTCTCGGTGCGCGACGCGTCCCCGCCCGTGGCGTCGGCCAGGGTGGTCGAGGTGACCAGGCCGTCCACGTTGTACGTCACCGTGGTGACCTGCGTGTGCACGGCGCCGGTGACCCGGTTGGTGGTCGGCGGGTCGGTCTGCGACACGACCCGGTCGAGCTTGTCGTACTGGTACGAGGTGACGAGACCGGACGGGAAGCTGTCGGTCTTCTCCGTCATGGTCAGGGCGCGGCCCAGCGCGTCGTAGGTGTACGTGGTCACCTTGCCCGCGGGGTCGGTCACCTTCGCGACGTCGCCGCTGCGGTAGTAGACGACGGTCTGTACCGCGCCGCCGGCGGTGGTCACGGTCATCGGCAGGCCCGGTGGGGCCAGCCCGCCGTCGAACGCCGCGATCGTCGTGCCGTCGGTGTACGCGGTCCTCGTGACCCGGCCGAGCGGGTCGGTGACCGCTGTGCGGTTGCCGAAGCCGTCGTACGTGTACGAGGTGAGGTAGGTGTTGTCGGTCGCCGACGCCGACCGTCCGTCGCGCATCGTCAGCATGACGTCGTTGCGCGGATCCGGGGTCAGCACTTTCGTCGTCGCGTCCGGGTAGTACGTGAAGTAGACGGTCGAGCACTTGTTCGCCGACCGGTCCTGGCAGGTGGTCGACGAGACGGTGTTGCCGCGCACGTCGTGCTCGGTGGTGGTGACGTTGCCGTTCGGGTCGGTGACGGTGCGCAGGAACCCGCCCTCGTCGTAGCCGTACTTCGTCTGCCCGCCCAGCGTGTCGGTCTCCGACAGCTCCCGGCCGGTGCCGACGTCGTAGACGTGCGTGATCGTCTTGTTCGTGGGGTCCGTGATGGTGACCGTCTTGGCAGGTGTACCGCTGGCCGCGTCGCGCGCCCCGTACTGCGCCGCCACCTGCGCCGCGGTGAGCTGGCTGCGGTAGAACGCGACCTCGGCGATCTGGCCCTTGAAGTACGTCGGGTAGCCGGTGGTCGTGCCGGTCGTGTTGAGGTTCTGGTCCGGCCACTTGCCGCCCAGGAAGCCGGCGCCGACGTAGACGTTGTTCTGGCCGCTCACCGCGACGGTGCCGGTCTTCGTGCCGACCAGCTCACCGTCGAGGTACATCGACTGGCTCGACGCGCCGGCGGCGAGCGCCACGTGGTGCCACTGGCCGTCGTTGACCAGCTTGGTGGAGGTGAACATGCCGCCGTCCGCCTTCCAGAACTGACCCAGCAGCTTGCCGCTGCTGCCGACGTACAGCGCGGGCGTGAAGTTGCCCGGCGTCGACGCGGTGGTGATCGGGTCGGCCTGGTAGCTGAACAGCGTGCGGTTGGTCGTGGTCGTCTTGAACCACATGCTGACCGAGTGCGGCCCGGCCGCGGGCAGGTAGCCGGAGCTCAGCCGCAGGTTCGACCTGGTGCCGTCGAACCCGGCGACGGTCGCGTCGGCGAACGGTCCGCCGCTCACGCCGAGCGTGACGCCGTCGTACGTGGCGACGGTGCCGTTGACCTCGTTGATCGCGTCGCTGGTGCCGGTCTCGGCGAGCCGCCAGTAGTCGGCGGCGTCGGCGCCGAGCACGGTGCTCGCGTACACCTTGCTGGAGCCGGAGACCTTCGGCTGGTTGAGCTTCCACACCCCGCCGTTGGCGTCGGTCACCTGCGTGACCGCGCCGCTGACCGCGTCGTAGGCGACGACGGCCGAGGCGTTGCCGGACGGCCGCACGATCGACGTGAGCGGACGTGCCGCGCCGGTCGCCGTGCGGTACAGCGCGGAGACGTCGGCGGCGGTCAGCGACCGGTCGAAGTAGACGGCGTCGCTGATCGAGCCCTTGAAGTACGAGGCGTAGCCGGTGTCGCTGGTGGTGCTGCTGTTCGGCTCGTCCGGCCAGTCACCGCCGAGGAAGCCGGCGCCGAGGTACTCGTTGGCGGCGCTGTACGAGTTGATGGTCTGGATCTGGCCGCTCTTCGTGCCGACGAGCGCACCGTCGAGGTACAGCCACTGCCGGCCGCCCGCGCCGGACAGCACCACGTGGTGCCACTGCCCGTCGGTGACGGACCCGCTGGTCGACATGGGCACGGCGCCGCCGTCCCAGAACTGCCCGTAGAGCTTGCCGCTAGTGCCGACGTAGAGGGCCGGGGTGTAGTTGCCGCTGGTGGTGCCGTTGCCGATCGGGTCGGCCTGGTAGCTGAACAGCGGACCCTGGTCACCGGCGTTCGCCTTGAACCACAGCCCGACCGTCATGTACGTGGCGGTGCTGACCAGCTGCGCCGGAAGCTCCACATAGGACGTCGCGCCGTCGAACGACGCGGCGCCGGCCGCCGAGCCGGGCAGCGGGCCGCCCGGACCGCGCGCGACGCCGTGGTAGGTGGCCACGTCCGTGCCGTAGTTGTCCAGCACCGCGCTCGCCGCCTGGTCGCCGGCCGCCTCGGCGAGGCGCCAGTACGAGCGCGGGTCGGCGTTCATCACCGTCGTCGGGTACAGCGAGCCCGTCCCGTAGGTGTACGTGGTGCACGCGGTCGCCGACGTGGGCGGGCACACCTTCGTCAGCAGGTCGCCGCTGTAGCCGTACTGCCACGTCTGGGCCGTCGCCGCGTCGCCGTCGGTGGACACGGACGCGACGTGCGGCGCCGTCGCGCCGGCCGGCGTGGACCAGGTCAGGCGCAGGGCGCGGCCGGACGCCGCGGTCATCGTGGTCAACCGGCCCGACCCGTCGTAGCCGAACGTCTCCGTGCGGCCCTGCGCGTCGGCGATCGACGACAGCCCGAACTGGCCGGCGGTGCCGGTCGCCGCCGCGAACACGTAGGTCGTGCCGTCCTTGTCGACCAGGCGGTACCCGCCGCTCACCGCGCTGAACGTGGCGAACCGGCCCATCGGCGGCGCGAACGTGCCGTCGGGGTTCCTGCCGAACACCACGTCCTGCCCGCCCGGGTAGGTCACCATGACCATGCGCAGCGTGCCGTCGTTGTCGCGCTGCTCGATCGCCTTCATGTCGGCGACGCTCGACCAGCCCGCGCCGAAGGCGAACCCGACCCGGGGGTCCTGGCTGTTGTACGAGCGGGTCACCGCCAGGGACGGGCCGATCGTCTCGACCGACGCGTCGGTCGCGCTGGTGGTGTAGTTGGCGACGCTCGGCTCGAAGCCCTGCCCGCCGTTCTGCGCGAGGCCGGAGGTGATCAGCGGCTGCGGCACGGGCGTGCTGAACGCGTTGACCGTCTGCGAGACGCTGGTCGAGTAGCCGTCGTTGGCGATCACCGTCCAGCTGTAGGCCTGGCCCCACGCGAGCGTTCCGGCCGGGACGATCCAGCTGCGCGAGGAGATCCAGCCGGACTCCACCAGCTTGGTCCCGTTCTTGTCGTACACCGCGAAGTCGTAGGTCAGCGCCTTGGGGAACGCGTCCGGGTCGTGCGCGGCGACGAGCAGCTCCGGGGTCAGCGACGGCACCGCGTACCCGTGGGGCGGGAACTGCTGGTCGACCTGCGGCGACATGCCCGCCGTGTACGTCACCTGCAGGTACGGGCCGAGGCCGGCGGGTCCGTTGAGGGAGGTGAACCGCTTCCACTGGGTGATGTCGGTCTGCGACGCGGTGATCGCCAGGCCGTTGTTCACCCCGCCCAGCGCCCAGTCCTGGAACGTCGCGGTCGACAGCGGCACCGTCATCCAGGTGCCGACGCTCCGGTCGCCCGCGGTGTTGGTGCAGGCGGCGCCGGGGTTGGCGGTGACCGAGCCGATCGACGCGCCGAACGCCGGCCCCG
>NZ_JAHYSG010000117.1 GCF_022095675.1 Dactylosporangium sp. AC04546 | reverse complement strand
GGCCGGGAAGCGTTGGCGGAAGCCCGCGTGCGGCCTGCGGGCGTGCGGGGCCGTGCGGTGTTCGGGCGTGCGACGTGCGGCAGTGCGGGGCCTGCGGGTGCGGGGGGCCGTGCGGCGCGCGGGCGTGCGGCGTTCGGGCATGCGGTGTGGCCGATTGTGTGTGGCGACCGCGGCCGGAAGTGGGGCGGTGTGCGCTTGCCGATCATGATCGCGGTTTCGGCCCGCCGGGCGGCGCGGGCGCCAGAGCGTGACCTACGGGCGGTGGGCCACCACGAACAGGCGGGGGAACGGCAGCACCGTGCCGAACGGGTGGCGTGGGTAGGCCTCCCGTAGCGCCGCCGCCATCTCCGCCCGGAAGTCGGCCAGGTCCGTCCCGGAGAGGGCGTCGAAGTACGGACGCAGGCCCGTCCCGCTGAACCACTCCAGCACCGGATCCTCGCCCGGCAGCACGTGGTGGTACGTCGTCTCCCAGGCGTCCACCGAGAGGCCGGCGCCGGCCAGGATGCCGATGTACTCCGAGGCTGACAGCACCGGGCTGCTCGACCGCGGGCCCGTGCCGGACAGTGCCGAGGACAGCAGCGGGGCCCAGCGTGGGGAGGACGCCACCTGCTCGATCGGCTCCACGCCGACCGTCGGCACCTGGAATGCCAGAGTGCCGCCGGAGTCCAGGGCCGCCGCCAGCACCGGCAGCAGCGTGGCGTGGTCGCCGACCCACTGCAGCGAGGCGTTCGCCACGATGACGTCGATCGATCCCCGCGATGGTTGGTACGCGCCGATGTCGCCCAGCTGGAAGCGCAGCTGCGGGGTCGCCAGCGCCTCGGCGGCCGCGATCATGTCGGGGGAGGAGTCGATGCCCAGGACCGCCGCGTCGGGGTAGCGGGCGGCGAGCGTCGCGGTCATCGTGCCCGGGCCGCAGCCGAGGTCGACGACGGCCACCGCGGATTGGGTCGGGATGCGGGCCACCAGCTCGTGGAAGGGCCGGGCCCGTTCGTCGGCGAACCTGCTGTACTGCTGCGGATCCCACGAACTCATGCGCTCAATCATGAAGGGCCGCCCCGCGCGCACGCGGAGCGGCCCTTCAGTGCAGGGTCGGGATCAGGCTCTGACCCGCCCGTACCCGTAGATCGTGTTGCCCATGTCGACCTTCGCGCGGGTCACCGTGCGGCCGCTGGTGGGCGCGTGGATGACCTCGTTGCCGCCGATGTAGATCGCGACGTGCCCGAGGCCGTTGTAGAAGACCAGGTCGCCCGCTGCCAGGTCGCCCCGCGAGATGTGCGCGACCTTGCTCCATTGCTGGGCCGCGCTGTGTGGCAGGGTGACGCCGGCCTGCTTCCAGGCCATCATCGTCAGGCCCGAGCAGTCGAACGCGTCGGGACCGGCCGCGCCGAACTTGTACGGGTCGCCGATCTGGTTGTAGGCGTACGTGACCGCCAGGCCCGCCTTGCCGGAGACCGCCGGCGGCGGACCCTTCTGGACCGGCGGCTTGTTGACCTTCTTCTTGAGCTGGTCGAGCTTGGCCATGTCCGTCTCGAGGGACTTCTTCTTCGCCTCGATCTCGGTCTTCTGGGCCGTCTGCGTGGCGAGCGTCTGGTTGAGGTTCGCCTTGGCGTTCTTGAGGTCGTCAAGCGTGTGCTGCTGCCGGCGCGCCATCTGGTCCAGCGTGCCCATCTGGTCGACCAGCGAGTCGGACGAGGACGCGCGCAGCAGGACCGAGAGGTTCCGCAGCCGGTTGCCCGACTTGAACGACTCGATCGCGATGGTCTGCGCGTTGGCGGTGGCCGCTGCGAGGTCCGTCTCCAGGCTGGCCACCTTGGCCTGGGAGTCGGCGAGTGCGACGTTCATCTGGTTCCACTGCTCGACCACGGTTTCGAGCTCGGCGCCCTGCTTCTGGAGCTGGGCCTCGATCTCGGCGGCGGTCGGATCGGCGTGCGCTACCGTCGCCGGCGCCATCACGATGAGTGACGCTATGCCGGCCAGCAGGGTCCGCAGCACCGATCGACGAACGCGGTGTCCTTTGGACAACGAAGGACCCTTCCAGCAACTGCCGCCTACGAGTCCGGGGCTGGACGAGGCGGCGCTTGCCCGGCGCCGCCCCGGTTGGGCGACGGACGGCCAGGCCAGCAGTCAACCTATCGGCAGTGACGAGATCCCGAAACCCGTCCGTCCGCATCGACCGTCATTACCCTAAAGGTCCGAATTACCCGCCGTCGTAAGTCCACATCGGACGGTTATATCGACTTGGCCAACGGTGTTGACGGACACACATTTGGGGCTTGATTCTGCTCTGAGAACAGGTTAAATACACGTAACTTCATACACCGACGATGCAAAAAGTTTGGCCCACATGCCCACCCCCGGAGCACCCCCCGGAGGAGCCGCCCAGTGTTACGGGTCCAGAACCTTGAGGTCGTCTACGACGACGTGATGTTGGTCCTGCGCGGCGTCAGCCTCGCCGTTCCCCCAGGTCGGATCGTCGCGCTGCTCGGCGCGAACGGCGCCGGCAAGACCACCCTGTTGCGGGCCCTCTCCGGCCTGCTCGACGTGCACGACGGCACAGTCACCAAGGGCGCCGTCACGCTCGACGACCGCCCGATCCACCGCCTCCGCCCGTCCGCCATCGTGCGGCGGGGCGTGACCCAGGTCATGGAGGGCCGGCGGACGTTCGCCGAGCTGACCGTCGAGGAGAACCTGCGCCTCGGCGCCCACACCCGGCGGCGTGGCCGGGCCGAGGCGCTCGAGCGGATGTACGCGCTGTTCCCGGTGCTCAAGGAGCGCCGTGGCAGCATCGCCGGCTACCTCTCCGGCGGTGAGCAGCAGATGCTCGCCATGGGCCGCGCGCTCATGTCCGAGCCGAAGTACCTGCTGCTCGACGAGCCGAGCCTCGGCCTCGCCCCGCGCATGGTGGAGCAGGTCCGCGACCTGATCGTCGAGATCAACCGCGGCGGCACCAGCGTGCTGCTGGTCGAGCAGAACGCCACGATGGCGCTGTCCATCGCCGAGCACGGCTACGTGCTGGAGAACGGCAAGGTCGTGCTCGACAAGCCGGCCGCCGAACTGCTCGCCGACGAGGACATCCGGGAGTTCTACCTGGGCCTGCGCACCGAGGGCACGACGAAGACCTTCCGCGACGTGAAGCACTACAAGCGCCGCAAGCGCTGGCTGTCATAGGGGAACCCAGATGACCCAGGTCCAGACCCCACCGGCGCAGGTGCGCACCGCGCCGGCCGTGCTCAGCTTCGACGACGTCCACCTGAGCTTCGCGGGCGTCAAGGCGGTCAACGGCGTGTCCTTCACCGTCGGCCGCAACGAGCTCTTCGCCGTGATCGGCCCGAACGGCGCGGGCAAGACGTCCATCTTCAACGTGATCTCCGGGGTGTACCGCCCGCAGCGGGGCCGGGTGACGCTCGACGACCGCGTGATCACCGGCATGCGGCCCGACCGGGTCGCCGCGCTCGGCGTGGCCCGGACGTTCCAGAACGTGGAGCTCTTCCAGCACCTGACCGTGGTGGAGAACCTCATGCTGGGGCGCCACCACCACATCAAGTACGGCACGCTCGCCGCGATCGCCTGGCTGGGCCGCGCCCGGAGGCAGGAGATCGCCCACCGGGCCGTCGTCGAGGACATTGTCGACTTCCTGGAGCTCGCCCAGTGGCGCCGGCTGCCCGTCGGCCTGCTGCCCTACGGCGTGCAGAAGCGGGTCGAGCTCGGCCGGGCGCTCGCCATGGAGCCGAAGCTGCTGCTGCTCGACGAGCCGGTCGCCGGGATGAACCTGGAGGAGACCGAGGACATGGCCCGCTACATCCTCGACATCCGCGAGGAGATGTCGATCCCGATGATCCTCGTCGAGCACGACATGGGGCTCGTCATGGACCTCGCCGACCGGGTGCTCGTGGTGGACTTCGGCACCCCGATCGCGCTCGGCACCCCCAAGGAGGTCCAGAACCACCCGGACGTCCTGCGCGCGTACCTCGGGGAGGCGAAATGACCATCGCGACCCTGGTGCGCGACCGCGCCAAGGCGACGCCCGCGACCGTGGCCATGCGCGAGAAGCAGCTCGGCATCTGGCAGGAGATCACCTGGGGCGAGTACTGGGACACCGCCGAGACGGTCGCCCACGCCCTGCTGGCCCTGGGCATCGAGCCCGGTGACCGGGTCGCGATCCAG
Organism: Dactylosporangium sp. AC04546; assembly: GCF_022095675.1. Taxonomy (GTDB): domain Bacteria; phylum Actinomycetota; class Actinomycetes; order Mycobacteriales; family Micromonosporaceae; genus Dactylosporangium. The sequence continues at coordinate 32,791 of NZ_JAHYSG010000117.1, read as the reverse complement.
TCGGAGAACCGGCCCGAGTGGCTGTTCACCGACGTCGCCGCGGTCGCCGTGCGCGGCTCGACGGTCGGGCTCTACCCGACCAATCCGCCCGAGGAGGTGCGCTACCTGCTCGAGCACTCCGGCGCGCGGATCCTCTTCGCGGAGGACCAGGAGCAGGTCGACAAGGCGCTGGAGGTCATCGACGGCTGCCCGGCCCTGGAGCGGATCGTGTTCATCGAGCCACGGGGGATCCTGCACCGGTACGACCACCCCAAGCTCATCGCCTGGAAGGACCTGCTCGCGCTGGGCACCGGTCACCGGGCCGAGCACCCGGAGGCGGTCGCCGAGCGAATGGCGGCGTCGACGCCGGCCGACGTGGCCACGCTGGTCTACACGTCCGGCACCACCGGGCGGCCCAAGGGCGCGATGCTCACCGTCGCCAACGTGGACTTCGCCATCGACACGCTCGTCGCCGGCGGCGGGTTCGCCTCGCCGCCGCCCGGGCCGCGCGACCTCACGCTGTCGTATCTGCCGCTGTGCCACGTCGCCGAGCGGGTCTTCACGGTGTGGTTCAACGCGTCGTCGGCGGTCGTCGTGCACTTCGGCGAGTCGATCGCGACCGTGCAGGCGGACCTTCGTGAGGTACAACCGACGATCCTCTTCGGCGTCCCACGTATCTGGGAGAAGATGCTCGCCGGGGTCACCGTCCGGCTGTCCGGCGCGTCGCGGTTCAAGCGGGCCAACGCGCGGCTCTGGCTCAAGGCGGCCGACCGGATCGGCACGACGCTCGCCGCGAACGGCGGCAGGCACACCGCGGGCAGCCGCGTGCTGTACGCGATCGGCTGGCTGCTGTGCTACCGGGCCCTGCGCGAGCGCATCGGCGTCCGGCGGGTGCGGTACGCGGCCAGCGGTGCCGCGCCGATCGCCCCCGACGTCCTGAAGTTCTTCATGGGCATCGGCGTGCCGATGCACGAGCTGTACGGGATGACCGAGAACACCGCGGTGGCCACCGGCAACCGGCCGGGCCGGGTGAGGATCGGCACGGTGGGGGAGGCCCAGGGCGGGGTCGAGATCCGCATCGCCGACGACGGCGAGATCCAGACCCGCCACCCCGGGACGTTCGCCGGGTACTACAACGACCCCGAGGCCACCGCGCGTGCCATGACGGCGGACGGCTGGCTGCGCACCGGCGACGTCGGCGAGCTCATCGACGGCACGCATCTGCGGATCACCGACCGCGCGAAGGACATCATCATCACCTCGGGTGGCAAGAACGTCGCGCCGAGCGAGATCGAGAACGCGCTCAAGGCGTCGCCGTACGTCAAGGAAGCGATCGTCATCGGCGACCGTCGCGCGTACCTCACCGCCCTCATCGGCATCGAGCTCGACACGGTCGGCGAGTGGGCCCAGCGGCACGGCCTCGGCTACACGACGTACCGCGACCTGAGCAACAAGCCCGAGGTCGTCGCCCTGATCCAGAAGGTCGTCGACGAGGTCAACGCCAAGCACAACCCGGTGGAGCAGGTGAAGACGTTCCGCACGCTGCCCAAGGAACTCGACCACGAGGACGGTGAGTTGACCGCGACCCAGAAGGTCAAGCGCGGCTCGATCGCGACGGTGTTCGCCGAGATCGTTGACGACATGTACCGGAGCAAGGCGTGAAAGACGTCCTCGAGAGCATCCTGCGGGGCATCGGCACGGGCAGCGTCTACGCGCTGCTGGGCCTCGGCTTCGTCATCATCTACAAGGCCACCCGGGTCATCTCGTTCGCCCAGCCGGCGTTCATGCTCGCCGGTGCGGTCCTGGTCACCTACCTGGTCAAGCCGCTCGGGTTCTTCGGCGCGCTCGCGGTGGCCGCGGTGGTCACCGGCGCGCTGGCGCTCGGCGTCGAGCGGCTCGCGGTGCGGCCGATGGTCGGCCGGCCGGTGTTCACCGTCGCGATCATCACGCTCGGCATCGACATCGCCGTCCGCGTCGTCGTCAACGCCCTCATCGGGCTCGACGTGCGGCACGTCGGCGACCCGTGGGGCCTGGACACGTGGAAGCTGCCCGGCGGCATCCTCATCGAGCAGCGGCACGTCGCCATGGTCGTCACGACCGCGGTGCTCATCGCCGGGCTGTTCCTGTTCTTCCGGTACACCCGGACCGGCCTGGCGATGCGGGCCGCCTCATACGACCAGGAGGCCGCCCTCGCCCAGGGCGTCAGCGTCGGCGCGGTGTTCGCGCTGTCGTGGGCGCTGGCCGGGGCCCTCGCCGCGGTGGCCGGCACGTTCGCCGCGGTCGGCGGCAGCGTGAGCGAGTCGCTGTGGCTGGTCGCGCTGACCGCGCTGCCGGTGATCATCCTCGGCGGCCTCGACTCGCTGCCCGGCGCCGTCGTCGGTGGGCTGGTCGTCGGCGTGGTCCAGGAGGTCACCGCCACCTACCAGGGCGACTTCCCCTGGCTGGGCGGCAACTTCTCGGTCGTCACGCCGTACGTCGTGATGCTGCTGATCCTGCTCGTGCGCCCCTACGGCCTGTTCGGCACCCGGGAGGTCGAAAGGGTATGAGGAACCGCCCGCTGCTGCGCACCTCCTACGGTCAGGAGGTCGCGCTCCTCGACACGACCAGCAAGCGCGTCGCCGTCGGCGGCCTGCTCGTGGTCGCCTTCGCCCTGCCCTGGCTGGTGCAGGACGAGATGCTCCAGCTGCTCGGCGTCGCCTGCGTCACCGCGGTCGGTGCGATCGGGCTCAACATCGTCACCGGCCTGGCCGGGCAGGTGTCCCTCGGCCACGCGTTCTTCCTGGCGATCGGCGCCTACACGGCGGCCGCCCTGGCCGGCGACCCGGAGGGCCGCACGATCGGCTTCGGCATCACCGAGGTGCTGATCTGGCTGCCCGCGGCCGGGCTCGCCGCGGCGGTCGCCGGTGTCCTGGTGGCCCCGCTCGCCACCCGGCTGCGCGGCCTGTACCTGGCCATCGTCACGCTCGGCCTGGTCTTCATCGGCGCTCACGTGATCAACGAGTGGTCGGAGCTCACCGGCGGGCCCGGCGTCGGCCGCCAGCCCCCGGCGCCGTCGCTGCTGGGCTACGACCTCAACACCACCGACGCATTTCTCACACGGGATCAGAAGTTGTACCTCCTGATGCTCGTGCTGCTGGTTCTCGCGGCTCTCACGGCGCGCAACCTGGCGCGTTCGCGAGTGGGCCGGGCCTTCACCGCGATCCGGGACCGCGACATCGCGGCCGGCGTGATCGGAGTGAACCTGGCCAGGTACAAGACGGTGGCCTTCGGGGTGTCGTCGTTCTACGCCGGCTGCGCCGGTGCGCTGCTGTACGTCGGGGCGGGCTACTTCGACCCGACCTCCTTCAACCTGCTGCTGTCGGTGCAGTACATCGCCATGATCCTCATCGGCGGTGCGGGCACCGTGAGCGGCGCCGTCCTGGGCGCCTTCCTGATCACGCTGCTGCCGCGGCTGACCCGGGAGGTCCCGTCGTTCCTTCCGTTCATCAGCAACTCCCCCGTGGAGTCGCCCAATGCCTATCAGCTGGAGACCGTCCTCTACGGCGTGTTGATCATCGTGTTCCTGATCTTCGAGCCGCGCGGTCTCTTCGGCATCTGGATACGGCTCCGCAACTACTGGAAGGCCTGGCCGTTCTCGTACTGACCTCCTCCTCCCGACACCCCTACGAAGGAGCTCCTCAATGAAGAGGTTGGGTGCCATCACCCTGGCCGCGGTGCTCGCCATCGGCGGGCTCACGGCCTGCCGCGGCGGCGACTCCGACAGCGGAGACACGTCGTCGTCCGGCGGCCCGAAGGTCGACGTCGGCATCACCAAGGAACCCTGCCCCAAGTCCGAGCACAAGGACCGTGGCTGCATCTACCTCGGCATCATCTCCGACCTGACCGTCGGCCCGTTCAAGGCGCTCGCCGTGCCGATCACCGAGGCGCAGAAGGCGTTCTGGAAGCGGGTCAACACCCAGGGCGGCATCGGCGGCTACGACGTCGACGCCGAGACCTACGTGCGGGACAACAAGTACAACCCGCAGACCCACAACGAGGTCTACCAGGAGATCAAGGGCAAGGTGCTGGCCCTCGCGCAGAGCCTCGGCTCCCCGACGACGGCCGCGATCCTCGGTGACATGAAGGCGAACAACGTGCTGGCCGCCCCCGCGGCGTGGACGTCCGCCTACGCGTTCGAGGACAACATCCTCGAGTCCGGCGCCAACTACTGCATCGAGTCGATGAACGCTGTCGACTACGCGAACGAGACCTTCAAGCCCAAGACGGTCATGGCCGTCCACCTCGCCGGTGACTACGGCGACGACGCCGCCGCCGGCGCGAAGATCGCCGCCGAGAAGCTCGGCATGAAGTTCATCGACGTCAAGACCGACTCCGGCACCGACAAGCAGGCCGGCGCGGTCACCGCCATCGTGACGCAGAAGCCCGACCTGGTCATCGTCACCGCCGGCCCGGCCGACGTCGCGGCCATCGTCGGTGGCTCCGCCCAGCGCGGCTTCACCGGCAAGTTCATCGGCACCAGCCCGACCTGGAACCCGGGCCTGCTCCAGTCGCCGGCCGCCCCGGCGCTGAAGGCCCTGTACCTCCAGTCGTCGCCGTGGAAGACGTTCTCCACCGACTCGCCCGGGCACAAGGCCATGCGTGAGGCGCTCGGCTCGTCGATCACCCCGAACGACGGCTACACCTCCGGCTGGGTCTGGTCGTACCCGCTGCTGGCCGCGCTCAAGAAGGCCCAGGCCGACGGCGACCTGACCCGGGCCGGCCTGGTCAAGGCGGCGAAGTCGCTGACCAAGGTCGACTACGAGGGCATGCTGCCCGACGGCGCCGGCAACTACGCCGGCGGCGCGGACGGCATCTTCCGCCAGTCGCTCATCTACAACCCCGCGGCGGGCAACGGAACCACGGACGTCCCGCTGGTCAAGGACTACTTCACCGGCCCGACGGCCAAGGACTACAAGCTGGACAAGCCCTGCTACGAAAAGCTGTAACGGTTAGCCCGTCCTAGTGCCGCGATCTTGGAGTTGTGGTTCCCACCTTGTCCGTCTATTTCGGACAAATCCCGGACCACAACTCCAAGATCGCGGGTTTCTGGAAGGACGGGGGGGCGAGGCCGTCGGATGATACTGGCGTCGGTCGATCGGGTCGTCTTTCGGTCCGGCGGTGTCCAATGTGGAGCGGTTCGAACCGGATAATCCTGATCGAGGTCGGGAACGCGACAGTTCCTCGCGTCGGTACCGGCCGGTAGGCTGGCGCAATTTCAGCGGGCGCAGGGAACCCCCGCTGCCTCGGCCTCACCCCTCAGGAGAGGACGGTCATGTCGATGCGTCGACGAACCGTGCGAGCTTTCCTGGCCACCGCCCTCATGGCCAGCATCTTCGTGCCGATCGCCGGTGGGCAGCCGGCCGCCGCCGGGACACTGCCCGCCGGCTTCCAGGAGCAGACCGTCTTCAGCGGGCTCACGAACCCCACGAACATCGAGTTCTCGCCGGACGGCCGGGTGTTCGTCGCCGAGAAGCGCGGGACCATCAAGGTCTTCGACAGCCTGTCCGACCCCACCCCGGACACCTTCGCCGACCTGCGCACCAACGTGCACGACCAGTGGGACCGCGGCCTGCTCGGCATGGCGCTGGCGCCCGGCTTTCCCACCAACCCGTGGGTCTACGTCCTGTACACGTACGACGCGGTGCCCGGCGGTACTGCGCCGCGCTGGAACGACGTCTGCGCCGACGCCAACAACGGCACGTGCGTCGTGACCGGCCGGCTGTCCCGCCTGCAGGCCAACGGCAACCAGATGACCGGCTCGGAGCAGGTGCTCATCACCGACTGGTGCCAGCAGTTCCCCAGCCACTCGATCGGCGACCTGCACTTCGGGGCCGACGGCGCGCTCTACGCCTCCTCCGGTGACGGCGCCAGCTTCAACGCCACCGACTACGGCCAGTTCGCGGGCAACCCGTGCGGCGACCCGCCGGGCGGCACGATGAGCCCGCCGACCGCCGAGGGCGGCGCGCTGCGCTCCCAGGACGTGCGCACCACCGGCGACGCGACGCAGCTGAACGGCACGATCATCCGCATCGACCCGAACACGGGCGCGGCCATGCCGAACAACCCGTTCGCCGCGTCGGCCGACGCCAACGCGCGGCGCATCGTCGCCTACGGCATGCGCAACCCGTTCCGGTTCACCATGCGCCCCGGCACCAACGAGGTGTGGAGCGGCGAGGTCGGCTGGAACACCTACGAGGAGATCAACCGGGTGGCCAACCCGACCGGCACGCCGGTCGGCAACTACGGCTGGCCGTGCATCGAGGGCCCGTCGGCCCAGAGCGGCTACGACGGTGCGAACCTCAACCTGTGTGAGCCGATGTACGGCGCGAACCCGTCGGTGCCCAACGTCCAGCCGTACTACTCCTGGAACCACAGCGCGAAGGTCGTGGCCGGCGAGACGTGCCCCAGCGGCAGCTCCTCGTCGTCGGGCGTCGCGTTCTACCCGGACAGCGGCCCCTACCCGGCCGCCTACCGGGGCGCGATGTTCTTCTCCGACTACTCCCGCGACTGCATCTGGGCGATGATGCCGGGCGCCAACGGCCTGCCGAACAACGCCAACATCGTCACCTTCGACGCCGGCGCCGCGAACCCGGTCGACCTGGCCATCGGACCGGGCAACGAGCTCTACTACGTCGACCTGGGCGGCACGGTGCGGCGGATCCGGTACTACAACGGCAACCAGCCGCCGGTCGCCGCGATCACCGCCGACCGCACGTCCGGCGGCTCCCCGCTGACCGTCACCTTCGACGGCTCCACCTCGGCGGACGCCGACCCGGCGGACCAGGGCCTCCTGCAGTACCAGTGGGACTTCACCAACGACGGCACGGTCGACGCCACCGGCGTGACGGCGACCTACACCTACACGAGTCCCGGCACGTACACGGCCCGATTGCGGGTCATCGACACGCTCGGCGTCAGCAACGACAAGACGGTGACCATCACCGCCGGCAACGACGCGCCGACGGCGTTCATCGACACCCCGGCGAGCACGCTCACCTGGGCGGTCGGCAACTCGATCAGCTTCACCGGCCACGCCACCGACCCGCAGCAGGGCACCCTGCCGGCGTCGGCGCTGAGCTGGACGATCGTCCTGCACCACTGCTCGTCGCCGGGCGTGTGCCACGAGCACCCGATGCAGACCCTCAACGGCGTCGCGAGCGGCACGCTCACCGCGCCCGACCACGAGTACCCGTCGTATCTCGAGTTCCGTATGACGGCGACCGACGCGGGCGGGCTGACCAGCACCACCACGGTCAACGTGGAGCCGAAGACGGTCGACCTCACGTTCGCCTCCAACCCGGCCGGCCTCCAGCTGACCGTGGGCGCGACGAGCGGCGTGGCGCCCTTCACCCGCACCGTGATCCAGGGCTCGACGAACACCGTCAGCGCGCCGACCCCGCAGAGCCTGCTGAACGTGCCGCACACGTTCACCGGCTGGTCGGACGGCGGTGCGCAGACCCATGTGGTGACGGCGCCGACGACCGACCGCACGTACACGGCGAGCTACGCGGCCTCGTGCTCGGACAGCTTCGGCTACACGTGCTCGGCCTCGCCGCGGACGTTCGTCCCGGCCGACGGCACGGTGCTGCCGCTCACCGGCGACGACAACCTGACCCAGGTCACGCTGCCGTTCGGGTTCAAGTTCTACGGCACGACCTACACCTCGGCGTGGGTCGACACCAACGGCCGGCTGAGCTTCGCCAACCAGGGCGTCTCGGCGACCGAGCACGGGGCGATCCCGTCGGCCGCGCTGCCGAACTCGACCATCTACGCCTACTGGTCGGACCTGGTCGTCGACGGCTCGGCGAGCGTGCGGACGGCCGTGCTGGGCACCGCGCCCAACCGGCAGTTCGTCGTCGAGTGGCGCAACCCCTACCAGTACGGCTTCACCTCGCGCCGGCTGAACGTCGAGGCGATCCTGTACGAGAACGGTGACGTCGTGACCAACTATGGCGGCATCGACAACACCGCTGAGGCCGGCGCGTCGGCCACGGTCGGCATCGAGAACGCCACCGGGACCGTCGGCCTGCAGTACTCGAACAACACCTCGGCCCTGCAGAACGGCATCGGTGTGCTGTTCAAGTCGCCGGGCGGTGGCTCCGAGCCGCCGCCGGTGACGGGCACGGTCACGGGCACCGTCACCAACCAGGGGACCGGCACGGCGGTGTCGGGCGCGACGGTCACGTTGAGCCCGGGTGGTACCTCCACCACCACCGCGGCGAACGGGACGTACACCTTCACCAACGTGGCGGCGGGCTCCTACACCGTCAGCGCCTCGGTCGGCTCCGGTGGCGCCTGCGGTGGTGGCGGGGCGAGCGCGCCGGTGACGGTGAGCTCCGGCACGTCGACCGTGAACCTGGCCCTCACCCAGGGCGCCGACGCGTTCGGCTACACCTGCGCCGACGGCACCCGGGCGTTCATCGACGCCGACACGCCGCTGACCCTGACCGGCGATGACAACATCGTCCAGGTCACGACGCCGTTCCCGGTCAAGCTGTACGGGCAGACGTACAACTCGGCCTGGATCGACACCAACGGCAAGGTCAGCTTCGTCAACCCGGGCGCGGCGAACGCCGACCACACGACGCTGCCGACCACCGCGGCGCCGAACGCCACGGCCTACCCGTTCTGGTCGGACCTGGTGGTCGACGGCTCGTCCAGCGTGCGGACCGGCGTGATCGGCACCGCGCCGAGCCGGGCGTACGTGGTGGAGTGGCGCAACGTGTTCATCTACGGCAACACGTCACGCCGGCTGACGTTCGAGGCGGTCTTCTACGAGAACGGCGACATCGCCTTCGCGTACAAGGACCTCGACAACGCCTTCGAGCAGGGCAGCAACGCGACGGTCGGCATCGAGAACGCCGCCGGCACGATCGCCTACCAGTACTCCAACAACCAGCCCACGCTGCAGAGCGGCAAGGGCGTCCTGTTCCACCCGCCCGCGTGACGGATGGCGGGCCCGGCTCCTGCGAAGGGGCCGGGCCCGCCCCCTCAGCCGCGCTTTAACTCGCCCGCGACCTGCCGCATGAAGTCGATCGACGCGTCGTGCGCCAGGGCCCGCTCCGAGATGCGCCGCAGGATCTCCCGGTGGCTCGCCACCACCTCGGTCTCCTCGACGAGCAGCCCCTGCCGGTAGAGGATGGCGTCGTCGGCGCCGAACTCCAGCAGGGTGAACTCGCCCTCCCAGCCGGAGTGGAATCCGGCGTTGAGCGGCATGATCCGCACGTCCGCGTACGGACGCTGGGCGAAATCGATGGCGTGCTCGATCTGGTCCACGAGCAGCGCCTCGTCGTGCGGTACCGGCTGGCGGCGCAGCACCGACTCGTCCAGCACGGTGAGGAAGCTCGGCGGCTGCTCGCGACTCAGGAGCTCCTCCTGCCGCCGCATCCGGAACTCCACCCGCCGCTCGACCACCGGCGACTCGACCTCGTCGTCGACGGTGCTCGTGGCGGCCGCGTACCGCCGGGTCTGCATGATGGCCGGGAACATGACCGGGGCGAACTCGCCCACGGCCACGGCCTCGGCCTCGAAGCCCACGTAGGTGAGCAACTGCATCGGCAGGCTCGCCCGGTACTCGTCCCACCACATCCGCCGCTTCGCGGCGCGGGCGAGCTCCAGCAGGTCGTCGACCATCTTGCTGTCGTGGACGCGGTAGTAGGCCAGGAGGCTGCGCAGGTCGCTCACCGAGATGGCAACGGTGCCGTTCTCGATGCGGATGAGTTTGGACAGCGACCACTCCATCTCGGCGGCCACCAGGTCCTGGGTCAGCTCACGCTCGCGCCTGAGTCGCCGCAGCTCGGCCCGGAGGCGGCGCTTGCCCACGATAGGCCCGCTCATGGTCCATCACCCCAATCGCGTACAAATGGCATCGCCCCGGTCGAGGGCTCCGCGTTTCTACCCGATTTGCGGCAGATGCACCCAGTGCTTTTCGATCAGCGTGGCGCGTTCACGGCCAGGAAGATCTTGGCCATCGCGCTGGCGTTCCGGGCCGCCCGCTCGATCACCGGCGCGACCTCTGGGCTGGTGCCGCCGCGCGGCGACGGCGGGCCGCTGCTAGTGGCGTCCCGCGGCGCCGGCGGGCCGCTGCTGGTGGCGCCGCTGGCGCCGGCCGCCGCGTTCTGTGCGGCCAGCCGGAGGCCGACCAGCACGCCGGCGGCCACCGCGAGGGCGACGATGATCACGCCGATCGCGATCCACCAGGCCGTCGCGTGCTCCTTCGGCGGCGGCGGCGGGGCCGGCCGGGGCAGCGGAATCTGCACCGGCGGAGGCGGGGGCATGGCCTCCGCCGGCGCGATCGCGAACTCCTCGTTCTCCTCGAACACGGCAGCGTCGTCGTCCTGGTCCGACGCCGCCCAGGGGGAGGGACGGGCCGTCCAGTCGGACGCGCGTGCGTAGTAGACCGGTGCCTCGATCGGGTGTGCCTCGTGCGGCTCCGCCAGGGTCGGCGGAGGCTGCTGCGCCGGTGCCGCCGGGCTGCTCGGCGCCGTCGGGGCCCAGGGGGAGGGGGTGACGGGGTGAGCCGATGGCCCGGGTGGTCCGGCCCGCTCGGATCGGGGGCGTGGCACCTCACGCGGGGGCGGGACGTAGATCCCGTCTTCCGTGTGGTCGTCGTGATGACGCCGCTGATGCCGGCCCTCGGTCATGGCATCCCTTTCTTTCTTTCGCGAGGCCGCTACGTTGCGCGAGGACGGGGAAGCGCGCTGCGGTCAACCTAGCACCGGCCCCGGCCGAACGCTGACCGCAGAGCGACGAGTTGATCACTGATTGCTGTGCAGTATCTGGCGACTGCGGCAAAACCGTCATTTCCCAGCAACGACTCTTTCAGCCGCCCCGCTGGGCCCGGCCGCCTGACGGGCCGCAGTCCATGATCGATGGCGACTTCTGGCTGTCATGGCGACCAGAACGCTCCATCGATCAAGAACCCCGACCCCGCATCGCCGCCCGCGAGATCCCCAAGCGCCGGACGACTCCTCCCCGCGCCACCGCGCATGGCATGTCACCCCGCGGAGGGTCGGCACCTGGGCGACGAATCCGAAAAATCCGACAGTCAGTCGGCTGGCTGGCATGCCCGCGGGTTGAGTCGGCAAGGGCCCATGATCATGGGAAACATCTGGTCGCCCTGACAGCCGAATGTTTCCCACGATCATGGCCGCCACCTCGCGCCGCCGCGAACTGCATCCGCAGACACCTGACGAAGCGGGCATTCAGCCCAAAACGACGAGAAGGTCGGCGCGCACCGGTGCAGGCAGGTGTGGGTGGCCGGGCGGAAGGGGGCCGCGGCGAGCGGCAAGGCAACGCCGGGGACGGACCGCGGGCACCCGGAAGCTCGGTCGGTGGTGGGGAGGCGTGCGCAACCGTCGCGCGAATCGGGCCGGGGAAGCGGAGAAGGGGCGTGCGGGAAGGGTGCGGCGGGGAAGGTGCGGGCGGGCGGCGTGGGCGTGCGGAAGCGGGCTCGGCGGCCGGGGGGAGGCGTCGAGCCCGCTTCCGCTTGGGGGAGTTATGCCGTGGTGGCCCACATGGCGGAGAACGCGGCCGCCTCGCCGGCAAGCCAGCGCTCGATCTCCTCCGGCTTGTCCGACGGGTCCGGGCGCAGGGTCTCGCCGCGGCGCAGGTCGACCAGGGCCGGGGTCGCGTTGGGCAGGATCAGGTCCATGTGGCGGGCCATCAGGTGCAGGGTCGCGACGGCCGCCTCGTCCTGTGGCGGGTCTTCGTCGAAGTGCAGGCGGACCGCCTCGCCGCGGCCATCCGAGTAGCGCAGGCCGAAGTGCGGGTTGATCTTCACGGGCAGGTTGCCGAGCATCGTCAGGGTGTCGCGGGCCTGGGTGACCTCGACCGGGGTCTCCAGGGTCTCCAGGTAGCGCAGCGCGCCCGGGACGACCGACTCGTAGAGCGGCTTCCAGCGGGCGTTCACCTGGTCGACGACGGCGTTGAGATACGTGCCGCCGGTGCGGAACTGGATGTCGGCCTTCAGGGCCTTCACGAGTTGCCCGTGCGGGTTGAAGCCGGAGCCCGACTCGCGCTGGCGACGCAGGCCGCCGACGAAGCTCGCCTTGCGCGGGCCGGTGCGGCCGACGTAGCGGGTGAAGTTCAGCAGCGTCGCGTAAGGAACGGAACCGGATTCGGGGGTGGTGACGGGGGCGGTCACGGGCGCTCTCCTCCCAGGTCAAGAGCAACTTTCGTACATACATTCTAATCGAACCGCGCCACGATTCCCACCCACCAAGGAGGTAGGTAAGGTGTGCTTCATGACGAAGTACCACTGGTTCCTGCCGACGACCGGCGACGGTGCCCAGGTCGGGGCTGCGACCGTCACCGCCGGGGCCGCCCGGCATGAGCGGCCGCCGACTGTCGGCTATCTGTCGGAGGTCGCGCGGGCCGCGGAGCGGGCCGGCTTCACGGCCGCCCTCACGCCGGTCGGGGCCGGATGCCTGGACCCCATGGTCATGTGTACCGCGATCGCCCAGCACACCACCACGCTCCAGCTGCTGGTCGCGTTCCGGGCCGGGTTCACGCTGCCGACGCTGCTCGCGCAGCAGGCCCAGGCGTTCCAGTGGATCTCCGGCAACCGGCTCGCCCTGAACGTGGTCACGGGCGGTGACCCGGTGGAGCAGCGCGCGTACGGCGACTTCACCGACCACGGCGGGCGCTATGCCCGGACCGACGAGTATCTGCAGATCCTGCGAAAGGCGTGGGCGGGCGAGTCGTTCGACTTCGCGGGCGAGCACTACCGCGTCGAGGGCGGCGGGCTCGCGACCCCGCTGGAGCACGTCCCGCCCGTCTACTTCGGCGGGGCGTCACCGGCGGCCGAGGAGGTCGCCGCCCGGCATGCCGACGTGTACCTGATGTGGGGCGAGCCGCGTGAGGCCATCAAGGAGCGCGTCGAGCGCATGCGGGCCAGGAACCCGCGGCTGCGATTCGGGCTTCGGATTCATGTGATCGTGCGCGACGACGCCGACCAGGCCTGGGCCGAGGCCGACCGGCTGCTCAAGGGCATGGATCCCGAGCGGATCGCGGCCGCGCAGCAGCGGTTCAAACGGATGGACTCCGTCGGGCAGGCGCGGATGACCGCGCTCAACGAGCGAGAGCTGGTCATCGGGCCGAATCTGTGGGCCGGCATCGGGCTGGTCCGCGAGGGCGCTGGCACCGCCCTGGTCGGCAGCCCGGCCGAGATCCGGGCGCGGCTGGCCGAGTACGAGGCGGCCGGGGTCGACGAGTTCATCCTCTCCGGCTGGCCGCACCTGGAGGAGGCCGAGCGGGTCGGTCAGGCGCTCACAGCAAGTCCTGCACCGGTCCCAGCATGAGCCGCACGCCGAACGCGAGCGAGCCGATCGCGACCAGCACGAAGAACGCCACGTAGATGATGGCCGGGACGCGGGTCAGGCGGGCGATCTGGTCCGCGTCCGAGTTCGGCGCCTGGCGGCGGAACCGCGACTGCTGCAGCTCGAAGACCGCGCGCACGCCGCCGAGCAGCATGAACCACGCGAAGGCGTAGGCGAACGCGCCCTGGATCTGGTCCGAGGCGTACCACGACACGACGAACACGATCGCGCCCGCCACGACGATGGAGACCACGCCGTAGACGTTGCGGATCATGATCAGCATGAGCGCCAGCAGTACCAGCAAAATCCAGAGGAGGATCGTCAACCGGCCGACGCCGAGGATCGCCCCGGCGGCGAGCCCCAGCAGGGACGGCGTGATGTAGCCGGCCAGGCCGGTCGCCACCATGCCGAAGCCGGTCGGCTTCCCGCGGGACAGGGTCAGTCCCGACGTGTCGGAGTGCAGCCGGATGCCGGAGAGCCGACGGCCGCTCAGCACCGCGGCCAGCGCGTGACCGCCCTCGTGCGCGATGGTCACGAAGTTGCGCATGACCTTCCAGACCGGGCCGATCAGCACCGCGAGCAGTGCGAGCGCGGCGGTCGCGAGCACCACCTCGCGGCTGGGGGAGGGCTGCCGGCCGAATGCGTCGTTCAACACGTCGAACACGAATGCAGAGCCTGCCACCTGACGTGTTGAATGAACAGCGTGGAGATCAGGCGCTTTGCGGACACCGACTGGCCGGGCCTGTGGGAGGTGTGGCACGAGGTCGTCGCGGCGGGCGAGAGCTACGACAACGACCCCGCATCGTCCGAGAGCGATGCACGTGCACACTGGACCAGCCTTCCCGGATTCGAGGTCTGGGTGGCCGTCGAGGACGGCGACGTCCTCGGCACGTACAAGGTCGGGCCCAACAAGGGAAAGCTCGGCGCGCACGTCGCCAACGCGAGTTTCATGGTGTCGTCGCGGGCGCGTGGGCGGGGCCTCGGGCGCACCCTGGGCGAGCACTGCCTGGACCGCGCGCGTCAGCTCGGCTTCACGGCGATGCAGTTCAACGCCGTGGTCTCGACCAACACGGTCGCCGTGCGGCTGTGGCGCTCATTGGGCTTCATCATCGTCGGCACCATCCCCGACGGCTTCCAGAGCACGAAGCACGGCCTGGTCGACTTTCATATCATGCATCGGTACCTGTAAAGGTGTTGAACGCGCGGCGGGTAACCCACTCGGGGCGTATTCCCTGGTACAGGTTGTGACCTTCATCTTGCATTCTGTACCAATACCTCGATGCGTACTCCCCCCGAAGCGCGCCACGAAACAGACGACCGTCTGCGGGATGACGCCGGAGACCTGACGGGCTACCGGATCGGTGACGCGTACGAGCTGATCGAGCCGATCGGTGGCGGCGGCACGGGCACCGTCTGGCGCGCGCGGTCGCTGGTGCAGGAAGACGAGCACGTGGCGGTCAAGCTGCTGCGCGAGGACCTGATGGCCGAGCCGAAGGCCGTGAACCGGTTCGTGCAGGAGCGGGCGATCCTGCTCATGCTGCGCCACCCGCACATCGTGCGCGTGCGCGACCTGATCACCGTCGGCACCTCGCTCGGGCTCGTCATGGACCTCGTCGAGGGCGGGAGCCTGCGCGACCACCTGCACGAGCACGGCACGCTGCCGCCGGGCGAGGCAGCCATGCTGCTCGCCCAGGTGGCCGAGGCGCTCGCGGCCGCGCACAGACGCGGCGTCGTGCACCGCGACCTCAAGCCCGACAACATCCTGCTCGACCGGGTCGACGGCAGGCTGCACTGCCGCCTCACCGACTTCGGCATCGCGCGCGTCCTCGACACGCCCAGCATGACGACGCCGGGCGCCCTCGTCGGTACCGCGAACTACGTCGCGCCCGAGGCCGTCTACGGCGGCAGTCCCGCACCGCCGGCGGACGTCTACGCGCTCGGGGTCGTGCTCTTCGAGCTCACGACCGGCCGTCCGACGTACGGCGGCGGCCCCGCCTGGGCGATCCTGCGCCGCCACGTCGACGAGTCACCGCGCCCGGTCGAGGGCATGCCCGAGGCGATCTGGCAGGTCGTGCAGCACTGCATGGACAAACGGCCGGGCCGCCGCCCCTCCGCCCGCGACCTGGCCGCCACGCTGCGCTCGGTCGCGCGCCGCCTGCGCGACCTGCCGGCGCT
This sequence comes from Dactylosporangium sp. AC04546, assembly GCF_022095675.1. Lineage (GTDB taxonomy): Bacteria > Actinomycetota > Actinomycetes > Mycobacteriales > Micromonosporaceae > Dactylosporangium. The sequence continues at coordinate 17,279 of NZ_JAHYSG010000117.1, read as the reverse complement.
GCCGCCCCAGGTGGCCGACAACCGGCTGACCACGCTGGAGCGGCCGGCGGTGCCGAGACCGCGCTCGTCACCCTCGCGTTCACGACGGCCTTATTTCGCTGTGGTACTGCTGGCACTCGCGGCCCTCGCCGTCCCCACCTGGAACTTCCTGAACCGCCCCGGCGCCGGCGGCGACGCGGCCCGCCCCGGCGCGAACTCGACCGCGGCGCCGGTCGGCGGCCACCCCGGTAACGCTTCGCCGTCGGGCCGCCCGGCGGGCCGCAACGCCCGGTCGGACGGCGCGGCCACGGTCGGCGACGCCACCCCGGCCGGGTCGGCCGGCCGCCCCCCGACCGAGGCGACCGAGGCCTGGCAGGACTGGGAGTGTGCCGACAGTTACACCTGGGATCTCGGTCACCCCGCGGTCGTGCAGCCCTGCCACGCCGTCGGCACTGAACGGGTCCGCCTGATCGGCCACATGAAGGCGCTCCCGGGCGTGCAGGCCGACGTGACGATCTCGCTGGTCGACGCGGACACCGACGAGCTGGTGGCCGGCCCGCACCTGTGCTCCGGCCTGATGTTCACGGACGCCGCGCCGTCCCACGACTGCGGGCCGTTCGTCGACAACCCGCCGCGCGGCCACCGCTACGTCGTCGTGCAGAAGTGGGTGTACACGGGCCGCTCGATTCTGCCGGGCGGTGAGGCCCGCGGGAAGGAGTTCGCCTGGTAGGAAATGCGTTCCGAAATTGTCGTACCTGTGTGGTGAGGTGTCGGCATGATTGCTGCCGCGCCGCCGGGCTTCGAAGAACTCCTCGAGGATCACTGTGCCGACATCAGCGCCCTGACCCGCCACCTGCGTGACGTCATCCTCACGGCCCGTCCGGAGCTGACCGAGCGCGTCTACCGTGGCTGGCACGGGCTGGGCTTCCACCATCCCGAGCGGGGATACATCGCCGCCGTCTTCCCCGGCACCGACTCCGTGTCCGTCGGCTTCGAGCACGGCGCCGACCTGCCCGACCCGCACGGATTACTCCAGGGCACCGGCAAACGCCTGCGCTACCTGCGCTTCACCCCGGATGCGAGCACCCCGACGCACGAGCACCTGGCGGAGTATCTCGACCTGGCCGTCTCCTAGCACCGCACCCGCAGCGCCTCGCCGACGATCGGCTCTTACCGTTCCCCGTAGATCTCCAGCGCGTGCCACCCGCCTCGATCTTCGCCGTGACCCGCCCGGCGGCCAGGCGTCCTCGCGCTCAGCGCGTCCCAGTTCACGCGCGGCGGGCAATCAGCTCAGGTGGGCGCTGGCCGCCACCGGGAGGTTCGCCGAGCGCATCGCCTGGCCCTCCTCCGTCACCACCGCGCACTCGTGGCCGGGGAGGTTGGCCAGCCAGTCCAGGCCGCGCGTGCCCATCGCCAGGGCGGCCGTGGCGTAGGCGTCGGCCGTGCCCAGCTCCGGCCCGACGACCGTCACCGACCGCAGCGCGGTGGCCGGGGCGCCGGTGAAGGGGTTGAGGACGTGGTTGCCGCGCTCGTACGTGCCCGACGTGGCCACCGCCGTGTCCGTCACCTCCAGCACCCACGCCACCGACATCGCCTCCCACGGGTGGCGGATGCCCACCCGCCAGCGGGAGCGGCCGGCCGGGGCGCCGCGGACGAAGATGTCGCCGCCCGCGTTGAGGCAATGGTTGGCGGAGCCCTCGGCGAGCAGGCGGTCGCAGGCGCGCTGGACGGCCCAGCCCTTCACATAGCCCGACGGGTCGAGGTGGCCGCCGGCATTGATGTCGAAGTAGCCGTCGGTCTCCCGCCAGAGCTCGGCGCAGCGGTCCAGGACCTCGCCGACGACCGGGGAGCAGTCGGCGCGGCGCAGCTCGCCGCGGCCGAGGCGGCTGATCTCGCTCTCCGGCTTGTACGTGCTGAAGATCGTGTCCACCACGCGCAGCCAGTCGAACACGCTGTCGGCGAGCCGCTCCAGCTCCGGCACTGGCCGGTCGTCGGCCAGGTCGAGGCTGACGGCCATGCCCATGACGTGCTCGACGCGAACGAGGCTGTGCACCATGGCTACGCCTGGTAGGCCCGGTCGATCGCGGACTGGAGCGACAGTTTGTAGCCGGAGCTGGTGTACGTGGCGCCGGAGACCGAGTCGATGTCGGCGCTCTGCGCGGCCAGCGCCTCGGACTTGAGCTTCGGCAGGGCGGAGTTGTTGATCTGGACCGACCGCGAGTGGTCGCTCGGCGAGTCGAGGACCTTGATGTCGGTGATCTTGCCGCCGGAGACGACGATCGACAGCTCGACGTTGCCGTAGTCGACGTACACCGCGTTGCCCTTGAAGGTGCCGTCCTTCATCGTCGTGCGCGGCGGCTTGGGGGCGGCGGTCGTCGGCTTGGGCTGGCCGGGCGCCGTCGTCTTGCCGGGCGCCGCCGCCGTGGTGGTCGCGATCGTCCCGGGGGCGGCGCTGCCCGGCGCGGCCGACGCCCCCGGCTGCGGGGGAGCGGCGACGGAGCCGCTCGGCACCGCGCCGGGCTTCGGCTCGCCCGCGGCGGGCTGCATCGCCTGGTCGGACGGGCTGCTGAAGCCCGCCTTGGCGCCGACGAGCAGGATCGTGCCCGCCGCCGTGCCCATCAGGGCGATCATCGCGCGTCGCACCGCAGTACCAACTCTCAGAACTCGAAGGGGTCCAGGTGAACCTGCCGGCGGGGCACCCGCAGCCGGCGCAGCACCTGCAGGGACTGCTCGACGAGCCCGTCGGGGCCGCAGAGGTACACGTCCCGGTCGGCGATGTCGGGCACGAGCTCGCGCATGCCGGCGGGCGTGAACAGCCGCCGCGGGCCGGGGTCGCGCCGGTCGCCGACGACGAACCACAGCTGGGCGTGCCGCAGCTGGGCGACCTGCTCCAGCTCGTGCCGCAGGTGCAGGTCGTGGACGGCGCTCGCGCGGTACACCACGACGGCCCTCGGCGGCAGCTCCTCCAGCAGCGCCCGGATCGGCGCGATGCCGCTGCCGGCCGCGATGAGCAGCGCCCGCTGCCGCACTCGCCGGCTCGCCGTGAAGTCGCCCCACGGGCCCTCGACGAAGATCCGCACGCCGGGCCGCAGCTTGCGCAGGCTGTGGGTGTGGCTGCCGACCGTCTTCACGGTGAGCCGCAGCCAGCGGCCGTTGGGCGCGGCCGAGAGCGAGAACGGGTGGGCCTGCCACCAGTACCCCCGAGCCAGGAACCGCCAGCGGAAGAACTGCCCGGCCTCGGCGTCGAGGTCGTGCAGGCGGTGGCCGGTGATGTAGATCGAGACCATGTCCGGGCCCTCGGTCACGACGTCGGCGACCCGCAGCCGGTGGCGCAGGTTGAGCGTGAGCGGCGCCAGGATCCGGCCCCACACCACGGCGGCGGCCATCACCACGTAGAAGGCGATCCAGGTCGTGCGGCCCAGGCCCGGCCGGAACAGCTCCTGCCCGTTGGAGAACTGGTGCGCGAAGCCCAGCAGCAGCGCCAGGTACGCGGTCAGGTGCAGGAAGTACCACAGCTCGTACGGCAGGGCCCGGCGCAGCCCGCGGATGCTCAGCAGGCCGATGCACACGAGCATGCCGGTCGCGAGGAACGCGGTGACCATGTCCTCGTACTCGGCCAGGATCGTCCCCAGCTCGCTGACGAACCCGACCCGGTCGGCGTAGGCATAGCCGACGGTGATGAACGCCGCGTGCGACAGGATCGTGATCAGCACCGACCCGCCGAGCTCGCGGTGCCAGAGCCCGAGGTGGCGCGCGCCGATCCAGCGCTCCAGGAAGCCGACCCGGCTCATCAGCACGACCTGCACGAGCAGCAGGTAGCCCGCGATGAGGCCGGTCACCCGGCCCGCCGACTGGAACAGCTCGGCGGACGTGTTGAGCGAGCCGGTCTCCGTGTTGAGCCACCAGGGCAGTACCGCGAGGCCGAGCCCGCCCCAGAAGAGGGTGCGCAGCAGGAACCGTCCGGCGCTGTTGTGCTCCACCGGGCGCGCGGCCGGGGCGGCGAGCTGGCCGGCGGGGCGTTGCCGAGGGACGGTCATGGTCGCTGTCTCGTGCTGTGCATGCGGTTCCACTGCCATCTGGATATCAAGGCCCGCAGGTCAGAGACCATGGGCTTAAGCGGGTTTTCAACTTGCGCAAAGTCTCTGGCGCTGTTTCTAGCTCCACGGGCTTCGCCCGCGGTTTCGTGGGGGGTTCCCACCCCACACCCCCCATGCACTGTTTCTAGCTCCCCGGGCTTCGCCCGCGGTTCCGTGGGGGGTTCCCACCCCACACCCCCCATGCGACGCTGCGCGCCGCACTCAAGCTCGGCCACTCACGCTAGCCGCGCACGTATTGGCGCCGCGCCATGTGGCTGAACTGCGTGACGGACTTGAGCTGTTTCTTGCTCCACGGGCTTCGCCCGCGGTTCTGTGGGGGGTTCCCACCCCACACCCCCCATGCGACGCTGCGCGCCGCACTCAAGCCCGGCCGCTCACGCTTGGCGCGTCACGCGTTTTTCTGTGCGTGCGCTCGTCGCTGGGCGTCGTGTTCGCGGCTACGTGAGGTATTCGGGCTCTCGGTTCGTCCTAGACTGTCGCGATGCAGCGGTTCTGGCGGATTGTCCTGGTGACCGCGGCGCTGCTCGTGGCCGCGGCCGCCACGGTGCTCGGCGTCGCGTTCTCCATCGGGGCCTTCGCCGATGAGGGGCGCTTCAGCGCCGCCCCCGGCTGCGGTGTCCTCGACGCGGCGACCGTCGCGCCGTTGCTGCCCAACCCGCAGGTCGCCGCCGACGGCGACAACTGCACCGCCACCGAAGGCCAGACGCAGATCAACGTCGGCTTCACGGTCGTGACGAAGCGGGGCAACGTGGGCGGGCCGGAGCTCGCGAAGCGCTTCATCGACGCGGTCGGCGGCGGCACCGAGCGGCTCCACGGCGTCGGTGAGCAGGCGATCCGGCAGCGCACCAACGCGATCGGGGCGCCGCAGATCATCACGATGCGGGTCAGCAACCTCATCGTCGTGCTGTCGGTGGCCAACCTGTCCGGCGGCGACCTCCCGGCCGGCGCCGAGGACGGCCTGGTCAAGGTGGCGACCACGCTGGGTACCCGGCTGGCGAGGTAGTTTCGCTGTAACTGCACGAAGTCGCATTTCGGGCAGCACCGGCAAGGCGGGATCAAGCGCCCGGCCGAAAAGGGATGAACTACGGGAGCTGGCGCAGGAAGCGGCCGGCCGCGTCCGAGCGGTCGTGGTACCCGAGCGCCCGGTAGAAGGCGTGGGCCCCTTCACGCGTGCGCATGCTGGTCACCTCGACCGACGAGCACCCGCGCATCAGGCCGAACGTCTCCGCCGCCGCCACGAGGCTCGTGCCGATGCCCCGCCCGCGGGCCGACTCGGACACCGCCAGGGCCACGATCCGCAGCCAGGCGCCGTCCTTCTCGAACGACGGGATGACGTGTGCCGCGATCACGCCCAGCAGGCGCCCCCGCTCGTCCCACACGAACGAGGCCCCGTCGGGGTGCTCGACCCAGCGCTGCAACCGCTCCGCGACGTTGGTCTCGCCCTGCGGATAGCCGAGCTGCTCCAGCAGTTCGGTCACCTGCTCGGTGTCGTCGACGGCCAGCCGGCGGACCCCACGGGCGACCTGCATCCGGTAGCTGTGCAGCACGTCTGCGCTCATAGCTTGCAGAGTAGAACCGGCCGCCCGACCTGTGCCTGCCGGAAAATAGTCACTCATGTTCACGGTTCACGTGCACAACGTTCCTGCCTCTTGACTGCGGGCGCGGCGGCCTTAGTATTCCGCACCCGCAGATGCACGTGCGTCAGATCGCGCAGGAGTCGTCGGTGCACGCCTCCGCGTCCGGCGAGCCGATCACGGTGAGCGACGACTGGCGCAGCGCCTGCTGGAAGATCTCCACCGGCTGCGCGCCGGAGACGCCGAGCCGGCCGTTGAAGACGAAGAACGGCACGCCGCTGATCCCGTACTCCCGGGCGGTGGCGATGTCCTCCTCCACCCCGTCGGCGAACGAGCCGTCGGCGAGCGCCTGCTTCGCGGCCACCTCGTCGAGGCCGACCTCGCCGGCCAGGCCGGCCAGCACGGCGTGGTCGCCCACGTCGGCGCCCTCGGTGAAGTACGCCCGCATGAGCCGCTCCTTGAGCTCGCCCTGCTTGCCGCCGGCCTTGGCGAAGTGCAGCAGCCGGTGCGCGTCGAGGGTGTTGGCGGTGCGGGCGCGATCGAAGTCGTACTGCAGGCCCTCCTCCGCGGCGATGCCCGTCACGTGGGCGAACATCCCCCGGATCTGTGCCGGCGAGAGCCCCTTGCGCGCGGCCAGCGACTCGGCCACCGTGCGCGGGTCGCCGGTCGGCGTCGACGGGTCGAGCTGGAAGCTGCGCCACTCGACCGAGACGCCCCCGTCGAGGCCGTCGAACGTGGCCAGGGCCCGCTCCAGGCGGCGTTTGCCGATGTAGCACCAGGGGCAGACGATGTCCGACCACACCTCGACCTGGATCATGCGGGCTCCTTACTCGTTGATGCTTCAACAATAGCCCGAGGGGCGGGTTGCGGATCAACCGGCCGCAGTGCGACAACGGCCACTCCCAGCGCCACGAGGATGCCGCTTCGACGCCGACGGCGCCCACGGCTGGCTGCGCGCGTGCGCGCGTGCGCGAGGCCGTGGGCGCCGCCTGTCGCTCACCAGTCCGAGTTGACCCCGCCGGTGCCCAGGATGACCTGGTCGAACGTGTTGCCATCGTTGTCGTCGGTGTAAGCGACGCTCAGCTCGCCCCAGTTCGACACCGCGACGCCGATCTGCTCCTGGCGGCCGGTCACCGTCTGGCTCAGCGTCTGCGCCGCGAGGCGGCCGGTGCTCGTGCCGTCGGCGTTGAACCCGCCGACCCACACGTCCGGGTTGGCGCCGCCGACCGACCAGCCGACGACCGTGTTCGTCTGGCCGTCGATGCCGATCACCGGGTTGGCGGCGCCGTTCGCGACGAGCACCTCGGCCCCGCGGGCGACCGCCCCGGCGCCGAACGACCGCGTCCACACGCCGGCGGTGCCGGTGTGGTCGGACTCGTACGCCACCGCGAAGTCGCCGTTGAAGTTCGCCGCGATCGCCGGGTGGCGCTGCTGGCCGTCGGCCAGGCTGTTCGCGGTCCGCCGGGACAGCGTCACCGCGCCGTTGGCCTTGGCCAGGCCGACCAGCCCGATGTTGTAGAACCCGTTGCCGTCGCCGTCCTCGTCCCAGACGACCAGCGCGTCGCCGGACGCCGAGACCGCCACGTCCGGCCGGTGGTGCTGGCCGGTGGTCTGGCTGGCGAAGACCTCGTAGGCCTTCGTGGCGGCCGCGGTGTAGCCGGCGGCCTTGACCGTGTACGTGGTGCCCTGGACGTCCTCCCAGACGACCGTGAACGCCGGGGCCGCGGTCGTCGGCGCGCCGTCCGGGTCGACGGCGACCTTCGGCAGGATCTGGTCGCCGGCGGTGTCGGCGTTGGCGCGGCCGGACGCGAGCACCGAGCCGGTGGGGGAGACCACGCGGTACTGGATGTTGAACACACCGTTGCCGTCCGCGTCCTCGGCCCAGACCACGACGGCGTTGCCCTTGTCGTCGAGGCCGACGTCGGGGCTGATGTGCTTCCAGTTGGTACCGCTGGTGCCGCCCGCCGACAGCTTCAGCTCGTACTTGGCGGTGCCGTTGGTGAACAGCCGCACCCAGACATCGGAGTGGTTGTTGTTGGCGGCGTCGGTGCTGTCGCGGTCGTCCTCCCACGCGACGGCGACCTGGCCGTTGCGGTTGGTGGCGATGCTCGGCACGTCCTGGTCGCCGGTCGCGACACTGTTCGCGGTGGTCCACGTCATCGACGCGGCGGCGAGCGCCGCGGCGACGGCGGCGGTGGTGATGGCGGCCATCGTGCTCCCTTACAGGGCCTGGAGGCCGGGACGGCCGTCGAGGATCGCGAACGACTTGAGCGTGCTGGCGGCGGCGCCGTGCTCCGTCACCGAGGCCAGGCCGCGGAAGTCGGCGGTGACCTGGGCCTGGGTGATGCGGGTCCGGACGTAGCCGCGCCGGTTCGAGTAGAACTTGAGGTGCGCGTTGGTGGCGCCGTTGGGGATCGTCGTGGTCGCCGAGCCGTTGCCGCCCGAGGTGATCGAGGTGCAGACGAGCTCGCTGGCGACGGCGGCCGTCCCGGCGTCGTTCATGACGTTGTTCCCCCAGCTCGCGTGCACGTCGCCGGTGAGGACGAGCGGGTTGCGCACGGCGCGGTCCGTGAAGCCCTGGAGGATGCGCGACCGGGAGGCCCGGTAGCCGTCCCAGGCGTCCATGTTCGACGCGCCGCTCGCGTCGAACTGCTTGGCGAAGAACACCTGCTGGCCGATCACGTCCCACTTGCCGAGGTGCTGGCCCAGGCCGTCGAGCAGCCAGTTCTCCTGGGCGGTGCCGGGCAGGCTGCGGCTGGCCAGGTCGGCGTCGGCGCACACCTTCCAGCCGTCGCCGCACGCCTGGTCGTTGCGGAACTGGCGGGTGTCGAGCATGTGGAAGGTGGCGAGCTGGCCCCACCGGACCCGGCGGTACAGCTGGATCGAGTTCCCGCTGTTCTTGTTGGCCGGTCGCAGCGGCATGTTCTCGTAGTACGCCTGGTAGGCGGCGGTGCGCCGGGCGGTCCACTGCGCGGCGGTCAGCGCCGGGCTGCTGTCGGCGCGCACCATGTTGGCGTAGTTGTTCTCGACCTCGTGGTCGTCCGGCACGACGAGCCAGGGGGCGATGGCGTGGGCCGCCTGAAGATCCGGATCGCTCTTGTACTGCGCGTAACGCCGGCGGTAGTCGGCCAGCGAGACGATCTCGGCGCCGAGGTGCTGCCGCACGCCGGACGAGCCAGCGCCGCCCTCGTAGATGTAGTCGCCGAGGTGCAGGATCAGGTCGGGACGGTCGTCGGCCATACGCCGGTAGGCCGTGTAGTAGCCCGACTCGAAGTGAGCGCACGAGGCGAACAGCATCGTGAAGTCGCGGCCGACGGTCGTGACGGCCGGCGCGGTCCGGGTCCGGCCGACGGGTGAGATGTGCCCCTGGGCGCGGAAGCGGTAGTAGTACTCCGCGTCGGGGTTGAGCCCGCCCGCCACGACGTGCACCGAGTGAGCCTCGGCGTAGCGGGCGGTCACCGTGCCGGAGGAGACGAGCGACGCGAACGTGTCGGTGGTCGAGACCTGCCAGTCGACGGCCACGTCGGCGTTGGCCATCCCGCCCTGCCCGTCGGCGTTGAGAGGCGACGGGGCGAGGCGGGTCCAGAGCACGACGCTGCTGGCGTCCGGGTCGCCGGAGGCGACGCCGAGCTGGAACGGGTAGGGGACGGCGGCCTGCGCACTCTTGGCGGCCGCGAGGACGACGCCGGTGGTGGCGAGCCCACCGAGGACGAACGTACGGCGGCTGAGCCCGGGCTTGGCTTTCATGGCGACACCATCGAATTCCCCCGTGAACACAGCGTGTCGGCTCGCTGTATAGATACCTACGGATATGTTTGGATCAAGGTGGCCGCGTCGCCCTCCAGCAGGGTCGGCGCGAGCTCGGTGCCGTTGTGCTGGGACTCCCGCACGATCCGGCCGAACTCGGCCGCGGGCCGGCTGCCGGCCGCCGCGACGAGCAGGTGGTCCGGGTCGGGGATCGCGACCACGATCCGGTCGGCCTCCAGCAGCTGCGTCATGCGCTGCGGGAAGTCGGGCAGCGCGACCGCCGAGGAGACGAAGTAGCCCTCGCGGCGTAAGGACAGCACCCCGTTGTCGAGGGCGTCCACGCGCAGGCCCCGGGTGAGGTTGCCGAACGCCTCGCCGAGCCGGTCGGCGAACGTGGAGCGGTCCATGAAGTGGCTCACGCCGACCGTGCCCCGCTCGGTGGTCGCGACCATGGCCAGCGCCACGGCCAGCCCGCGGGGCACCACCTCGTGGAACGGCAGCGCCTGCAGCAGCGGCCCGCTCTGCGGCCGCACGCTCCACAGCACCGGCAGCAGCTCGCCGCTCTCCTCGGCGTGGCGCACCTTCTGCTCGAACTCGGCCTTCGCCATGGCCTGGTACGCCTCGGCGAAGGCGGCGTCCCAGTCGCCGTCGCGCGGCCGCTCGAACGAGTACGTGAGCCGGGCCTCCGGGAACTCGTGCTCGATGAACGCGAGGTCCGCCGGCGACGGCTCCCACTCGCTGTAGAGCTCGACGACCTGCGCCCCGGTCACGCGGTGCGCCCGCTGCACCTCGTGCCAGGCCTGCCGGACGGCGTCGTCGTCGCGGGTCCGCCCCTGACCGATCGCCGGCCGCTCGACCCCGGCCAGCCGGAACGCGACGAGATTGCTCGATGGGTCCTTGTCCATGCGCGGCACGGTACCCGTTTCAGCCGGACTCGGCAGGACTGTCCACAAGCGCTGGGTTATCCACAGATTCGGCCCAAGATCGCAGCGAGCCGCGTGGGTTGTGGCGCAAGCTTCGGGCCGAACCCACAACTGGAGGGAGATTCCCGATGTTCGACACGACGGTGACCATCGTCGGCAACGTGCTCAACCCGCCGGACGCCCGGCGGCTGGTGGACAGCCAGGCGCTCGTCACGCACTTCAAGGTGGCGGCCCACTCGCGGAAGTTCGACCGGGCCGGGGAGCGCTGGGTCGACGGGGACAGCCTGCGGGTGCGTGTGAACTGCTGGCGGCAGCTGGCCGACAACGTCGCCCGCAGCGTCAACGTGGGCGACCCGGTGATCGTGACCGGCCGCCTCTACAGCCGCGACTGGGAGGGCGACGATCACGTCAAACGGGTGAGCTACGAGCTGGACGCGTTCTCGGTCGGGCACGACCTGGCTCGCGGCCGCTCGAAGTTCGCGCGGATCAAGGCGAGCACGCAGACGTCGTCGATCGACGACGAGCAGGCCGACCGGCGCATCGGCGAGGCCCCGACCGAGCCGGCGCCGGAGGTGACCGAGTTGCCGCGCCGCCGGGAGTATGACGGCGACCTCGGTGGCTACGTCACCCTGGTCGACGAGGAGACGGTCCGTGATCCGTTCGCGGAGGAGGTGCTGGCCGAGCTGGCCGAGTCGCTGGACCCCGTTGTCGACTCACTCGACCCGGCCTCTGAGGGGCCCCTGGAGGACCCCTCGGAGGAGTCCTCCGATGAGGAGGACGTCCCGGAGCCGGCGGCAGGTCGGCGGCGGCGTTCCCGGCGGGTGCCGGTTCCCGTGTAACCGCGGGTTTCGTGTGGCCACGCCGGTATAGCGTCCACCGTCCCGGGTAGGCGGACCCGGTGTGCGGAGGTGTTCGTGGACCGGGCCGGCTTTTGCCGGCCGGTCCGGTCGTCACGGGCAACCGACCAGATTGACGCCATCCATTGCCTGAGGGCAGTCCAAGATCCGACACGAATAACGAACAGTGGCATGACTTGGGCAGTTCATGCGCTGGGATGGCCCCGCAGCTCTACAATTCGTAACGGTCGAGCACCGTCGCTCGTTGCCCCGTTGACTGTCGTTCGCGGCAGCCAATAGGCTCCGCGGCGGACTCGTCGACGAGCAGGCGGGGCCCTTGTATGGACTCGACAATCCACCGACCCGTCTGCCCATCGGGTTCTTGCTGATCTGGAGGGCGGCATGGTCGCACCGGCCACGCTATGTGTCGATGCCGTTGAGCTCGACTCGATCACCGCGACGATCGAGCGGCTGGCCGGCGAGTTCGACACCGTCGAAAGTGGGCCGTTCCTCCGGGCCGTCACCCTCGCGTCGCACGAAATGCCGGCGCGCATTCGTGGTGAGCTGCTCGACTTCAAGATGGAGGAGACCAACGGCGCAATTCTGATCCAGGGATTGCCGGTCGACGACAAGGAGATCGGCCCGACCCCGTTCGGTCAGCCCCACGACGAGCGGGCGACCCTGCGCCAGGACATCGCCTTCTTCCTCTTCGCCTCCTGCCTGGGCGATCCGATCGGCTGGGAGACCTACCTGGAGGGCCGCCTCCTCCAGCACGTGGCGCCGCAGCCCGGCCACGAGCTCGACCAGACGAGCACGGGCTCGATCACCAACCTCGAATGGCACACGGAAGAGGCCTACCACCCCTTCCGCCCCGACTACGTCGGCCTGATGTGCCTGCGCAACCACGATCACGTGGCCACGACGCTCACGCAGGTCGCCGACCTGAAGCTGAGCGCGGAGGACCAGGCGCTGCTGCGCGAGAAGCGCTACGTGATCCGGCCGGACGACGCCCACGTCAAGCACCGCGAGGACGTTCCGGGCCTGGCCGACCGGCTCGACAGCTACGAGCGCGTCGACCAGATGCTCGCCGCCCCCGAGCCGGTGGCCCTGATGTTCGGCGTCGAGGACAGCCCGTATCTGCGCGTCGACCCGTACTACACCGATAAGCCCGACCAGGACGAGTACGCGGCGGCCTATCTGCGCCTGTGCGGCGAGATCGACGCGAACCTCCAGGACATCCCGCTCCAGCCCGGCGAGATCCTGTTTCTGGACAACTGGAGAACCGTTCACGGCCGCAAGCCCTTCCGGGCCAACTACGACGGCCGTGACCGCTGGCTGAAGCGCCTGAGCCTCACGCGCGACCTGCGCAAGTCCCGCCACATGCGGTCCCGGGTCAACGGCCGCAGCATCGGCTGACCGTCCGCGCGACGCGCGCGTCGAACATAGGAGTTGCCGTGCGTCGGCCGCTCGTGGTGTCCTGGGAACGTCGATATGGCTCCCCACAAGCGAATCCGCCGGCGCAGGCGGTAGCCTGTGCGACGACATGCGCTCGTAGCTCAGCGGATAGAGCAGGGGACTTCTAATCCCAAGGTCGTAGGTTCGATCCCTACCGGGCGCACTGGTTCTCCTCGGCCGACAGTCGTTGGCGCGCGCCGTGAAGCACCTCTTTTGTGGCCGTTTTGGCCGGCGCCGGAGCGCCTCTGTTGGATCAGCGCAACTGGCAGCCCACCGGGCATCGCATACCCGGCACGGTCCCGTTCTGGGCGGTCACCGCCGCGGACCACCACTCCACAACGCGCGCGGGCTCCACGCGACGGGGCCGCCCGCGGGCCTCGTGCCGGGAACCCGGTGACCGATGGCCGTGTATCTTGCGCGCAGCATCAGCGGCACGACCCCCGCCGTTCCACCGGCCCGACCCGCACAGGAGCCCAGGCGTGACGATGAACGAGCGCCGCCGTGAGGACACCCGCAACGCCATCGGCATGCTGACCCTGCTGTTCCAGGCGCCCTTGGACAGCGAGACCCGGTCCGACTACCTCCAGCAGATGATCGGCGAGGACGACGCCGTCGTCGACATCGGGCGGGCGTTCACCGGCATGACCAACCTGGCCGCGCTCATCCTCATTGAGCACACCCGGGCCACCGGTCTGCCGGCCGCGGATGTCCTCCAGCGCATCGCCGCCGACCTCGCCGCGGACGAGCCGGAGTAGTCCCACAACGCGCCAGGGCCGGCCGCACCATGGCGACGCTGTGTGGGAGCAACGTTAGGAATGAGTGCTGTCCTGATGGCCTCCTTCGCTCGTGGTTGCGGGACGCGCCGGGTTGCCCGGCCGGCGCCGGGGCAGCTGAGCCGGCGGCGGCAGGCACCCGGCGTCCCCCGTCGGCTTGGGCGACGGTTCTCAGACGTCGGGGACGGTGATGGGCGGGGCGCGCGTCCTGCATCGGGTTAATCCGGACCGGTACTGGTTGCCTGCCATCGCCGTCTCCCTCCCGTTCGAGAGGAAGCCTGCGCCCAACCCGGCCACCGCCGCTCGACCCCACCGCCGAATCTGTGGATAACCACCGGCTTGTGGACAGTCGCAGCCGGTGGACAACCCGCCTCAACCGGCCCTGAGCAGGGCAGCGAGCCTTCGCGAGGGGATCAGGCGTAGCCGGGAATTGCCGCGTCGATGCTGGCCTGCCGGGTCGGCGGCGCCTGCCGTACATCTGCGAAGAGCTCCCAGATGCCGCGACGGCGAACCAGCAGTTTGCGCGAGAGCAGGTGGCGGTCGCCGGCGAAGAACACCCGGTCGACGGCCCGGCGGACCTTGGCCAGCCCGGGCGGGGAGTGCGAGCCGGTGACGATGACGACGTCGCGGGCCGGCACCCCGACGACGAGCTCGCCCGGCACGGAGCGCTCGAGCCCGGCCCACAGGGGCTCGGCGAGCAGGAGGGTCGAGGCGATGCCGTCGAAGTTGAGGATGAGGGCCGGCGGCTGGCCGTGGACGGCGACGGAGTCGAGCCGGGCGTCGAGGTTGTGCGCGGCCTGGCGGCGCAGCATCCGTCGAGGCATTTCCATTCGTTGCAGGTCAGCCCACGTCACGAGGCGCTGCCCGAACGGCGGGCCGTAGCTGTAGCCGACCCCGAGGCCGCCCATGAAGTCGTCGAGCACGGGCGCGTGCACGTCGTCCCGCTGGACCTCGCGGAGCGGGACGAGCACGGGGAGGAGCACGAGCTGCACGACAGCAAAATAAGACGGTGACGGATGTGAGACAAGCTCTTGTTTTCGCACTATCTGCTTGCTAATGGGGCGACCGTGGACCGCCTCCGTTTTTGTCGGACCCCCTCGGTAGGTTCTCCGCATGGCTCAACCCAGGTTCGCAGCAGACGCCGTCGGCATGGTGCTCGGCGCGCTGCTCGACGTCGTGTTCGGTGACCCGCGCCGGTGGCATCCGGTGGCGGGCTTCGGTCGGTTCGCGTCGCTCGTCGAGCGGCGCACCTATGCGGACGACCGGGTCGCGGGGGCCCGGTTCGCACTGGTGGCGGTCGGTGTTCCCGTCGTCGCCGCCGCGGCCGCGGCCCGGCTGACCAGGCGCAGACCGCTGGCCCGCACCGCGCTGGTGGCCGGTGCGACCTGGGCCGCGCTCGGCGGCACGAGCCTCGCCCGCGAGGGCCGCGTGATGGCCGACCGGCTGGAGCGCGGCGACCTGGCCGGCGCACGGGAGCAGCTGCCCAACCTGTGTGGGCGCGATCCGTCCGCTCTCGAAGCGCCGCAGCTCGCCCGGGCGACGGTCGAGTCGGTCGCGGAGAACACGTCGGACGCCGTCGTCGGGCCCCTGTTCTGGGGCGCTGTCGCCGGGCTGCCGGGCATCGTCGGCTACCGGGCGGTGAACACGCTGGACGCCATGGTCGGGCACCGCTCGCCGCGGTATGCCCGGTTCGGCACCGCGTCGGCCCGCCTCGACGACCTCGCCAACCTGGCACCGTCGCGGTTGACGGCGGCGCTGACGGTGGCGGCGGCGCCGGTGGCCGGCGGTGACCCGGGCCGGGCGCTCCGCGTCTGGCAGCGCGACGGCGGGCGCCACCCGAGCCCCAACTCCGGGCAGTGCGAGGCCTCGATGGCGGGGGCACTGGGCGTGCGGCTGGGCGGCCGGAATGTGTATGGCAACCGCGTCGAGGAGCGCCCGACGCTCGGCGACGGCGGCCTGCCGACCCCGCGGGACGTGCGGCGGGCCGCGGCGCTGTCCGTGGCCGTCGGTGCGGCCGCCGTCGGGCTGGCCGCCGCGGCGCGCTGGTGGCGTGGGCGATGAGCGGCAAGGGCGGGCTTCTCGTCGCCGGCACGACATCCGACGCCGGCAAGAGCATGCTCACGGCGGGGATCTGCCGGTGGCTGCGGCGGCAGGGGGTCGACGTGGCGCCGTTCAAGGCGCAGAACATGTCCAACAACTCGGCTGTGGCGATCGAGCCCGACGGCACCGGCGGCGAGATCGGGCGGGCGCAGGCGCTGCAGGCGGTCGCGTGCGGGCTGGCGCCGAGCGTGCGGTTCAACCCGGTGCTGCTCAAGCCGGGCTCCGACCGGACCAGCCAGGTGATCGTGCTCGGGCAGGCGGTCGGGCACATCGGCGCCGCGAACTACGCCGAGATCAAGGACCGCCTGCGGGCCACGGTGCTGGAGACGCTCGACGACCTGCGGCGGCGGCACGACGTGGTGATCTGCGAGGGGGCGGGCAGCCCGGCGGAGATCAACCTGCGGGCGACCGACCTGGCCAACATGGGCCTGGCGCGGGCGGCCGACCTGCCGGTGATCGTCGTCGGTGACATCGACCGGGGCGGGGTGTTCGCCGCGCTGTACGGGACGCTGGCCCTGCTCGACGCCGACGACCAGGCCCACATCGCGGGGTTCGTCATCAACAAGTTCCGGGGCGACGCCGGGCTGCTGCGGCCGGGCGTCGACTCGCTGACCAGCCTCACCGGGCGGCCGACGCTGGGCGTTGTGCCCTGGTCGTTCGACCTGTGGCTGGATGCGGAGGACTCGCTGGCGTACGACGGGCGGGTGCTCGGCCGTCCCGCGGCGGCGCGCGGCAGCCAGTGGTTGCGGGTCGCGGTGGTCCGGCTGCCGCGGCTGTCCAACGCCACCGACGCCGAGGCGCTCGCGTGCGAGCCGGGGGTCCAGGTGCGGCTCACGGTCGAGCCGGCCGACCTGGCCGACGTCGACCTCGTCGTCATCCCGGGCAGCAAGTCCACAGTGGACGACCTGGAGTGGCTGCGCGAGCGTGGGCTGGCCGACGCGGTGCGGGCGCACGCGGCGGCGGGGAAGCCGGTGCTCGGGATCTGCGGCGGGTTCCAGATGCTCGCCGAGCGCATCCACGACGACGTGGAGAGCCGGCGCGGGGAGGTGCCGGGGCTGGGGCTGTTGCCGGTGGACATCGCGTTCGCCGAGCGCAAGACGCTGGCGCTGCCGGAGGGCACGGCGTTCGGCGGGGTGGTCGTCCGGGGGTACGAGATCCATCATGGCAAGGTCACCCGCTCCGGCGCCGAGCCGATGATCCGGGTGCCGGGCGAGGGCGGCGAGGGGGCCGTGGTGGGCAACGTGTTCGGGACGCACTGGCACGGTGCGTTCGAGACCGACGGGTTCCGCCGTGCGTTCCTGACCGAGGTGGCGCGGCTGGCGGGGCGGCACGGGTTCGCGGTCGCGCCGGACACGTCGTTCGCGGCGCTGCGCGAGCGGACGGTCGACATCCTGGGCGACCTGGTCGAGGAGCACCTCGACACCGGCGCACTGTGGCGCCTGATCGAGGGCGGCGCCCCGACCGGCCTCCCGACCATCGTGCCGGGGCTGCGATGAGCGCCGAACCAGCCGACCGTCGCGCGGCCACGGCGAATGGCGAGCTGGCCGAGCGTCCGTCCGAGGCCGTGGTGAACGGCGAGCGGGCCGGGCGGCGTTCCGGGGCTGCGGTGAGTGGTGGGGCGAAGGGGCGGTTTGACGAGTTGGCGCGGGCGGTGCTGGCGCGGGCGCTGCGGGCCGAGGGGAGCACCGTGGCGGAGCTGCACACCGATGACTTCCTCGATGGCTGGGCCAAGCTGCTGGCCTGGCAGCCGCGGCTGCGGGAGTGGGTCTTCGAGCCGTTCCGTGCGGGGCGGGCG